>MHBK01000055.1:0-89748 GCA_001804865.1 Lentisphaerae bacterium GWF2_57_35
AAGCCGGCCTTTGGCGGCGGGGCGCTCGCAACCGTCTATCGATACGACGACGCCGGCCGCCTCGCGGCCGCGCTCGTCCCCGGCTTGCCGGAAACCCTATACGAATACGACGAACTCTCTCGCCCCATTCGAAGCGGCCAGGATGTTGATCGTAGCGGCACGCTGGAGAATGCCTCCAACGATCTGATCGACGAGAACTCGACCGCCTACGTCTGGGACGGAAACGCCTGGTGGTTGTCCTCGATCCGCAAGACCTACGCTCGGGTGGGGGATGAGCATCCGACAACGGTTTCCACATTGCGCGAGCGCGTGACGGGATTAGGCGCCGGCCATCCGACGCTGGTCTCCGAATCGATCAGTCTGGACCTCCACAGCAATCAAGTCGTTCGTCGAACCTACTTGGATCGATCGCAAAAGACGTTGCGAGAACTCGTCGATACGCCCGAGTCGGATATCGATTCCGAATCGCTCGTCGCCACCGGTTTGATGCGCTGGGCTCGATCCTCCCTCGGAGCCGAACAAACCTTTTCTTACGATGCTCTGGGCCGCCAGACTCGTGCTGACGCCTTGGAAGGGACCCGATCCACTGCCGTCTTGACGCATTACAATGAGCAAGGACAAGTCGACTACGTCGAAGACTCCCTGGGCTATCGCACCACCTTTGCCTACGATGCCCTCACGGGTCGCCGGATTTCCCAAACCGACGCCCTCGGACAAACAACGCACTATGCCTACGACCTCAAAGGACAACTGCTCGGAACCTGGGGCGCCGCCTATCCTGTCGCCTATGATTACGATCCCCTGGGCCGCATGTCCGCCCTGTATACCTATCGAGGAACCAATGAATTTTCCTCCTATTTGCAAATGGCAAATGGCAAATCGCAAATGGATCGCACAACTTGGTCGTACGATCCTTCCACCGGACTGCTCACCAACAAACTCTATGCCGACAGCAACGGGGTGGGGTACTCCTACGATGCCCTGGGTCGCCTCGCTTCCCGGACGTGGGCGAGGGGCGTCGCCTCGTCGTACCAGTACGACCTGGCCGGCCGACTCGCAGAGATCGATTACTCCGACGCCACCCCGGACCTCTCTTTCACCTACGATCGGCTGGGCCGTCAGCGTACCACTACGGATGGGACTGGAACGCACACCCATTGCTATGACGATGCGACCTTGGCCTTGACCCAGGAGCAGTCGCCCGACGGCGCCCCCCTCTATCGGAAGTCCGATGCCTTAGGCCGGGCCGCAGGGTTTTCCAACGGCTCGTATTCCGTCTCCTACGCCTATGACGCAGTGGGCCGCTTTAGCTCGCTCTCCTCCTCCGTTTCCTCGGTATTCACGTATTCCTACCTGGAGCAATCGGCGCTGTTGAGCGGCTACTCTGCAGCTAATGGCCTCCGGGTTCAGTACGCCTACGAACCTCAGCGTAATCTGCGCACCCAGGTGCAGAACCAATTTAACGAAACTCCTGTCTCCCGCTTCGGGTACGAATACGACCCCCTCGGCCGTCGCACGAACCGCGTTGACGAGATCGCCCAAGAGCAAAACGCGATTAGAAATTATTTCGCCTACAACGCCCGCTCCGAACTGATCGACGCAGTCATGGGAACGAATGACTTCTCCTATGCCTACGACTCCATCGGCAACCGCGTGCAGAGCGCCGAAATGAGTGTCGTGCGCGACTACCTCGCGAACGAATTGAATCAATATGCCTTCGTCAGCAATCGGCAATCGGCAATCGGAAATCGGCAATATTTCGATCCCGACGGCAACTTGACCAACGACGGCCGTTTCGCCTACACTTGGGACGCTGAAAATCGGCTAACGCAAGTCGAGCCGATTTCGCCGGTCGAGGGAACCAGGATGATCGAAAATCAATACGACTACATGAGCCGCCGCATCCGAAAACAAGTCCATACCTGGACATTCAACGCCTGGACGCCGACCTCCGATCACGCCTTCCAATACGACGGCTGGAACCTGATCTGCGAATCCATCTCTGGAGCCTCAAGCCGGACTAACCACTACGTCTGGGGCCTGGACCTCTCCGGCACCCTCCAAAGCCACGTTTCCCGCGCGAGCGGGATCACGTGGCAAGGCGCCGGCGGCATCGGCGGCCTGCTCAGCGCCTCCCTGGGTGGACCGGATTCTCCGAATACGGTCTTCTACTTTTCCGACGCCAACGGCAACCTCGCCGACCTGATCGATTCCAACGGCGCCGTCGTCGCCCACTACGAATACGACCCCTACGGCAATACGATCCGGGCCGAAGGCTCCGAGGCTTCGAACAACCCGTACCGCTTCTCCTCGAAATACGCCGATGAGGAAACGGGACTGTATTACTACGGCTTCAGGCATTATTCGCCTACTCTTGGCCGTTGGCTTTCTCGTGATCCTCTCGGAGAAGATGGTGGAATGGGATTGTATTCCTTTGTCCAAAACTGCCCTTTGAATGGAGTCGATGTATTGGGTTTATATGGATTCGATATGCATTATCTGGCCACTATGGCGGCAATGTTGGCTGGGGGAGAATCTGCGGAGAACGCAATGGAAATTGCGTATTACGCAGCACTTCCTGACATTGATGTCCGCTTTTCTGCAACAGGGAAATGGATGTTCAATGCGGCTGGTAGCGCAGGATATCTTTGGTTCGGCTTTGCGGCTGGAGGGAACGTCATCGATTCTTTGATGCAAACGGTTGTTCATCAGCTTAACGGTATGAGTAAGGAGGGCATTTCATGCCTGCGGGAGTGTTTGCGGCGCAAAATTAAAGAAGCGAAATGCAATTGGGAAAAGGGGATATTGCTGCACATTTTAGCTGACACTTATGGGCACATGAAGATGGAATATGAGTATACGGATATTCCTGAAATACGAATGGAGCGCCAAGGCATTTACACGGTCGAGACGTTTCGGAGATTAACAGGATTTGGGGTTGGTGACGGGACATACATGGCGCCTCTTGGGCATGGTCCCGATGGAACAGATCCCGACACCGTTGCTTTGAGACCCGGACTTGCTGCTAACTATCTACGAGATGTTTTTACTCAGTTTGGTGGAAGTGATGGATTGCAATTGGCCCCATTACTACAAGTCGTTGGCAGGTTGCGAAACGTTGAAGGAATGGTTAAAGGCTCTCCAGGATTGCTAAGAAATGCTAGCAGCGCTGAGGCCTATAAAGCTTTCTTAGACTTTTTGAGAGCACGTGATCAAAAAGGACAGCTCGTAGATGCTCTTGATTACACTCCAGGCGAGGATCAGTTTCAAATGCATAATGGTCTGAAAAAGACAATTGGTATGAAAGAAATGCTTAACCTAATACATGACATTAGAAAAAGTTGCCTAGATGAATAAATCAAACACACATCAACATTACTTTAATTGGTCGTTGTGTACCTCGCTTCTAGCCATAGTGTGTTTGCTTATTACGTCCTGTTCTCAAGGAACTAAAACGGAGAGCGTTAGAGTATCCTCATGTCAAGTGTCGTCAAATATATTAAGAGTCGTTCTTTGGTGTGAGTCATATAAACTGAAATATAACTACACTTTAACCGGTGACATGCCGCCAAAACAAGTTATTGCCTCTGATTTCATCGATATTCGACTTCGGACAAAAGCATTCAAGAATCATCCGGTAATTTTAGATTCAAAAACACTGGCAATCCGATTTAAAGAAACGGGAAAGAATTGGGTTAATCCTGTTTCAGTCTCTGACTTGTTTTTTTTCAGCGCACCTTGCCAGCATCACGCAGCATGGTTAACATCATTGCCAAGTGAATATTGGCTTGTAGACATCAAATCTCCAGACAAAGTTGCGCGCATTGCTTTTTCTCGAGCAGAGTTTCAAGGGCAAACACCTGATAATACGAGTATTTTCTTGTGCGAATCGAACGAAGCGTGGCGCATCTCTGCTTATGATTTCAAGAAGGAAAAGTATCCATCGGATCGAGCGTCAATAATTTGCAATTCGAACGTAAACTCAGTCGCTTGTTCACTGCTAAATGTTAGAGCTGTGTACGACTCCAGTAAAACGAGATATTCCTTAATCAACTTTACAACGGGAACATCTATTGGGGACATTGTACTGGCCAGCAATGAGGGATTTAGGGATGCTCTGAATATTTGCGATAGAACTTATGTTATTTCCGACATTACATTCATGAAGCTCATTGTGCGTGAAGTTGGTAAGAAGGCAATTGTGGGGACCCTCGATCTTGATACGTACGGATTTTCTACCCCACAATGGGCGTGGGATAAGGATGATACAATGATATGGGTTGTTGAGTATTTTCCGACTAACTATGCACATGGTTTGCAAGGAACACTGAAGGGTATTTGTTGGGATTATAGTACAGGACGGACCGAATTATTTGCGATGACCCTAGATTTGTCCGATATGAAAAAAGCAAATGCCGCGTATACATACGATCCCAAAAAAGAAGCCAAGTAGTTTATATTACGGCTTCAGATTTTACAGCCCCGAGTTGGGGCGGTGGCTCTCCAGGGATCCCATTGGGGAAAACCCCATTATTCTGCGTGTGGGAGTGGACCGGTTCCTCAAAGACCTTCGGAATATTTACCTCTTTGTGGAGAATGATCCTATCAAGAATTGGGATACCCTTGGTCTTTGGGTTAATAATAATGAAGTAGCGGATGCTTCATTCGCATCATGTAATCGCTGTGGACCAGATGTGACAGGCGATATTGAGCAGGAGTTTCGAAGACTTCACGATGTAATTGCCGGCTATCCTTGGGATCGTGCTCCGGATACTTTTACATCACTAAAGTGGTTTGCGTCGCTCGCTCTTGCCATGAATTATTCCGCAAACACACAAAATGGCCGGATTGCAAATGTTGGGGGATTATGCCCTTCGCCAGATTGTGCGGGTACACTTACTTTGTGTGGGAAGTGTGTTGGAGCTGATGTTCCAGGTAATCTCATGTATGGTTTTGCGGCGAAGGAATTTGGTATCTCAATCCTCCTTAGAAATCTGGCTGCGGATGCAGCAGAAATTTGGGATACGATTCGACATTTTGAGGACTGGGAGGTGTTAGAACCTATGTCAGATTTCAACACCTTTGACCTCGGACGTCGAATGGCGAGTGGTCGCATTTCGTTTTGTCAAGCAATCGAGGGATTGCCCTCTGCAAAAGTAAATTCAAACTGTCAGAAGTGCGATGGCGGATGCGATAGTTTTCCTCGTGCTAACTGGCCCGTATATCCAAATCAATAATGAACATTTATAGTATCAGAATTTTATGGGGTCGTGGTTTTACCTTTACGAAGGTTGTTGTCCTTTCTCCTTTGTATCTATTGGTATTATTGATGGGATGCTCTGTATCGCCACCTACTCCAACTCATGACCCCAACGCTCAGTGGATGCCTGAGTGGATTCATCCTGTGGAGTATCGAGAACTTCCTAATTCCACTCAGGTATCGAAGGATTTTCATGCTTGGCGTTTAGAGGATTCTCCATCGACATGGAAAGTCCGGTGTTATCGCACAGCTTTAGGTGGCTCTTCTCGCCAGAGAAGTTACCACGTCCAGTATCTTAGAGGTGAGACGCCCCTGGGGAGGGGCGTTACCACTGAAGCATCTTTTTATTATGACGATCCAATACGTGGAACATATCGGATGATCTGGCGGTTACGAGGAAAACATAAACCCGACTTTCTCTTGATGACAGATTCCAATCGCCAATGCTTATTATATTTTTCAGGTCAAGAAGGTGTCTCTGGGATACCAATCATGACTATTCTTGGAGTTAAAGGTATTGGGCCAAATTCTGTTTCCTGGGGGGGAGAGCCAGGGTTAAAGGAGCGATGAGAGAGAGCAGGCGGTCATGGGGGCCGCATCTCAAGAATCAAGAATTGAATCGTCCACCTCGGAGCCATAGGGGCCGCATCTCAAGAATCAAGAATTGAATCGTCTACCCCGGCGCGGCGTGGGCCGCGCCGGGGGAAATCCCCGTGCGGGGGTTAGCTGGGCGGCGGGAGCGATGCGCCCGCCCCCGCGCATCGCCGCCAAGTTGCTCCGCAACTTTTCGGCCATGCGCGTCCTCTTCCTGCTGCGGACTCGCTCCCGTTGGTCGCTGCGGACCCGCCCGCGCGCGCCAGCACAAGCCGCGCCAAACAGCCGTTGAAGACAACCGCTGTTTGTCACGTCTTGTGCGAACCGCTCCGTAGACTCCGCACCCCGCGCAGGAGACAGAACAAGATTTTATGCGTGCGTTCGTCGGGGACTCCTCACACACAACAGGCAACCACCGCTATCGCGGAGCCTGTTGTGTCGCATAAAATCGTGTTCTGCCTCCTGCGCCCGCCCGGCGCGCGCCCACCCGGAGGCGCTTACGCTTAATTCAACACCCCCCCCCACCCCCCTCCGCAATCTTTGCGGGGGGCAGGGTCGGGCGGCTCAGCGGCTCGCGCGCTCGCCACATCGCCGCTGCTCCTCGGACTGCGATTTAGAACGGCAAGCCACGACAAAGACCCGGCAGGCATCGCGCCGGCGAAGCCGCACGTGGTCACGCTGCCTGCTTTCCGCCCGGAAGAAGCTGCGGCTCGACAAACTCACCGCAGGCTGTCAGCGCCGGTGAAAAATGCGTCAAAAGTCACTGGTTTAATAACCGCCAGCGCAGCGGGGCTGGCGGGGATCCGGGTCGTCAGATTTTTTTCATCCGATAGCTGGGGCCTTCGATCATGGAGACCTCGGCGTGGTGGAGGAGCCGGTCGAGCAAGGCGGAGGCCAGGATGCTGTCGTTGTTGAAGAGGACGGGCTACGGCTTGAAGACTTGGTTGGTGTTCAGCACGATGGAGCCGCCTTCGTAGCGCGGGGGTTTTGATATGAATTCACCGGCCTGGAGGCAGGCGGGCTCTAAAAGAGTTCCAGGGCTTGGGAAAAGGGAGGCGAATTTTTTTCGATGGTTGGAAGATTTATGGCAGGATTTTACCGCGTGCGGCCGCGTTGCCGCGGCCTACGCGGCTCACGCGGCAAGAATTGGAAAACTTTTTTTGGTCATCGTTTGGGATGGTCTTGACGCATCGCCGAACGGGGGTTCGGCTCCTACAGAAAAGGAAAAGCTTCGCGAACCGCAGTCCTCTCGTCACGTCCGGCCTGGGAGCCGTGCCGTTCGAAGAGGAGGTAAGGAAAGCTTCCAACGAATAGGAAGCGCAACGAAAGGGGAGCGGAAGGGCGGACAAACCGGTCCTCGATTTTATTGAATTCATCGCTTGGCGTCCTACTCTGGCTTTTCGCCTGCTCAGGGGGGCAGGCGGTTGCAATTTTCTGCGCTTCATTCCGATGTGGTTATTCCTGTTTGCACGACAGCCGATTTTTTTTGTAGCCGCCAACAGTAAAAGATAAAAGAACGCAATATAGATGAGCATTAAGCATGGATAACGTAAATAAATTATATACGGATTGACAAACCTAATCAATAAGGTAGAGTGAGCGTTGTAATGACGGTATGGCCGGGAAGGTTGGGGGAGCGGTCTTGGCCCGATCTGCGGCGGCCGTTGTCCGGAATCTCGCGCCGGAGTGTCCCTTCGCGGGGCTGGTTGGCCCGGGAAGCGGCGGCGGCGAGACGCAGGACCGGACGGCGACCTTTCTTCCGGCATCGAGCGCATCCAAACGTATAGAGAATGTCCAATCGAGCGAAAGGAATGGGAAAAGGAGGTGGAGTGGAAAAAAGGGATGCTAGTGGCTAATGCAGTGGAGAAGTATTCAAAGAAATTTCAAATCCAAAGGAGTTACTCATGAAAAAGTTTATTGCCGGTATGATGGTTTTGGCGGGCGTGGCGAGCCTCACGGCTTCGGCGCAAAATTTGACGTTGGACTTTCCTGTAACTGTTAGCGTGGCTTCCGATGCCATCGATTTGCAGGGCGTCCAGTTGCCGACGAGCTTTGGCATTATCGGTTTTAATACGACGAATCTGTCCAATAATGCGGGCGGGCAGCCTCGTGCGACCGTCAACAACGTCGGTTATGCCGCCGTGGATTATACGGCGAGCGCCGCGGTTTTGGGAACTTGGACCCTGGGTACTGCGCCGGCTCAAAATACGGCGGTTTTGTATGGAATTTTTACCCAGGCGGTAACTCCGGCTGACAATGCCGAGACAGGACGATCGGTTGCCGAAAGCGATTTTGGTCCGGAAGATCGTTTGAGTGGAGTTGCTCTGCGCGCCACAGCGAGCGCCCTGGCTCAGGATTCGGAGACTGCGGCGGAAACGAAGGGCAATAACGTCTATACAACGCAGTCGTTCCGCAGTTTGCGGTATCGCTTGGATGCCCCGACGGACGGCGCTACAGACGAGCAGACCATTGTGGTAACGATTGGCGCTGTCGCGATATAATTCAGGCTGTTTTTGCGTTCGGGGCTCTCTTGCCCCGGACGCATTTTTTTTCGGATCGCCCATGAAAAAATTCGTTGTCGCTTGTCTGGTGGTGGGGAGCCTGGCGCCGTTGGCTTGCGCAGCCGTCGCCAAGGAACAGGGTGGTCTGATGATGAACTACAGCAAGATTGTTGTGGAGAATCTCCCCATTGGCCGTGCGGTGAGCATGAAAAAGCTGGTCAATCTGCCGTTAAGGATCGGCAATCGCTTCAATGTCCCGATTGAAGCGCTCGTCACGATTCGCGTGCCGCAAATGCCGCGCGAGGGGTACGAGCCGATTCCGAGCGTAGATTGGGTGAGCCCCGAAGCCGCGAGCGTCGAGGTTCCTCCGTTGGTGGAATCGGAGATCGATATGACCATTGCGCTGCCGAACGACGAGGCGCTCCTGGGCCGGCGATTTCAGGCGGATGTGATCGTTACGACGATCGGCAATAGGAACCTGAAAGGCGTTCACATCGGATACGAAATCACAGGGTCTTTGTTGTTTTCCGTGGCTCCCGTGCGCAACGAAACAGCTCTTCAATTTGCTTTGGAGAATCCGTCCGATGCAGCCTTTCTTTTGGATCCTCCGCGCATTGATCTTTTCGAGATGGTCCCAGGGCAGGCGGTAGAGGTTTTGGCCCCGCTAGGAAAGCCCATTCAGTTGGTCAATAAGTCCAAGTCTGTCTGTTCTTATCGTCTTGAGGCTATTTCTTCCGCCCAATCGTCCTACAAACCGGATCAGGGAAGCCAGGTTGGCGATCCCGAGGACATTCAGCTTGGGCGCCAGGATATTTTGCTCGATCCCGGCGCGTCCATTCCTCTGGCCGTTTCTATTCGTGTGCCAGAGCATGTGAATTTGAGCGATGGCCCGCGCCTGTATCAGGTAGCCGTGCGGGCGGGCAAGACTCAGGCGATCGAACAGTACATTAAGATTTACCTTTGGGGGCAGCCTGCTCCGCAAAGGCCGGACGGTTATTGACGAGGAGCTGCATGAAGATTTCATTAAAGGTGTATGTTGCGGCCTGCTGGGCGGGTCTGTTTTGTTGTTTGCTGCCGCAGGCAGCCGGAGCGGTTACGCGTTATGTGGTCGCTTATAGCGTCAATCCCAGCGCGCCTTATCTCACGGTGGACACCGCGGCGCGCTCGATACAGACGGCGGTGAATGCGTCCTCGCCCGGGGATGAGATTTATGTGCTGCCGGGAACCTACGCGGAGGGGGGGGCGGTTATTTTAGGCCAGCAGGTTTCTAATCGCGTGGTGCTGACCAATTCGGTGACCGTGATAGGTCTGGATGGCGCGGATTATACGACCATTGTGGGCGGAAATCCGGCTGGCGAAAGCGGAATTCGATGTGTCTATATGACCGCGGGTTCCCAGTTGATTGGATTTACCGTGATGCAAGGGGGCACTCGAATCGGCGCAGGAAGCTGGAGCCCGGATTATTCCGGAGGCGGCATCTTCATGGATGGGGGCGGGTCGGTCAGCGACTGCACGATTTATACGAACATGGCCGGCTTTGGGGCCGGGATTTTTTGCGCCAGCGGCGAGGTCGTGAACTGTCGGATACTGACCAACATCGCCGTTAACGCTCCTGGAGCCGGCGGGGGCGTCTATTGCGCGGCCGGCGGACAGGTCAGCCAATGCACGATTCAGGGGAATCGCGGGGCCTATGGCGGCGGTGTTTTTTGCGATGAGGACGGACTGGTTGAAGATTGTTCGATCCGGCAAAATCGTTCGTCGCAAAATGCCGGCGGAGTTTTTTGTGCCAGCAACGGGTTGGTAAGGAGTTGTCAGGTCAGCGGCAATTATGCCTTCAAATATGGAGGGGGAAGCTATTGTTGGAAGGGTGGGGACATCCGAAATGCTCTGGTTTTGACCAATATGGCCAATCAGGGCGGCGGCGTATATCTGGATCGGGGCGGTCAACTGCAAAGCTGTACGGTGTCGCGAAATAGCGGGACCACGGCGGGCGGAGGGCTCTATTCCTGGTTCACCGGCGCAGTTTGGAACACCATCATCTATCAAAACTCGTCAGGCTATGGCAGCAACTATGCCTGCATGGGGGATGGACCCCAGTATTCCCATTCCTGTCTGGCGCCGTTGCCGATCAATAACCAGGAAGGTTGCTTTGCTTCGAATCCCAATTTTGAACGCCAAGGCAACTATCGGCTGAGCGGTTCGTCGCCGTGCATCGATAAGGGGACCAATCAAGCCTGGATGCTGCTGGCGCTGGACATGGATCGACGTCCCCGGATTTGGATTAACACGGTTGATATAGGGGCGATCGAAAGCAATCCCGCCAATCTCATGGAAGACACGGATGCCGACCACATTCCCGACGCCTGGGAATGGCAATATTACGGGCACGTGACCAACGTGACGCCATTCTTTGACAGCGACGGCGACGCTTGCGGCGCCTTCGCCGAGTTTATCGCCGGCACCGATCCTCATAGCGCTTCATCGTTTTTTGGAATGGCTAACACCCGGAAAGTTCAAGCCAATAACGTGCTGACCTGGCCGAGCGTGGAGGGGCGTGTCTATACGCTGCACCGGACCACCAATCTGATGAACGAGGTCGCCGGCGCGCCCCTGGCCATCGACCTGCCGGCGACGCCGCCGCTCAATTGCTACACGGATGCGCTCGCGACCGCGCGCTGCAACATCTATATTCTGCGGGTTAAGAAGCCCTGAGACCAGCTATGGTAATTTGCCCCGAAACGCAGGCCTGCCGTCGCGGCCAGGAATGGCAACGATCCTTAGTTGATTTTGCTGGAAAAGTCCAAAGAACGCCGACTCGCAGAGTCGGCCTACAATAAAAGACCAATGTTTTGGCAGTTTTTTGTAGGCCGGTTCTCCCGTGAGGGACGTTGTCCCAACGGGACTTCGTGCGAACCGGCGACTTTTTCAGCAGAATCAAGGTTCAAAAATTACACTTCCTTATTTCACAATAACAATATGAGGAGGTTACGGTTCGCGATGCCTTGCCTCTTCTGTAGGAGCCGAACCCCTGTATCTATTCATGAACCTGGAGATGAGACACTTGTGTGCCCCGTTCTGCCCGCCCTGATGCGCGGATTGTAAGAATCAATTTTTGAGCTGAAAAATTGCTCCATACGTGGTTTTGGAAGCGATCTCGTTTATGTACGCCTATAAGAGCTAACAAGTTACCGTGGTCCGACCCGAGTTCTTCACATAAAGAAATTTTCCAACGAATAGGAAGCGCAACGAATGGGGGATGAAAAAGTCATATTAGAATTTCTCGTCATCCGGTCCCAGAACTTTGTTAGCGGCGCTTTTTGGGCATAAAAATCGATTTTTACGGTTTGCGCAGGCTTTGAATTTGTCAGGTGAGCGTTTTTTCGCGTATTTCGCGGGCAATTCATAGTGTTGGCGGGGCTTGGAAAGAACCTGTGGAGTCATGCAATTCGCGAGTTTGTTTAAGCTTTTGACTGATGGGCATTTTAGAGGGATGTGACTATCTTTTGCTGCTGGAAGGTTTCGGTTTCACGGTCGGGAGCAGGAGGTGGGCGATGATGAGTGGTTTAAGTCTGGGATTCGATTATAGCAGCGGGAGGGGGCGGAGCAATTCCTGTTTACCTGATGAGCTGTTGGCGTTGTTGGAGGAGGCTGTGGAGGATCGGCGTTTCGAACTGGGCGCAACGGCGGAGGGGGAGGGGGTGTTGGAGCGGCTTTGGGTTCAGTTGGACTATCTTAAGCAAGGCCAATTCGAGACCGCCATCCGGCATCTGGCGGTGATGGTGCAGCGAGACAACGAGCCGGCGGCTTACTTGATATTGGCGGCGGCCTACCTGCTGGAGGAAGAATTTGACTGCGCCCTGACGATACTGGACATCCTGCTGCACAGCGACTCGGACTATGCCGAAGCCTGGCGGCTGAAGGAATGGCTCTGCCGGCGATTTCCGCGGTGTGGCGGCGGCCAACGATTCGTGGGTCAAAGAAAAGCAGGCTTGTGCGTCTGAGGGGCTCAGGTTTTGCGCAGGTGCGAGGGGAGAATGTGCAGGGCGTCGCGGTATTTGGCGATGGTTCGGCGGGCGACGGTGATGCCGCGCTCTTTCAAGATTTCGACCATGTCCTGATCGGACAACGGATTGGCAGACGACTCTTCGCCGACTAATTGGGCGATGATGTCCTTGATGGATTTATTCGAGACGTCCTGTCCGTCGGCCGTTTTGAAGCCCGGGGTGAAGAAATACTTCATTTCAAAAGTGCCGCGCGGAGTTTGCATGTATTTATTGGAAATGGCGCGGCTCACCGTGGTTTCGTGGACGCCAAGGACGACGGCCACTTCGGACATGGTCAGGGGTCTCAAATGGGAGACGCCCTTCTCGAGAAATTCCCGCTGCACTTTGACGATTTCGGTGGCGATCCGGAAGATGGTCTGCTGGCGTTGTTGAATGCTCTTGATGAGAAAGGCGCCGGCGCGGACCTTTTCCCGGATGTAGTTTTTGACATCCTCTGTTGTGGAGGTGTTTTCCATCAACTGGCGATAATGCTTGCTGATGCGCAGATGCGGCACCTGGTCGCGATTCATGATCACGACGTAGTCGTCGCCGACTTTCTTGATGACGACTTCCGGCAGTACGTAGGCGGTGGCATCGGAGGTAAAAAGGCGTCCGGGCTTGGGTTCCAGCGTGGCGATGAAGCGGGCCGCCTGCTGGAGTTCTTCGATCGATATTTTCAGAGCCCGGGTAATGGGGGCGTATTTCTTGGCGCCGAGGGATTCCAAGTGGTCGCGGACAATGGCGGCCGCCAGGGAATCTTCCTTGCCGAACCGTCGTAATTGGAGGAGCAGGCACTCGCGCAGGTCAATAGCGCCGACGCCGATGGGATCGAATTCCTGGATCATGATCAGGATGTCGCGCAGATGTTTGACTTCGTGTCCAGTGGAGTGGGCGAGATCTTCGATGTTGGTGGTCAAATAGCCGTCGTCGTTGATGCTGCCGATAATCAGTTCGCCGGTTTGCTGATCCTGATCGCTGAGCCCGGACAGCTTGAGCTGGCTGAGCAGGTGGTCTTGAAGCGACTGGGGTTGGGAAATCGAATCGAGCAGGAATTGCCGTTTTGCGGCATCGTCCTCGGTGTAGCGGTGGGAGGTCTGGTTTTGGTGGAAGTATTCCTTCCATTCGTCGTCGAGCCGGGCGAGCACATCGAATTCTTCCTTGAAATTCAGTTCGGCATCTTTTTCCGGTTCGCTGGAGCCGGGTTCGACTTCCACCTGGGTGGTCTCCGGCAGTTTCTCTTCGAGCGTGGGATTTTTTTGCAGTTCTATTTGAATAAGAGAGCGCAACTCCAGCAGCGGGACCTGCAGCATTTCGAGGGATTGGCGCAATTGGGGCGCCAGAATCATTTGCAGGCGCTGATCTTGAGATTGTACTAAACCTTGTTCGACCACTGGGCATCTCCGTATTTAGTTTCTACGCTATCGCGAAGCTTTGTACAACTCAAGGCCATAAACCCCCGTTTTTGCGTGCGCCCGTCGCCGTTCTGTGAATGAGTGCGCATTCCCCCTTGAACAAGGGGCGGGAGCTTGGACTATACTATAGCCAAAGACAGCGTGACTGTTCAGATTAACAAACGTCATTTACCGAGATTTAATATGTCCTTGCAGATTTGTGTGCTGGCCAGCGGGAGTTCGGGGAATTGTACGTATGTCGGGTCGGATCATGCGGCCATACTGATCGACATGGGAATCAGCGCCCGGGAAACGTCCCGGCGGCTGGAACAAATAGGGGCCGACTTGAACGCCATCCAGGCGGTGTGCATAACGCACGAGCATCACGATCATACGTGCGGCTTGGGAGCGCTTCAACGCAAGCACAAGATTCCTGCGTATGCCAATGCGGGTACGCTTGAGGCTTTGATGCAACAAGACCCGAAAGCGTCTGGTCTGCCCTGGACGGTATTTCAAAATGGCGCCCCTTTCCAAATTGGCGATTTGAGCATTGAGCCGTTTTCGGTGCCGCACGACGCCTTCGATCCGGTGGGGTTTATCGTTCGGGCGGGCGACGCCAAAGTGGGAATTGTTACCGATATGGGGATCGCCACGGAGTTAATCCGGACGCGTTTGAAAGGTTGCCGGATGCTGGTGTTGGAGTCCAATCACGACGAGCAACTGGTGAAGGATTCGTCGCGGCCGTGGCATCTTAAGCAGCGGATTTTGAGCCGGCAGGGGCATCTTTCGAATGGGAATGCGGCGGAAATGCTGACCGAAATTGCCGGCACGGAATTGCAGCAAGTGTTTCTGGCGCACATCAGCGATCAGTGCAATCGTCACGATCTGGCTTTGGGCGAAACCATATCCGCCTTATCCCGCGCGGGACTCGGTCACATCAAGGTAAGCCTGACTTTTGCCGACCGAATCAGCGAAATCTGGCGCGGTTGACTTGGTCGCGGTTTCATCATGGCCTTTATTTGTTTTTGACAAAGCCTGAGCGGTAGTGCTATTTCAAGAGTCCTAAACAAGAAAATAAACCGCATTGAGCGATCCCTGCCAAACAAGGTGTAGCAGTTGCTCAACCCGGGGCGTAGAAGGAGTGTTCGATGGCCAAAGTCTTATTAGAGCACGTATATAAAATATATTCCGGCAATGTTGTGGCGGTGAATGACGCCAATCTTGAAATTGAGGACCGTGAATTTGTCGTGTTGGTTGGGCCGTCCGGTTGTGGTAAATCCACTACCCTGCGCATGGTGGCGGGCTTGGAAGAGATCAGCAAGGGAAACGTTTACATTGACGGCAAGAAGGTCAATGACGTGCCGCCGAAGGACCGGGATATTGCGATGGTCTTCCAGAATTATGCCCTTTACCCGCACATGAGCGTTTATAAGAACATGGCTTTTGGATTGAAGCTGCGCAAGTATCCGAACGCGGAAATCGACAAGCGCGTTCGTGAGGCCGCCGAAATCCTGGGCATTCAGCATCTTCTCGAACGTAAGCCCAAAGCCCTGTCGGGCGGGCAACGCCAGCGCGTGGCGGTCGGCCGCGCGATTGTCCGGAAGCCCAAGGCCTTTTTGTTCGACGAACCTCTTTCCAACCTCGACGCGAAGATGCGCGTTCAAATGCGCACGGAAATCAGCAAACTGCATACGCGATTGTCTTCGACGATGATTTACGTGACGCACGATCAGGTGGAAGCCATGACGATGGGCGACCGGATCGTGGTTATGAAGGACGGGTTTATCCAGCAGGTGGCGGCGCCGATGGATCTTTACGACCGGCCGGTCAACCAGTTCGTAGCCGGCTTTATCGGCAGTCCTCCGATGAACTTTTTCGAGGGGACCATCGAGCAGAAGAATAATGCGATCCTGTTCAACGAAGGCAATTTCACGGTTCACGTCGAAAGCAGCCATGCACCGAAGCTGGCGTCGTATGTCGGCAAATCGATGGTCTTCGGCGTTCGTCCGGAGGATATCGCGGATGCGCTGTACGTGAGCAATCCGAATCCCGAATTTCAGCTCAAAGCACGGGTGGAAGTCGTGGAGCCGATGGGATCGGAGACCTACTTGTACCTCAACACCGGCAAGCATATGTTCATTGCACGCGTGGGCGTCCATGCGACCGTGGAAGTGAATCAGGATCTATCGCTGGTTTTGAATATGAAGAAGGCTCATTTCTTCGATCAGAAAACCGGCGAAACGATTGTTTGATAACATACGGCCGTCGATCGCTTGAAGTTCTATGCCCTGCGAACCGGGCTCGGTTCGGCGGCCATATTCCTATGAGGTGATGGGTGTCGGGGATTCCATTTATCCTATCGGCGGCGTTACAGGTGCTGGGGGTAATCGTCGTATCGTTTGCAGGGATCGCTGTGTTGGCCAGCTACCTGCGGCATGAAGAGCAGGCCGACGCAGCGGCGGATTCCTCTTCCGCACAATCTTCGGAGGCGGAGTTCGTCAAGCAACTGGGGGAGACCCTTCGCTCAGCCCGGAGAGACCGCTGTCCCGTGGCGGTGGTTTCGCTGGGGGGCTTCCCTGAAGGCTTTCTTCTTTCCCCCGAAAGTGAAGTGGTTCAAACAGTTCGCGCGGCGCTTCGCCGTGACGATGTCGTGTCGGGCTTCGATACCCGATTGGGATTTATATTGGGAGCTGGAAAAGACGTATTGCCCGGCATTTTAAAGCGGGTGCAGGAGGTCGTTCGTAGGGTCCAGCCCGCCATCCAACTGCGTGCGGGAATAGCTGTTTATCCAGAGGACGGGGACCGGGCTGGAGACCTTTGGTCACGCGCGATGTCCTCGGAAACGGAATGGCCGCCTGTTAACGTCATGGAAAGAACGGCCGGAGCCATTCTGACGGCCTCGCAACTGGCTGCGGAGGGTCGCAAGTTTTTCGTCCGGCGTGAGAAAAATGGCGAGCCGGTTTCGTTGATTGTGCTCGATGTCGACTTTCTTCCGCGCTATGCGGAACGCTATGGAGGGGAAGCGGTGGACGTCATTCAACGGGCCTTGGGGCTTTTCTTGAGAGGGGCGGTTCGAGTCAACGATTTGGTTGGACGGTTTGAGGGAGGCGAGTGGGCGATCGTGCTATCCTGCAGACCCCAAGCCGCTCTTCAAATAGCGGGCCGGATTTTGGAGGGCGTGAAAGCGTTATCGATCGTTCATGCGGATTCAACCCTGAAAATTGCCGTCAGTGCAGGCGTTGCGGGCTCCCCTGAAAATGGCCGAGCAATGGGGGTGTTGGTGGAGGCGGCTTCGTCCGCCTTGCGCGAAATTCGTGCTCAGGGCCGGGGGCTGTGTTTGCTTTATCAAGGAACCCCGAAGTCGGCGAACCCGCCGAAAGACCATTCCGCCAGCGCCTTTTAATGGTCTTTGTTGCTTGTTTTTCCCCGTCCGTAATTATATTGCGTGAGAGGGAAGTGAAGCGTAATCAGTGATCAGTAATCAGTGATCAGTAAACAGTGATCAGTAAACAGTGATCAGTATTCCTTTTTCACTGACAACTGATCACTGATTACTGTTCACTTCCTAAAAAAGGTGGATTTCAATCATGGCGGACAAGAAGCATGTGCGGTTGGGGGTTAACATCGATCACGTAGCGACGCTGCGGCAAGCGCGGGGGACGACCTATCCCCGTCCGTTGGAAGCGGCGCGGCTTTGCGTGGAGGCCGGAGCGGAGGGGATAACGATTCACCTGCGGGAGGATCGACGTCACATTCAGGATGCGGATCTTCATGAATTAAAGCGGGAGCTGACGATTCCCCTGAATCTGGAAATGGCCAATGCGCCTGAGATTGTCGAGATCGCCCTGAAGGCTCATCCGGAAGAGGTTTGCCTGGTTCCTGAGAAACGCATGGAAGTGACGACGGAAGGCGGGTTGGATGTCGCGGGGCAAAAGGAAAATCTTCGTTCCACCGTTCAGCGGCTGAAGGACGCCGGCATCGCGGTCAGCCTTTTTGTGGAGGCAAATCGCCGCCAGTTGGAAGCCTCGGCGGAAGTGGGCGTGCCGTACGTGGAGCTGCATACCGGCACGTATTGCGATGCCCGGGGGGCGAAGGCCGAACAGGAGTTGGAACGGCTCGTAGAGGGGGCGATCCTGGCGCATTCGCTGGGCTTGAAAGTCAACGCCGGCCACGGCATCAATCTGGATACCATTTCCGGCATTCTTCAAATGCCTCATCTCGACACCCTGAACATCGGTCACAGCATCGTGGCCCGGGCCGTGATGGTGGGCTTGAGAGAGGCGGTTCGCGAAACGATCGAAGCCATGTCGCATTATACAGGAGGACGAGGTGGATAATGGGGCTCCCGATCGCCCCTCCACGGTGCTGGGGGTTGGCATCGACCTGGTTGAAAATGCACGCATGAACGAAACGCTGGAGCGTTGGGCGAAGGCGTTCAAGGACCGGGTATTCCTTCCCAGCGAGCAGCGCTATTGCGAATCCAAGGCGACGCCGGCCCATCATTATGCCGGGCGTTTTGCCGTCAAGGAGGCGGTGAGCAAGGCTTTTGGAACCGGCGTGGGGGAGCATATCGGATGGTTGGATATTGAAGTTATCCGCGACGAACTCACCGGTGCGCCGTCGGTGCAATGGAGCGAAAAAGGCGCCCGCCTGGCTCAAAGCCGGGGTGTCCGGAAAGTTTTGATCAGTCTTTCACACGCGAAAAATTATACGGTGGCCCAGGCTATTCTGCTTGGGGCCTAAGGGGGAAGCATGAAACTGGCGACCACAGCGCAGATGAGGCAGTTGGACCGACGGACGATGGATGAATTGGGGATACCTGGCGAAGCCTTGATGGAGCGGGCGGGCGAAGGAGTGGTTCGTGCGGTTCGCCGGCTTACGGAGTTGTCGGGGGGCTGCCATCCGGCGATTCATCTGGCGGCGGGGAAAGGCAATAATGGAGGCGATGCTTTTGCGGCGGCCCGCCTCCTCAAGGAATTGGGCTACTCCGTGACCGTCTGGCTGGCCGGCGCGACGGTCGATGTCAAAGGCGATGCGCTCACGCATTTGAACCGGATGAAAGCGGCTGGGATCGAATTGCGCGAGTTGCCT
Organism: Lentisphaerae bacterium GWF2_57_35; assembly: GCA_001804865.1. GTDB lineage: Bacteria > Verrucomicrobiota > Kiritimatiellia > CAIQIC01 > GWF2-57-35 > GWF2-57-35. The sequence goes on from MHBK01000055.1 coordinate 18,881, forward strand.
TCGGTGAAAGATTGGGATCGGGTGTGCACGGGACGGCCTTGTGGGGAGATTGTTGTCGACGGCCTGCTGGGCACGGGCACGGACGGGCCCGCGCAAGGCGCGGCGGCGGCGGCCATCCGATGCGTCAATGCCTGGTCGCACGATGCGTTGGTGGTTTCCATCGATATTCCCTCCGGATTGAATGCCGACACCGGACAAGCGGAAGGGGAGGCGGTTCGAGCTGACGTAACCGTAACCATGGGGCTGCCCAAGCGCGGCTTTGTGGAGCCGTCGGCCTTGGAATACGTGGGCAGCCTGGAGGTGGTCGATATCGGAATTCCTCAGGAATTTGTTGACCATCTCCTCATGGAAGGGGAGAAGGAATTGATTGCCTTGGCCGATCTTCGGCCCTTGATGCCCCGGCGGGCGCGATTGTCGCACAAGGGAACGTTTGGACATGTCTTGTTGATCGGCGGGTCGCGCGGATATAGCGGCTCCATCGCCTTGTCGGCTCGGGCGGCTCTGCGTTCGGGCGCCGGCCTGGTGACGGTGCTGGTTCCGGCCAGCATCGCGCCGATCGTGGCGGGCTTCATGCCGGAAGTCATGGTGACGGGCGTGGCGGAAACCGCGCAAGGAACGTTGGGCTACGAATTGTGGAATACCTGGCAGGAGCGGCTGGACGAATTCGATGCCGTGCTTTTGGGGCCGGGGTTGACGCGGCATGATCAAAGCCTGCAACTCGTGCGCAGCATCATTCGGGATTGCCCCCGTCCATTGGTTTTGGATGCCGATGCGATCAGCATTTTGGAAGGACAGGCCCATTGGATGGGCAAGGCACGGAATCCGCTGGCGATCACTCCGCATCCCGGGGAATTGGCGCGCCTGATGTCCACTACGGTGGAAAAAATCCAAGCGGATCGTTGTGGTGCGGTGCGGGCAGCGGTCAAGGCGACGGGCGCTACGGTCGTTTTAAAGGGCGCCGGAACGGTGATCGGCCAGGCGGACCAGCCTCTCCAAGTGAATATCAACGGCAATCCCGGCATGGCCACGGGCGGAACCGGCGACGTATTGGCCGGCATGCTGACCGGTTTGCTGGGGCAGGGCTTCGATGCGTTCGATGCCGCTTGTACCTCGGTCTATTTGCATGGGCGGGCAGGGGATCGGGCCGCGCTGCGCAAATCGCAAGCCGGTCTGATTGCCGGCGATTTGATCGAAGAAATCCCCAGCGCCTTCCGCGAACTCGAAGGCCGTTAACATTCCCTTTGCGGATAACCAATCACTGATCACTGAATACTGATCACCGATTACTGAATACTGAATACTGATTACTGAATACTGATTACTGATCACTGAATACTGAATACTGATTACTGATCACTGATTACTGAATACTGATCACTGATTACTGAATACTGATAACTGGATGCCGATCACTGATCACTACTCCCTGCTCTTCAACGGCTTTCTGTCGTACTCGACCGGATAGCTTCGTGAAAGACTGCCGATGTTGACGCTTAATTTCGCCCCCATCACGGACGACACGGCGGCGTTGGTGAGGACTCCTTCGGCAGGGATCGTGAAGCGGCGGGAGGCTGGACCGGCGCTGACCTCAATTTCCTTGGGCGTTCGCGTCAGGTTGCGGACGTCAAATCGCACCTGATAACCGTATTCGTTGACTTCGAATTCCTCCTGCTCCATGACGCGGGTCTTGTTGCCCATGCCGTCTCTTTCGAATTTGTCCGTGGGCGCCATGCGAGTGCTGATGTGAGCGCCGGTTACGATTTCCTCGCCGACGATGTTTTCAAGGGCGACGGGAAATCGATCGGCATTGCGGCCGGCGGGCTCTTCCACAAAATCCGATTCGATCGGCGGCGGCGTGTAGACATTTTCCGGGGCGCGGGGCGTTTGCTTCAAGACTTGGAGGGCGGCCGCCAGCTTGTTGGCCGAGTTTTCCAGTTCGTCGAGCGTGCGATTGACTTCGCTCAGTTGGATGGTCAACTGGTCCGTTGCATGCCGGCCTTCCGCCGCTTGGGCCTCCAGTTTTTCAGCCAGCGCGCGCTGCTCCGTGCGGCGCAGGCTTTCGGTTTCGCTGAGCCGGGCCTCCAGGCGGGCGATCCGTTGATCCTGCTGATGCAGGCGGTCGACCATAGGATCGGGTTGGTTTTCGTTACAGCCCATCAAGGACAGGGCGGCGCTCAGAGCCAAGCCTGCGATGGACGTTCGTCGTATTATTCGTTTCATATCTCGCCTGTTATGCGTGGATGGATTTGAATCCCATGATCTACATCGGTTTTCGTTAAGCAAGTTCTTTCTTGAGGCTGGGAGAGGTTCACAAGAAAATGAACGTCTGTATTTGCGTGGCCGCCGCCGCCCGGTCTTTTTCCGTGTCTCCCATAACCAGTATCGAAACTTCACAATGGCTTCGCGATATGCCGCCTGAAGTGTAACCGGCGCCGTGTCCTTCAACGCCTTTTCCCACCCCCTCGAAGTACACGGTCTATTTATGTGAAACGATCACTTATCGATTGGCCGGCAGATCCTTATTTTGGAGGGTCGCGCTCCGTCGCGACCGAAAGAAGAAGGTTCCGACAGAGCGGAACCCTCCAGGAATCATGTGCCTGGATTGCTCGAAGGCGCGCCGAACCCGTTTTGCCATCCAACGAGTTTACAGCGCACATAAATAGACTGTGCTTCGAAGTAGTCTTTATACAAATAGTCCTTACCCATCTACCTCGTTACATAAAGACGATTTCGTCCGCAAGACCAAGAGTGAACGTTCGTTCATAATAAATTATCCGCCAGCCATTTCCTCCATGCCCCCGCCTTCGTTCCGTTCGTTAATCTCAAGGCCAAAATACAAAAACGCCCGTTGCATTAAAGACTACTTGGAGTACAGGGGTCCATTAAGTTGTCTTTACCCCCCTCTGATCGCTCCTTGCATATAGTCTACTTCGCCCCGCCAGGCCGGCAGCGAAATGGTCTTCATAAATAATTGACGCCAAGCCTGTTTCATCCTTGACCCGCCTCGACGCCAGCCCTTACCCTCAGGGGCAAATATGATAAAGCGGACGCTGCATAACGACTACTTAAAGTCCGCTCAATAACACTGTTGTGTGAAGAATCAATATGACAAATCTGCTCACAATCACGGGTAACGCAGCTCATGCATTGCAGACGATGCCGACAGCTCAGAAATACGCACTAGCATTCTTGGTTATCGGCTACTTACTGAGCGAGGGATCAAAGCTTGTCTGGGCCATAATTATACACCTCAGACGCAAGTCACGGGTACGCCGGATTATCCGTTACGAGATTGGGCACAACCTTTCTCTCCTGCGCGAACTATGGAATCAAGTACTTGCCGAGAAGCCTGCGAGGCCAGAGGTGGAGTACATCGCCCGCTGCAATCAACTAATCCGACGACCATTTCCTGCATTCCACGACCAAGCGTTTCTTTCTGAATCGAGCAACATAGCCAGCTATCTATCCAAACGTCGGATTGAGGCTCTACTGCACTTTTACTCGCGACTCGAAGCATTGAGGGAATTCCGTACGATGATCCAGTCCAAATCCGAACAAGAAAATGAAAATTGGAGACTGGCGAGCAAAGGAACCAACAAACTGCACTTCGATGACAAGGACAAGCACTGGGATCTACCGGCATCGCCATTCTCGGAGCAGTCGCAATACCTTTTTGAAGAGGCCAAGGGAATCGTCGAACCTTTGCTTAAGGCTGGAAATATTATGGAATGAATCAACCAAATTCTCGGTACGGCGTAAACGCCGCCCGAGATTTGTGACGTTGGCGAAAGATATTTAAATCTACATAAGAAAGAGAGATGAAATTATGGAAAAGGCCACATTCACATGTTATGCGACACCTGCAAACTATGAAATTCCCGGAGGCATTCGCAAGACAATACAAGCCATAGACGGACACCAAATGGAACACGTATTTGTTACTTCCTCAGATGGTGATGATTGGGGTTGTTTCGGGCGCGGTGCCTCACAAATTGATAAGTCTAAGTGCCGAATAGTGGCGGAAGGCCAAGGAATCGCTGAGTGGGCTAGATTGATTAATGGCCATGATCAAGCTCATCCAACGGGAATAACAAACTTTATAGATGGGACTTGTCATTGTGTCGCCAATCGTCTTCTTGTCCTCGCTGGCGTAGATGCTTGCGAAGCAAGCGGAAACTTCCTGGTTAATTTCATGTATGGCAAGTATGTTTTCGGTCTCAATGCCTATAGGGACCTCGCCGAGAAATCTGCGAATGAACTTAATACGAACAAGCCCTACAGTATTCCAGATAGTGAGGTTGCAAGGGTGTTAGCTCAGATTGAAGGGCACATAACAGATGAACTTGCTATCATGCAGAAAGACTTCGAAGCACAGTTCCCATTAGATATCGAAACTCTTCCAGACCAGCAGAGGTTAGAGCTTCGAAGAATATATGAACATTTTCATAGTCAACGAATTGAGGCGTATCAACAATTAGACAGAAGCAATCCAAAAGCCGCTCAGTTGCGTTACTTTGAACTGATGCAGCCTGCACTGACTAAGGTCTTCATTGATTTACAAGAATTATTTGGTATTGAACGTTATGCCGAACTTATCAATGTTGCTCCCGATCAAGCCGTCAGGCTTTTGTTGGGATAACCATAATCACGGGAATTTGCACTATGCCAACCAGAGCCTGAAGCGTACGCGGACAAGCCGCGCCGCTTAGGCTGATCGTTGGCACTAAAGGCAAACGCATTTGACAGGGAACAAACCGTACAGTATCCTGTACATACTATGAATGCAATCACCTATACTGAAGCGAGGGAGAAGCTGGCGTCGACCATCAAGAAGGTCTGTCGGAATCACGATCCGGTTATCATTACACGTAAACGCGAAGATGCCGTGGTTATGATGTCGCTGGACGACTATGAAACATTGCAGGAGACCGCGTACCTGGTGCGTAGTCCCAAGAACGCACAGCGTCTGCTTGAGTCGATCAAGGAGCTGGAAGCAGGCAAGGGAAAGGAACGGGATCTGATTGAATGAAGGTGATCTTCTCGACACATGGATGGGAGGATTATCTGTACTGGCAATCGACCGATCAGAAAGTACTGAAGCGGATCAATAGCCTTATCAAAGAAACCGTGCGCACACCTTTTCAAGGCACAGGGAAGCCAGAACCATTGAAGCATGTTTTGGGAGGTTACTGGTCACGGCGGATAACAGATGAGCACAGGATGGTCTACAAAGTGGAAGAGGAATCGTTGTTGATTGCGCAACTACGATATCATTATTAAGCCAACAAAAAATTTCCAGCGTACAGCGTAAACGCTGTCGCTGAAATTTGACGTTGGCATAAAGAAATGAAATGAAACCCCAAGAGCATTTTCTACTGAAGATAACGCAAAAGGACGGCGAAATCCGTATTTGCGGAAATAAAGAAGGCCTTGGATATCTCAGTGAAGTTTCGAAACGAATAATCGGGAAGACTGATTCATCGGGACACATCCACATAAGCCCAAAGATGGGAAATGCGACAGAGGGTTCGGAAACAGTAAAACTCGAATACTTTGACAATGAGGATGACTACAAATAAAAATGCCAACAAAATTTTCGGTACGGCGTAAAAGCCGCCCGAGATTTTCGACGATGGGCCATGATAATTGAATGAAACTACTGCGCAATACTCTGGTCTTTGTGAGCCTGCTCGCTCTGGAGGCGCTCCTCATCCTTCTGCTTCCTCGTATCTACAGCAATGCGCGACCGCTATCATTTTACATGTGGATTGCGTTTGGCATTCCTCTGATTCTGGTCTTCCTCATATTCGCTTGGTTGGTGTTCAAGGATGATTCGCGGCATGGTGGTTCTCGGCTCATGAAAGCGATAGCAGGAGGTCTTCTCTTTGCTGTTTTGTGGATGAGTATTGTAGGCATCACTCTCATCAAAATCACCGGGTCAGGAACTCTACTTGGGATCAAAGATGAAGCCCAGCGGGTGGAGCGTACGTTTTGCCCGTAACGTTCGACCGCAACTGAAATTGATGAATGCCGCAGTCAAAATACTGAAAGCCTTACGGTGGCTCGCTCGATCAGTAGTTCTGCTTGGGATCGTGCTGCTCCTTGTTTGGGGAATCGTCCTCGCATCGTGGCAAGGTTTCAGTCCGGACGGAACGCCACCCGGTTTCAAGTCCCTACCGCGCGTCTTGTTTGCGCTGCTGGTCTTTCCTCGCCTTTTCTGGCTCTCGCTTGTGGAAGTCCCCTGGATTTCCCGTCCAATTGCCTCATATGTCCTGATCGAACTTGTCTGGCGCTTCGCAATTCCGCCGGACAAGAGGCGTGCGATTGCTTCACGCATTCAGTCGCATGCATCGGCGGTTCTCGTGACGGGCTTTGCCGCCGTCATTCTATATGGTGGACTTGCCCTGTATGCGCATCGCAACGGCCCGGCTGAATTCTGCGTTCTGAATGCCTCTGAGTTTACGTGTGATCACGTCGTCCTCGAAGGCGAGGGCTTTGCGGTTCCTCTTGGCACTCTCCTGCGTGGCGAGCGTCGCCTCGCACATGTCCGTCCAAAAGGGAAATCAAGCGTCATTATTCGCTGCCAAGTCGACGGCTCGGAGAAGCAACTATCTTTTACCGGAGGGTTGGAAGACTCACGGAAATACTACTACCAGTTCACGATTGCCGGCGATCTGCGAGGAGAGTATGGGGCTTGGAGACTTCGAGACCGACCCGGCGCGAACGATATTCTTGTCAGCAACTCTGGATCAGAGCAGGTCACGAATGTTGTCATAAGCGGACTCGGTTTTTCCGAGACGATCGCACGCCTGCCCAGTGGTGCAAAAAAGCGAATCTCGGTTCACCCGATGGGACCGGCAATTGTCTCGGTCGAGTATTTCACTCCTGACGGCTCACGACATGTTCAGTCGTGGGGCGGTTGGGGACGGGAGGGACACAGACTAATCCTATCTATTGGGGAGGCCGCAGACCTACACTTTCGGCGATAGAGAGGTCGAACAAGTATTCCTCACCCGTGGCGGGTTCGGAAGGGTGCATCTTGATGCTGCCGCAGAAAACACGTACCTGGGGAGAAACTGGCCAGTGATTGCTGGAGACGGGGCCACATGGCCCCGCTGGCCGGGGCGAGGTCGCCCCGGCTCCATTTCGCAAGCCCGATCCTTATTGAATGGAATGAATCTGCGGCAGTGTCGAGATACACCCGGTTCGGAATCCGATGAGGCGCAACGGTCGACATAAGATGATGAAAAGAATAAGATCAATTATCTCGTGCCGTTTGTTGTATGGAGAACGAAGAATGAAAATGATGATGCTCGCGGCTCTTCTGCTCGTGTGCGGATCGGTTGCTCTGGCCGAGAAGCGGGAGGGCGCGAAATACACAGACGCAGCCGAGAAGACCGCCAAGCAACTGCGGGATCGCATTCGGGCTGCTGCGAATCCCCTGACGAACCATCCGTGGGCGGGTGAGTATTACTGCGGTGACGGTCTTGGCGTGAACGTGTCGTTGCTCCTCGCACCGGGCGCCGGGTATGTTTTCGAGTGGCACGGATGCCTTGGTTTGTATGACAGGAACTATGGCCATGTCACGGAGACGAACGGCAGAATCCGCTTGTCCTTCGCATTCAAGAACGAACGGAAGGGATTTCAGGGCATTGCTGAAGAGTTCGTCCTGTTCCGTGGGGAGAACGGCGCTATCTGATCCCCTCGGACGAAATCGTCAACATCGGTTCTGTCACTACACGGCCAAGCGTGTGCGAGTGGAGGTTCAAGGATACGACCGTAACGCTGAATGCAGGCAAAGACAAGGGACTGCGTAGGGGCATGGAAATGCAGGTTGTGAAACCTGCCAATCTTGTCGAATCGGTCCTTATTACCACGGTCGCGGAAAGCACATCGGAGGCCGTAATGACTCAGGTCGGCGAGAAGGAGACGGGGCCGAGGAAGGGTTGGCAGCTTTCCACACGATGTCCATGGGCCAAAGAAGATCCGTGTTTTCTGCGGCAGTCAAGATGCATCCTGTCTGCAACCGCGCTGCTGGCCCGCTTGACAGAGCTACGGTTCTTGTGAGACTTTTAGAGCTTAACTGCGCTAGCGAATAAAACAGGCTCTGTTGCGGAGGGACTTATGGACGATATCGTCTTTTTTTGTAGTCAATGCAATGCCAAGCTGACGGCGGATGTGGATGAAGCCGGCGAAGACTTTGAATGCCCGAAATGCCAATCGCCTCAGACCGTTCCTGTCCTGGCGGAGTCTGGGGAAAAGGCAAAAAGAGTCACCACAAAGTTAAAAACGTTCGTCCAGCCTCCGCCCTCGACGTCCACGGGGGCGCCGGTCGTAAGGATTCCCAAGCGGACGATCGTCATGTCGTCGAAATCCTCCGGCGAACAGGGGGATGAATCCGACGATTATCTGGAGGACCTTGGCGGCGGCGGGATGCGCCTTTTTGCGGTTGCGTTGGGCACGGTCGGGTTCGCGCTTTGTTTTCTTTCTCTGTCCTGGGCGGTCTTTTCTTTGCAGGATCAGAGCACCAGCGGCTGGATTGTGCTGTTGATGTTCACTTCGACGTTTCTGAGCGGTCTGATGGGCCTGGTGTTGGCTCAACTCGCGCGATTCATGGTGCGGATCGCGGATCGGCTGGAGCGATTTGAGCTGAGCTAGCCGTAGGGCTGGGACTTGGATCTTGAGGCAGGACGGGGCTGCTCGTCCTGCCGCCACCCTGTTGAATTCTCTGAAATTCGGCCTACCTTAATCGGGCATGTGGACGGTCCTGTGCCCAACGAAAGGAGCCTCGAATGAAGAGAATTACAAGTATGGCGTTATGCAGCGTCTTTGCGGTAGGAGTCCTTCTGGTTTCGGGATGCGCTTCTCCCTTCCCTATGGGAGCGGCCTACACGGAACTCAAGTTGCCGGGAGCGGTCACGTCAAATGCCGGCGCCTCGAAGGTCGGGGTGTCTCAGTGCACATCGATTCTTGGATTGGTGGCGACGGGCGATGCCAGCATCGCAGCGGCCATGAGCGACGGAGGAATTACCAAGATTCACCATGTGGACTGGGATGCCAAAAACATCCTCGGCATTTACGGCCAGTATAAGACGACGGTATACGGCGACTAATTAGTTTGATGCCGAGTTGTTCATAAAAGGGACTCTGCCTTACCGTGGAGTCCCGTTTTTATTGCCCAGGACGAATGTTTCAGAGCGGGCTTTCTGCTTTCGTGAAGGACCTTCGCTGGGCTCGAACGACGTCCAACAGATTAAGGACATAAACCAGGATGAGCAGTCCAAACGAAGTTAGAATATTCCGAAGAGACATGGATTCAAGCGGTTCGTTCATTTGGTTCGCGGACCAACCCAGGACGGCGTTCAAATTGTGCAGCAGGGGTTTGAAGACGACGTAAATCAACACGACCGCCAGGACGGTGAACAGCCCGGCAAAAACCGCGCCGGTCAGCCAGCGCTTTTGGAAGCACTGGCCGACGCCCGGATAGACGAAGGCCGAAAGAAAAATCGCCGTACGGCTGGGCGTGGCCGGCGAAGCGCTTTTGTTGTTCATACCGCTTTTCCTCCCATGGAAAACGGTTGAGTCCATTCCAATTTCACGTCGACCAATTGACCCAGCAAATCCCGTTCGTCGTCGCAAAAGACGACTTTGTTTTGCGGCGTGCGTCCGCGCCAGCGGCCCTCTTTTTCGAGGGCCTCGACCAGTATCTGTACGATGCTGCCGGCCAGCAACCGATGCCGTTTATCCAGTTGCTCGCGCAGCACTTTTTCAAGGTGGACGCGGCGCCGTTCTTTTTCGTCCTCGGGGACGTCGTCCGGCAAATGCCGTGCGGCGTGGGTTTGGGGGCGGGACGAGTATTTCGCGATGCGAAGCATGTCCGGCTGGATTTCCTCGACCAGGCGCACGGTCTCCAGGTACTGGGTTTCGGTTTCGCCGCAGAAGCCGACGATCACGTCCGCCGAGATGCCGGCGTGGGGAATCTTTTGGCGGATGCGGTCAATCAGCCTTTGGTAGTCCGCGAGGGTGTAGCCCCGGCGCATGCGCTTGAGCACCTCGTCGCTGCCCGCTTGAAAGGGCACTTCGAAATGGGGGCAGATCCGGGCATCGGCGAGAACGGCCTCCAGGATTTCGTCGTTCATCCAATTGGGGTGGCTGGTCAGAAACCGCACGCGGGAAATTCCTTCGACGGCGGCGGTCTGCCGCAAGAGTCCGGCCAGGCTGGCGCCGTTTTTGAAGTCCAAGCCGTAGCGGTCGACGATTTGCCCGAGCAGCGTTACTTCGCGGACGCCTTGTTGGGCCAGGCGGAGGATTTCTTCGAGGATATCCTCGGACGGCCGGCTTTTCTCGGGGCCGCGCTGGTAGGGGATGACGCAATAAGAACAGGCATGGGAGCAGCCCAGCACCACCGGTACGTGGGTCGCAATGGTTTGGCCTTTTTCCGGGGCGGGAAGATTGTAATCCTGCAAAAGATCCTCTTCCGCCGACGGCGCTTTCGCGCCTTGGATGAAATCGAGCAGCGGCGATATCTCGGAGGGCGACATGAACACGTCAATGAAAGGGAACCGCTGTCGGAGCGCTTCGGTTTCTTTTTTGCCCACCAGGCAGCCCATTAAAGCGACGATGAGCCCTTTCTTTTTCCGCTTGAGGCTCTCCGTAAAAAGCAGCCGGCTGTAAATCTTGTCTTCGGCCTGCTGGCGGACGACGCAGGTGTTGAGGATTAAAAGGTCGGCTTCGTCGGCGCGTTCCGCGGGAGTGCAGCCGACCGATTCCAGCCGGGAAGCCAGATGACGGGAATCCGCCTCGTTCATCTGACAACCGATCGTCCAAATATGGTATGTTAACGTCATAAATTTTTATCGTGAGAAAACTGTTTAAATCCATAGTATTCGAAATGGACGGCGAATTCAAAACGGTTCTTATTTTTGTCGATGGGCTTGGACTCGGGCCCGCGGACCCGGTTCTTAATCCCATTCACAGCGGGGTGTGCCCGGTACTGGAGCGATTGCTGGCCGAGCACTCGGTTCCGGTGGATGCGTGTTTAGGCGTGCCGGGCTTGCCGCAAAGCGCCACCGGACAAACCGCCTTGCTCACCGGAATCAATGCGCCTGAAATAATGGGACGGCACGTCGAAGGATTTCCGGGACCCGAACTCAAGGCCATCGTGGAACAGCATAACGTCTTTGGAAAGCTGATGAGGAACGGGTACAAGCCGGCTTTCGCCAATGCCTATCATATGGAAAGTTGGACCGAGGCCATGCGCCGCAAGATGCAGTCGGTCACGACGGTGATGACGTTGAAGTCTTTGGGGGTTGTGCGCGATACCCGTATGATGCTGGAGGGGCGCGCGGTCTATCAGGATTTAACGAGAGCCACTTTGCGGGAACGAGGCTTTGACGGACCGCTGACGACTCCCCGCCAAAGCGCCGCCGATCTCAAGCGAATCGCCGCCGAAGAGGATTTTACCTTGTTTGAATTTTTCCAAACGGATCGCAAAGGTCATGGCGGCGTCTTGTCCGACATCCATCAGGTGCTGGCGATGCTGGACGAGTTTCTGGCGGAGTTGAGCTCTTTCGCCGAGCAACCCAACCGTTTATTTCTTCTGACCAGCGATCATGGAAATATCGAGGATTTTTCCACGCGAACGCACACGAAAAATCCCGTGCCGTTGGTGGCTTTGGGAGCGGGCGCGGAACATTTTAAACGCCGAGTGCGGAAGTTGACGGATTTTGTGCCGGCGCTGTTGGAGTTGTTTCCACGGAAGAACCAGTGATCAGTAATCAGTAATCAGTAGTCAGTGATCAGTAGTCAGTGAGCAGTAATCAGTAATCAACGAATTTCTGCTTCTGATCACTGATTACTGACTACTGATCACTGATTACTGATCACTAGTTACTGATCACTAGTCCCTGGTCACTATTCTTCCTTCCCAATCTCCAGTTGAACTCTCCGCCCAAAATTGCGAGACTCCGCGCATGAAAAAACACGACTTGAAGCGCCCTGATTGGGACACCTATTTCATGGATATTGCGCACGTGGTGGCCCGGCGCAGCAATTGCAGTCGACGGCAGGTGGCGGCGGTGATTGTGCTCGATAAACGAATCATCTCGACCGGCTACAACGGGACCCCGCGGGGCATCAAGAATTGCTTCGAGGGCGGTTGTCCGCGGTGCGCCAGCGAAGCGGGCTCCGGCGTGAATCTGGGCGATTGTCTGTGTTCGCATGCAGAAGAGAATTCCATTGTGCAAGCGGCGTATCACGGGATCGCCGTCAAAGGCGGAATGCTCTATTGCACGATCAGTCCCTGCTTGTTATGCGCGAAGATGATCATCAATGCGGGGATTTTGGAAGTCGTGTACGAACACGAGTATCATTTTAACGAACAGGCCCGCCATTTGTTCAAGGAGGCGGGCGTGCATTGCCGCCAGTTTGCACGGAGGGAGACGGAATGACGGACCAAGCTGCCGTGAAGGGTTTCGAAGTTTGTACGATCGTCTCGCCGTCGGGCAAAACGCGGGCGTCGTTTGTTCCCGAAAAAGGCGGCATCGGATCGTCACTGATCATGATGGGGCCTCAAGGTCCCCGGGAACTGCTCTATCAGCACGATTTTTTTTGGGATAAGGGCCCGGTGGAGCGAATTCCCGGTGGTTGGCCGTATCTGTTTCCTGTATGCGGGCGACTTGAACGCGGGGGCGTCATGGGGCCGTATCTGTACGAGGGCCGGCTTTATCGGTTGCCCAGTCATGGCTTCGGTCCGCGCATGCCCTGGAAAGCGGTCTTCGAGAATTCTTCGGAAGTGGTGCTGAGCCTGAGCGCAACGGCGGCGACGCGTGAAGTTTATCCGTTTTCGTTTGAAGTGGATCTGCGATACCGCGCCGAGGACGACGCCTTTATCTGCGAGCAGACCTATCGGAACGCCGGCATGCGGCCGTTGCCCTATTATGGCGGATTTCATCCCTATTTTGCCACGCCGGCGCCCGGCCAGGGGAAGGAAGAGATCCTCCTCGACTATCATCCGATTCGCCGGCTGATTTATAACGAAAAACTCAGCGACGTGATCGGCGAAGGGACCTTGCCGCAAATGCCCATCTCTATTGCCGAACCGCGCATTAACGAGCTGCTCACCGTAGTCGGCGCCGACAAGGAGACGCGGCTGGTTTATCCGGATGGCATGACGCTTCACATGACCGCCGAAGGCGTGGAAGATCCTGATTTGTTCCCGTACATCCAGCTTTACACCATGCCTGAGAAGCCCTTTTTCTGCATCGAGCCGTGGATGGGATTTCCCAATGCCCTCAATACCGTCAGCGGCGTCCGCTGGCTGATGCCGGGGCAAGAGGAAAAAGGCCTGTTAAAAGTCTGGCTGACCTTCTGAGCCGACGGGGAAAAAGCATCGATGAAGTTGGCAAGCCTTTTTCGAAGCGCTGCAGCAAGTGCTTTTCGAAGGAGAAAATATAGCTTGCAAGCTTTACGCGACCTAGTATGCTACTGGTATGTAAAAGGTGGACGGGAGGATTGATAAAGACTCATGGTTTGAGTCATTTATTGTGAGTATTTTTCAGGTTAACTCCTTCTATTGCGATCACTGACGAATCCTGAAAAAGTTTTCGTAAAGGCCGCTAGTCAAAGTCCAGTCAGTTTTTCGTTAAACAGGTTTATTAACTATTGCATAGGTGATGGTTATAAATAATTGCAGGAGGTGGAATGACAAAGCGCATCATTTTTTACTGTTTTTCCTGTGGCCAGAAGATTTCTATGACCAAGGCGGCTGAAGGACGCAGCTTTAAGTGTCCTCAATGCTCCCGAGTGATTACGGTTCCGGCTGCCGATGGCATTATAGAGTCGGCGAGCCCAGAGCAGGATTCCACTTCCCACGCCGAAGAGAACTCAACTCCAATCCCCCCAACGGAAGCAACTCCGCCCTCCAATGCGAATTCCAACAGGCGGAAGATCTATGTTCGCGCCGATGCCTCGCAGACCAAAAAAGAAGAACAACCGGCAGTTGAGAAAAATACTCAAGCAAAAGAACACCTGTTCGTAATGATGAACATAGGGGTGATCAGCCTTCTTATAGGCGCCGTTGCCGCCGGTTTTTTTCCTAAAGTGGCGGTTACGTTTTCCGCCTTCATAGCGGCATCCTTTATTCTGGGGCTTTTCCTCATTGGGAATCGAAGCATTGTCAACGGCTCGGTATTGTTGATCGGATCGATCGTTGCCCTGCAGTTGTTTGTGACGCCTGCTTTTCTCCCTTCTCGCGACAAGAAGGAGGAGGGCTCTACCGATAAGGTTGAACGCGTGCGCATCATTCGGAATTCCGATTTTAGAGTCGATTCGCAGCCTGCGGACAGGAGTGAGCAAAGGCCATCGCGGCCAGTTATCGCTAAAGCAGCTTCCGAATGGGAGGATGAATCCCCAGCGGCAAGTCAGAAACCTCTGAAAGACAAGGCAAGCCCTCCGATTGCAGCGCCCGTCGAAACAGAGTCAACCGTCGTGGTGGATGCAAAGCCCTGGTCGGAATCGGACGAAGGCGTGAAGACAAAGCAGGTGGACTTGCCGGCGCCGCCTTCCCTGATTCCTTCCTCCCCTGAAGTCGTAGCGGTTCATGTCGTCACACAGAGTGTGGCCGCGCCGATATTTGCCGGGCCTCCAACCATCAAGCTGCCCTTTAAAATATACGACGAGTGCTCTGAAGAACTTCCGTACCAGCCCTCCGGCTGGATGGGATATATTGATGGGATTGCTATAGACGATTGTTGCAGTGACAATCCGCATAATGGAAAAACGTGCATCAAGATCGACTACAATGTGCCGCATTCGTGGGGTGGGATCGCATGGCAGACTCCCGCTAACAATTGGGGGGCCGAACCTGAAGGGGGATACAATCTAACGGGCGCCAAGAAATTGACGGTGTGGGCTCGGGCCGCCGATAGCGGTACAATAGCGGTATTCAAAATTGGCGTGCAAAGCACTCAACGTTATAAAGATACATCGTATATCTCGAGTGGCAAGGTTATCCTTACGCACTTGTGGCAGAAGTACACCATTTCAATTAAGCGCGGACAGAACATGTCGCGGATAATCAATGGATTTGTGTGCGTGGTGGAGGGGGTCGGATACCCTTCAACGGTTTACCTGGATGACATTCAATACGAGTAGCTTGGGTTCGTGGAATCGATCGTTTGCTACAACGTCAAATCCCGTTCGAGGTCTTTGCTCGTTCGCCATTTGACTTCTCGAGAGCCCCATCGGATGGCGACTTGGGCGGCATGGCTGGAAATGACCACTTCTTCCTCCGGATGCCGGGCTTTCCATACGTTGGCCAGGCAAAATGCTTTTTCCAGTCCGTCGCCCCGTCCGTAGTTCCAGACTTCGTCCGGCTGCGCCATGCGCGGGCCGTCGTAAATCGATTCGTTCGGCAGGTTCTCCAGCCGGGCCGGCAATTCTTCGTCGCGAAGACCTTCCATGCCTTTGATGGAAACGGGATTTCGATTCATCGCGGCCTGCAAAAATGGTTTCCAGTCCGTCCGGGACAAATCCCTGAATGCATAAAAGGCCAGGTCAGCCACCGGATTTTGGGAGCGAAGGCTTTCCACCTGGCGGATGATTTCATCGCGCGACATCCCGGTGGATAGATCGATTTCGGGGCCTGGAACGAAAGTCTTTTTTGCTTTTCCATCCGGCCAGCGCGGTTCCAGCCGGGTAAAACGGATGATATCCTGAATGATGTCGCAGGCTTTGGCGTTGTAGCAGTTGAATTCTTTTTTCAGTTTTTGAAGGTGCTCATCGTTGGAGAGATCGATCGCATTGCGGTTAAAAAACTCTTCGAACTTGTTCAAGGGAATGCGTTCGTCGATCGGGTAGGGAAAGTATTCGTCCTCATCGATTTCTTCGAGCAATTTGTCGCGGGTTTTGTCGCTGACCTTGAAGGAGCTGGAGTGTTCATAGCCATAGACCCGCTCGGCTTTGATGTACCGTGGTTTGCCGCCATATTGGTGCATGATCTGAAAGCAGCTTTGCAGTTTGGAGTTTTGCCGCAGGTAGTTCGCCAGGATTTCCATGTTGATGTCGGTGCGCAGGAACTGGCGCAATTTGGCCTGGAAGCGGGTGTAATTCGATGCCGGCAACGTGGCTTCGGGATATACCACGTGCAGATAGCCGGTGCGATGAGCCACCACGGTAATCTGCTCATGGCGCAAGGCTCGTTGGGCCTTGTCGGTGAGCTCGGTGCCGTTGAACCACATGTTCTTCGTCACGATCCGCCGGTTGTTGGTCAGGATGCCGTCCTCGACGTCGATAAAGTTCTGCGAATGCAGAGGGGTGGCCATCAGGAAAATGTCGTCCAAGGGAATCTTGCAGACGATAAACATCGCCGCTGCATACAGCGTCGAGAGGGAAACGCATTCTCCGGCGCCCGTGCGATAGCCTTCCCGGAAGCGAAAGGCGTCCATCGCCTCCACGGTTTCCGTTTTCCAGTACGGAATGGTGTCGGAGGTGTATTTATCCAGGCCGAAATGCCGGCGGATATCCAAATCGAAGTAGTACTTGTCGCCTTCATAGCCGAACAAGGCGTTGCTCTCGGAAACGATCGTTTCGTCCATGCTCGGACGGAATCTCGCCAGCTCGCGGTCTTTCGTGGTCAACCCCCAGGTATCGAGGTCGAGATTGAATTCGTAATGATCGATGATGAACTGTTTTAGCCGCATAACCCGGCGGTAGGGCGTCATCTTGTCGATCTTGGCAAACCAGGGATCGTCCCGCCATTGCCAGATCTTGGGCGACATGATGTTGGCCAGGACCAGGCTGTAGAGCAATTCGGGAAAAATGAATATCTCCATGTCGGATAACGTGACGGCGGAGGAATATTTCTCCAGATCCTTGTCGGCGATGGCTGGTTGTATCACTGGACGTTCCTTTCTTTCTACTAGTCTAGGCCGCGATTCCAAGACTGCCAAGTTTCAAGCGCTTTCTTTTTACGCGAGAAGTTTTTTGCGCAAGTTCTTCCAATCATTGGAAAAAAGTGGTAAAACTTTTCCAATGGTTGGAAAAAGTCGGCCATAATTTTCCAATGTTTGGAAAAACCGGCGTATTTTTATCCAATGCTTGGACGTGAGTCCAGCCGGCGGGACCACGTTCCTATTGGGAAAATTGGCCGAGGGTTCCCGGCGCGGGGCGTCGGGAGAAATGGGTTTACATGGAAAATAGCGATCAACAGCCGAAACAGGATTTGGTGCTCGAATTGAATTTCGTTCCCACGTGGGCGCGTCAGCCTCCGGGGAGCAATCCGTATGCGCATTTTGAGAGGGGGGAGCATCGCGAAGAATCGCGAGACTACCGCCCGAGGGGTGCGTCAGAACGTCGACCTGGGGGTGGGGCAGGACGTCGGGACCGCCCGCGCTCCGACAAGCCTCGTTCGGATCGTCCGGGTGAACAGCGTCGCCCGGAACCGGCAGGCGAAGCCCGCTTTTCAAGACCGCCGCAACGGGATTCGATGCCCAGCCGTTATCCGCCCAGACCCGAGCCTTTGCCCATCGATGTATCTTTTATTCCTGAACGCGATCGCCTGGCCTTGCTGGTCCGCGATCTTCAAGTGTCGGGCCATGCATATCCTTTGATGGACTTGGCGGGACGATTCCTGTCGCATCCGGATTCCTGCTTGGTGAAGTTGGAAGTCCGACATGGCGCCGGGCAGCAGGCGCCGGTGAAGCTGTACCAATGCCGCGAATGCAAGCTGGTCTATCGTGAGAAGGACGCCCTGCTCAGCCATGCGCAAGCCGCCCACATGGATAAGTTTTTCACGGTCGAGGAAACCAAGACCGAGCCGCCGGCGGGCAATTTTGTCTGCGTGGCGAGATGCCGGCGCACCGGCCTTTTACTGGGGCCGCCGAATTATCATGGATATACCGAGAAGGTCCTGCAAATCCATCGCGAACGCTTTTCGCATCTCTCGCTGGACGAATATCGCGCCAGCATCGAAACCCTGCGCGATCCCGAGCTGATCGAGAAGTGGAAGCAGGAGCAGACCACGCAAACGGTTTACAAACTCCGCGATCAGGAAGCGGCCGAGCCGATGAAAAAGGCCGATGCCGAGAAATATTTCCTGGAGCATTTTGCCGGCGCGTTGGTGGGGGAAGCCCAACGTGTGATTCTGCCGGCGACCATTGCGCAGAAAATGGACGATCTGCGTCTGAAGGATATTATCCGCGATGCGTGGAATCGGGAGAGTCGTCATCCGTTTACGCTGAGCCTGGCTTTGCGTCCGGCATTTCGTCATATGCATTTGCACCTGTTCAAGGTGAAAAATGGACAGACGTTCGTGTCGCGAATCCGCCCGCATCCGGTCGATCCGCAACAGACGGTGGAGTCGATTCGCGAAGTGTTGCAGTATATGTGCGAGCATCCCGGCTGCACCCGCCAGAGCATTTTGGAAGGGTTGCGGCCCGGCTTGGCGCCGGAAGCGCCCGAAGCGGCCAGCCTCTTGAACCCCCTGCGCTGGCTCGTCGAACGCGGGCATGTGATCGAATTTTTCAATGGAACGCTCTCGGTTCCTGCGTCACCCGGTAACATGCGACGCGAAAATATTCCTGCCGAAAATCCTACCGCCTGATTTTCAAGCGTATACAGCCGGACAAACCGCCGTGTACTTTGGATTTATTGGGACCGTTCTCGCCATTCCTTCGCGTTTGACGGCCAGCCCGATTTATTTCGTTTCTTTTGAGAGTTTAGGAGGCTCATGAGGGCGTTATGTTTTGCTGTGGGGATTTCTTTTTTTGTGTCAGCCTGTTCGCTTCAAGCCTCGACAAACATGTTGAGGAATCCCAGCTTTGAGACGCAAGGCAGTTGGGAAGAACAGGCGTATGAGTGGGAGTGGAATTGGCCCTATCAACAGGGTGGAACCTGGGGGACCGCCAGCCGTCGAAATTGGCGGGCGGTAAGCGGCTCCTGGGAGGGCTCGATTTGCGGGACCTGGGCGGGCTCGGACAACGGCGGCTGGTGGCAGGAGTTGGCCTGCGTTCCAGCGCAGCGTTATCGTTTATCCGGTTTTTTTCATGCCGACGGGAGTGGAAATAAATGGACGGCCGGCGAACAGGCGATGAAGATCGAGTTCTACACTGCGGAGACCAATTACATCAGTCAGGTTGACTGTCATTTGCAGCACATCGGTCCCAACTGGGTACGCAAGGAAATAGAGGCCGCGGCGCCTGCCAATGCCTATCTGATGCAAGCGATCGTTTATGCCAACAGCGTTGGGAGCTATGGGGCTCTGCAGTTCGACGATTTGTCCTTGGCGTCCGTTGACGAAGCTTCTCCCGAGATTTTTCCAGGCCCCAGTTCCCGCCGCACCGGCTTGGCGATTTCAGAGATCATGTATCATCCGTCGGATCGGGCGGATGCAAAAAATCTGGAATACGTGGAAGTATTCAACAGCACCCCTTTCACCAATCAGTTGACGGGTTGGCAATTGGCGGGTTCCGTGGACTATGCTTTTCCCACGGGCGCGGTCCTGGCGCCGTTCAGCTTTCTGGTCGTGGCGAAAGAACCGGCGTCGGTCGAATCCGTTTATGGGATTACCCAAGTATATGGCCCCTTTACGGGAAGCCTGCCCAACAGTTCCGGACGGGTGCGTTTGCGCAATGCGCAGGACGCGATCCTTTTGGAGGTCAATTACAGCGACCAGCCGGCGTGGCCTGTGGCCGCCGACGGCGCCGGCCATTCGCTGACGCTCTCGCAGGCGTCGTATGGAGAGGACAATCCCCTGGCCTGGAGTCCAAGTATCCGCCCGGGCGGTTCGCCGGGCGGGCCGGAAATGCCTTCGGGAAGCCTGTATCCCCATGTGATCGTCAATGAAATCCTGGCTCACACCGATCCGCCGCAGTGGGATTTTGTCGAGCTGTTCAACACGTCCACCCAGGCCATCAATCTGTCCGGATGCATGTTGAGCGATCAGGCCGACACGAACTTGTTTTTCATTCCTGCCGGGACGACGATTCCCGCGCGCGGATATCAGGTGTATTACGCCAACACGAATGTTTCGAATCCGACCAATCTGCCTTTCAATCTCAGCTCCAAGGGGGAGGACCTGTTTTTCCGCGCGCCGGACACCACCGTGGTGGATTGCATTCGCTTCGGAGCGCAGCAAAACGGGATGGCTCTGGGGCGCTTTCCCGATGGAGCGAGTTCGTTTCACGAACTGCAAACTCCAAGTCCGGCGGCTTCCAACAAGGCTCTTAACATTCGGTCCGTCGTGATCAACGAGCTCATGTACAATCCCCTTTCCGGCGAGGACGATGACGAGTACGTGGAATTACACAATACCAGCGGCGTCTCTGTGGACATCAGCCGCTGGCGGTTCACGGAAGGCATCACGTTCGATTTTCCCAACGGCACGACTCTGCCTGCCGGCGGATATCTCGTGGTGGCGAAGAATGCCGTGCGGCTGCTGTCGAATTATCCTGCGTTGAGCTGCGCCAATACATTGGGCGGTTTCGGAGGCGGTCTGGCCAACGGCGGCGAACGCATCGTCCTGGCCAAACCGGACGATCCGCTTTTGCCGGAGCAGGATTTTGTGATCGTGGATGAAGTGACCTACCAGGACGGCGGGCGTTGGGGGGCGTGGTCGGACGGCGGCGGCAGCAGTCTGGAGCTGACCGATCCGTTAAGCGACAACCGTCAGGCGGCCAACTGGGCGGACAGCGACGAGACCGCCAAGAGTTCATGGACCTGGGTTCAATACACCAACACCCTGGACCACGGGATGACCAAAGACGGCGCGCCGATCGACGAATTGCATCTTTTGATGCTGGGGGCGGGCGAATGTCTCGTGGATAACGTGGAAGCCGTCCGGTACGGGGTGAACTACGTGGTCAACGGAACCTTCGAGTCCGGTTTGAGCGGCTGGACGATCCAAGGCAATCACGTGCGGTCCGGCCTGACCAATTCCGGCTATGCCGGCAGCTACAGCCTGCGGGTGCGCGCCAGCGGCGGCGGCGACACGGGCGCCAACCGGATCAAAACCGTGCTTTCCTCCTATTTCTACCCTGGCAATACCGGTATTCTGCGCGCCCGCGCGCGTTGGTTGCGGGGTAGTCCGCTCTTGCTCTTGCGACTCAAGGGCAATTATCTCGAAGCCGAGGGCTCCCTGCCCGTGCCCAAGAACCTGGGCACGCCGGGCCAGGCGAACAGCCGGCGCGTGACGAATGCCGGTCCCGCAATTTGGGATGTGGCTCATTCGCCAATCCTCCCCGCCGTAGGCCAGCCGGTGACCGTGACCGCGCGGGTGCACGATCCCAACGGCATCAACTACGTGCGGGTGAAGTTTCGGCTCGATCCCTTCACCAGCACCAGTACGGTGGCGATGGCGCACATCGGAGGCGGCGTTTATCGCGGCGTGATTCCAGGACAGGCGGAAGGCCAGTTGGCCGCTTTTCACATCGAGGCGCGCGATGCGCATGCCTCGCTGGTCATCGCACGATTTCCCGCCGATGCCTCCGCCCGCGAGTGCCTCGTGCGTTGGGGCGATAGTGCCGTCACCAGCGAATTGGGAACTTATCGCTTTTGGCTGACGCAAGCCAACGTGGACGAATGGACCAACCGGGAACGGCATAGCGATCAATATCTGGATGCGACCTTTGTGTATGGCAACGAACGCGTCATCTACAATGCCGCCATCCGCTGGCGCGGCAGCCCCTTTGTTCGTCCGAGCTTATTGGACCCCATGGATTACGAGAGCCGCGGCGCCTACCGGGTGCAATTCCCGGACGACGACCGGTTGCTGGGGGTGGACGAGTTGAATCTGGATACCCTCGAACAGTACAAGGACGCAACCCTGCAACGCGAGCGCACCTGTTTTATGATGGCCGAGCAATTGGGCCTGCCCTTCAGTTATCAGCGATATGTGTTCGTGTATCTCAACGGCATTCAACATCCCTTTGCTTATGCGGATACCCACCATGTCGAAAGCGATTACCTTTCCACCTGGTATCCCGATCGCGACGGCGGCGAACTGTTCAAGGTTGACGATTGGTTCGAATTCAACAGTTTCAATGCCAACGACTTTGCCTCCGAAAATGCGGACTTGGGGGTTTATGCCACGACGGGAGGCCTGAAGAAAAAGGCCCGCTATCGCTGGTGCTGGGAGAACAAGTCCAACCAGGACTATACCCATCTTTTCGAGCTGGTGGATGCCGCCCATCTCCCCGATGCGGCGTATGCCGGTACGCTGAGCGCCCTGGCGGATATGGAGCAATGGATGAAGGTCTTTGCCTTCCGCCATGTCCTGGGCGATTGGGATGGGTACGGCTATAATCGCGGCAAAAACATGCTCATGTACCAGCCCCCGGCGGCGAAGTGGCAAATGCTGTTGTGGGATCTGGATTTTGCCATCGGTTCCGATACCGGCACCTATCCGGACGCCGATTTGTTCCAGGTGGCGGATTACACCCCCGTGGTCAAGCGCATGATCGAATACCCGCCCTTTCGGCGAATGTATTGGCAGACCTTGCTGGCCGCCGTCCAAGGACCGTTGCTGAGCGCCCGCGTTCAGCCCATGATGAACGAGGTGCATCGCGCTCTGTTGGCCAACGGCGTGGCCGCCTGGAGCCCGTCCATCAGCCGGGACGGCTTTACCAATCCGCAGAGTTGGATTAGCCAACGGCGCAATTATATGGTCGGCCAGTTATCCTCGATGACGAATTTCAACCTGGCTATCACGAGCAACGGGGGAGGCAATTTCTCCACCAACCGGAATGCCATCACGCTTTCCGGCCTGGCGCCCATTCAGGCGCACTCGCTGGCGATCAACGGAGTCGTGTATGAACTGCAATGGACCAGCGTAACCGCTTGGAGCGTGCAACTGGCGCTCACCTCGGGCGTGAATCCTATCGTGGTGGCTGGCTACGACGCGAACGGACAGGCCATCCCCGGCATGAGCGACAGTATGGCCATTACCTACACCGGCGCCGACCAGGCGCCGGAAGGCCAGGTGGTGTTCAGCGAAATCATGTATCAGCCCGTTCCGGAGTTGGCCGAGTTCCTGGAATTGTACAACCGCTCGACCAATTATGCGTTCAACCTGATGGGGTATCGGCTGGCGGGGGTGGATTATATTTTTGAGGAAGGCGCCGTATTGGGGCCCACGCAGTTTATGGTGCTGGTCGAAAACCGCGCCGGATTTGCCGCCGCCTACAGCAATGCCGCGGCCGTGGCCGGCGAATACAGCGGCAAGCTCGACAACGGCGGCGAACGCTTGCGGCTTATGCGCACGGTGTCCAGCAATGAAACGATCGTGGATGAGGTCATCTTCTCGCCGCAACCGCCCTGGCCGTCCGCCGCCGCGGGCAGCGGCGCTTCGCTTCAACTGATCGATGCGCGCCGCGACCGCAATCGCGTGGGCAATTGGGCCGCGGATACCAACCGCCTTTTCACTCCCGGCGCAGCCAATTCGACGACCTCCTCGCTCCCGGAGTTCCCCTTGCTGTGGCTGAACGAAATTCAACCCAACAACCTCAGCGGGCGCCAGGATCGAATGGGCGAGCGCGAGCCTTGGATCGAGTTGTATAACGGCGCCGGAACGGTTCAAGCCCTGACCAATTATTACCTGACGGATAACTATGCCAACCTGACCCGCTGGGCTTTTACCAACGGCGCGGTGTGCTCCAACGGTTTTCTGGTAGTCATCGCCGACGGCGAGCCGGGCGAGTCGTCCACGAACGAACCTCATGCCAGCTTTCGCTTAAGCTTAACCAACGGCTCTTTGGCGCTCGTGCACTCCAATGCCGGACGGCGCATCGTCGTGGACTATATCAACCATCCCCGCGTGGCCGCGGACCGGTCGTATGGCTCTTCTCCGGATGGGGTGTGGACCAACCGGGGCATCTTCATGACGCCGTCCCCCGGCGCGACCAACGGTCCTTTGCTGGCCAACCGGTCGATCGTCATTAACGAGTGGATGGCGGACAATGCCTACACGATCAAGAACGAATACAACGAATGGGCGGATTGGTTCGAGTTGTATAACGCCGGCGATGAGGCCGTCGACCTCACAGGATATACGCTGACGGACAAATTGAGTCAGCCCGATAAATGGACCATTCCCAGCAACATCGTGATTGGAGCCCAGCAATACCTGATGGTTTGGGCGGACAGTCGAAACAGCACGTCCAATATGCACACCAGCTTTGCCTTGAGCAAAGGGGGCGAGGCTCTGGGATTTTATACTCCGGACGGCGTGGCTCTGGATACGATAGTCTTCGGCGCGCAAACCACCGATGTCAGTCAGGGTCGTTGGCCGGACGCTCATGGCGCCCCTTTTTATTACATGAAAAAGCCCACCCCGGGTTCGGCGAATTTGCTCTCCAGCAATCGGTTTACATTGACCGTTCAAACGCAGCGGGGAACAGCGTCTCCCGCGGCCGGCCAATACACCAACTTTCACGGAGCGCTCTTGAATGCGGACATTTCCGATCCGTCCGCGGCCGGCGGGACCCAATACGTATGCCGGGGCTGGTCGATGTTGGGGCAGGAGCCTCGCAATGGGTCGGGCGCCACCCTGACCATGGCGGTGACCAATCATGCCGCGCTGACCTGGCTGTGGGATACCAACGTTTGGCTGGAAACGGACTGCGAGGGATCGGGTGCGGTTCAATCCGTGGAAGGCTGGCATCGATTGGGCACGACCGTTGTTGTTACGGCCGAGGCCGATATCTACTACCATTTTACCAATTGGACCGGCGAGCTGCCGCCCGGCTCGGCACAGGACAATCCTTTGTTGCTGGCCATGCCCAGCCGACGCAGCGTCATGGCTCATTTTGTTCCGGACTTGGCCACAAACCAAACCCCGGTCTGGTGGTTGGCCGAGCATGGATTGACCAACCAGGCCTGGGATGTGGAGGCCGAATTGGATCAGGACGGGGATCGATTATGGACCTGGCAGGAGTGGCTCGCCGGCACAGACCCAACCAACCGGTTTTCCGTGTTGGAAGCTCTGTCGCCAGGCCAGGCGCTTTCCGGCGGCTTCATCGTCCGTTGGTCGAGCGTCGCCGGCCGGACGTATCGCATCATGCAGTCTACCAATCTGGCGGGGACGGGCTTCCAACTCGTGACCAACCAGCTCTCCGCCACGCCCTCGGTCAATGTATATACGACCGGCTTGGGCGGCGCCGAAAACCGGTTTATCCGGATAGAACTCGATCCGTAATTTCGAGATGGATTTTGTAGTAACCGCTCCGATCGACACGAAGGCGGCGATGGTCCTAGCCTGAGGATTCCTGTTTATCTGCCGATTCGTTTCTCCCATTGCGCTAAGAACAAGGGCCAAGGTTGAATGGCCGTGCCATTCAAGTCGGCAATTTCAATGTTGCCCGTGCAGACCAACACGGGTTTGGCGCAACGTTTCGGTTTTGTTAGCGACATAAAGCGGTGAAGCATATCCATGTGTCTCGGCATGGGGGTGGCCGTACGTTTGATCTCCACCGGATACAATTGCCCCTTCCACGGAATAATCAGATCGACCTCCAGGCCATCATGGGATCGCCAGAAATAGAACTCCGGACGCAGGCCTGCCGCAACAAAAATCTTGTGCAATTCGCTCACGATCCAGCCTTCGAAAAACGCGCCGCCCATGGGGCCTGCCCACAGGGTGTCGGCATCCGCATGCCTGGTGAGATAGGCGGCAAGAGCTGAATCGAGGAAATAGGCCTTGGAGGTACGAATTAATCGCTTGCCGAGATTTTCGAAATAGGGCGGCAGGTGTAGGACGATGTACGATGCCTCGAGAATGGATATCCACTCCCTTACCGTAGGCTGGCTTATGCCGCATTCTCGCGAAATCGCCGCTTTATTGATTTCTTGTCCGTGTCGTGCGGCTAGCAGTCCAAGAAAAAGTTCGAAGGTTCGTTGGTCTCGAATGCCATCCAACTGGCGCACGTCTCTTTCCACATAAGTTTGCAGATAACTCGATAGCCAGAGTTCGCGGTGATCCGGATGCAGGACCAGAGCGGGATACGTCCCCCTCCAGATTAATTCGGCCAAAGACAAGGTTCCCGCATCGGGACGTTCGGCAACATTGAAGGGCGGTAGTTCCAGAATAGCGATGCGCCCGGCGAGAGAATCGCTGACATTCCTCATCATTTGGAATTGCTGTGAACCGGTTAGAACCCATCGCCCGCTCCGTTCTCGTTCACGGTCAATGGCCGTCTTGAGATGCGAGAATAGTTCCGGAACATACTGCACTTCATCAAGAATGACGGGTTGGGAGCCGAAGCCGGCCAGAAAAGCGTTGGGATCCTGAAGGGCGTACTGTCGTTGCAGCGGATCGTCAAAAGACACGTAAGCGTATTTTTTGCCCAGCGTATGTTTAAGAAACGTGGTTTTACCTGATTGGCGCGGGCCTGTGACCAGCACAGCGGGAAAGCCCTGCAAGGCTTTCTTCAGCGTGCCTTCCATCGAACGAGGGATGTAGGTATCTGTATGCATGACGCCAAAAATAAGAACGAATCTTATAATTGTCAATAGCGATGTTGGATGTTGCGTTGTAGTCTCTTGCGAGGCTCCTGCTTAAAAAACGGGCTAGGGCAACGGTTGTTGCCGTTGCCACTCAAATTGCGCGCGAAGACCGTCGCGGACGGGTGTTTGCGGCTGGTAACCCAAAACCCGCTTGATCTTTTCGATATGAGCGGAAGTGTGCTGCTGATCGCCGGGGCGGGGCGGCTTGCGATCGATCACGATCTTTTTGCCGGACAATTCCTCGAGGAAAGCAATGGCCTGATTCAAGGTAATGATTTCCCCGCCGCCGACATTGAACACTTGGCCCGCCGAGACCGAGCGTTTTTCGAACGCTAACAAGGTCGCGTTGACGCAGTCCGCCACGTACGTGTTGCTGCGCGTTTGAGAGCCGTCGCCGAACATCGTGAACGGCTCGCCGGTTTGAAGGCAGCGTATAAGGATGTTGTAGGCCATGTCGGGCCGTTGGCGCGGGCCGTACACGGAAAAGTAACGCAGAATCGTAATCGGCAATCCGAAATTGGCTTCAAAGGCCCGGCAAAGTTGCTCGGCGCCGACCTTCGTAATGCCATAGGGAGAAAACGGCGCCAGCGGCATGTCCTCGGCGCCCGCCGCTTCACGTCCATAAACGCTGGAAGTCGATACATGAATGACGTGCGGCGGAGTCTTCTGGGTGCGCGCCGCATCCAGCAGCCGCTTCGTGCCGATCATATTGCAGGAGGCATACAACTCGAAATCGCTCCAGCTTTTCATCAGCCCCGCCATGGCGGCTTCGTGAAAAATCACATCGCAACCCTCGACCACAGACGTCAAATCGTCACAACGCAGATCCAGTTCGCGAAATATAAAGGACGCGCTTTGAATCAAGCCGGCCAGGTTGGTTTCCTTCAAAGGGCGCGGATAGTAAGGAATAAAGGCATCCACGCCTGCCACCTCATGCCCGCGCGCCACTAAAGCCTCGCATAGATGAGATCCAATAAACCCCGCCGCCCCAGTTACCAAGCATCGACTCATAACACGTGTATTCCTTGCCTCAATGAATGAAGCCGCATCCTCTCATAAAACGAGCAAAAAAGGAAGAATTATGAACGGGGCGTCCAAAGACGATGCGATTTCTTGTTTATGCGTGAGCAAGGCGTCAAACAGCTTCAAGGACACCTCCTCTGGATCCTCTTTTATCCGTGGGACGCTCTGCCATCCGTCAGAGCGGAACCCTCCAAAGTCTTTGAGAGCCTGTTTTTGGCAAACGATAGGTCTATACGATTTATGTATAAAAGACAGCCCTGTGGCCCGTCTCCAAAAGGGAGTCATGGAGCCGGGACGACCTCGTCCCGGTTCTTGCCCTGGGTTTGAAATCGGGCGTTGAGACCGCGAAAGATCGCGCTTATAGTGTGTCATGCCTTTGATATCCCAAGGAAAACTGAAGGACTTTTATCTGCCTGACTATGACGGCGGCAGCATCGTGAATTTGATGTCGTCGATCATCCGATCCCGGGGCGGACGATCGCCGCATCGGGAACTGGACGGTCTTCCGGCGCGAGAGCTGGCCGCGTGGAAGAAGGTGATTTACCTGGTCGTCGATGGAATGGGAGCCCAGCAACTCGGGCGACATCTTGACGCGGGCAAGGGAAGGCATTTTTTTGCGGCCCATTCCTATCGGACGATTACGACCGTTTGCCCGGCGACGACGGCGGCGGCCATCACGACGTTTCTCACGGGGGTGACGCCCACCGAACACGGGATTCTCGGCTGGCATTTGCATCTGCCGGATTTAGGGTTGGTCGGTACGATTCTTCCCGCGGTAACACGAACCGGCTCGCCGCTGGCGGGACCAGAATTCAATTTGCGGAAGTATCTGGGCATTCCTTCTTATCTGGCGTCAACCAAAGGTCCGCGAACGCTCATTTCCTGGGGGGATATTCCCAAGGGCCGGTTTAACCGCGTGTTTCAAGGTTGGACCTCTGTGGCGACCTGCACCACGCTACGCGGGTTGGAGCGCCAGATGGCTGCGTTCGCCCGACAAAAGGGGCGGGGGCTGGCTTATGCCTATTGGCCGGAATACGATTCGCGATGTCATTCCAAAGGCTGTGCGAGCCGCTCCACTGTCCGGCACATGGACGAGATCGATGGCATGCTGGCCCGGCTGGTTGAACAGCTTCAGGGGACGGAGACGATTCTGCTGATCACGGCGGATCATGGCCTGGTGGATTCGATACTGGAGCAACGGATCGATCTGCGGGCTCTCCCCGGCTTTTACGATTGCCTGGCCATGTTGACGTCGGGCGATGCGCGCCTGGTTCACTGCTTTGTGCGGCCCGGAAAAGTCGCCCAGTTTAAGGCTGTCGTCGAGCAACGGCTGTCGCATGCGGGAGTTTGCGTGACCGGACAGGAATTGATCGGGATGGGCGCTTTCGGTCCCGGCAAAACTCATCCGGCCTTTGCCTCCCGGGTGGGAGATTTTGTCCTCCTGGCAAAGCCCGGCTACACCTTCGCCTCCACGCCGGCCGGCTGCAAGGTGAAGTTCAATGTGGCCAATCACGGCGGCTTATCGCCGGACGAAAGTCTCGTTCCTCTTTTCAGGGTAGCCTCGTGAAGACGGAGCTTGCGCGAAGGAAGCTCCTTCCCTGTCTTGCAGGCCTTCTCCTGTTGATGACTCCGGCGTCTGCATCGGCAGAACCCCTGCTGGGCGAATTCAACATCAAGAGTCTCTATTTCCAAAAGCTATTGTCCGTGATTCATCGCGAATCCTGGTTGAGCAAGGCGCCGACTTTTGAGTTTACGCTTTTGCGGGAGACCGGCCTGTTGCGCTATCAGATCGGAGGGGTCGATGTGCAATTGTTGAATACGCCGGCGTGGGTGGGCTACGAGTATCTGGCGGACGGCGAAGTGATGCTCATCGTAAAATTGAAACAAAAATGGTAGAGACGCTTAACAAAAAACCGCGAGAGGGTACACTATACATTAGCTCTGTGAGCCGGTCAGGCCTCGGGATCAAATACACCGAGAAAAAGAAGTAATTCACACAGCCCGTGAAGAGACTGACCCGCTCGCAGGGCCTTTTTATTGCCCGCGATCCTTGTCGAATAGCCCGTTGAGCAGTTGCACGCCCAGGGCATTTTCCTTCAGCGACTTCAAGGATTGGAAAAGATCTTCCAGAGCAAGCAGTTCCTCCAGGACGACCAGACGCAGGACGTGTTCGTGCTTTTCGTGCGTGGTCATCGATATGCTCGATCCTTCATGGGTGATCGAAAAAGTCATGTCGTCCTTGCGGACCTGAAAAGTATTGATGTCGTGCGTAACGCGGTATACGTAGAACTCCTCGCTGCGAAACGCGTTGGCAATTCGGACCATCATGAATTCGGCCAGGTCGGTGCTGGGGAAATCCAGCGAGATGGTTTTGAGGGATTCCTGGTTTTTTTCTGCGCCGGCGCGCAGGCTTGAACCTCCTTCAAAACTCTTCACCAGCAAGGGCGGGGCTATCACGGTGGTGATCATGGTCATCATGATGGCCACGCCAAAAACGTCGGGCTGGATGGTTCCGGTCGACAAGCCGATGCCGGCGACAATCAAAGCCACTTCACCGCGGGGCACCATGCCGATGCCGACCCTCATGGCTCCCCGGAAGCTGAACTTCATCAGCCAGGCCGGCACACCGCATCCGACCAGCTTCGAGAGGATGGCTACGATGGAGTAGATGAATCCAAAAACGACCACGCCGCTCATGGCCCGAAAATCGACCAGCATGCCCATGACGCAGAAGAAGACCGGAATCAGGGCATTATATAGCCCCTGCAACTCGTGCTGGATCAATTGGACCAAATCGGTGCGGGATAAGGACAGGCCCATGATGTAGGCGCCGATAATCATGGCCAGGCCGGCTTTTTCGGAAAGGCCCGCGAGCAGGAGCGCCAAGCCAAAAGCCAGAGAGGCGATGAGTTCGGCCGACTTGAAGAGCTTGAGCAGTTGGGTGACCCGGCGCGCCAGCAGCAAGCCCAAGGCGGTGCAGACGACCCAGAAGGTGAGCGCCTTGAGAGCGATCACCAGAATGTGATGCCAATTCACCACGCCGCTGGCTTGTGCCACCTTGGACATGCCGACGACAATCGCCAGCACGATGATGCCGATCACGTCGTCCAGCACGGCCCCGGCCAGAATGGTGACGCCTTCGGGCGAATCCATCTTGCGCTTCTCGGAAAGAATGCGCGCTGTGATGCCCACCGAGGTGGCCGTGGAGATGGTGCCCATGAACAAGGCCGCCGGCGACATAAACGAATCGGCGACATGGAAAAAAATTGCGCACAGATCCCCCAATACGAAGGACACGATCACGCCGCCGATGCCGACCGCCGAGCCGACCACGGAATAACGCAGGAAGGTGGCCAGATCGGTTTCGAGTCCCGACAGAAAAAGCAGAACGATGGAGGCGAGCGTCGCGATGGCATAGAGTTCGGGCGACACCGGTACCGCCGTCATGGGCAGCGGAAAGAGGCTTCCCCACCCGGGAATGGACAGGCTGCCCAAGGCGTAGGGGCCGATGAGCATGCCCGTGACCAGTTCGCCCAGTACTCCGGGAAGTTTTAGGATTTTTTTAAGCAGGAATCCGCCCAGCCGGGCGCTGATGATGATGACGCCGAGTTGAAAGATGAACCGCAGCATCAACGGCCCCATCTCCGAGGAATATTCTTCCGCAATGATCGCGGCGCCTTCGACCACCGCGGTGGTCAAAGCTGTGGCCGTCTGCTCAATGTTTGTCATGTCGGTCTTTCGAAATAGCGATCGCTTATGGCGGCGTCATCTAACGGCAGCGCGTTTTCAACCTTTGCCCTTATGCAAGGACGTGGATTAGCCGGAGAGCGCTTCGATGACTTCGTCCGGGCTGGCGGCCTGGAGAATTCGTTCGCGAATCCGGACGTCGTTTAGATGACGGCTGACTTCCGCCAGAAACTGGATGTGCGGGCCGGTCCGATTATCCGGGGAAATGGTCATGACAAAAATGATGGAAGGCTTTCCGTCCAAGGCTCCGAAGTCGATGCCCTCCTTCTTGACGCCCAAGGCGGCGACCAGACTGGCGACCACATCGGTTTTTCCATGCGGAATGGCAATGCCGTTTTGCATGCCGGTGGACATCTTATGTTCACGGTCCATCACGGCCTTAATGGCCGCGTCGCGATCCTTAAGATCCTTAATTCTTCCGGATTTCATCAATAAGCCGACCATTTCCTCGATGACTTCTTCCTTGGTCGAGCCACTCAAACTCAATGAAATGGTTTCCGGCGAAAGTACTTTCTTGAGATTCATTCTACCGCTCCATGTTCAAAGTTGTGCATCTTGCGGCAGCTGGGCCTCAAAATCAAGACTCGAAACGATTTTCCAAGTATATCGGGTGCATCTTGACACGGCCTCCGCGCATAAGAATAAGAATCCACGTCCTTACGGACGCGGCTACGTAGCTGCCGGCGTAAGCCGGTGGTTTCTTTCCAGTGCCAGACGTTGAGGAGGGGCCGTGTCAAGATGCACCCAAGTATATCAGATGTTAGGGGTATCCGCATGAGCCGCCTTTAAATAAACGTCCGCCTGTTTTTTGGCTTCTTCCCGGTTGCTGGCGGGATGGGCCAGATTGGCTAATACCAGCGTTTGCTCCTTCGTGACTTCCACCAGACTTTCACCCACGGCAAAAAAAAGCTCGCGAGACTGTTTGACGATTTTAAGAACGCCGGCTTGGGTGGCGGCCACCAGCGGGGCATGTTGGGCCATGATGGTGAACTCGCCATTCACGCCGGGCGCCGCCAAGGATTCCGCGACGTCTTCGAAGACGGTTCCTTCCGGCGTAATGATGGACACTTTGAATAGATTCATGTCCTTAGCCTTTCATCGTTTTGGCCTTTTCCAAGACCTGATCGATGGAGCCGACGTTGTAGAAGGCCTGTTCGGGGATCTCGTCGTGCTGGCCGGCGAGCACTTCCTTGAAGGAACGGATGGTTTCGCTGAGCGGCACATAGACGCCGGGAACGCCGGTGAATTGAGCGGCTACGCTGAAGGGTTGGGAGAGCAGCTTTTGCACCTTGCGAGCCCGGCCTACCGTGACCTTGTCCTCCTCCGAAAGCTCGTCCATGCCGAGAATGGCGATGATGTCCTGCAGGTCCCGGTAGCGCTGGAGAATCTGCTGAACGCCGCGAGCCGTCTGGTAGTGTTCCTCGCCGACGATTTGTGGATCGAGCATGGAGGAAGAGGAGGCCAGGGGATCGACCGCCGGATAAATGCCTTTTTCAACCATGGCCCGTGACAATTCCGTCGTGGCGTCCAGGTGAGCGAAGGTCGTGGCTGGGGCCGGATCGGTGTAGTCGTCGGCCGGGACGTAAATGGCTTGAATGGAAGTTACCGAGCCGTTCTTGGTGGAGGTGATGCGTTCCTGCAATTCGCCCATGTCCGTGCCCAACGTCGGCTGGTAGCCGACGGCCGAGGGGATTCGTCCCAGGAGCGCCGAGATTTCCGAGCCGGCCTGGGTGAAGCGATAGATATTGTCGATGAACAGCAGGACGTCCTGCCTCATCTCGTCGCGGAAATATTCGGCCACGGTCAGGGCCGACAGCGCGACGCGCGCGCGCGCGCCGGGGGGTTCGTTCATCTGGCCGAAGATCAGCGAGGTCTTGTTGAGTACGCCGGATTCCTTCATCTCCAGAAAGAGGGCGGTGCCTTCGCGGGTGCGTTCGCCGACCCCGGCAAACACCGAGTAGCCGCCGTGTTCCTTGGCGATGTTGTGGATGAGTTCCTGGATCAGAACGGTCTTGCCGACCCCGGCTCCGCCGAAGAGTCCGATTTTCCCGCCTTTTTTATAGGGCGTCAGCAAGTCGATGACCTTGATGCCGGTGGCCAGGATCACTTCCTCGGTGCTCTGCTCTTCGAACGAAGGCGCCGGACGATGGATGGGCAGAGTTTTTTCGAATTTGACCGGGCCGGCATTATCCACCGGCTTGCCCAGCAGATTCAGCACGCGTCCCAGCGTGCCGGGGCCGACGGGCATGGAGAGTTCATCGCCGGTATCGATCACCTCATTGCCCCGAATCAAACCGTCGGTATTGTCCATCGCAATGGTTCGAACGGTGTTGTCGCCGAGGTGCTGGGCCACTTCGAGCACCAGGTTTAAGGGCTGGTCATTGATCGAAGGATTGGTGGTTTGCAGGGCGGTAAAGATCAGCGGCAGATGTTTGGCCGGGAACTCGACATCGACCACAGCTCCCATGACCTGCGTGATTTTTCCCTTGCCGAGTTTGCGTTTTTCGTCGTTCATGACCCCATCCTCGTTTCTTCCTATTTCAAAGCTTCGCTGCCGGCGACGATTTCCACCAACTCCCGGGTAATGGCGCCCTGGCGGGCGCGGTTGCGGAGCAGGGTAGTCAGGTCGCAGAGTTTATCGATGTTGTTGGTGGCGCTGTCCATGGCCGTCATCCTCGCCCCGTGCTCGCCGGCGGCATTTTCCAGCAAGGCGGAAAAGATGCGGTTAAAAAATAGCTTTTCGAGAAGGTCGCCCAGCAGCGCCGTTTCCTTGGGTTCGTAGAGATAATCCGTTCTGGACCCATCCACGGTGGGCTTGGGCCGCGAAAGATTGAACGGCAGGATTCGCTCTACGACCGGCGTTTGGGACAGAGGACTGGGACTGACGTTATAGGCGATGTAGATTTCCTCGTACTTCCGTCCCATGAAAGAATTCAGCATATTCCGTCCGATTTTCAACGCCTGCGCGAAATCCGGGCGGGCGGTGACCCCTTCGTAGTTCGTACGCACTTCGACCTTGTCCTTGAAAAAATGGTAGCCCTGTTGGCCGCAGAAGCTGAAGCGAAGGATCTTGAACCGGGGGCCTTGTTCCTCCATCCAGGCCTGCACCTTTTTCAGCAGGTTGACGTTGTAGCTTCCGCAAAGGCCCTTGTCGGACGTGATCACCAGGATCATGCCGTTCCGTACCTCGCGGCGGGGCTGGAGGAGGGGATGTGAAATGAAATCGGCGGCCAGGGCCACGCGCTCGGCGATCTTCGACAAGGCCCGCACAAATTGCTCCGCGCGCCGGCGGGCGTCCTGGGCGCGATGCAACTTGGTCGCGGAAACCATTTTCATGGTTTTCGTGACCCGCTGCATGTTTTTCAAGCTGGCCAGCTTGGCGTTATAATCTCGAAAGCCTGCCACGTGACGATCCCCCGGCTACAGTTTAACCCGTTTTTTGAAGTCGGCCAGCAGGCTGTCGAGGGCCTGCTTGATTTCGGGCGACAATTGCCGCTTTGCTTCGAACTGCTTCACAAAATCCGCGTACGTCGTATCGAGCGCCTGGTACAACTGGGCTTCGAAATTGCGGACGTGGCGCAGCGGATAGCCATCCAGGTAGCCGTTGACGCCGGCATAAATAAACGCCACCTGCTTGACGATCGGCAGGGGCTGGTGCGGACCCTGTTTCATGGCCTCCATCAGGCGCTTGCCGCGGGTCAGTTGCTGGAGGGTGTTTTTGTCCAAGTCGGACGAAAACTGTGCGAAGGCCTCCATTTCGCGGTATTGGGCCAGATCGATGCGAAGGGACCCGGCGGTTTGTTTCATCGCCTTGGTCTGTGCGTCGCCGCCCACGCGCGAAACCGAGATGCCGGGATTCACGGCGGGACGTTGGCCCGCATTGAAGAGCGCCGGTTCCAGGAAAATCTGTCCGTCGGTAATCGAGATGACATTGGTGGGAATGTAGGCCGAAATATCGTTGGCCTGGGTTTCCACAATGGGCAGCGCCGTCAAACTGCCGGCGCCTTTCTCGTCGTTGAGCTTGGACGCGCGTTCCAGCAGGCGGCTGTGCAGGTAGAAAATATCGCCCGGAAAGGCCTCTCGTCCCGGCGGCCGCCGCAGCAGCAGGGAGAGCTGTCGGTAGGCTTGGGCATGTTTGGTCAGATCGTCGTAAACGATCAAGGCATGACGGCCGCTGTCCCGGAAATACTCGGCCATGGCGCAGCCCGAAAACGGCGCCAGGTATTGAAGCGGGGCGGGGTCCGAGGCAGTGGCGGCCACAATCGTCGTATATTCCATAGCGCCGTGCCGTTTGAGCTTTTCGTGCAGCAGGGCAACCGACGAGCGCTTTTGCCCGATGGCCACATAAAAACACATCATGTTCTTTCCGGCCTGATTGATGATGGTGTCGATGGCCATCGTCGTCTTGCCGATCTTGCGGTCGCCGATGATCAGTTGCCGCTGGCCGCGGCCGATGGGGGTGAGCGCATCGATCGCTTTCATACCGGTTTCCAGCGGTTCCTTGACGTTTTGGCGTTCCATGATGCCGGGCGCCTTGATTTCGATAGGCCGAAACTCCTTGGGGGCGATGGGCGCGCCGCCGTCGATCGCATTGCCGAGCGAGTCCACGATGCGTCCGCACAACGATTCCCCGACCGGCACGGAGGCGATGCGGCGGGTTCGTTTCACCCGGTCGCCCTCCTTGATCTGGGCATCGTCGCCGAGGACCGCCACGCCGACGTCCTCTTCCTCCAGATTCAACGCCAGACCCATGATGCCGCAGGAAAACTCCACCAGCTCGCCGGCCATGACGCCCAGCAGCCCGTACACCCGGGCGATGCCGTCCCCGACGCTGAATACGGTTCCCGATTCGAGCACCTCGGCTTCGATGTCGAAGTCGATCAATTGCCGGCGCAGGATCGTCGAGATTTCAACGGGTTTTAAAAATGACTCCATAACATCTCCCTTTATGTGGCGGCCAGCCTTTGGGCCAGACGGTCGAATCGTCCGGACAGACTGCAATCATAAACCTTTTCCGGCGTCTCCATGACGAACCCACCCAACAACGAGGCGTCTTCCGCGATCGTGACGATGGTTTCCGGGCCGAACAGCTTTTTCGCTTTTTCCGTGAAAGCGGCCGATTCCTTCTCGGAAACCTCGTACGCCACCCGGATGCTGGCCTGCACAATGCCTCGCAGGCGCAGATAAAATTCCTCGAACGCCTCGATCGTCGAGGGCAGCAGCCGCAAGTCGCGGCGTTTTTCCAGTAGTTCAAGGAACTTGAACGTCAGGAGGTCAATCTTGCCTTCGAAAATAGCGCGAAGCACCTGGGGCCGGTCGACTTCGGTCATGAAGTACGGCGAGAGAAACAAATCGAACTCGGCCGATTGGGCCAGGAGGTCCTTCAGGTATTTCAAGTCCTCGTAAACGGCTTCGGTCCGATGATCGCTTTCCGCGGTTTTCAGAAGGGCTTTGGCATAGGATTTGGCGATCTTCAGTTTCTTCATGGTTTACAGCTTGCTCAGCCATTGTCCGGTCAGAGCCCGGTTCTGTTCGGTATCCAAGTTCTTTTTGATGAGCTTGCCGGCCAGTTCGATGGCCAGTTGCGCGCTCTCCTGCCGCAGGGCGTTGACGGCTTTTTCTTTTTCGAAGGCGATTTCCTGCTGTGCGCTGACCAGCAGCAACCGCGATTCTTCCCGCGCCTGATTCCGCATGGAATCGGAGGTTTCCTGGGCCGTTTTGCGGGCCTGTTCGATCAGTTCGCGCGCTTGGGCATCGGCCTCTTGGAGCAGCCGCTCGCATTGTATTTTTGTGTCTTCAGCTTGCTGGCGGGCCTTGTCGGCGGTGTCCAGGGACGCCTTGATGTCGTTTTCCCGCTTGTCCAGCGCGGCCAGGATCGGCTTCCAGGCGATCTTGTAGAGAATGAAGGCCGTGACGGTGAACATCAGCCAGGTCAGCAGGACCATCTCGCCCGAAATATCCATGACCGTATGGTGCATGCCCTGCGGCGTCGAAGCCGTTTTGACCTCAACGACGGCCTGAGTGGTTGTAAGCTCTGCATTCATAATGTAAGGAATTTGCTGTCCTTACATCTGAAGGAAACAAATGACCAGGCTGAACAGGGCCACGCCCTCGATCAACGCGCTGAAAATCAAGGCCGTCACTTGCAGCTTGGGCGCCATTTCCGGCTGGCGGGCCATGCCTTGCACGGCGGCCGCGCCGACGGTTCCGACTCCAATGCCCGCTCCGATGGCGGCTAATCCTGCACCCACGCTGGCTAAAGCAATTCCTGTCATGTTCGCATCCTTCCTGTTGTTTGTGCTGTCAATGTTCGGGCCGATAAAGTTGGCCCATGTAAACTGCCGATAAAAGGGTGAAAATATACGCCTGGAAAAAGGCGATAAAGATCTCGAAAAAATAAACGCACACCACGAGAGCCAGCACCGGCGCCGCCCATAATCCAAACAAGGCGACCAGGCCCACCAGCGAAAAGATGATGATGTGTCCTGCCAGCATGTTGGCGAACAGCCGGATCATCAGCGCCATGACCTTGCTGATCATGCTGACGAATTCCAGCGGCGCCATAAAAATCTTCAGCGGCAGGGGCAGGCCGGGGGGAATGAAGGTCAGCAGGAAATTTTTGACTCCGCATCGGTAGATGCCGCCGCCGACCATGAACCCCAGCGTGATGGCCGCCAGCGCTCCGGTTACATTGATGTTGCCGGTGGCGGTGGTGAAAAGGGGCACGAGTCCCAGCAGGTTTAAAATCAAAATGAAAAAGAAGAAGCTGCAGAAGAGGGGCGCCATGCGGCGTCCGTCCTTTTCGCCGAGAAAGGCGATGGCGATTTGATTCCGGATAAACAGCACGAAGACTTCCAGAAGGTTGGCCCACCCGTGCTGCACGGACTTGTTGGGTTTGTAAAAAAAGCCGCAGAAGAAAATCAGCAAAAGGCAGCCTACCGCGATCATGACCCCGTCGTATCGAAAGATATCGAGCTGGGGAACATTGACGAACGGAAGATTCCAGACGTCGGCTTCCGCAATGTGATACATGACATGCTCATAAATAAAGTCATGCACAGCGATTTTGGTATCGACCGGACCTCCCGCGCTCACGGCATTCGTTGCTATATCAACCGACGATGTCATAAAATTGGGGGAAGCTTAAGCCGTCGCCCCCCTTTTCTCAATCGAAAAATCAAGGGATGGGTCGGGTGCATCTTGACACGGCCCCTCCTCAACGTCTGGCGCTGGAAAGAAACCACCGGCTTACGCCGGCGGCTAAGTAGCCGCGTCCGTAAGGACGTGGATTCTTATTCGTATGCGCGGGGGCCGTGTCAGGATGCACCCGGGCGGGGCGGATCGTCGTGGGTGCGGGCCACTTTCCAAATCTCGTACGCCACGCCCGCCATGCCGAGTATCCAGCCGCAGACGATGCCCGCCTTTTTATGTCCGATTTTGATGCCGATATAATAACCGAGCATCGTCCAGATCAGGATCATGACGGGTATGTTCCAGGCGATGGCCAGCACGGTCTGGCGGCTGGTATCGTCGGCCTTCTTCTGGGCTGTTTTTTTGTCCATGCCGGGCATTTAAACGCGCCGGTCTCGATAAGGCAACATTTGTTATTTCTGCATTGAGTGTTTGCGCGCAAGTGAGTAAAGTCGTGCTGTTAAGCGGGGGCATTTCATGAACCAAGCTGAAATAGTCAGAAGATTCCTCCAGAAACGTGAAGACGTGGACATTCACGAAACCGGTTTCCCCTGCGTGGCCATTTCCCGGCAATCGGGGGCCGGCGGACATTTCCTGGGCCGCGAAATCCTGCGGCAGCTCTTGGAAAACAAGCGTGCCGATCTCAATTCCGGCTGGGAAATGTTCGACCAGAAATTGTGCGCCATGCTGGCCCAGCATGAGGGGGGCGAGGCGTTGTTCCAATCGTTGCTGAACGAGGAATATCGCCGGGGCGTGCATCAATCCGTCTATGAGATGCTTGTCGGACGGCCCGAACAATACGATATGCAAAAGAAGATCTTCGAAGTCATCCGGCTGCTGGCTCTGTTGGGCAAGGTGATTATCATTGGCCGGGGCGCCGTGTGCGTGACGCAGGGCATGCCGCAAACCATTCGAATTCGATTAATCGAACCTGAAAAACTTCGTTTGCAGCACATGATAGAGATTCTCCAGAAGCCGGCAAAAGAGGTTCTCCAAATCATGCACAAGCAGGATCGGGATCGAGAGCAAATGATTCGAACCTTTTTCAACAAGGACATCAACGATCCTCTTTTATACGATTTGACGTGGAATACCGGTACGGTGGACATTCAGGAAATGGCCGCGGCCGTTATCAAAATGCTTGAAATGAGAATGGAACGATTAAAGCCCAAGCGCCCGGCTTGATTCGTATGCTATTGCCGCGTAGAGCATTGCTTTTGTCTCATTGCATATTTCCGCCAAGGTGCTATAACAAAGAGGCCTTTTTCTTCATCCCAGAGGGTTGAGGAGTGGTGGAGTGTTGGACAAATGAAGCGTTGGGAATCCATAGGTATCGCGGAAGAATGTGACGTTGTTCCGGACGCTGTTGTATTTTTTACGCCCGTACGCATGAAGTCGAATGGTCTCGTTTCAATGCTTTCCTACTCCAATTCAGTCCCTGCACCCAGGGCGCCCATGAATCGTTTTTTAATTAAACAAGGAGAACGCATTGAGTAATAACAGCGAGTCGGAAGCTATCGTCCAACCCAAACGCGGCACCATGCACCGCATCATCAATCATTTGATTCAGCTTCAGGAGCTGACCGTGGCTCGTGCCCAACAGGAGGCGTCCATGCCCGGTGCGCGACTGGCCCAGCTTGAGGCGTCAATCAAAACCCTGGCGGGCGAATTGCCGCAGGATACGTATGGCCAGTTTCACCGTCTCGAAAAGAAGGGCCAATTGTCGATTGTGCCCGTAGCCAATGGCGTCTGCACGGCTTGCGGAATATCGTTGCCGGTCAGCTTGGTTCATGCCGTCCATGCCGCCGAAAAACTGCACACCTGTCCCAACTGCGCCCGTTTGCTTTATTACCCCGAATCGTCCGCCCGCAATACCCGCAAGAGTCAGCGGCGCAGCGAGACGCCTAAAGTGGGCATTGAACGATTTTCCTCCCAGGAGCTGATGATTCCCCAATTGGCCTCCGTGGAGCGCGACGATGTCCTGGCCGAATTGTGCAATAAGATGGAAGCGGAAGGCTTTGTCGACAATGCAGCCCGCTTGTTCGAGGAATCGCTCCGCCGCGAAGCGATCGTCAGTACGGCCGTGGATCACGGCCTGGCCTTCCCCCACGTCCGCGGCGTCGAAGGCGGCGCTTTGACCCTGGCCCTGGGGATCAGCAAAAAAGGCATCAAATTCGGCGGCCCGGCGCGCAGCCTGACGCGCGTTGTGTTTTTCATGGTGATTCCCACCGCCGCCAGTGCGTTCTACCTGAAGCTGCTCTCGGGCCTGGCCCAGACCTTTCAGAAAGACGACGCCCGCGAACGGCTCATGGAATGCGAAACGCCGGAGAAGCTGTGGAAGGCGCTGATCAAGGCCACTAAAGCCACCATTCAATAGGCTGCGCGAGAACTGGAAGCCGTTTTTCCCTGGATGCCTGCGGTCTCCTGTGGAAGAACGGCTCGCCTAGTCGCCTAATCAGATCCCCAAAATGCAGCCCATCACGATGCTTAGCGACAGAATCAAATAAGCCCAGCATAATTTTTTCATATCTATGTTCCTTCATCCCATGCAACCGCTCTCATTTTTAATGTAAAATACGCTTCAACGATCGAAATCGCAATTGTTTTTAACTACGGAAGGTTCGTTTCCATTCGATGGTTGTGTTTAGCGCAATCGGTTTATGCTGTAAGGCGCTGTTTTAAAGTTAGATAACACGAGTACCCAGGCGCGGTGGAATCACAATCAACAACGAAGAGTTTTCAGCCACAAAGATCACATAGAACACAAAGAATATACGGCATAAGTTTCTTTCTATGTGTTCTTTGTGATATTTGTGGCTGAAACTCTTTGTCTTTTTCTTTTTGGTTTTTATTCAAAACGGGATATGGGTTGGGCGGCTAATTCAAGCTTTTGGGAGGTGTCCGGGAATGGCGGACGGAGCCGTCGGTGTAAAGAATATGATAGCGCCGCCAGTGCGGTGCGGGGACCTGATCGGAAAGGGCGTTGATTTCCGTCAGTATCCAGACCGGCTCCTTCGAATCCCGGAGCTTTTTTCCGTTGAGTTCCACGTTCCACACATAAGTCAGACCGGTATCTTGGAATAGTTTGGGCGTGGCCGGGCAAATGTAAATTTCCGGGCCCGCCACATAAGCGGCCAGCGCGGTCGGCAGGCTGTCGCTGTCTTGCTTGGGGTCGTCGGGAAAGAAGGCGACGTGGGGAAGCATGCCCCGGTCGATTTCATATTGCTCCAGCGCGGAATAGAGCCGATGCAGCCGGTTTTCGCATTGGTTTGCCTCAATTTGCTCGAGGGAAATCGTATAAACAACGACGCCGATCGCCCCGGCGGTCAGTAAGACGACGGCCAGTCGCATCAGTGAGTGCGCGAGGAAACTCACGAACGGCTGTCGTTGAGTTGAATTCCATGTTCGCATGAATCAGGGACATTAAGAGGTCGAGGGGGGATCAGTCAATCGAGAAGCGGGCGTAAAGCAGTCTGGCGAAAGGCGCCGGCCATTCCGAGGGGGGGACGGAGTTTTGAATGCAGCGTTTCAAGGCGGCCTGGGCTCGTTTGGGTTCTCCATCGATGTACAGCCGGATCGCGGCGGCCAGGGCGGCATCGTTTTGGAATCGTGGCGGCATGGTATCGATTTTATCGAGGAGGTCCTCGGCCGCCCGGTCTCCGCCCAGGCAAAGCAGGGTGTCTCGCAAGGGGCCTTCGACGGGCAGCTTTCGAATCTTGAGGGTTTCGACCGCGCCGGGCCGATCCCGGTCCAGCAGGGCAAGAATCAGGCCTTCCATTTGCGCCGTTCCGGCGATGGAGGGCGGGGCGTCGGTGTTCTCGAGCATTTGGCGGTAGAGGGCTCGGGCGGCGTCATGGCGGTCTGTCATCGCCTCGCAACGGGCCTGGTCGAGCTGGGCAATGGCCGCCGTCCGGCGGTCGCGAATCGATTCGCTGAGATCTACGGCGGTTTGAAGCATGGCTGAGGCGCCGGTCCAATCGCCGGCGGTCATGGCGCGGCGCGCGAGACGGATTTCATGCCAGGCCCTGGGGGTTTGGCCTGTGCTGTCCGGCGAGCCGCTGGCCTGAGTGAGCAGATACTCCAAATTCTTGAGTTGGGCCTTGCGCAGGACGCCCTGATAGCGTTCCTCCAACAATTTCTGGCGAAACAGGATGCCGGCCGTTGTGACTACCGCGATCCCCAGCAGCCCGGCGGCCAGGATCTTGCGATAGAACCGGGCCAGGTGGCGGGCTCGATCCAGGGGAGAAAAATGGTGTGCGCTGACCCGGCGGTTGGCGAGGGCTCGTTCCAAGTCCTGCGCGAGCGCCTCGGCATCCATGTAGCGGTCCTTCGAATCCTTTTCGAGCGCCTTTAAAAGCACGGCTTCCAGGTCGAGGGATATTTCTTTGCGAAACAACCGGGGGCGCCGGGACACCTCATTCTTGACGGCGTCGATGACTTGTTTGACGGGCGAAAAATGTTGCAAATTGTAGGGCAGCACGCCCGTTAGCGCCTCGAAAAGAACCACGCCCAGCGAATAGATGTCGCTGGCCGGGCCGACCCGCTCGCCGCGCGCCTGTTCCGGCGACATGTACAGCGGGGTGCCCGTCAGCGCGCCGGTCAGCGTACAGGAGGGCAGGTCGATCAACTCGGCCACGCCGAAGTCCGAGAGCAGGGGCTCTCCGAACTCGTCGATCATGATGTTGGTCGGTTTGACGTCGCGGTGGATGATCCGGTGTTCATGGGCATATTGAAGCGCCCGTGCGATTTTAATGCCGAGCTGCACGACCATGGACAGGCTCATGGAGCCGTTTTCCAGAGCATTCTCCAGGGTTTTGCTCCGCTTGATGCACTCCATGGCAATGAAATGGTAGGGGCCTTCCTGGCCGGTGGCGTAAATTTTCATGATGTTCGGATGCCGGCGCAGTTTTTTGGAGGCCTCCGCCTCGCGGCTGAAGCGTTCGAGCATGGTGGCCGAAACGCCGGGGCCTTCCTGGAAGATCTTGATGGCGACCTCATGTCCCGTCCGATCCGTCGCCAGAAACACGGTTGCCATCGACCCGTGTCCCAAGGTATCCGAAAGCGTGTATTCGTCGATGCGAAAGTCTTTGCCGGGATAAGGC
The DNA here is from genome assembly GCA_001804865.1 of Lentisphaerae bacterium GWF2_57_35. Taxonomy (GTDB): domain Bacteria; phylum Verrucomicrobiota; class Kiritimatiellia; order CAIQIC01; family GWF2-57-35; genus GWF2-57-35. The sequence continues at coordinate 62,440 of MHBK01000055.1, forward strand.
GGCGAAGGGGCTCCTTCAACCGATATGGACTGAGCTGGCTTTGCGAGTTTCCGGTCCGACTTCATGGTTGTAGTTTTTGACATGACAACGCATCGGCAATTTTTTTAGAGGCATGCAGTGTGATGGTTTGCCTTAACCAAGGCAAGCAAAAGGAGAAGCCTCACGCGTGTGCGCATGGATACGGCCGCAGAGGCCAGCGCCCCGTTCTTGGAGCCGGGGCGAGTCGCCTGTCTTTTATCCGTGGGACCGATTAGCCATTCGTAAGGATTGATGTTGAGCTTCTCGCCGGCATTCATTAACGTGCTGCGGTTTTTCAAGGAGTCTGGTTTGTATTAACTGAGAGCGGAGTAATCAACATGTCTGCATGGATTAGTCTGGCCGTTTTTGTGATGTGTTATGTCCTGTTTGTCGTTTTTCAGGATCGCCGTTCCTGGGTGGCGTGCGGGGGGGGGCTGGCGCTGATTTTGTTGGGGGTCTTGGGTTGGCAGGAAGCCTTGTTGGTCAAGGTAAACTGGAACGTCATGGGCCTTTTTTTCGGGACGTTGCTGCTGGCGGAGCTATTCATGCTGTCCCGGGTTCCGGCCGTGATGGCCGAATGGCTGGTCGATCGGGCGGGGACGGCGCGCTCTGCGATGCTGTTTCTCTGCGGCCTGTCCGGCGTGATTTCCATGTTCGTGGAAAACGTCGCCGTGGTGCTCCTGGTGGCGCCGGTCGCCTTGAGCCTGGCCGACAAGCTGAAGATGAATCCCGTGAAACTCTTAATCGGCATTGCCGTCAGCAGCAATTTGCAGGGGACTGCAACGATGATCGGCGATCCCCCCAGCATGATCCTGGCGGGCTATATGCGCATGGGCTTTTTCGATTTTCTGGTCTATCAAGGGCGTCCCGGCATCTTCTTTGCCGTCCAAATCGGCGCCGTGGCGTCGCTGCTGGTGCTGGCATTCCTGTTTCGTAAGCATCGGGAAGGCATCCAATTGATCGCCGTCGAAAAGGCGCGTTCCTGGTTCCCGGCCATCCTATTGCTATTCCTGGTGGCGGGGCTTTCCGTGTCGACCGTCTTCGATCCCGAGTTTGCCTGGTTTGCCGGCGTATTCACGCTGGTGCTGGCCGCGGTCGGCGCGGTTTGGTATATCCTGCGCGCCCGTTGGGGCTCGACGCGCGGCCTGTTCGGCGCGCTCGATTGGGATACGACGTTTTTCCTGATCGGCGTATTTGTTTTGGTTGGAGGTTTGAGCGACTCGGGCTGGCTGGACAAGCTCTCCGGCGCGATTTCCGCCCTCGTCGGCTCCAACGTCTTGCTTGCGTTTGTCACCATCGTAGCGATTGCCGTGGCGGTGTCCGGTTTTGTGGACAACGTCCCGTTCCTGCTGGCCATGATTCCCGTGGTGCAAAAGGTGGCGGACCAGATTCATACTCCGGCGCCGCTGTTGATGTACGGGTTGCTGATCGGCGCCTGCCTGGGCGGCAATCTGACGCCCATCGGGGCCTCCGCCAATGTGGTGACGCTTGGCATCCTGCGGCGAAAAGGGTACCGCGTCTCCTTCGCGGAGTTCATGCAGGTTGGAATCCCGTTCACGGCGGCCGCCGTGGCCGCCGCTTCGATTTTCGTCTGGTTGATTTGGACGGCGTGAGACGGAAGCTGCTATGCAGGTGGCCCGGCTTCTCCGAAGACGGGCTTCCGCGGGCTTCGGTCTTTCCCTTGCGGCGTCACGGTCTTTTCGTTTTTTTCTTCAGCAGCTCCTGCAGCGCCTGCTGGAGCGACGGTTTGTTGAATCGGCTCCACGCTTTCTTGAAATCGGCCAGGTGCGTCTGGCGTTCCTTACGGATTTGCCGGAGCAGCGTGCCGGCCGGAATCCGGTCTTGAGCCCGAAGCATTTCGCTCCAAACGTCCCCGTCGTGGATGCGCCCCAGGAGATTCTGCATGCGTTTGAGCCGGGCGGCCAGTTCCTCGACAGGAGCGCCGAGCGGAGCGGCAAAATATTCGGCCAGATAGCGAGCTTTGCGAATGGCGATGCGCAGGGCGTGGGCTTCGTCGGGCTTGAATCTTTGGCAGAGCGCATGTTTTTCGCGGACCCGATAGAGCGCCTTGCGCAGCGCTTTGGCGGCCAGATACTCCAAGGAGTCAGCCGGGCTTTTCCCGACCGCGGCGGGAATCTCCGCCTGGAGCAGCCGATTTAGCCGGTCCTTCAGGTTGCGAAAGGAGGCGCCGGTCATGACGCGTTCCACCGTTTTTTTCTGCCGGCGCTTCAGCAGGCTCTGCCGGTCCAAAAAGGCTTTCCAAGCCGCAACGGGAATACGGCGTTCGTCCGGGCTATGGCTGTTTAAGAAATCGATCCAGACATCGAGATCGCGGGCGGCGCCGAGCGATTTGCCGAACCGGCGCACGGCTTTCTCTATGTCGCGGGCGGAGGTCGGTTCGAGGGGCTTGCGGAACGCCCTCAACAGCGTCGCGAGCTTGCGGATCGAAACGCGCAGATCGTGAAGCGGCAGGCGCTGGCCCAGCAGGACTCCGGGTTCGGTTTCCAGCAGGGCCTGATACTCCGCCTTCAGCATTTGCCGGGCCGCGCAAAGGGCGTGCTGCTTGCGACGATGCTCATGGCGCTGCGGCTTTTTTTTTGTTTTTGGACTCATGGCCGCTCCCTATGACTTCCCATTGTCCGGTCGTTCCGGTTCCAGCGTGTTCAGGGCCGCTTTTTGGGCGGCTTTGGAGGCTTCGCGGGCGTGCAAATACATGGTTTCCTGGCTGCGCAACGCTTTGCGTTTGCCTGTGGGCTTTACGCGGACATAGGCGCCGTCCGCCTGGAGCCTCCGGGCCTTGGACGTGTCTTTCAAGCAGGTTTCCAGGATGTCGATCAAGCGGCGACTCGAAGCGGGGTCCTCGACCGGGATCAGCAGTTCGACGCGGCGGTCCAGGTTGCGGGGCATCCAGTCGGCGCTGGAAATAAAAACCAGCGGATCGCCCCCGTTATGAAAGTAGAGAATGCGGCTGTGCTCCAGGAACCGGTCGACAATGCTGACCACGGCAATGTTTTCACTGACGCCCGGCACGCCGGGGCACAGGCAGCAGATGCCTCGAACGTTGAGTTGAATGGGCACGCCGGCTTGCGAGGCCCGGTAGAGCGCCTCGATGAGCGCAGGATCGGCCAGGGAGTTCATCTTGGCCATGATCCGGGCCTCCTGCCCCTGCGTCTTGCGTTGGATTTCGTTTTCGATAAGTTCAAGGACTCTCTCCCGCAAGCCGGCCGGCGCCGCTTCGAGTTTGCGGTATTTGACCGGCTGGGAATAACCCGTGATGGTGTTGAAGAAGGCGGAGGCGTCCACTCCGTAATCTTCGTTGCAGGTCATGTAGCTGATGTCGGTGTAAAGCCGGGCGGTGCGCTCGTTGTAGTTGCCGGTGCCGAAATGTAAATACCGGCGCACGCCGGAGGGTTCGCGACGCACGATGATGCAGATCTTGGCGTGCGTCTTGAGGCCCTTGAGCCCGTAAATCACCTGTACGCCGGCGTGTTCGAGCGCGGTGGCCCATTCGATGTTGCGGGCCTCGTCGAAGCGGGCCTTCAATTCGACCAGCACGGTCACATGCTTGCCCCGGTCGGCCGCCCTGGCCAGCGCCGCCACGATGGGGCTGTTGTCGCTGGTTCGATAAAGGATTTGCTTGATGGCCAGCACATGCGGATCGTCGGCGGCCTCCTCGATCAGGCGGATGATCGGGTCGAAGCTGTCGAACGGATGGCACAGCAGGAGATCCTGTCGGGAGACGATTTCAAACAAGGAAACGCCTTCCTGCGTATCGGGCGGCGCCTGCGGCGGCCAGGGCTCCAATTTCAAGTTCTCGAACCCGGACATCGAGGCCAGCCGGAAGTAGGCGGCCATGTCGAGCGGCCCAGGCGTCGGGTAAATATCCTCGTCGTGAAGATGGAGCATGGTCTTGATGTACGAGAGGGTGGTGGCCGACACCCGGTGGCTCACCTCCAGCCGCACGCAGGTGCTCAACTTGCGTTCGGTCAGCACTTCCCTCATCTTGTCGAGCAGGTCGCCCGCGAGATCTTCGCGGACGCTCATGTCGGCGTTGCGCGTGATGCGAAACGGAACGCATTCCGCAATGGGCTCGCCGGGGAAGAGCTGGTTGACGTTGGCTTCGATCAGATTCTCGAGGAGTACGTAGTGATAGCCCGTGTCCGTCGGCACGGTGATGAAGCGCGGCAGTCCTTTCGGCACGGCGATCACCGCAAAGCGCGGCGCTTGATCTGTCTCCCGGGGATTCTGAAGGCGGACAAACAAATTGATTCCCAGCCCCGACAGGAGCGGGAAGGGGTCGTCCAGGTCGATCGACATCGGCGTGACGACCGGAAAGACCTCGTGCTCGAACATCAACTGCAGATACATGTCCTGCTGGGCGACCAGCTCGCTCATGGCCAGCCGCCGGATGCCCGCTTCCGCCAGGCGGGGTTCCAGGTCCTTGAGGAAACAGCCGTATTGATCCTCGACCATTTGGTGCGCCTGCCGGCTGATTTCGACCAACTGTTCCGCGGGCGTCAACCCCGACGGGTCGGGCGTCTCCTTGCCCTGTTCGAGAAGCAACTGCAAGCCGCCGACGCGCACCATGAAGAATTCGTCGAGGTTCGAACTGACGATGGCCAGGAACTTCACGCGTTCGAGCAGGGGCAGCGCGGGGTCCAGCGACTCCTCCAGGACTCGCCGATTGAAGGCCAGCCAGCTTAATTCGCGGTTGATGAACGGGGTCTTAGGCATAAGTCTCCTGCTCGGGTTCCGCGCGGAATTCCTGGAGATTGACGGGCAGCCCGTAGATTTCCTCGAAGAGATTGCCTTTTTCCTTGATGGCCAGCCGTTCCAGGGTCAGATCTTCCACATCGCGCACCTTGACGACAAATCGGTCCGATTCCCTCGCGAAGGAGACGTCGCGGACCTTTTGCGTGTGATTGCGTTCGAGCGCATCGGCGACCCGGAGAATCGCCGCCATTTTCGAGACGACGATTTTTGCATCGCGGTCCAGGGCGGCAAATTCCGGGTGGGTCAGGCTGGGCATGGCGCGGCGGTGATAGCGGGCGGTCAGCGCGATCAACGTCATGTCCGCGCGCGTCAGGCCGAACAGGTCGCTGTTGAGAATCAGGTACATCGAATGTTTATGATGGCTCCGGCTGCTGACATAGCCGCCCACTTCATGGAGCAGGGCGGCAACTTCCAGCAGCAGCCGGTGGCGCTGGTCCAGTTGGTGTTCGGGTTTCAACTCGTCGAACAGCTTTAAAGACAAATCCGCCACATGGCGCGCATGCTTTTCGTCCACATGATATTTCTGGCTCAGCACCACCGCGGACTGAATGACCTGCTGGACAAACGACGGACTCCAATAGCCCAGCAACGCCATTTCGCGAAGAATGCCGTCGCGCAAACTGGCTTTCGGGATGATCAGTTGGTCGATTTTAAACGCCCGCGCCACATGCACATAAATCAACAAGGCCGGCCCAACGGTTTCCGCTTCCTGATAGGTCAGATGATACTTGCCGACCAGCCGCTCGACCGTCATCGGCAGGATCTTGTCGACAAAAGACGCAAACGACTTGAGATCCGGCCGCGCGGCCGGCAGGTCCATCCAGTCCGGACAAAGCTGCGAGGCGGCGAACCGCGAATCGCCGGACATAGCCACGAGGATCGTGGGTTTGGCGGGCGGCAAATTCCTTTTGACTTGCTCGATCAGGCGTTGAATGTGCTGGCCGAGAATGGTCCTCACGCGCTCCGGCGGGGCGCGCTGGGTTTCCAGGTTCTCGCGCATTCGCAGCGACCCGACCCGGTAGGAATCGGCGAAGGTGACGAAGCTTTTCTGCACCAGAAGCAATTCCGTGCTCCCGCCGCCGGCATCCACCACCAGTACGTCCGAGTCCTTGAGCGCCGGATCGCTTTCCAGGATGCTTTGGGCCGCCATGTACGTCAGCCGGCTCTCCTCGGCCTCGTCGATGGCGCGGATGTTGATCTGCGTCGCCACATAGATCCGGTTGAGGAAATTGTCGCGGTTTTCGGCCTCGCGCACGGAACTGGTGGCCACCGCCTGAATCTGCTCGGGCTTGCTGATCCCGTACTCCTCCATGATGCGGCGGAAGCCCTTTAAAATGTCGACGCTTTTCTTGACGTTTTCCTGCCGGATGCGGCCTTTGGTGAAGGTGTCCTTGCCCAGGTCGACCGCCTGGCGCACGGTTTCCAGCGTGCGAATCTCCTGGGTCGCGCCGATTTCGGCGATCTCCATGCGGATGGCGGTGGCGCCCACGTCAATAACGGCAACCAGTCGCGGCGCGCGTTCTGCGGCCGTCTTGAGGACTTCGGCTTCCTTTCGAGGGTTTGCGGGTATGGAGGGGTTGCTCATGATGACTCCCGAGCCGGGGGGCTACTTAACCGCGGCTTCCGCGGCCAGCGCGGCCGCTCCCATAACGCCCGCATTGTCGCCCAGGCGGGCGGCAACAACCTTGAGCCCCTTCACAAAAGGTTTCATGGAAAGGCTCTGTACGGCCGAACGAACTTCCTGCAAGTAGATCTCCGGCATCGCTTCCACCAGACCGCCCCCCAACACCACGACGTCGGGCGCCAGCAGGTTGACCACCCCGGCCATGGCGGCGCCCAATTGGTGGGCGGCGTTGCGGACAATGACTTCGACGACTTTGTCGCCCTCGTCGATGGCTCTGGCCAGTACGCCGCTTTTAATCTGGCGAAGGTCGGTCCCCGCCAGTTTCAACAGGTGGGGCGCCTCGCCGCGGTAAGCCGCCGCGGCGGCATCGGCGGAGATGGCCAGCCGGCTCGCCGTCGTTTCCAGGCAGCCTCGCTGGCCGCACCCGCAGAGCCGGCCTTCGGCCTGGATCTTGATGTGGCCGATTTCCATGCACGAGCCGATCGTTCCGCGCAGCAGATGCCCTTCGTAAACGCATGCCCCGCCAATGCCCGTTCCCGGAAAAACGCCCAGCGCGCAACGCGCTCCCTGCGCCGCTCCAAACCGATACTCTCCGAACGTGCCTACATCCACGTCGTTGGCGATCGTGGTCGGGCAGTGAAACACGCGTTCGAGCGTATCCTTCAAGTGGACATTTCGCCAGCCCAGATTGGGGGCATGCAGAATGATGCCCCGATCCAAGTCCAGCGGTCCCGGGCAGCCGACCCCGATCGCCCCCAACTCGGAAGCCTGGATGCGCGCTTGCCCCAGGGCTTCTTCGATGGTCTCCAGCATTCGCGCCAGGACTTCCTTGGCGCCTTCATGGCCTTTGGTCTTGGTTCGATGAAATCCCTTGATCTTGAATTTCGCGTCGAAGACGGTGGCCATCATCTTGGTCCCGCCTAAATCGAACCCCATCCAATATTCGTACTTTTTCTTGGTGGCCATGAAGGTTCTTCTTTCCGGGTTCAGGGCGCGCGGACGATTTCGACGATTTCAACCGTCTCCACCGGTACATCGCCCATGCCGCCCTTGTTGCCGGTCTTGACGGACTTGATCTTGTCCACCACGTCCATTCCTTCCACGACCTTTCCGAAGACGGCATAGCCCATGCCCTGCATGGTCGGCGCCTTGTAATCGAGAAAACCGTTGTCCACGACATTGATGAAAAACTGGCTCGTGGCGCTGTCGATCACCTGGGTGCGGGCCATGGCCAGCGTGCCCCGGACGTTCTTCAAGCCGTTGGCCGCTTCGTTCTTGATCGGCGCGCGCGTCGGTTTTTGGACCATAGCCGGCGTGAAGCCGCCGCCCTGAATCATGAACCCGCTGATGACCCGATGAAAAATCGTTCCGTTATAATATTTATCGTCCACGTACTTGAGGAAATTCTCGACGGAGATGGGCGCTTTCTGGCTGTCGAGCTCGACTTTGATGTCGCCTTGGGTGGTTTTGATAACGACCATGGGATTTGTCATGGGGGCGGTCTCCTCTAGTTCTTGCGGGGTTGTGTTGGTTGCGGGTTGAGCATCCTCGGCAAAGCCTTGGAATGCAATAAAAGCGCTGAAAAGGCCTGTGACGAACAAAGAATTGCGTTTCATAAAAGCTCCTTCGTTTTATTTTTTACTTAAGCCGTGCGGATACTATCGAATCCTCACATTAGGCTCAAGTTAGACTTTTATTCGGAGAATTTCCACTGCGCGACCGTGGCGACTCAAAAAAACTGTGTTTCCCTGCTTGTCAACCGGTAAAGGACGATGTAAAGTCCCCCAGTTTTCTCTAAGTGACAGCGTAAATCTAACCAATTTGGTGAGAAGTATGAATAAAGAAATTCATCCGAAGTTTGGCGATGCGACGATTACCTGCGCCTGCGGCAATGTGGTCAAGACGCAATCGACGGTCAAGGAAATGCATGTGAACACCTGTTCCCATTGCCACCCGTTTTTCACGGGTTCTGCGAAGCTGATGGACACGGAAGGCCGCGTCGATCGTTTCAATAAGCGCTACGCCCGCGTTGCCAAGTAGCCACCCGTTTTTTCGGGCCAGATTTGCTATGCAGGTCTGGCCCGATTTGTTTTTGTCGGGGGGCGTCCCGTCCGTGAAACGAAGTCGGCCGCGGCCCATCTTCAGAGGCTAAACGCCATGATTGTCGATAAGGGATACATCCAAAAGCTGTTAGGCCGGATTTCCGAGCTGGAATCCGAGCTGTCGGCGCCGGAAACGGCCGCGAATCAAAAGAAATTTCAAGCCCTGCTGCGCGAGCATTCGAGCTTGAAGGAGCTCCAGCAGCACACCGACGACTATTACAAGCTGCTCCAAGCTTTGGAAGACAATACGTCCTTGCTCCAGGCGTCCGATATGGATGCCGAGTTGCAGGAAATGGCCCGAGCCGAAAAGGCGGATATTGAAGCCCGCCTGCCGTCGGCCGAGAAGCGGCTCCTGGCCGCCATGCTGCCTCCCAATCCTTCCGACAGCCGCAATACGATCATGGAAATCCGCGCCGGCACCGGCGGCGAAGAAGCTGCGCTGTTTGCCGCCGATCTCTTCCGCATGTACAGCCGCTATGCCGAAACCCGGGGTTGGAAGGTGAGTTTGATCGATGCCAACTTCTCGGATATGGGCGGATTTAAGGAAATGGTTTTCTCCATCGAAGGCGAAAACGTCTACCGCACGCTGCAATACGAAAGCGGCGGGCATCGCGTGCAACGCGTTCCGGCTACCGAAGCGCAGGGCCGCATCCACACTTCCGCCGCCACCGTAGCGGTGCTGCCGGAAGCCGAGGAAATCGACGAGATAGAAATCAAACCCGATGAAATCCGGGTGGATCTATTCCGCGCCTCGGGAGCGGGCGGACAAAAGGTCAACAAGACGGAATCGGCCATCCGGATCACGCATTTCCCGACCGGGTTGGTCGTTCAATGTCAGGATGAACGGTCTCAAGGCCGAAACCGCGATAAGGCGATGCGCGTGTTGAAGGCCCGTTTGCTGGACCTCAAGCGAAACGACGAGCAACAGAAAATGGCCGCCGAGCGCCGTTCTCAAATCGGTTCCGGAGACCGCAGCGAGCGCATCCGGACGTACAATTTCCCCCAAAACCGGATCACCGATCACCGGATCAACCTCACGCTTTATTCCCTGGATCGCATCATTGAAGGCGATCTCGATCCTTTGTTGACCCCGCTTTACGAAAAGGACGTCGAGATGCGATTGAATAAAATGATGAGCCATCAGGGCGCGCCGGCATAATTTGGGTAAGGACGCGACTCCGTTCGCGTCCGTTCCAAAAAAGACGGCTCTTCAAGAGAAAACATGAATTTCGCGCCCGACAAAGATGCTCTCCGCCAGGTTTCAGCTGCGCTTGAATCCGACCTGAAATCCGCCGGCGTCGAGGAAGCCGGCTTGACGGCCATGTATTTGCTGTCCCATGTGTTGGGTTGCCGTCGGCTGGAGGTGGGGTTGCGGGCGCAGGATGTTCTCGCCGATGCGCAAGCCCACGAGTTAAACCGATTAGCCGCCCGGATGAAGGCCGGAGAGCCTCTTCAATATGTGCTGGGCGATGTGGAATTTTTGGGCCGTCTCTTTAAAACCGATCCTCGGGCGTTGATTGCCAGGCCGGAAACCGAGTTGTTGGTGGAATGGGCGCTGGCCTCTTCCGATGTATGGGCGCGATCGGGTCCCCGGGTGGTCGATGTGGGCACGGGCACGGGATGCATTGCCGTTTCGCTCGCCTTGGAACGTCCTGCCGCCCGTATCATGGCCGTCGATCTTTCGGCGGAGGCGCTGGCTTTGGCGCGTGAAAATGCGCGGTCGTTGGGGGTGGAGGCCCGGATGGCGTTTTATCGGGCCGATTTGCTGGCGTCGTTCGCGCCGGGTTCGCTCGATGCGGTCGTGTCGAATCCGCCTTATATCGCTTCGGAGGAATGCGCCCGGCTGCCCCGGCATATTCGGGAGCACGAGCCCCGGCTGGCTTTGGATGGAGGGTCTGATGGTCTTTTTACGATTTCCCGTCTTGTGGAGCAGGCGGCGTTTACGCTTAAATCGGGCGGTCGCCTATACATGGAAATAGGGGAGGAGCAGGCGTCGCCGGTGCGGCGTTTGCTGGCGGAGGCGGGCTTTGTGCAGGTGGAGATTCGCAAGGATTGGAATGGGCATGATCGTATGGCAGGAGGATTGAAGCCGTGAAAGAGCGTCGGAAAAGGGTGATCGTAAAGAGCCGGACTGGGCTCTATGTCGTTATCCTCCTTGTATTGATGCCGGCGGCTATCCTCATGCAGAGCGTATGGATTTCAAAAAATGAGCGTATGTTTAAAAAAGGCCTCTTTCTGCAATTGCAGATCCGTAACGTAGAATGCGATCATTGTGGCGGCGTAGGATTGGTGCGTAACTCCAAGAAACCGGATGCCGCAGAGTTGTGTCCGGTCTGTTTTGGGGTCGGCAGCCATCCAACCCGGAAACTGGACGATGGGGATGCCCTTTGCCCGCTTTGCGGGGGAGTGGGACGGGTGATCGACGAAAAGATCGAATTCGCTCAAACTTGTCCCCGGTGCGACGGACGTGGTTTGGTCCGGTTGCAGGCGAATAGGGAGTTGGAGTGATGTTGAAAAAGACTTTATTCTCAACACTCCATTACTCCATCGCTCCAATCTTTTTCTGAGGATTTTTTATGTTCGATAAGTTGAGCAGTTCGTTGCAGAAGGTTTTCAAGAACCTGCGCGGCTACGGAAAGTTGTCCGAAAGCAATATTCAGGACGCTTTGCGCGAAGTGCGCATGGCGCTTCTGGAGGCGGATGTTCATTTCCAGGTCGCCAAGGATTTTGTCGCGCGCGTCAAGGAGAAGTGCCTGGGAAAAGAAGTGCTCGAAAGCATTACGCCGGGGCAACAAGTCATTAAGATCGTCAACGACGAACTGGTCGCCTTGCTCGGCAGCAACAGGAAGGATTTTGACCTTTCGGGCCGTCCGGTGGGCATCATGATGCTGGGCTTGCACGGGTCCGGCAAGACGACCTCCACCGGCAAGCTGGCCCGTCGTTGGAAGAAGGACGGCAAGCACGTGGTCCTGGCGGCCTGCGACATCCGCCGCCCCGCGGCCGTCGATCAACTTCGCATCCTGGCCGGACAGGCCGGCGTCGATTTCGTCGCCCCCGAGCCCAACGAATCGGTTCCCGCCCTCGGAAAACGGGCGTTGTCCTGGGCCTCCCATATCGGCGCGGATTTCATTATTTACGATACCGGCGGACGCTTTCAGCTCGATACCGAACTCGTGGGCGAGCTGAAGGAGTTGCGCGATGCCGCCCGTCCACGCAATGTGGTTCTGGTGCTGGATGCGGCCATTGGGCAGGAATCGGTTCATGTGGCCGAGACCTTTCATAAGGAAGTCGGCTTGACCGGCCTGATCCTGACCAAGCTCGACGGCGATGCCCGCGGCGGCGCCGCTCTTTCGGTGCAATCGGTGACCGGTTGCCCGATCCTGATGACCGGGGTGGGGGAACGCCAGGAGGATTTCGAGCCGTTTTATCCTGAACGGATGGCGTCCCGCATCCTGGGCATGGGCGACATTGTCAGCCTGGTTGAAAAAGCGCAACAATCGATCGATATTGAAGAAATGGCCCGTGTGGAAGAGCGGCTGAAGAAGGATACGCTCGATCTGGAGGACTTTCTGATTCAGCTTCAGCAGATGAAAAAGCTCGGGCCTTTGGAGAATCTGCTTGAAATGCTCCCCGGGGGTGCTAACGTGCCCGCCCACGCCAAGGCTCAGTTGGCTGGGGCTTCCGGCGATACGTTCAAGAAGTCGGAGGCGATCATTCAGAGTATGACGCCCCGCGAACGAAGGCGTCCGGACATTATCGACGCCAGCCGTCGGCGCAGGATTGCTCAGGGGAGTGGAACGGCGGTAAGTGATGTAAACGAGCTGCTAAAGAATTTTGAACGGGCCAAAAAGATGACCCAGCAGCTTAAAAAAGCACAAAAAAGGTTGCTAAGATTCGGGAAGTGATGTATCTACACCGCTTTCGTCTCCAGACTGGAGACGGGGTTTTGGCCCCCCGAGGTCAAAGGCATGGTTGGAGGATGATATGGCAGTAAAGATTAGGCTTCGGAGAATGGGTAGCAATAAAAAGCCTTTTTTCCGGATTGTGGCGGCGGATGCTCGTTGCGCCAACGGCGGTGCATTTCTTGAGCAATTGGGATGGTACGATCCCAAGAAATCAAAGAACAACGTCGAATTGAACCTTGAACGCGTCGATTACTGGGTTAGCAAAGGCGCCCAGGTTACCGACACGGTCAGGAATATTGTCAAGAGGCAGCGCAAGGTCGTTGTCGCCGTTCAACCCTCCGCTCCGGCGGAAGTTGCTCCGGCGCAGGCTTAGGGATGTCGCTGAAATGAAAGAACTCATTGAGTATATTGTTCGCGTGTTGGTCGATCACCCCGACGACATTCGTTTGACCGAAGTGGATGGCGAAAAAACCGTGATTTTCGAATTGCGGTGTCATCCGGAAGACGTGGGCAAAGTGATCGGCAAGAACGGCAAGACCGTCGGCGCGATTCGCACTTTGCTGAGCACGGCCGCCGCCCGTCAGGGACGTCGTGCCATGCTGGAGGTTGTAGAGTAGTCGACCATGAGCGAACCGCTCGAGATCGACGTCGTTACCATTTTCCCGCAGATGTTGGGCGGGTTTCTGAACGAAAGCATGCTCAAACGCGCCGCCCAAAGCGGCGCGGTGCGTTTTTCGACGATCAATCTGCGGGATTTTACCACGGACCCTCACCGGACCACCGACGACCGCCCTTACGGGGGCGGTCCCGGCATGGTCATGAAACCCGAACCGGTGTTTCAGGCCGTCGAATCCGTCCGGAAAGAACGTTCGCGCGTGATCCTGATGACGCCGCAAGGCCGGCGTTTCAACCAGGCGATGGCCCGGGAGCTTTCCCGTGAGTCGCATTTGGTGTTCGTGTGCGGGCATTATGAGGGTGTGGACGAGCGCATTCGGGAGGTGTTGGTCACCGACGAGATATCGATCGGCGACTACGTGCTGACCAACGGCGTGCTGCCGGCGGCGGTGGTAATCGATGCGGTGGTGCGGCTGTTGCCGGGGGTGCTCGGAGGGGAAGGGGCGACGGTGGAGGAATCTTTCAGCGAGAATACGTTGGAATATCCCCAGTATACGCGCCCCGCCGAATTCAGGGGGATGAAGGTGCCGGACATTCTCAGTTCGGGCCATCACGAAGCGATCGCCCGTTGGAGGGCGGAACAGTCGCTTCAAAGAACACGGGAACGGCGACCGGATTTGTTGGATGGGACGGATGCGTCCTTGTGACGCGCCAACGAAATACAGCCTTGACGGAAACGGTTAGATCATTAAGATGACCGCCTCATCTTGAGGCAGGATTAGAGGAAGTGCGAGAGGCTTGAGGGCTCGGCGACTGCGGCCAGGAGGCTGTGGAAAGTGACCAGAGGCGGATCGCAAGTAAGGAAGATATGAATACAGCCATTTTGGAAAAAATCGAAAAAGAAAATTTCCGCAAGGATGAAATTCCTGCGTTTCGCATCGGGGACACCATTCGCGTTCACGTGAAGATCAAGGAAGGCGACAAGGAACGCGTTCAGCTTTATACCGGCACCGTCATTGCCCGCGATGGAAAAGGCGCAACCAAGACGTTTACGGTCCGCCGTATTTCCTACGGGGAAGGCGTTGAACGCGTATTTCCGTTTCATTCGCCCAGCCTGGCCAAGATTGAAATCGAAAAGTCAGGTCGCGTTCGTCGTTCCAAGCTTTATTACCTCCGCAGCAAGACCGGCAAGAAGAGCCGCGTGGAAGAAAAGCGCGAACAGCCGGCTGCCGCCGCAACAACGGCGTGAGAGGAGCAGCGTTGCTCGAGCATGAGCGACAGGCCTGGGAGGCCGGCGTACAACGCCTGGCCGGGGTCGACGAGGCGGGACGGGGCCCCCTCGCAGGTCCGGTTGTAGCTTCTGCTGTCATCATCGAACGTTCCCGGCTGGAGTCCGAGGCTAATCGGCTTTTTAAGGGTCTAACCGATTCCAAAAAGCTCTCGCGCTCCCGCCGGGAATTTTTTTTTGAAATCCTGATTAATTCACCTTTTGTTCAAGTCGGCATCGGCAGCGCCGAGGTAGGCGAAATCGATTCGCTGAACATCCTCAACGCCACCCATCTCGCCATGACTCGCGCCGTCCGGCAACTTGAGCCTTTGCCCGATCATGTGCTCGTGGATGGTTTGCCCGTCAAAGGCCTGCCTTGCTCTTCGACGCCGATTGTCAAAGGCGATGCCCTGAGCCTTTCCATTGCCGCCGCCAGCATTGTCGCCAAGGTAACCCGCGATCGGCTCATGCTGGAGCTCGACCGGCAATATCCCCAATACGGCTTTGCCCGACACATGGGCTATGGAACCGCCGTGCATATCGCCGCCCTCCGCCAACACGGCCCCGCCCCCTGCCACCGCCGCTCCTTCGCGCCGGTGAGCCAGCTTTCTCTCGATTTCTAAGTCAAAGCACTTGTTTCCTTTCGTTGAACAACGGGCAGATTTGAGTCGGATTATCTTTTATTGGCATTCAATTTAAGGCTTCACATGCTGATATTTATCGCCACAGTATTTGAAGGTTAACGATAAGCACGAATCTTTTATGAAAATGCAGAACGTTGCCATTCATTTGAATACGGCTTCTTCACTTATTCGACAAAAAACATTTGCCGAGTTTTTTGCCGGCATTGGGCTTATGCGTATGGGTTTGGAAAAGGTCGGGTGGTCGTTGAAGTTTGCCAACGATATCAGTCAGGATAAATACAAGATGTATCGGACCCACTTCAAGGATGAGCCCGATCATTTTGTGGTGGAAGATATTCATAAGCTCCGCGGCGATCGAATTCCCTCTGTCGCATTGGCAACAGCTTCTTTCCCTTGCACGGACCTTTCGCTTGCCGGGATGCGAAAAGGATTGTCTGGAAAGGAATCTTCGGCCTTTTGGGGCGTGATCCGCATTTTAGAGGAGATGAAGGATAGAAAACCTCCGGTGGTTCTTTTGGAAAATGTTGTGGGCTTCTTGACCTCTCATGGGGGCAAAGACTTTCAGGCGGCGATGCTTGCGCTTAACCGGTTGGGTTATTCGGTTGACGCGTTGATCGTGGATGCCGAACGATTTGTCCCTCAAAGCCGGGTTCGTCTTTTTGTCATTGGCTCGATTCTTCCCGGCATAAAAAGATCCGGCATCGGCGATCCAACGGCATTTTATGAGTCCCCGGTCAGGCCGGCGGCTTTGGCGAGTTTCATCCATGATCATCCCGAGATTGCTTGGAACTTGAGAGCTGTTAATACGCCTCCGACCCGACGAAACACGCTGTCGGACCTGTTGGAGGAGCTGCCGGAAGATTCTGCTTTCTGGTGGTCTGCAAAGCGAACGCAATATCTGTTGAGTCAGTTGAGCGAGAAACACGCGAAGACGTTGGCGGAGATGACGGCTAAATCCGCGTGGACCTATGGGACCGTTTTTCGACGTATTCGCAATGAAAAGTCCATGGCGGAGCTTCGCGTTGACGGCATCGCGGGCTGTTTAAGGACCCCCAAAGGCGGCAGCGCCCGGCAGATTGTCGTCAAAGCGGGATATGGCCAAACGTTTGCTCGACTGTTGACTCCCCGCGAGTGCGCCCGCTTAATGGGGGCGGACGATTATGCTATTGAAGCTTCTCTCCATCACGCCTTGTTTGGCTTTGGCGATGCCGTTTGCGTTCCTGTTGCGTCATGGATCGCCGAAAATTATATCGACCCTCTTCTCGACGATTTGCAGAAGCATTGTACTTCTCCCGATCGCTCCGAATGGGATGTTGCGTAAAAATATCGATAAAGTAGTTTCTCGTGGACACGTTCTCTCGATTGAAGCGAAGCGAAATTATGCAGCGGGTGAAATCTGAAAACACCCGCCCTGAAATGCTTCTTCGATCGCTTTTGCACCGAAGAGGCTATAGGTTTTGTCTTCACAGAAAAGACCTGCCAGGCAAACCGGACATTGTCCTTCCCAAATTCCACACGGTAATTTTCGTTCATGGATGCTTTTGGCACCGGCACAAAAAGTGTAAGCGGGCCACAACCCCGCGCGATAACCGGCTGTATTGGGCTAAGAAGTTTGTTCGGAACACGGAAAACGACAAGAAACACAGACGTGATCTGAAGAAATTAGGCTGGCGAGTCATCGTGGTGTGGGAGTGCCAACTTAAAAAGCCTGACCGCGTGTTGTACGCTGTCGATAAGAAACTCCGCATTCTCTGAATTCCTCGCCTTCGGAATTGAGCCGTGCGGCACATTCTGGTTGAATCCGCCCATGCGCTGGCCATGGCAGAAAGCAAAGGGGGAAGAGCCGGCCCATCTTCGCGCGGGATGTTGGGGCGAGGAATGGGCGGCCCGCGTGCTTAAGGAGAAGGGGTATAAAATCCTGGGGCAACGGGTGCGCATGGGGCGGCGCGACGAATTGGATATTGTGGCCCGCCAGAAGGACACCTTGGTCTTTGTGGAAGTTAAGACCCGCAAGAGCGAGGACTTCGGAAGTCCGGCCTCCGCCGTGAATCGGGCTAAACGGCACACGCTTTCGCGGGCGGCGATTCGCTACCTTGGAAAAATCCGGAAGAAACCCGACTACGTTCGATTTGACGTCGTGGAAGTTGTTGGCGAAGAGGGCGAAGGAATACCCGTGATCCGACACATCGAAAATGCCTTTACAATGGACTCCATCTATCGCATACGATGGTGACAATTCATGACGTTGAAACGGCTCATCTTCATTGCCCTTCTCGCGTCCGGTTGGGTTCTTCTCCTGCCGGGTGTGCGAGCCCAGTTTTCCCCGGAGGATTGGGAGTTCGATCCCCAGGCGGCTCTCGACGCCGGCCGCGCCCTTCTTAACCAGGTTCCGCCCGGCTTCATGAAGGATATTTCCATCCCCGGTCGCGAAGAGCTGACCCAGTTCTGGCAGCAAATCGAAACCACGTTGCAGTCCGGCTCCATGGAAGATCTGGCCTGGATGGAACCCGTGGTCGATAATGGGCTGAGCGTGATGCGGCAATTTCCGGTGACGCAGCCTTATGCGGATTGGTTGCAGCAGCGCGCCGATTATTTTGACATGGCCGGATCGGTCATGGAAATTCTTCCCGGGCCCACGCCTCCGCGGCCGCCGGCTCGTCCGGCCTCCGGTCGCATCTCCGTGCCGCCTCCTCCTCCGCCGACCGCTTCCAAGCCCACGCCGGCGCCCGTTGCAACCGGTCGGCAGCGTTATGTGCAGAGCCGTCGCAGTTGGGATAAAAAGATCAAGGGTCGTCCGGCTCCTTCCCGATCCGCTGCGTTGGTTCCAGGCCTGAAGAAAATCTTTGCCGATGAGGGCGTGCCGGCTTCGTGGGTTTGGCAGGCGGAAATCGAATCGTCCTTCAACCCCGAGGCGCGCAGTCCGGTGGGCGCCGCGGGGCTGTACCAATTCATGCCCGCCACCGCTCAACGTTTTGGTTTGCAATTGGAACCCCGGGACGAACGGCTGATCCCCGAAAAATCCGCCCGCGCCGCCGCCAAGTATCTGAAAGTTCTTCACAAACGATTTGGTTCCTGGCCGCTGACCTTTGCCGCTTATAATGCCGGAGAGGGGCGCATCTCCCGGTTGTTGAAGAAAACGGCCGGCCCCAAAACTTTCGATGGCATTCAGAACGAGCTGCCTCTCGAAACCCAGATGTACGTGCCGAAAATCATGGCGGTCGTCGCCCTGCGCGAAGGCATCGATCCTTCAACTCTGCCTCCGCCCCTCTATGCGAGAAGCGTTTACCCTTGCATCGTCGTCACCGCCCGCCTTTCGACGTCCGGGCTTTCTCCCCTATGAATGTCGGAACCGTGCCTGTCGTTTCCGTCGGAAAATTTGACGGTATGCGAATCTTTTCGCATTTTCGCCCGATTTTCCAATGATTGGAAAATCCCGGTTTAATTTTTCCAATCATTGGAAAAAGCCAGCTCCACGGCTTCGGCGGGGGTGGAGGTAACGAGGATTCCTTCGCAAACCAGGATGCCGCCGCGCCGCGCGATCCCGGCGCCGACTGCAAGCCCCAGTGCCCGTTGTGCTTCGTCGCATTCGTTAGGCCCCAGCACGCCGATGCGGGGGCGGAGGGGGGCGGGCGGGAGCGATGGATCATTGGGATCAGATTTAATCTTTTCTTTTTGCTTTCTCATGTTCTTCCCCAACACTCCATCGCTCCATTCTTCTTCTCACGGATAGATTCTTCCCATCAGTCGCGGAAAGGGAATGGTTTCCCGGATGTGTTTGAGCCCGCAAATCCAGGACACGGTCCGTTCGATGCCAAGGCCGAAGCCTCCATGCGGAACGGAGCCGTAGCGGCGGAGATCGAGATACCATTCGTAGGGGGCGGTATTCATGCCTTCCTCGGCCATGCGTTTCAACAGGACGTCCAACTGGTCTTCGCGCTGACTGCCGCCGACGATTTCGCCATAGCCTTCCGGGGCTAGGACATCCATGTTGAGCACCACTTCCGGATTGTCCGGCGCAACCTTCATGTAAAAGGCCTTCACCCGGCGGGGATATTTCGTGACCACGACGGGCCGGTCGAAATGCCGCGAGATGATGGTTTCCTCGTCGCCGCCGAAGTCGTTGCCCCATTCGAAGCGCTGGGCATCCGAGAGGTGTTCCGTGCGATGGGCGATGTCGATGTCCAGCTCGTGAATGCGCTCGCGCAGGTCCTGGAGCTGTTGGTCGAGTTTGTCCGATGGCCAGCCGGGTTTGGCGACGGCCCTTTGCTTCTCCGCTCCGTCCAGTTCCCCGATCCACTGCTGGAGACGTTCCCGGTCCGCTTGCAATTCCTTTTCGATGCGGGCTCTGACGTCGGGGCTGTGCAACAGTTCCACAGCTTCCGTGTAGGTGATGCGTGGAAACGGGGGTTTTATTTTTTCCAGCGCCGCGACATCGCGGCCAAGAAACGCGAGATCTTCGCGATGAACTTTCAGCACGCTGTCGACCAGGGCGCACAGCATCGCCTCGGCGACTTCCGCGAGGTCAGGCAGTTCGGCGAAGGCGATTTCGGGCTCGACCATCCAGAACTCGGTGAGGTGGCGCCGGGTTTTCGATTTTTCGGCGCGGAAGGTGGGGCCAAAGCAGTAGACCTTGCCGAGGGCCATGGCGGCGCTTTCCAGGTAGAGCTGCCCGGTTTGAGCCAGGTAGACTTCCTCCCCGAAGTAATCCACCGGAAAAAGGGTGCCTGCGCCCTCGGCCGCGCCCGGAGAAAGAATGGGCGTATCGATCAGGGTGAAGCCGTTGTCGTCGAAGAATCGCCGGACGGCGCGAATCAGCGTGTGCCGGATGCGCAGGATGGCGGTTTGTCTGGGCGAGCGCAACCAGAGGTGGCGGTGCGTCATGAGAAAATCGATGCCGTGAGATTTTCGGGCGATCGGGAAATTGTCGGCGACTTGAATAGGTTGAAGTCCCGTAACCGACATTTCCGCGCCGCCCGGCGCCCGGCTGTCGAGACGGATTTTTCCCGTGATGGAGAGGGACGATTCCTGTCCCAGGCTCGAGGCGGTATCGAAGAGTTCTTTCTGCGCGGCTTCGACAATGCATTGGCAGGTTCCCGTGCCGTCGCGGATCAGCAGGAAGACGATTTTGCCGCCGGAACGTTTTCCGACCACCCAGCCGTGCAAAGTGACTTCCTGTTGGTCGAGGTTTCGCAAATCTTTGATGAAGACCGTTTGTTTCATAAGGATTTCTTTCGATGAAAAAGTTAATCGCATTCTACGAATAATCTGCCGAAAATACAGGAATTTCCACGACACGAATAATTTGCAAATAGGGGGGGCGGAAATAAACAAGCCGATGAATATATTGCCCCCTCCCTTCCAGCGGCCTCCCTAATCCCCTGGCGCACTCGAAGCCCCCCGTGCAATATACCATCGGCCTAGATCCTAATGCGTACTTATTGTGTGTACTAAAGCACAAAGCCGGCAAAGCTGTCTGTCGGCAAAAGTTGCTTGTTGTTGTAGGATTTTCCTGACAGACCGGCCGCTTGCGGAAGGGGGGTATGGCTGACCAAGGGCGGGGGCGAAGAGTCTTTATTCCATCAAGCCGGACTCCAAGGCAAAACGGATCAAATCCGCTTTGTTGGAGAGGTTGAGCTTCTCCATCACCCGGGCGCGATAGGTCGTTATGCTTTTTTCGCCGATGTTGAGTTGCGTGGCGGCCTCTTTGATGGTGAGCCCGCTGCTTAGGAGGGTAAGCACTTCAAACTCTCTTTGCGAAAGCGAGTCCAAAGGCAGTTGGGGCGGCTGGTCTCGTTTGATGCGGCTGAGCAGTTTGGAGGCCATGTCGGAGGACACATAGGTCTTGTTGTTGGCGACATCGCGCACGGCCTGAAGCAATTCCTCGAAGGGGGCGCCCTTGACCACAAACCCGTCGGCTCCGCTGCCGAGTGCGTTGATCGCGTATCGCACGTGATCGTACATGGTCAGGATGATGACTTTGCAGGAGGGGGTGTTGGCTTTGATTTGCTGCATCACGCGAATGCCGTTGGCATCGGGGAGCTTGATGTCCAGGATGACGACATCGGAGGGCGAGCGCTTCAAATGGGCCAGTAATTCACGGGCGTTGCCGGCTTCGCCGGTCACTCGGATGTCGGTGCATAGGTCGAACTTGCTTCGCAAGCCTTCCCTAAGCATGGCATGATCGTCAGCCAGCATCAATCGAATCATTTTTCTCTCCTGTGACCGTTTGTTTTTCAATGGGTATGGACGCCACAAGCGTCGTGCCTTTGCCGGCTTTCGACTGAATGTCCATCCGTCCGCCGCAACGGATCATTCGCTCCTGCAACCCCAGCAGGCCAATGCCATGATTTGATGTCGGATTCTTTCGCAACAGGCCCTGTCCATTGTCCTGAATGGTCAAGCTGACATCACTGGATTTGAATTGCAAGGCCACATCCACATGGGTGGCGCGGGCATGTTTGGCGACATTGGTCAAGGCCTCCTGAAGCACCCGGTAAAAACAGGTTTGCACGGATTTGCTCAACGTGTTGTTTTTAGCGCCCAGCCGCTGGAATTTCGTGACAATCTTCGAGCCTTCCTCGAATTCTTCGGCCAGCGTTTCCAAGGCGGCTTCCAGGCCCAGATCGTCGAGAATGGGCGGGCGCAGGGAGATGGCCATGTTCCGAATCGATTGCAGGGCCTCGTTCAAATGCTGGAGGGCGTTGGCATGATTTTTTTGGGAATCCTTGTCCGCCAACTGAAGCGAGCCCAGTTCCAGGCGGGTCAACGTAAGGAGTTGCCCGAGATGATCGTGCAGCGTCGAACTGAGGCGTTTGCGCTCTTCTTCCTGGATGTCGAGCAGGCGCAAGGCCAGTTGG
The DNA here is from genome assembly GCA_001804865.1 of Lentisphaerae bacterium GWF2_57_35. Lineage (GTDB taxonomy): Bacteria > Verrucomicrobiota > Kiritimatiellia > CAIQIC01 > GWF2-57-35 > GWF2-57-35. The sequence goes on from MHBK01000055.1 coordinate 84,245, forward strand.
CGGCGCTCCTCCTCGATGCGTTTGCGTTCGCTGAGATCGCGAACGTGGAACAGCATCGCGGGTTTGCCGTCGTACTCGATCTCCGTGGATCGGATTTCCACGGGCAGGGGCTTGTTGCTGTGAATCAGGCTCGTGCCCGTGTAATAGGTGCGCTCGCCGGTGAACCACAGGGAATATTCGTCCGCCACTTTTTGCCGTACGTCTTTCGGTACCAAATCCAGCACGTTGCGTCCGATGAGCTGGCTTCTCGTCATCTGGTGCATCCGGCAGGCGGCGGGATTGAGATCGAGGACGATGCCGGCCTCGTTTTCGACAAAGATGGCGTCGGGCGATTTCTCGAAGAGCATGCGGAAGCGTTGCTCGCTTTGCTGGAGCGCCTGCTGGGCGCGGTGGCCCACCAGGGCGCCGCCAACGCCGGCCGCCATCATGGCGAGCAGCGTCGATTCGCTCCCCGACCAGACCCGCTGGGATTCGCTATCCTCGAAACCGACAATGCCCCAGAACCTGTTGTCGACCAGGATAGGCACGAGCAGGAACGATTTGACGCCCCTTTTGAGCATGCATTTGCGCATGGCGGGCGGTCCATCGGCGCCGGCGCCGGCGACGGTTTTCCCTGCCCAAAGAAGTGGATACCAATCGTCGTCGCCGAATTCCTGACACGGAATGTTTCGAAGTTCGCATTTCTCCGATTTTTCCGCCGGGGGATTCCGCATCCATTCAAAGCGCTGGCTCAACATGGCGATGCCGGTGGCCTCGTCGGTATGATGCTCCATCACGTATACGCGGTGGGTTCCGGTCGCTTCCCCCAAAAGGGCCAATGCGTTATTGATGGCCTTGCAGTGGGAGGAGGTCGTCAGCAGTCGCGTCGAAGCGCGGGCGACGCCCTGCAAGAGGCGGTTATGCAAATGCAATTCCTTTTCCGCCTGATGCAGCCGAAGCGTGTTGCGGATGGCGCGGGAAAGGCTGTTGGTGGAAATCCGATCTTTGGGAATATAATCGTAGGCGCCGGTTTTCAGCAGCTCGACGGCCAAAAGTTCGCTGCCGAATCCTGTGGTGACGATGGTGGGCACATACAATCCTTCATGCCGGATTTGCTTGAGAAAATCCAGGCTGGTGCCGTCCGGCAGCAGATGGTCAATGATGAGAATGTCGAAGGATTCTTTTCGGAGCCGGTCCAGCGCTTGCGCGAGATTCGTCACTTCCTCAATCTGAGCGTTTAAGCGGCAAGCGTGAAGTACCTTGGTCAGGTACAGGCGGTCGGTGTCGTCGTCGTCCACCGTCATGACCCGGATGAGCGCCGGAGTCTCTTGGCCGGCTGACTTGCCTCGACGTTTCTTTTGGTTGCGATTTGCTGCGGTCAATGTTCTGACAGTATTACGCGGCATCTCATTCCCCTTTCTTGGCCCAGTGTTGTTTCGAAGATCCCGCGGGAACATTTAAAAATTACGATATAGCGTTGGGAAAAGCTAGAAAAGAGAAGCGGGGCAAGCCGATTTTTTCCTGTGAGTTCCGGAAAGCATCCGGAACAGTCTGGTCATTTTTGGGGTCATGGGATAAACTGGGCGCTGTTATGAATGGCATTGAAAAAATGCTTTGCATCCACAACAAAGGAAGGGGAACAACTCATGCCGCCCACGATCATGCCGGGTCATGAAACCCAAGCGGATATTCATTGCTCCCATTGCGGCCGTTTTGTCGGCGCCTTGACGCGGTGTCCTCATTGCGGCGCCCGGATGAGCAAAAGAATGAGCCTCCGGGCGATACGTGTCTTTGCCATGGCGCTGGCTACGATAGGTCTGGGCTTGCTGTATTTGATGTCCACTCACCGGCAGATTCCCTCTATTAAAATCGACGAAATCAAGCCCACGATGAACTTTGCCTATGTGCGCGTGGCGGGGACGATCCAAGGCGAAACCCGCCTGTTCAAGCAAGGCGGCAAAGTCCGCAGCCTGACCTTTTATGTGGATGACGGCTCCGGCGAAATTCCTGTGACGGCCTACCGCGCCCAAGCCGAAGAATTGGCGGCTGAGGGCCGTATTCCCCGGGCGGGGGATCGTGTGGAGGCGGCCGGCAGCCTTTCCGTGTCGGCCGACGACAACATCCTGATGCGCTTGCAGGCGCCGGATCAACTAACGATTATCCGGACGGATCTGCCGATAACGCGGCTGGCGGAAATTGACGAGTCGCTGCTGGGCGAAAGCCTGGCGGTGGAAGGCCGGATTTTAAAAATACAACCTCCCCTCCCGGACAGCAAATTGCCTTGGACGCTCGACCTGGAGGACGAATCCGGCAGCCGGACGCTGACCTTTTGGGACGATGCCTATGCCGAAATCGCCGACAAAGTATTGTTGGCGCCGGGCGCCATCGTCCGTGCCCGGGTCAGTGTGTCGAGTTATCGCGGCAAACTGCAGTTGAAACTGGGGCCGGGGGCCGCCCTGGAATTTCCCCAGGCGCCGGCTGCGCAATTTCTGGCCGCCGGGCTGGGGGTTCCGGCCGGGCGTCCCCGGAAAGTGGAGGTGAAGGATCTGCGGCCCGAAATGGCCGGCCAGCAGGTTCGTCTGTCGGGCCGGGTGCTTTCGATCAAGGCGCCGGCGGCGGATTCCAAGGAGCCCTACGAGGTCGTGCTCCAGGAGGGCGATGCTTCCGTGCAGGTGGTTTACTGGGACAAGGTGGCGGCCAGGCTGACGCAAAGCAAGCCGATGATCGGTGTTCTAATGCAGGTCGAGGGCATGGTGAGCGTTTTCAAGGATGTTCTTCAAATCAAGGTCAATCGCGCCGATAAGATCGTCTTGTTGGACGTGATGCCGGTCTCCGAACCCGTAGTGCGCCAGTCGCAAGTCATGGAAATCGGCTCGATTGGGCGCGATCGGATCGGCAGCGTCTGCACCGTGCGCGGCAAGTTGGGCGAGCCTCAATCCATTCGTAGCGGCGTGCAGTATTCGTTGACGGACGATACGGGAAGCATCGTGGTCCTGTTGTGGGACAAGAAGGTCCAGGGCTCGAACCGAAATGCATTGAAGGCGGGCATGACCATTGTGGCGACGGGGGAGTTGGTCGACTATAAAGGCGTGTTGGAACTGACGCTGCCAAGCGATCAAGCCTTGCAGCTCGAGGAATAAATCTTTAGGGGAGGGAGGGGCTCATGATGACGGCCTTGTTGGTGTTGGTTTCCACGGTAGTGGGCACGGTGCTTTCGAGCGTGCTGGCCTGTTTGCCTGGTCTGCATGTGTATAATGTGATGGGCGCGATGGCGATGGTTTTCTTTGCGCTGGCCGAGCGGGGCATCAGTCTTCCGCCGGAAATGGTTTTGCCGTTCATGGCCGGCATGATCGTCGGCTGGTCGATGCTCAACACCATTCCCTCGGTCCTGCTTGGGGCGCCCGACGAGAGTGCGATGTTCACGGTTTTGCCGGGACAGAAATACCTGATGCTGGGGCGGGGGTACGAAGGGGCCATGATCACGGCGGTGGGCGGACTGGCTGGCGTGTACTTCCTGGTGCTGGTCGTCGGCCCGCTGGCGCCCAGGTTTTTGCCGGTGGCCCAGAGCGTGTTGCGCGATCATATGCACTGGATTCTGTGGGTGATCATCACTTACATCCTGATGTCCGAATGGCCCAAAGGGGGCAACCGCGGGCCGGCGGGTTGGGCGAAATTCTTCGACGCCTGGAAAACGTTGGGTGCCGGCTTGCTGACGTTCTTCTTAGCCGGCTTGATGGGGTTCATTTTGCTGTATCGCTCGCCGATTTCCACCGGGGTGGCCTTTCAGAATATCATGCCGGCGTTTGTCGGCCTTTTCGCCGTGCCGTGGTGCTTGCTGAACATGATCAGCGGGACGGAGGTCCCCAAGCAGACCGTGTCCGATTCGCTCGACATCGACGGCGACATCATATTGCGCAGCGTGGGCGCCGGCGGCTTGGGCGGGGGCATTGCGGCCTATTTCCCGGTGGTGACGGGCGGTATCGGCGGCTTGCTGGCCGGCCATGCCACGGCGCAGCGCGACGAACGGATCTTTGTCATGTCGCAGGGGGTGTCGAAGCTGGTCTACTATGTGGGGGCTTTCATGCTGCTGTTCGTGCCGGGGCTGGGCATCACGCGGGGCGGGGGAGCCTGGATGATCAAGGGCCTGTACACGCCGCGGACGTATGGCGATTACTACATGATCCTCGCGTCGATCGCCATCGCGGGGGCGGTATCGTTCCTGATGATGTCGCCGCTGTCCAAGCTCACTATCCGGCTGATTGAACGATACAACTACCGGCATGTCTCGACCGCAGCGTTGATCGTCATCCTGGCCATGGTCTACGTGGTGACCGGCTGGATTGGGTTGTTCATCATGGCGGTCGGTTCGGGCATCGGGTTGATCCCGGTCCTGTTCGGTTCGCGGCGGCTCAATTGCCTGGGCATTCTGCTGCTGCCGATCGCGTGCAATATGTCGGGCTTTGGACACCGCATCGCCGAATGGCTTCATTTGATCTGAGAGGAGAACGGTCATGAAAGGATTTTCGCATTTCATCTCGGGCGTGGCGGCGGCTTCGTTTTGTCCCTGGGCGGTTCAGGCGGCCACGGAGGGCAATCCTCTGTATTTTATCCTGGGCGGGGCGTTCGGAATTTTGCCCGACACGCTGGATTTCAAGTTCTATCGGTTCTTCTATCGTCACGACCTGTACATTCAACCGGACTCGCTTCAGCCGGACCCGCAGGCTATTGCCGATGCGCTGGCCGGCGCCGTGGCCCAGGCGCAGGAAACCGGCAAGACGGTGCGCGTCAAACTCAACACCATCCGGCTGGGCGCCGACTACTGGCAACAATACGTGATTAAGTTCGACTCCGACCGGCAGGAAGTTCGGGTGAAGTTTGGTCCGGTGGTCAATACGGGACAGGCGCCTGTTCCCAACAGCCAGCCCGAAGAGCCGGCGATCGGCCGGTCCAAATTGGCGTGTCCGGTCGTGCAGACGTATGAAGCGACTACGCGCGTGGACATTTTCGACGGACCGACGTTTGGCTTGGAGCCCGACCAGAAGGGTCAGGTGCTGTTGCATTTCCTGCCCTGGCATCGCAACTGGAGCCATAGTTTTGTTGTGGGGGCGTTCTTTGCGCTCGTCGGCTGGTTGATTTGGAGTTGGCAGGCGGCGGTGGTTATTTGCGCGGCCTATGCGGTGCATGTGTTGGAGGATCAGCTCGGCCACATGGGATCGAACCTGTTCTTTCCCATCACCCGCAAGGGCCGTTCGCCGGGTTTGCACTGGATGCACTCCGGCGACGGCATTCCGAATTTCGGAACGGTGTGGACGTCCTGCCTGCTGATTTTTTGGAACATCTACCGGAACATGCCGAATCCCCTATATCATTTTACTTTCCTAAAACTGATTCTCTACGGAGCCTTCATTCCTCTGACCGCTTTCGGCCTGGCGCATTACCTCCTCACGCGACGGCAGCGCGCCGAAAAACAGGAAATCGACAACGCCGACGAATGGGGCGATTCGATGGCGAATTGAGGGGGGGGG
>MHBK01000055.1:89763-297613 GCA_001804865.1 Lentisphaerae bacterium GWF2_57_35
TTGGGGAGAGAGATGGAAAACATCGAACAACCAACATCGAACTTTGAACATCGAAAGGGGGAAACTTCGATGTTCAGTGTTCGATGTTGGTTGTTCGATGTTTTCTTACGACTCTTTCGGTTTTTGCTTGGGGAAAAAATCGCCTAGCGTGTGGCCGGAAGGGGGCTTGGGGTAGGGGGTGGGTCTTCGCTTCTCGTAGCGCTTGCATTGGTCCAGGAAGTCCCCGCAGGACATTGTTTCGGCGCCGGCCGCCATGACGGTCTCTCGTTCCATGCGATCCGACGTGATGACCAGAATGCCGGCCGGCGACGGACTTTCGTGCACCAGTCGCTCGATGATCGTGTCGGCGGTTTTGTCGCCCGGTGAAAAAACGATTTCCACGGTGCGGGAGTGAAAGTCGGGCTCCTGCATCGGCGTACGGCCATCAAAGACGATCGTGACGCGTTCGGCGAAAAATCCCGAGACGGCTTCGAGGTGACGGATGAGATGCTGGCGCGAGCTGGCCAGGTCCGATTTCATCTGCGAGGGATCCCGATACAAGAGACTGTAGCCATCGACGATGAGCCAATCGGTTTGCATGAGCGATTAACCGCTCTTGGAGGCGGGCCGAACCGGGCCGGTCGATTCCCGCTCCACCAGTTTAACGGCCAGCAATTCGCGGCACTTGGTGATTTGTTCGCGGAAAAGAGCCAGCATCCGGTCGCAGGCCAGCGCGCCGAGTTGGTACAAGTCGTGACGAATGGTCGTCAGCCCCGGCGTGATGAAGGCCGCTTCCGGAATGTCGTCGACGCCCATGATCGAGATGTCCTGGGGAACGCGCAGGCCCTGTTTCACGACATATCGCATGGCGCCGATGGCCATGCGGTCGTTGCCCGCCATGATGGCCGTGAGGTTCTTATTCTTCGTGAGCAGTTGTCGGGCCGCTTCAAAACCGTTTTCCTGGCTCCAATCCCTGCCGCCGTCGATCCAGGGAAGATTGCTTTCCTTCAAGCCGCGGCTTTGGCAGCGCTCGATGAACGATTGCCTGAATTCGATGCCCGTGTGCGTGTTGGTTCCTGCAATAATGCCGATGTGATGATGACCCAGGGTCGTCAGGTGATCCGCCGCCTGGAACGCCGAAGCCCGATAATCGACGGCAATAAAATTCAACGCGCTGTTCGGAAAATAATGATTCACCAGCAGGAAGGCGAACGGATGGCTCTCGAATGCCTTGAGATAGGTGTCGTTAATGGAAGAGGCAATGAAGAGCATGCCGTCGACGCGCTTGGATTTAAGCAGGTTGAGATATTCCTGGCTCTCGACAAATTTCGCATTCGCCACATCCAAAATGACTTTGTAATTCTGCTCCGTGGCCCGGTCGTAGATGCCGCTGACGATTTCGCCAAAGTAAATGTCGGCAAAGACGTGGTTCAAATGGGGAACGACCACGCTAAGCGTTTTGCTGGAACGCGAAGCCAGACCGCGGGCATTGATGTTCGGCTGGTAGCCGTGCTTCTCGACCACGCCCAATACCTTCGCGCGCGTTTCCTCGCTGATTCTCGGATTGTTGTTAAGAACCAGGGAAACGGTGCTCAGGGAGACGCCGCATTCTCGCGCAATATCTTTTATAGTTGTTCTTGGCATAGTCTTTATGTGTTTGATTAATCATGGCCGAACCGGACTATGCCCGCAATAACAAATTAAAAGCTTTCAACAATGGCTTCGCGCGTCACGCCTTTGTGTTCGGCCACCGAACGCAAGATTCCGTTGAGCGTGCCCACGCGCAGACTGGAATGAGCAGGAATGGCGATGCGGTGAGAAGAAGGGGTCTCTGTTTGTAAAATGACCTGGCTGCCGACTTGGTGGATTATTTGATAACCCCAGTTACGGCAAAGCGCTTTGACCAGTTCCTAGCCGTTTAGATCCCGGGGAATTTTCATGCGGTCGCCAGAACCTCGTCGCGCACCAGATGCAAACGGATCACTCCAGGCTGGGGACAGTCAAAGTAAAAGGCGCTAACGGCTTCCTTAACATTTTGGCGCAACTCTTCCCAGGTGCCCGCCTGCGTAAAAATACTCTCGGTCAGGCATTCGGCCACATAGCCCCCATCGGATTCCTGGGTGACTTCAAAAATCAGTTCGTTCATAAAATCTTCTCCCTATTTCGCTATTCACTATACCTTTTTGCTTTTAGGTTGTCACGGCGACGGCTTGAGTTTCGCCGGATGGGCAGCGCGTAATCATGTATGAATTGGGCCCGTCGTGGGAAAAACGATTGAACTTATGCGGGCGGAGGGTTATTTTCCCTCACAGGTAAAACCTTTTACCTGGGGTGTAGGCAGGCTTTGAAAAATCTAACTGGAGGACAGGATGAAAAGATCTTTGATGATGTGTATGACCATTTCGGTCTTGGCTCTTTCGGCGAGCGCCGCGGAGCTGACGACGGACTGGGCCTATCACGACAATAATGACGGGACCGATCATCGAACGACGGAATCCGTGCCTGGCGACAGCTATACTTTTGTCGGCAATGGGACCACGACCATGGGGAACGACGATCCCGTGACGCTTTATATCCTGACGGCCAATAATTTTGCCGGAGACCTGGAAGAGCAGGTGTTTGTGCGTTGGTGGAACGGAGAAGCGGAAAATTGGGTGATGGGAAGTTGGGAGAAAAACGTACCGCTTGGAAAGAGCGGCGACGCAGACAACGGCGTTTTTCACGGCCTGCCTTCCGATGGCGGCGTGACGTTGGATTTGTGGAAGGTGCTCATTCCCCCGGAGATGACCCGGCCCGGCGACAATTTCTATGTCATTCAACTCAAAGGCTGGCAGGAAGGGGCGGAGGCCTCCCAGGCTTATCTAATCAGGGATTCCGCTGAAGGCTCCGGCAACAATAATCTCGGCCAGTCCTGGACCTCCGGCGACTATTTCGGACACGATTGGAGCGTGACGATCGAGGAGTAGACGGAAAAACGGAAGAATCGAAAAGCGAAAAGGCCGCGTTATGAAAACGCGGCCTTTCTGCTGTCAATAACCAGTCGATTATTTCCGCATGCGACGGGCGATCAGTACGCCGGCGATGCCAAGGCCGATCAAAGCCAGGCTGCCAGGTTCGGGAACCGTATGGGTCATGGAGAAGTCGTTAACATAGGGTTGGCGCTGATCGCCGGTTGCCAAGTCGGAGGCATACAACCGGAAAGAATCGGGAGAGCCAGCCAGATTGAGTGTTTGATCGAAACTCTCCACCCCATCGCGTCCGGTGACCTGGAGTCTCAATTGATTTCCGCCCAGATACCAGAAGCTGAAGAGCATGCCATTAACGCCATAGTTGTTGAACAAGGGTTGTGCGCCGCCGCCGATGTCGTAGGTGATCGCCGACGAACCGCCCATGTTGATGTTGATCAACTGCGTTCCGCCCGCGCCGCCGCTATAAAGGTTGAAACCTTTGTTTCCCGTGCCGTCGCTGTCCCAGTTGACGCCCCAAACGAGAGAAAACACATCGTCCGCTACCATGGCGCCGCCGCCGAACGCGCGATCGGCATTGACGTAGTTGCCCGGTCCGTTGGGATTGGCATACATGCCGAACGATGCAGCATTCATGCCGGCGATGCCGGCGGCCGCAGGATCGCCGATGAACGTGCCGGCCGTGCCGCTGGCGCTGATGGACCATGCTCCAAAATTCGTGCCGCCATTGGAGCCGGTGTTCCACGAACCTCCATAATTGCCGGCATGATCCGCCCCAATCAAAGAGGCATTCGCTGTCGCTATAGAAACCAGAACCGTCGCTACTGCCAGAACTGCTTGTCTCATTCTTGATACCCTCTCAATTAGTACATTTGCTAAAACGTTTTAATAAATACTCCTGCATGAGCCGACTGTTCAATAGTTTTTTGCATTTTTCAGCGTTAAGAAGACCATTAAATATAGCTTGGACAGATGTTACGGAAAACATTCGGCCAAATTTGATGCATGAAAAAATGAGTAGGCCCTGTTCCATTCTATGATATCATTGAATAAATGGATTGGGCAGGCGTCCAAAAGACAAAACGGAGGTGATGAATGAAGATGAAAATGGTTTTGTTGGTTCTACTGGTCAGTGCGGTTTCAGTTCTTGCGGCGCCGTTTCGCGTGGCGTTGATGGATTTTGAAGATCAAACCGGCGTGAGGCCCGACGAAAAACTGGGCGGCGCCATCCAGCCCGGCGCGCTGGCCGCCAAGGGAGTTTTCATCATGGGCAAGGGGCTCCTCAACCAGGACAATTTCACGTTGATCGATCGGCGCGATTTCATGACCCAGATGGAACGGCTGCGCCCGACCGACATGGGCAAGTCGACGCCTACTAAGCCGTCCTTTATTCAGGCCGCCCAGGCCCTGGGCGCGGATGTGGTTTTGCGCGGCAGTTTGCAGAGTTTCTCGTCGGGCAGGAATGTGGTGAATCAAGGCGGCTACAAGACCGACTTCTCCATCCTTTCCCTGCGGGTGTCGCTGGAGGCGCTCGATGCGGTTGACGGCGCGGTGATCGCGATGGCGGACGGCGTGGCGTCCGAGAAAATTCGCCAGACCGACCAGACTTACACGGAGCTGTCTGAAGAGGACGCGATAGGCCTTCTCGACAAGGCGATCGCCCAGGCCCTGCCTCAACTCGAAAGCGCCCTGACCAAACGGCAGGCGAAATTGGATAGCCGACCCAAGATCAAGCTGAACGTGACGACCTCGGCCGATCCGGCTTTGATCGAAATCGACGGAATTTTGGTGGGCACTTCGCCAATTCAAGGCTTGGAAATCTACCAGGGCGATCATGTGCTGACGATCGGCAAACCTGGCTACCGCGATATTACCAAGCGCATCCTGTTTGCGCAGGACACGGCCATCGAAGTGCCGATGATGCGGACCGAGTTGTCGGCGGAAGAAATGAAGGACATCCTGGAGAAGATCCGGCTGAACGTCATTGCCGGCGATCCGGGTTTGGTGATTCACAACATCAGCGACAACTAAATCTCAAGGAAGACGATAGAGCAAAGGCCGGGCGATCCGGCCTTTGCCTTTTCTTATGGAATCGTGGATTGTTTTTCTTAAACAGGCCGGCATGGGCCTTGGTTTTGTGGGCGTCTGGCTGCTGTGCATCGGCGGCCTGATCCTGTCTTGTCTTTCCATCTCCGGCACGTGGGTGGTCGTGGGCGCCGCGTTGCTGGCGGCCGTGGTTTCCCCGGCGCCGTTTCCCGGGCTGGCGACTATCCTGATTTTTATCGGTCTCTCCGCTGCGATCGAATTGCTGGAATGGTTTGCCGGCATGTATGGAGTGACGAAGCGGGGCGGTTCAAAGCTGGCCGGCTTCATGGCGTTGGTCGGCGGCGTCCTCGGCATCTTTGCCGGCGGCCTTTTCCCGGTTCCCATCGTGGGCAGTTTGCTGGGCATGATGCTCTTCAGTTTCGCATTGGTGTACCTGGTGGAGCGGCATCGCCTTCAGAAAGACGCGCCGGCGTTGCATATCGCCATGGGCTCGGTGACGGCCCGTGTTTTCATGATCATGGTCAAGGTGAGCGTTACGCTCGGCATGATCGTCTGGTTGGTCATCGGCGTGATTCAAAAATAGCAGAAAGGACGGGTGCTATGCATCGTTGGCTGAATCGAATAGCTTGGTTGTTCTTGCTCGTTTTATTCACAGCCTCGAATCCTGCTGCGGCTCAAACGCTTTCCGCCCACACGTTGATCGTTCAGCCGATCCTTGGAACCAACGAGCGGCATCATGTGGAGCAGGCTCTGCATTACCTGAACATGACGCCCGCCGATCTGGCCTTCGAAAAGGATATCGGCAAACCGCTGTTTGCGTTGAAGTCGACGAGAGCGCTGCTGGCGCATCCGATGGAATTGTCCGTGATGGGCGATCGCGTTTTCAAGGCGGCTGCCGAGTCCGATCCGGCGGCGTTGTGGTCCTTGATGGCGAGCTTGCTCGAAGTAACGGAACTCCTCCGATTAGAGGACGCTGACCTCATGACGTTCTCTCCGGATGGCGTGGACGGTTTTTCGGATTTTCTCGCCCGTGCGGCCGCGGTGGAAACCGCTTTGAACGCGGCCTTCAACCCTCTTTCCGACGACGAGCGGGGTTATCTGTCCGCATCTTATCTGGCCGGCGCTTTTTATGCGGAAGATCGGGAGCCGGTCCGGCTGGAACTGATGCGCGCGGGCATGTCCTCCCAGCAAATTGACCGGGTTATTCAGGAAGGCCTGCGCATCGATCCGGAGCCGTTCGCGACGAATGGCTTGGCGTTGATGCTGAAGATCGATACGGCCCAACTTCTTCAAGCCGGTCAGCAGTTCCAGGAGTCGATATATCAATTGGCTGGGTTGGCCGCCGCCGCGACCAACTGGCCGGCGCAGCCGGTCGAATGGCCGACCCCGCAGGGCCCGATCGTCATCGGCTCGCTGGGCGACGACGTTTACACGAACGCCGCGCTGATCGTGCTCGATCCCGGCGGCAACGATCGCTATGAGGGTTCCGTCGGCGCGGCAAATGGGTTGCTGGGGCGGCCGCTGGCCGCCATTGTGGATTTGGGCGGCGATGACCTTTACGAGAGCGCGCATTTGACGGGCGCGGGCACGGCCTTGTTCGGCGCGGCGGTTGTATGGGATGGCGCGGGCGACGATGTGTATCGCGCCGGATACATGGGGCAGGGCGCCGCCGTGCATGGCGCGGCCTGGATGGAAGATCGGGCGGGCGACGACGTTTATCGCGCCCGAGCTCACGCCCAGGGCGCCGCGCAGGCCGGCGTGGCGTGTCTGCTCGATGGAACCGGCAACGACCGGTACGATTTGGGTTACATGGGACAAGCCTATGCGGGCGTTCTGGCGGTGGGACTGCTCGTCGACCGACACGGCAACGATCGCTATATGGCCGGAGGGCTTGAACGCGATTACGATCACAACGAGGCCCGATTCGTTTCGCTTGCTCAAGGCTTTGCCATCGGACTGCGTCCGTATGCCGGCGGAGGCGTGGCGGCCCTGGTCGATCTGGACGGCTCCGACAGCTATCTTGCGGATATCTTTGCCCAAGGCGTCAGCTACTGGTATTCCGCCGGCATGTTGCTCGATGCAGCCGGCAACGATACCTACAGCATGTATCATTACGGCCAGGGCTCCGGCATTCATCTTAGTTCAGGACTTCTGGTCGATGGGGCGGGGGACGATGTCTACACGGGCTATGTGCTTAGTCAGGGCAACGCGCACGACTATGCCGTGGGCCTGTTGGTCGATCGCGCCGGTAACGACACGTACACGGCCGATCAACATTCGCAAGGCCGCGCCATCAACAACAGCTTGGCCGTGCTGATCGACTCGGCGGGCAACGACGCCTATTTTGCCCGGCAAGCCAACGAATGCCAGGGGATCGGCAACGACGGCGACAAGCGGGAATACGGCAGCTTGGCCCTGTTAATGGATCTCGCCGGGCGGGATCGATATTCCTGCGGCGCGCGCGACGGCGCACGCCTGCTGCGGCCGAATTTTGGGATCGTCTACGATGTGAAAAACCATGAAACAGAATAAGATTCTTCTGCTTATTGCTTTGGGAACCGGCTTTGCCTTGCAGGCAGGAGCTGAATTTTCGTCCGCCGACTTTGATCCGAAGAAGGCCTCCTTCGACGAATTGCTATTCCATGCCCAGCGCTTCGGCAATACATCGAATAAAATCGTCATGAAAAGCAAGTGTTCCGGCGAACTCATGGCGAGGCGGGCGGACTCCCTGCAATTCCTGATGCAAAACATCCACCTCGACAACATCACCGTGCAGGTTCTCGCTTTCAATCTGGTGGAAGCCCTGCCGGCTACGAACGCGGTCCCGGTCTTGGTCCCCTTTATCCAGGATTCGCATTCGATGACTCGTAAACTGGCCGTGTTTTTTCTTGGCTTTTACAACGTTCCCGAACAGGCCTCGCAAGTTTTGCCCCTGCTGAATGACGTCGATGCGGCCGGCGCTGCGATGCGTACATTGGGCAAATGGCGAATTCGCCAGGCCGCGACGAATATCGTTCCATTTCTTGCCCACGAACGGGAAGTACGCCGGGTGGCTGCCGCCAACGCCTTGCGCGACATCGGCGATCCCGTCGCTATTCCGGCCTTGCTGCAAGCCCTGAACGATCCGGTTTTCACGGTCCGGGAAGCATCCGCCCGCGCACTGAGCCGGTTGGGCCCAGTGGCTGAAAAAGCCCTCATCCGAGCCCTGCCAAAGTCAGTCGAACCGTCTCGGCGGCAGATCGTTCGTACCTTGGGGGCAATGAAATCACGCCGGGCGGCCAAAGGCCTCAAGCAATTAACCCGATCCGCCGATCCCTGGGTTCGATGCGACGCTCGGGAGGCCTTGCGTCAAATCAGGCGTGACTGATTTGGGCTCGATGACCGGCTCCCTTTCGACTCCGCCGGTAAAAATCGCACTCCGGACGAATAATCCGCTTGTGTTTCCGTTGAAATCAAATAAGGTACCTGTGTTTTATTGATCGGGGCGTGGCTCAGTCTGGCTAGAGCGCTTGGTTCGGGACCAAGAAGTCGTAGGTTCAAATCCTATCGCCCCGACCACTTCTTTCTTCTCTTCATCCGGTTGATTTCTTGTATGAAAACTTGCCCATTTTTAGGAGTTAAGTCTTCGGCCGGTTCCGGCCGAACTCCTCCAGCCGGCGCGCGTGATCGAATTCCTCCTCGGCCAGCGCGGCAAACGCGCGTTTGAGTGAGAGGGTGGGGGTCACGTTCGACATTTCCTGGTAAAACCGGGCCGTAGCTTCCTCGTGCTCAATCGCGTGCCTGATGATCGGTTCGTCGTGTCCGGCCACATCGTGGGTCAATTCTTCCAACGTGGGCACTTTTTCCTGCTTATAACCGGCCATCAAGACGTCGCTTAACCCGGTGTGGGCTTGCCGTAGCCGGCTTAAATGGTCCGCTTCCTCTTCTGAAAGCTTCTTCAGCAACGCCTTCAAATCCGAATCGGCGGCTTCGGCATATAAGCGATCGTAATCGGCACTGGCAGCCGCTTCAAAATCGGCGGCCACTTTAAGGATGAACGAAGCCATGGGGCCAACTGGTTTTTCGACCACTTCCACTTTGGAGGGATACAGCGTGTTCAACAGGATAAGGACTCCGAATAGAATAAACATTCCCCCGGCCGTTATTTTGATCGCCGCCGGCGAGACTAGCCTGTTGAGCACGGACCCCAACAACACGGCAATGAAAGTGGAGAGCACCAGGGCGGCGGAGGCCGCTAAAAAGACCGTCCATTTGGCGTCGCCGCCCGTGGCCGCGCGGGCCATCGCCGCCAGTTGTGTCTTGTCGCCCAATTCCGCCAGGAAGATGAGAATGAAAGTACTAATGAATAGCTTGCTGTTCATTGGATTATGACTTTCTTTGAACAATAAAGGTCGCCAACGATTCCAATATGGGCGCGGGCCGAGACAGGGCTTGTAGCGCCGACATGGCCCCTCTTAAGAGCGCCTTCGTTTTTTCGCGCGCCTGATCGATGCCGTACAGGGCCACATAGGTCATTTTTTCACGTTCCGCATCGCTGCCGACCGCCTTGCCCAGTTGTTCGGCGGTGGACGTGGCGTTGAGCAGATCGTCGGCGGCCTGAAAAGCCAGCCCAATGCGTTCCCCAAAGACGCCGATTTTTTCGAGGTCGTCCTCGCTCGCGCCGCCGGCGATCGCACCCATCCGGCAGGCGGCGCGAATCAGGGCGGCGGTTTTGTTGAGATGAATGAAATCCAATTGATCGGCCGTCGGATCTTTTCCTTCCGAAGCCAAGTCTTCGTACTGTCCCCCGACGACCCCGCGGCTGCCGGAAGCTCGGGCCAGTTCATAAATCAGTCGGGATGCTTGGCCTGGAGCCGACGGCTCAACGCCGGCCAGGACTTCGAAGGCCAGGGTCAGCAGAGAGTCGCCCGCCAGGATGGCATTGGCTTCGCCATAAACCTTGTGGGAAGTCGGCTTGCCCCGGCGCAGATCGTCATTGTCCATTGCCGGCAAGTCGTCGTGGATCAGCGTGTAAGTATGCAGAAGTTCCAATGCCACGGAGGCGCCAATGGCTGGCTCGTACGAATCGCAGAACAGGTCGGCAGCGGCCATGCAGAGAATGGGACGAATGCGTTTGCCTCCACAAAAGATGCTGTAGCGCATGGCTTGGTGGAGGATGTATGGTCGTTCCGACTCGCTGGGCAGAAAACGATCCAGCGCCGCATCCACGACTATTCGCCGTTCTTCCAAGAATGAATCTAGCTTCAACATGAGCCCAGCTTAACGGCTCAAGCCAGATGCTCAAGCAAATTGATTGGAGCTGCGCAACGCTCTTTCATGATTTAAACCATGTTAATCATCTTGTCACTTGTCAGAAAAAATGACACAATTAACATATAAATTCGATTGTTCGCTCGTACTTTTCCGAAGAAAGGGAATCGGCTGTGAAAAGATCATGGCGTTTGCTTGGCATACCTTCCATCCTGATCGGGATTCTTCTATTAGTCGGCTGTGCTTCCATGAATACCAACGTCAGCAAGCTTAAGCTGGGCATGACCCCTGACGAAGTACTAAGACAGATCGGCAAGCCGTTCACCATACGCGCTGCCAAAGTCTATGAAGACAACGAGTGGACCGAGGTGTGGGAATATATGGCGCCGTGGTTCACCTTCAGTCCGAAGAATTATTGGATTTTCTTCGAAAACGGCAAAGTCGTTCAATGGGGCGAGCCGGGCGATTTTTCGGGACAGTCAGGCGCCAGCGTTCCGGTCGGCGAGTACAGCAATCAGAAACGCGTCAGATAACCCGTCGGATGAAAGAGATGATGTCCATAATCCAGCCCCCATCTGCCGGTCGAGGGCTTCAAGATCATCCGGAGATTACCCATTTTGTCCAACATCCGTGTTGAGATAACGAGAAAAAGCAACTCTGACGCTAGATGGCATCGGCTGGTAGGTGTTCTGGCTTTGTCTCTTTTTCTGGCCCAGTCCTCCTTCGCCCAATTCCTCCGAGTCGGCCCCTTCGACTTCATGTCGCAGGCCAAGTTGGAAGGCGTCTACACCACCAACGTCGAAGGTCAACGCCCCGATCAGGCGACCGCCAGTATGGAAGATTATTACATAATCACTGGGCTTGACTTGAATTCAGAGGCAAAAGTTTCCCCTAATACGACCATCAATTTGGAGACGGGTATAGCCGTTGAAAAACACTTCAAGCGGCCAGACTTGGATAATTCAGAAAACCCATTTGGCAGGCTTGGACTTGATTTGAGGACGGAATTGGGACGCTTTGCTGCCTTGCATGGGGGTGCGCTATTTGAGCGAACAAGCCAATCGGCTTCCAGTACATATACGCCCAGTAAAAACAAGAAACGTGATCCCAAAAACCAATTTGACTATGGACTCGGATTGGATTGGAATCGCAAAAGCCTTCGTTTTAGCGCAGATTATTCCATGACGCAAGAGCGGCACATAGAGGAGGAGTTTCAGTCAGGCGATAAGAACGACGAAATGTACTTTTATGAAATTGGTTGGGATCCTCTGCAATATGCGGGTGTTTTTTACAGTTGGGAACGAAAGATCACCGAGATTATTCATACCGACGATGACCAGGACGTCATCACTGAAAAGTTGGGAATTGACGGCGCCGTTCCCCTCACTCTTCTTCGTCGCCCAAAAGTAACCTACGAATTTGGCGTCGAGAGCAAGCATGGAAAAGATGATGATGATGACCGGAAATGGGTACCCATGCATACAATCAACGCTGAGGATAAATATGAGTTAAGCTCAACGCTCGAATTGTCATGGGATGTCATGTGGCAGAACAAGGTTCTCGAAGATGATGTCGTTTTTACCTATGGGGGCGACTTGAAGCATCAATTGTCGAGAACTACAGAGCAGTCTTTTCGTGCAACCCGCGAACCCGTGGATACGTTTGGTTCTACGAAAAATACCGACAAAACGGAGCTGGTTTATTCTTTCTTGAAGAACGATCTGTTTATCTATAATCTGAATTTTAATGCTTCGATTAGTTATAGTCTTAACAAACCTCTCGATCAGCCGGATGTACAGGACGAAACGATTTGGACTTATACGGCTGGACTTATTTACACGCGAGCCTTATCGCGGAAACTGCGCAGGGATATCGAATACCGTTTCTCTCGGGATGATTCCAGTCTAGAGGATGAACCATTGATTGAACATGCAATTACAATGAGTTATATATATGACTTTTAACAGGATTTCATTAGGATCAAGGTGTTATATGCTTGCGGGAAGAAGGAACTCTTCAAGACGAGTTTCTCCTGTAAACGTCTTTGCCCTCATCCTGCTTATGGGGTTTGCTTTTGTTTTATTATCATATTCAGAAAGTGGGCGGGAAGATGCCAAGATTAATCGGGTGATTATTCCCGGAGATCGTCTCCGCATTAATATTGCTGAGCAGCCCGATCTTAATAAAACATATCCCGTTGCGGGCGATGGGACCATTGATTTTTCGTTTATTGGTCGACTGACGATAGCCGAAATGACTCTTAGTGAAGCGGCGGATTATCTTGAGAGAGTGCTGGAAGAGAATTACTTCAAATCGGCTTCCGTTAGTATCGAAATTTCGGAATTTGTTTCTGGAGATATTCTCG
This sequence comes from Lentisphaerae bacterium GWF2_57_35, assembly GCA_001804865.1. Taxonomy (GTDB): domain Bacteria; phylum Verrucomicrobiota; class Kiritimatiellia; order CAIQIC01; family GWF2-57-35; genus GWF2-57-35. The sequence goes on from MHBK01000055.1 coordinate 102,370, forward strand.
TCATTGGCGCTGTGGCCAGTCCAGGGCAAATTGGTTTCAAAGGCGATGAAATCATGACGCTTATGGAGGCCATTTCCCGTTGTGGAGGACTTGCTCAAGGCGCTGCAGGATCTAGGGTTAAAATAATTCGATGGAAGCCGGGGGGGGGGATGGAGCGACAGATCTTGACAATTGATATACAGAACATGTTTGAAACATTAGATTTTAGCAATGACCAATATCTTCGCCCTCGTGATATTGTGCTGGTTCCGTCATTAGGGGATAAGGAAGGTTCGGAATTTCTTGTTCTCGGCGCCGTGTCCAATCCGGGCTTTTATCCGTATTCAAAAAACATGGATATACTGCGTGCTATCGTTAAAGCCGGCGGAGCCAATGCTTCCGCAAAATGGAACTCTGCTCGTTTGCTTCGGCCTGCGCAATCGGGCGGATATAATGTTATTCCTGTTAATCTTTTCAGGCTTTTTGGCGCAGCGGACATGAGTATGAACATCCCGGTGCTTCCTGGCGATATACTTTTCATCCCCCCATCCGAGCAAGCGATGCGGGGTCAAGTCTATTTGCTGGGCGAGGTCACGACCAAGGGAGTTGTTAACTTGCCCATGGATACAACGGTTACTCTTGCAAAAACAATCCTCGCAACAGGTGGCTTCTCTAAATTTGCAAACGAAAGCAAGGTTCGAATTCAGCGAACCGCACCGGATGGTTCAAAACAAACCTTGGTGGTAGATGTGGGGCGGATATTGAAGACAGGCGCTTTTGAGGACGACGTTCCCTTGGAAAACGAAGATGTAATTATTGTTCCGGAAAGAATACTGGGTTTTTAATAATGAATAAGTTTATGGAACAACCTGTACAGTCAGGAACTGGCTCTGCCGGTATTGGTGGTGGGAGTAAAAAATCTTTCAATGTCGTGGACTTAAAGCAATACTTTTTTATTGTTGTTAAGCGCATTTGGTTGGTTGCGCTTTGTTTTATTGTCTCTTTATCCGTAATGGTCGTGATACTGATTCGTCAAATACCAGAATATCAGTCAGTTGCGACTCTGTTGTTAAGTCGCGGGTTGCCGCTTCCAGTTAGGCTCAAACAAGAAGAGATGGAGCTGATTCTAGGGGATTACATCGCTACTCAACAGAGGATCATTCAGAGTAGCTTGGTGATTAATGGTGCTCGTGAACGATTGAATCTTCCGGGCGACGAGTTCAATCAGAAATATCGTTCTTTGTCCGTTGTGCCTATTTGGCAAACTGCCATCATGGCTATCACAGTTAAGGGCCTTGATCCTGTTTTTTGCGCCGATTTTGCCAATGCGTTGGCCGAAGAATATCTAGATTTCAAGGCGGGAGAGCGCATGGATACCTCTCAGGCCACGGTAATCAGTCTAACTCAACAAGCCAACCGTCTTCATGAAGAACTAAAGAAAGCTGAAATCCAATCTTTGGCATTTATTCGGGAAAACAGCGTGGTTGGCATACAAGAGCGAGGCAATGTCGCTGCCGAGTTTTTGGGAAGCTTGTCGCGGCAGGCTGCGACTTATCGAAATCAACGTATGTTATTGGAAGCGCAGCAACCGCTGCTTTCTCAAGCTTCCGATGAGGTTGTTCTTGCAACTCTGTCGTATCCTATTCAAATCGGGACAATTCCGGTGCCGAATTCAAGTATGTCGACATCCAGTGTAAATTCGGTATTAGGCGGCGGGCCTGAGAGTTTGATTGAGTATGGGGTGGTCGAACAGCCGTTTTGGTCTGCTTTAAAACGAAAAAAGGCTGTGCTGGAAGGCCAATTGGTCTCGTATCGTAAGAAATATAAAGAAGAGCATCCATTGGTTAAAGAGACCGTGTCTGCTCTGCAAGAAACGGACGATGCCCTCAATGTCGAATTGGAATTTGCTTTGCGGCAATTCTATTCACAATTGGAGTCTTTGTCTATTCGCGAAAAATCAGCGGAGAGGGTGGAAAAAGAGTGGGAAGATCAAGCCTTGGAAGTATCCAAGAAAATGCAGGAGTATCGCAATATTCAAAGGAATTCAGATCGCTTGCAAGGTCTGTATGACCTAGTTTTTAATCGTCTGAAGGAAGTGGATATTACGTTGGGCATTGAGCCGGAATCCGTACGCATCATGGAACGTGCCAAACCGCCCTCATCGCCCATTACTCCGCGCAAATTACAGAGTCTGTTCATGGCGGCATTAGTTGGCTTGGGAATAGGCTTAGGATTGATCTTCGGATTGGAATATATCGATGATTCCATTCGCTATCCAGAAGAAGTGACCCAAGGATTGGGGATTCCGTTTCTCGGTGTAGTGCCATCGGCGAACTGGGATCCTGAAGACTTAAGGGCTCATATCTTGGCGAATATTGATCAAAAAAGTGGCTTGGCAGAGGCGTATCGCAATGTTCGGTCTTCTCTGCTTTTGGGCAAAGCTAAAGATCGATTGAAGACTCTCGTCATTACTTCTGCCGTTCCTAAAGAGGGAAAGACGACAACTTGTCTGAACTTAGCCATCAGCTTGGCCCAGGCTGGGTCCCGTGTGCTTATGGTAGACGCCGATATGCGACGAGGTGAGCTTCACAAGTTTTTTGGCTTGGAAGGAGGGCGCGGACTTGCCGATGTATTGACCGGGCAGGCCAAGCCAGAAGCGGTAATTCAGCGATCCGGTGTTCCAAACTTGGATTTGATTGCAACAGGACCGTTCCCCTCTAATCCTGCCGAAATAGTTCTTCGCCCGGAAATGAATTCCTTTTTGGACTATGCACGCAGGACTTATGATAAAGTGGTTTTTGATTGTCCTCCTGTAATGGCGGTATCTGAAGCGGCTATCCTTGCATCCATGGTGGATGGAGTTATCACCATTGTTTGGGCCGGGCATACATCCAAAAAGCTAGCCCAACTCTGTGCCCGTCTTATACGAGAGAGGGGTGCTGTCATTTTGGGTTGTGTACTCAACAATCTTGAGTTCAGTCGGGTCGGCTATTATTATTATTCAACATATTACGGTTATTATAATTATGATTATCACTATGGGAAGAATGAAGCAGGGAAACGGGTATAATGCTCTTTCAGCCGGGTATAAGAATATCAAGGCGCCGGGTTTTTTTGCTAACCTGTGACATTGTCTGTATTGCCGGTTCAATCGTCATGTCTTCCTTCATCCGGCTTTCGCCGGGGCCCGGGTGGGGTTATTTGGTTGAACATTTGCCTACTATGATAGGGTCATGCCTTATTTTTCTGTTGGTTTTTTATGCAGGAGGCATGTACGAGCAGCAAGCTGTTCGGCGCAAGATGTCGTCGTTTATTATCCCCTTGGTTACGGTGTCGATTGGCTTGATGATCATTATTCTCGTCTTCTATGCCCGCTTTAAGCTCCATCTGGGACGCGGGATACTTCTTCTTGCGGGTTTATTCATCTTTGCCAGCACTTGGCTGGTTCGGCGATTATATCGCTTGGCGGTTGGCTATGGGCTTTTCCTGAAGAACACCTTGGTCGTGGGAGAGGGGAAGGATATTCCTACTGTATTGCACCTGCTTTCAAAGTCGGAAGATGCCAATTTCAAACTTTTTGGCATTGTATCCAGTCAATCTCGGCGCAGTGAGGACTTCATTGAAGGAATCCCGATGTTGGGCAGCACGGAGCGCTTGAAGGAATTTGTGGACGTTTACGCGATTGAAACCATTATTATGGCCACCTCGTTTGCCCGCGGACGTAAACTTTTCCGTGTGCTTCGCCCGTTGAGGTATTCCGGAGTTGAAATTATGGATTATGTGGCCCTGCACGAGGAGCTGGCCCAGGAAATTCCCCTGGACCACATTAATGACGAGTGGTTGATGAGTGCAGCCATGAACAGTTCTGTCGTTCATATCCGGAAAATTAAGCGAGTTATGGATGTTGCCGTGTCAATTATCGGGTTGATTCTATCTTTGCCGATTACGGTCATCACGGCGGTCCTGGTTAAATTGAATTCTCCCGGCCCTGTTCTTTATCGCCAAGAGCGAGTGGGCTTGGACGGCCGCCCATATATTCTCAACAAGTTTCGGACGATGAAGCACAACGCCGAGGCGGAATCCGGAGCTGTTTGGGCCGGACAGCATGATTCTCGGGTGACGCGAGTCGGGCAGTTCCTCCGCAAATGGCGGTTTGACGAAATTCCTCAGCTTCTGAATGTTTTAAAGGGCGAAATGAGCTTGGTGGGACCTCGACCCGAAAGACCTGAATTTGTGGAAACGCTTTCTTTAGCCATTCCTTTCTACAAGGAAAGACTTTTGGTTCCTCCCGGTATTACCGGGTGGGCTCAGGTGAAATATCCCTATGCCGCCAGTATTGATGCTTCCCGACGGAAATTGCAGTATGACCTCTATTACATCAAGCACATGAGTTTTGTATTGGACGTGCTGATTCTCCTTCGTACTTTTAAGACGATTATCATCGGTTTGAAATATGAGGATCAGACAGCTGACGCGGATCTTCTTCCGAGCGCTGTAGTGCCGCTTAAAGTGGGTATTGCGGAAAATGCCCATGAGGGGTCAGCCTGAGAGTTCCTTGTTGGAATTTAAAATGAATCAACAGATTCCTTCGTTCCCTGTAAATGGATCGGATAATGAAAATCCTCTCGTAACGTATGAGGAAGGTCGTAATTGGGTTGTCTTGCATACCCGCCCGAGGTGTGAAAAAAAGGCGGAAGATTTCTGCCGACGGAATGACATCCCGGTCTATCTGCCGCTGCAAAGAAAGCTGCATCGATATGGAGCTCGTGAACGGGCCTTTTGGTCGCCTCTATTCCCTGGCTATGTATTCTGTGCCGCCACAGCTCCGCAACAATCGACTTTACGCCAGAACCAGCATATAGCCAATGTCTTGCTGGTTCATCAGCCCATCGTTTTACTTCAGCAACTCAACCAAATTCGACAAGCACTCTCTCTGGGCGATGTGGTTGAGGTTCTTCCCTATTTGGAGACAGGCAAATCCGTAAGTGTGTCCGGTGGTGCTTTTAAGGGATTGGAAGGGGTTGTGGTGCGCGTTAAAGGCAAGACCCGTGTTGTTATCAATGTGGATATGATTCAGCAAGCTGTTTCTGTGGAAGTCGATAGCTGTTACCTGAAGCCCTGTTAAGGCTATCGCATTTTTCGTGATAGAACGTGCGCGTATCTCACGTTCTTTCACTTCATTATTGACGAGGTTTTTGTGTTTGCGTATGTTTAGAACAATCTAAACGCAGGAGTTTTGTGGATTCATTGCGATCAGCACGCTGGGAGATGATTGAAGCGGGAGGCCGCACGGCTCAATCTTTCGGATTGAATCGATTATTGGGTCAACTTTACATGGTGCTTTACCTCAGCAACTCCCCTCTTTCTCTCGATGATTTGGTTGAACAACTGGGCGTCAGCAAAGCCAGTGTGAGCATTGCCTGTCGGCAGCTTGCTTCCTGGGGCGCCCTTCGATTGGTGTGGATCAAAGGTGATCGCAAGGATTATTACTCAGCCGAGCATGATTTTTCACAGATGCTGAATAACGGATTGATGGCATCTATCAATAAGAAATTGGATTCTGCCAAGATCCAAATCGAGAGAAGTCTGGACATGGTTAAGCAATCAACGGGCGATCACTCCTCCGTCCAGTTTTTCGCCGAGCGATTGCAGCAGGCCGATCAGTATCGGCAGAAAATCAGTCGATTAATTAACAATCCGTTGGTGCGGACGCTAATCAGATAATGTTTCCGATCGTCAGGTCCCTTATGGCTTGGGTTCGAAGTCTAATGCAGCTTCGTAGATTCTCGCGTGGGAATTGACCGGGGCGAAGCCTGCCTTGGCGCAAAGCGTCAATAGATAATGGGATGTTAGGGGTTAGATATTTTGGAGGAGAAAAGCAGTTTCCAAACTTTCTAATCCTCATTTTCCCAATTACCCAATCCCCTAATTAACTAATCTCCAATCATCTCCTCTCCATGAGCCTCTGGGCCTTCAGATTTCTTCTTTGGTACATATGCATTATGTTTGTGCAACCACAGAATCGATTTCTATTTCTATACCCATTTCGCATAGCCAATCTATGTATTTTAACAGCCGCCGCTCTGCATGTGCTATCCTGCTTACAGGAACGGCGACCTTTGATCCGATTTGGGCCGGCGACCATTATGGCCCTCCTGCTCTTAATGTCAGGATTGATCTCGCTGTACGTGGGCACTTATCAAACGTCGACGGCTTGGAATTCGTATATCGACAATTTGGCCAAGGGGGTTGTCGCATTAATACTGGTGGAAGCCATGGCCACTTCAGTGGAAAGAGTATGGGCTATACAAGCGACCATGATGATTTCCACGTTATGGTGGATTAAAGCAGGCTTAAGATTGTCGTTGGGCGGTGCAACCTATGCAGGAGATCGGGTAATGGGTGCTGCGGTATCCATGGTGGAAAATCCCAACGGGTTTGCTTATATGCTATGCGTTTTCTTGCCGGTTTACTTATTCTTTTATCAACAGGTTCCGCAGAAATATATAAAGGCTTTCTTTTTGGCTATTACATTATCTGCCGTATATATCGTTTTCGAAACAGGTAGCCGGACAGGATTAGTTTCGTTGATCTTATTGGGAGTATTTCTGATTCCCAAATATGGGCGACATCATATTAAGACATTGGCTCTTATTGGCGTGGCCGTTTTCTTTCTTCTTTCTGCGGTCGGAGAACTGAATATTCAAAGATTTCGAAGTATACCAGATTCCATCCGGTCGTTCTTGTCAGGCGAGATTAAGGAATCTTCGCAGTTGTCGCAAGATGAAGAGAGTGCTCAGGCCCGCCGGCTAAAGAATCGGGATACGTGGGCGTTGATCAAGGATCATCCTCTATTTGGCGTTGGTGTTAGCGCAGACGAGTCAAAGTATGCTGATCGGTATCCCCATGCTGCGGGGCAAGTTCATAACGAATTGTTAATGGCGGGTCGGCAGATGGGGATAATCGGAATGGGTTTATATGTCGCCATGCTTCTTATTATTTTTACACGGGGGCGAGATGTTCAACGCATGAGCGTCGAGTGGTGGCCCGCGTTGTCGGATTTAGGCTGGACGTACAAGATGCAGACCCTTGTTTTTGTTGTCGGCGGAGCTTTTTCTCCATTGCCATGGATACCTCCTCAAATGTTAATTGTGGGTTCAGTCTCTGCACTTTGGTTGAATGCTCGTCAATTTGAGGATGAGATGGCGAAGAGAATTCCATGATCTCCCTGGAGGTCTATTCGGATGATCGGCTAAATTAGGAATGTCTGACTAGCCTTAGTTGTATTCCCGAGCTTCTTTCCGGGTGCATCCTGATACAGCCGCAACAGCGGACGGCGACCCCGATCTGGACGGGGTCCCTACCTTTCTTTGCTGTGGGCAGGGCGCTCACTCCGCTGAGCGCCTTCTTTTCCCCATACGACCTGCGGCAGGTCGAGATGCACCCCTTCTTGCCTGTTCTTTTAAATGTTTATTGTAATAAATCGCGCGTTGGCTAGATTTGAGTGTTTTTAGGCATAACCAAGAAAATGCGCAATGCCGGCTTAGATTATTTACGATTGATAGCGGTTTTTTTAGTGTTGGGCCGCCACTTTAATTTTTCGGGCGATATAGCCTCGTCATGGTGGGGTTGCGTTCTTCTGTCTTGGATGCGGGGTGGATGGGTGGGAGTCGATCTTTTTTTTGTGTTAAGCGGCTTTCTTGTGTCCAGTTTGTTATTTAATGAATACATACTGACTAAGCAGCTAGATATACGCAGATTCCTTATAAGGAGGGGATTAAAGATATATCCTGCCTTCTGGGTCTTTCTTCTTCTGACGGTTGTATTTGAATTATCCAGAGGATCTCCTATCAATAAGGGCGCGCTGATTGGGGAACTTGCTTTTTTGCAAAATTATATGGGAGGGCTGTGGGATCATACTTGGTCCTTGGCTGTGGAAGAGCATTTTTATTTTGGTATAGCTCTTTTGTTTTGGGTTTTTTGGAAAAGAAGTCGCTCGAATCCCTTCGCCCTTGTTCCTGTTTCTTTTTTCATTCTTGCTCTCGGCTGTTTTGCTTTACGCATTGCAACGGTTATTTTTCATCCCGATTTCTCTTACACAGCCTATCTGTATGGGACGCATATACGAGTGGATTCATTGTTTTGTGGTGTATTCATTGCCTATCTGGTCCATTTTAAGCGGTTAGGTGAGCGACTAAAAAATATTCCCACCGCTTTGTTGATCGTAGCGGGTTTTACGATGCTCCTCCCTGCGTTTTTTTTCAGACTTGAAACCACAAAATGGATCCCAGTTTGTGGTCTGGTTTTGTTTTATATCGCATCCAGTCTTTTGGTTCTCGGCTTCATTCGCTTCAACCAGCGGGTATCCTTATCCTTGTTCGCAGCCTTCGGGGCGGCATCCTATTCGATTTACCTTTGGCATCTCCCTGTAAATCAATGGGTCTGCCGATGGTTAGCTAAAATGAATAACCTTGATAACCATCTCTTATATATTGCCCTGTATATTTCATTATCGATGGTTTTTGGATGGCTTATGTCAAAAGCAGTGGAATTTCCGATTCTAAGGTTTCGCGATGCGTATTTTCCCTCAGAGCCGCGAAGTCGAATTCCTTGCAGTAAAGGGGCAGAAGAAAGTGCTTCTATTCAACGCTAGTGCGATTGCAGTCCGTCATGGGGGAGTCCATGAACTCAATGAATGATTGTATATAAATTTAATGACTGACGTTCCTTTATTTCTTGCCCTATTCCAAAATCCCCGGACAGTTATTGCATCGGGACTTTTGTTGATCTGTTTATTTCTCAAGAATACAACATTATTGGAGGGTGCTTTAAGCAAGGGGAAGCGTTTATCTCGACGGCCCATTTTAGCGTCGTGTGTGTTGTTTGTATTGGCGTTGATCGCGGTTGTTTTGCCTGTCGTTTGGAAGGGAGCGCCGATCCCTTTCGTGCACGATGAATTCAGTTATCTTCTTGCAGCAGACACATTTGCTAGTGGTCGCGTCGCCAATCCGGCGCCGCCATGTTCGGATAGTATGGAAAGTATGCATATACTTGTCCGTCCGGTTTACATGTCCAAGTATCCACCGGGGCAAGGGCTTGTATTGGGGCTTGGACAAGTTCTGGCAGGAATGCCGATTCTTGGAATATGGATTATTCATGGGCTTGCTGTGGTTGGAATATATTGGATGTTGCAAGCCTTTGTGTCCTCTACCTGGTCGTTTCTTGGCGGCTTATTGGTGAGCATTCATCCGTTGATGATAGAGTGGAGTTATGGCTATTGGGGGGGGACTTTGGGCGTATTAGGCGGCGCCTTGTTAATTGGCGGCGCTGCACGGATAGGGACCCCTCGCATAATTTCGAAGTCTTTTGCGGGTATATGTTTTGCCTTGGGGGCTTTGATTCTTGCCAATTTCCGGCCTTTTGAAGGATTTGTTTTATTCGCGCTTATTGCATTAGCTCTCTTCATACATTTAAAGAGTAAAGTATTTGCAGGAGGATGGTGGCGTCAGGCAATTCCCATCCTGGTATTGGGTTCCATGTGCATGGGCTATTACAATTGGAGGGTGACCGGAACCCCTTTTCGATTACCCTACGAAGTTCATCATTCACAGTATGGGGCCTATCCTCTTTTCCTTTTCCAGCGTCCGTGGACAAAGCCTGTGTATTTTCATAAAGAGCTGGATCGATTCTATGATCATGAACAACGGGATTTGTACATGCGAAGAGAATCGGGCCAAACGATCTTAAGAGGCTTGTGGTACCAAGCGACGGAGTTGTCGTTTGCAGCTTTCAAACCTTTCTATATCCTTGCATTGCCCCTTACTGTTTTGCCTTTGATTTTACCCAGAAGTCGTAAAGTTCTTTTGTGGTCATCGATACTGCTGATGTTTATGGGAATGGTCTTTATAGAAACGTATATGGCAGCTCATTATGTGTCTCCCGTTTTTCCATTGCTTGTTGCTCTTATTGTGATCAGCATGAACCGCGCGTTGCGATGGAAATCTTGGGGCAGTTCATGGCTTGTGCGATCTGTTGTCGTGGTATATTTTTTCTTTGCCTCGTGCTGGATGAAGGACTTTGCATTGGCAACGCCTTCCCCTTCGGCTTGGTATATTCGTCGAGCTCATTTACAAGCCAACTGGCCTATGAAATTCCCAGGAAAGCATTTGTTTTTTGTTCGATACTCGTTTTTTCATGATACTCACAAGGAATGGGTTTATAATGGATCCGATTTGGAAAATGCTTCGGTGATTTGGGTTCGCGATATGGACATAGAGAAAAACAACTGTGTTCTGACAGGCTTTCCTGATCGACAGGCCTGGATAGTAAATGCCGATCAATTCCCCGTTGTCCCGGTCTGTTATTCGAACTTTTATTCAAAACGTTAAAATGGCTGCTGGATATCATTTTGTAAGTGGTGATGCAATGGGCCGCGCCCGATTTTCTCTGAACGTTTGGGTTCTGATGTGCCGCGAAATGTGGGACTGCCGGCAACTGTCGTGGCGATTAATCGTACGCAATCTATCCGGACAAGTGCGTCAATCTTTTCTGGGCTGGGTTTGGATTGCGCTGCCCCCGGTCGCCACTACGATCATTTTTGCCCTTTTAAAGAAAGCCAGCATTGTAAATGTTCCCATGCCATCTGAATCCATGCCCTATGTTTTATTTGTTTTGCTGGGCACGACGATTTGGCAGTTCTTTTCTCAAGCAACGATAATGGCAACCAATAGCATTGTTAACGCAGGCAATCTTGTGTCGAAAGTCTATTTCCCTCGTGAGGTTTTAGTTGTTAGCGCTGCGGCTGGAGTCTGGCTTAATCTGGCCATTCGCGTCGCCGTGATCGGCTTAACCTGTCTGCTCTTAGCTTATAAGCCAGCGCCGGCGGCGCTATTGGCGCCATTATTACTCGTGCCTCTTTTTCTCCTGGGGTTGGGGTTAGGCATGCTGTTTGCGCCCATTAATGCCATGATGCATGATATGAGTCGTATGCTGGAATTTGCGTTCCAATTCGGTATGTTTTTAGCGCCGACCATTTATCCTACCCCAAAGCTTGCGTCTTGTACGACATCGTGGCAAACAGGTCTTTATTGGCTGCATACGCTCAATCCGGTTACGCATTATATGCATGCTGTCAATGAGCTGGTTGAGCGCGGATCTTTCATCCCTGACGTTGGGCTTGTGGCGGCAACCATCATCAGCATTTTGATCTTTTTCATCGGCTGGAGATTTTTTCATCTTTGTGAACCTCTGTTGGCGGAACGGCTATGAAAAAAGCCGTCCTATCGCGACGCGCTCGTCGGATAATTTCTATATCCCTTTGCGTTTTTTGGATAAACGAATAACGATCGATTTCCATGACCTCGATTCCGGCCATTAAAGTTGATGATCTCTCCAAGAAGTTTGCGCGTTCCTTGAAAAAGGCGATGTGGTACGGCTTAGTAGATATAGCCCGTGCCGTATTTATTCCCGCTCGTTTTCGATCTCCCGATTGGAGCTCGCGACAAGCCGAGATTCAACGAGATCCCTCACATGCTTCGAGTATTAAGACGGCAGAAGATTTAATGACCACAGCTAATGGGAAAGCTTCTTCTCTTCCTGATTCCCGTCTGCGTCAAATCTCCGACGGGGGCAGAGGTCGCGAGTCTTCTGTTTCAGGCGACCGTCTTCGTTCTTCTGAGTTCTGGGCCTTGCGCGATGTGTCCTTTGAAGTTCAGCGAGGCGAATGTGTGGGCTTAATCGGCGCCAACGGCGCCGGAAAGAGTACGTTGTTTAAAGTCTTGAGCGGAATTATTGCACCTACCTCAGGGACTGTTGCTGTTAATGGTCGTTTGACGGCGTTGATAGAGGTCGGTTCCGGCTTTCATCCGATGCTTTCGGGTCGTGAGAATATCTATATTAGCGGAGCGATTCTCGGCATGAGCAAGCAAGAGATTACGAGGAAATTCGACGCCATTGTCGATTTCTCCGGCGTTGGCGACTTCATTGACATGCCGATTAAATTTTATAGCTCGGGCATGCATGTGCGATTAGGATTTTCTGTGCTGGCTCATCTGGATCCTGAAATCATGTTGATTGATGAAATTCTTGCCGTGGGAGATATGAGCTTCCAAATGAAATGCATGGAGAGGATCAACCAAATGCGAGCAGGGGATATGGCGATTGCTCTGGTCTCCCATAGCCTTTTCAGAATTGAATCTCTTTGTGCTCGTGTAGTGTGGTTTGATAAAGGACAAGTGAAAATGATTGGAGCGGCAAAGGATGTTGTGCGTGAGTATCGGTCTTTTGAGTTACAGAAGGCGGCGAAGGCCTCTGACAAAAGTAAATACTCGCGCGGCAACATGGAGTCAGCCTTCGTAAAAATTGAGACAACGGAAGTCTTGAATTCAGATGGCCAGCCCTGTCAGAGCATCCCGTTTGGCGACGAATTTTGCTTGCGTATGCAAGTATTTGCCAAACAAAAACTAAAGAATCCTCGTATTCATCTGGTTTGGCAGTCAGGCGTCGTCGTTGTTTTTCAGGCCAGCATGTTATTGGATGGTTATAACCTGGGTTTGCTGGCGGGCTCGTGCTCAGTAGTGTGCAAAGTGTCTGCACCTCGTTTGATGCCCGGCATATATGAAATGCGGTTGTGGATATACTCAGAAGAAGGCGCCATCTATCTGCTTGAAGGCGTTTTATTGGGCCAATTAGTCATTACTGCCGATAAAAATAAACGAATCAAGGCAAATGGCCCTTTTGCTGAAGGCCTGAAAATGGCGGAATCATTAGTGCATTTTGAGTATGATTGGATTGTTCCCAAGGATCGAGTCGTTTAGTGCAAAAGCATCGTCATATCAAATGGCCTACGGCGTTCATGATGGTGTTGATGGCTGGTTTATTAAGTGGATGCGCGCTGTTGTCAGGCGTTATGCCGCTTCCATTGCATGTTAGTAAAAGTAAGCCGTTCATCATTGCCAAAACCGATAATGCTGATGGATGGGGGGTTGCTGCGCATCCTGTTTTGTGGCGCATGTCGAATGAACGAATCATGCTAACCTACAATGTTCTTGGGGATATTGGGGATGGTTATTCAGGAGTTGCACGGCTTGACTGGCCGGCTTATACCGAAGATGGAGGCAAGACTTGGCAATTTGGGGATCCGATTCAATGGCTAGAGGAGCCTCCTTTGCACGATACTTTTGTGCGAGTCGGGCATAAGATTAATAAATGGCATTATGGCTATTGTTTTGGTGCGGTTATCATGACTAATGGAATCAGCCATAGCATGGGGCGTTGTTTCTACATCACCAAAGACGAAGGTACTTGGAATACCCGTGTTTGGAGCGAAGATGGCCTTAATTGGCATGGGCCGAAAAAAGTGTACTGCACAGGATTAACAAATGCCTTCCAATACGTTGAGATTTCTCCTGCCGGAGTCCAGTTGCCGGATGGTTCGCTTTTGTGCGTTGGCTACTCGATGAATGGGCCGATCGGCAAAGGCAAAGCGTTTTCTCTCATTCTCCGATCTATTGACGAGGGGCGCAGTTATGAATATTTATCCACAATTGCTACTAAAGCGGATGTCCCTTGGGGAACCACGCCGCCATGTGAACCCGGTTTGCTCTTAACGCCAGACCATACGCTGCTTTGTTTAATGCGAACAGGCGGTTCAGGGCTTCACTCAATGAACTCTCCCCACATGCTCCTATCCGTTAGCAAGGATTTCGGAAAAACGTGGAAACACGGTTGGTTTAAATGGCCTGGCGTTATGCCTGGACTGGTGCAACTGAAAAACGGAACTATTGTTTGTGATTTTGGCCGCCCCGGGAATAATTTGGGCTTTAGCGTGGATAATGGGCGTTCGTGGGGCCATGAGGTGACAATCAATCCTCCGGACATATATTCCACCGGCTATGTGGACATGATGGAGGTGTCTCCCAATCGGTTGTTGGTGGTGTATGATGCGTATGACACACCTGCAGCGAATTTGTGGCTGTGGGACCCGCCCGAACCTGTCAATGCCATTTGGGGTGTCTTTTTGGACGTGAAACGATTATTCTAACAGGAGCGACCGCGATGCTAAACATCTCCAACTGTTTGTCGTTAGATCAGAAACGTATTTTAATTACCGGGGGCACAGGATCTCTCGGTAGGCAACTCGCAAAAATACTAGTCAAATTAAACTCGACGACTCGTGTAATTGTATTAAGTCGTGACGAGTTTAAACAGCATGAAATGCAATGCTGGGCGCAGGCCAATGGTTGGAATGAAAGGCTTACTTTTTTTTTAGGCGATGTGCGCGAATATGACCGTCTGCGCCGCGCATTTTATGGGGTCGATTACGTAATTCATACGGCTGCGCTCAAACAGGTCCCGGCGGCTGAGTACAATCCGTTCGAATTTGTTAAAACCAATGTTATGGGGGCGCAGAATGTTATCAATGCGGCTTTGGATTGCGGCGTTAAAAAAGTTGTGGCCATCAGTACTGACAAAGCGGCCAACCCCATTAATTTGTACGGGGCCACCAAGCTGTGCTCCGACAAACTCTTTGTTGCAGGGAATAGCTATAGTGGGATGAACGGAGCCCGGTTTTCAGTTGTGCGTTACGGTAATGTGGTGGGGAGTCGTGGGAGTGTGGTCCCGTTTTTTCTTCATGAACGAAAAAAAGGCATTTTGCCCATCACGGATGATCGTATGACCCGTTTTTGGATTACGCTGGAACAAGGCGCTTCACTTGTGTTGAATGCGCTGGACCGAATGCTTGGAGGGGAGCTGTTTATCCCTCGCATTCCCAGCATGCGGATTAGCGATCTTGCGCGCGTGATTGCTCCAGAATGCAGACAGGAAGTGGTCGGCATTCGTCCCGGCGAAAAGCTTCATGAAGTGATGATCGCGATGGACGATGGGCGCCAAACCTTCCAATTCGACAACTATTTTGTCATAAAGCCTCTTTCTTCTCCTTGGCGAGAGGATTGGTCTGCTTTGAAAGGGCGTCCCTGTCCCCCGGACTTCTACTACGGCAGTGACAACAATACCGAATGGCTGAGCGATGAGCAGTTGACTCGCATGATCGCCTCGCTCGATTTGCCCGAAGCGCAGAAATGGGCAAAGGAAAGAGGTCGCTGAAGGATGTGGTTGACTAAGGATCGGATTTCGGAGTCCGTCGATTATCCGATCAGTTGAAGACTTGAATGGATAAGGCCTTCAAGCGTTCAATGAACTGTGCCCCTTCACTAAGCCATCCAAACAGAGAACTGTCAACACCCTCGCCCTCTGACTTATAACAATGATCCCTTACGGCAAACAGACCATTACGGAGGACGATATCGAAGCCGTCGTCTCTGTCCTTCGCTCCGACTGGCTTACCCAAGGCCCGGCGATTCCTCGCTTTGAACAATCTGTTGCCGACAGGATGGGTGTGCATTATGCGGTTGCAGTCAACTCCGCGACTAGCGCCCTGCATATCGCTTGCCTGGCTTTAGGACTGCGTTCCGGCGAGCGGTTATGGACGGTTCCAAACACTTTTGTTGCTTCAGCGAATTGTGCCCTTTATTGCGGGGCCATGATTGATTTTGTCGATATCGATCCCGTAACATGGAACATGAGCATTCAAAAACTTGCCGACAAACTCGTGCAAGCAAAGCGGGAAAATAAACTGCCTAAAGTGATTGTTCCGGTTCACTTCGCAGGCCAGCCGGTCGAGCAGGAAGCCATTTGGGAACTGGCGAAGGAATATGGATTTCACGTTCTGGAAGACGCCTCTCATGCCGTTGGCGCTTGTCGTCATGGCGAACCCGTTGGCAGTTGCCGCTGGTCCGATATTACGGTTTTTAGCTTTCATCCTGTGAAAATAATCACGACCGGCGAAGGGGGCATGGCCCTGACCAATGACGCAGATCTTGCATGGCGGATGGAGATGCTGCGCAGCCACGGCATCACTCGTGATCCTGGCCGCATGATCCGTAAATCAGACGGTCCTTGGTACTATGAACAGCAGATGTTGGGGTTCAACTATCGTATGACCGACCTTCAGGCCGCTTTGGGGTTGAGTCAAATAATGCGGTTAAATCAATTTGTAAATCGACGCAACGAATTGGCCGCGCGTTACTCTGCATTATTAAATGGATTGCCCTTGCAGCTGCCTGTCGTCAGCCCTGGAAATCAATCGGCGTTTCATCTATACGTCGTCCTCTTGGCAAATGATCATGTTCATCACCACCGTCATGTGTTCGACTATTTGCGCGCTCAGGCCATCAATGTAAATCTTCATTATATGCCGGTTCATCTACAGCCTTATTATCGCGAGAGAGGCTTCGGGGAAGGTTTGTTCCCTGTCGCCGAAGCTCATGGGAAAGCATCGATCACACTGCCTCTGTTCCCTCGTATGACGGAATGCGAACAGGATCATGTTGTTAAAACCCTGATGACGTTTTTCAAAGAGATCATTTCATGATTTGGTGTGAACACGACAAGTCTCGATTACGCCGGTTGGCTCTAGGAACAGCCCAATTCGGCATGGTTTACGGTATCTCAAACCAAGACGGACAAGTAGGTCATCAAGAAGTTGCTTCTATCATGCGACATGCGAAAGCGGCCGGAATGGATACGCTGGATACGGCCATGGCATATGGCGATAGTGAGCTTTGCTTGGGCAGCATTGGACTGACTGGTTGGAGGGTCATTACGAAGCTGCCGTCGTTTCTTGAAACTTGTAGGGATATAACCGCCTGGGTTCGTAAAGAAGTCGAAGACTCTCTCGTCCGTCTGAATATTTCGTGCTTGGCGGGGCTCTTATTACATGCCCCCATGCAGCTTCTCAAACCGGAAGGTACTGCGCTATTCAAAGCGCTGGTACAATTGAGAGAACAGCGGATGGTTGAAAAAATCGGATTTTCGATTTATTCTCCGGACGAATTGGATGCTCTTTGGCAGGATTTTCGTCCGGATCTAATTCAGTCTCCACTTAATGTTCTGGACCGTCGACTCGTTTCATCTGGCTGGCTGAAACGGTTGCAAGCCGCGGGTATTGAAGTCCACGTCCGCTCCCTATTCCTGCAAGGATTATTGCTGATGAAACCATCTGCGCGTCCCGAGAAGTTTAAACGCTGGCAACCACTATGGGAACATTGGGCGGCATGGCTCGACGAACAAAACCTAAGCCCAATAACTGTATGTGTGGGCTATGCAATGTCTATGCCGGAGTTATCTCGCATCATTGTTGGCGTGGATTCTAAACAGCAGTTGGATGAAATTCTCCTGGCTGTGGCGAAACAGTCGCCTGTTCTGCCGCCGGATGCGCTTGCGGTTGAAGATATTGATTTGATTACCCCATCCCACTGGAACCGCCTGTGAAAACCATTGCTATTATTCAAGCTCGCATGGGGTCCGCACGTTTCCCTAATAAGGTCATGCAGCCCATTTTAGGCCGGCCAATGATCGAGATGCTATTGTCTCGGCTCTCTCTCTCTCGTCAAGTGGACCAGCTCATTCTCGCAACATCAGAAGATTCTCGAAATCGCCCCTTGATCGATTCTGTGCGGAAATTGGGCTATCAGGTGTTTCAAGGAAGCGAAAACGATGTGTTGGATCGCTATTATCAGGCCGCCGTGAGCGTTCAGCCTGACATCGTGGTCCGCATTACGGGTGATTGTCCGCTCATTGATTCAGGTGTTGTGGATGGTGTTATTGAAGCGTTTAAGAAAAATGACGTGGACTATGCCTGTAATACCAATCCTCCAACTTATCCAGACGGATTAGATGTAGAGGTTTTTACCTTTAAATCACTGGCCGACGCTTGGAAGGAAGCCTCCAAGCCCTATGAACGTGAACATGTCACGCCTTACATCCGTGAATCTGGCAAGTTTCGATCACTTAATGTTCCTTTCCAGGAAAATCACTCCAGTGAACGCTGGACTGTTGATGAGCCCGAAGATTTTACAGTGATTAACGCAGTCTTTGAGCACTTTCACCCTCGTATTGATTTCGGGTGGCTCGAAATTCTCTCTCTCGCAAAGAATAAGCCGACGTTATTTAGTGCCAATAAACATTTGCTCCGCAATGAAGGGGCGCAAATTACTACGGGACAAAAACTTTGGAAACGAGCTAAGCGTGCTATCCCTGGCGGCAATATGTTACTTTCCAAACGGGCAGAAATGTTTCTACCTGATCAGTGGCCTGCGTATTTCAGCAAAGCCAAAGGGTGCAAGGTTTGGGACTTGGACGGAAATGAATATATCGACATGTCGATTATGGGGATAGGTACCAATTTATTGGGTTATGGGCATCCGGAAGTGGACGAAGCGGTCCGAAAAATTATCGAATCCGGCAATATGTCCACGCTGAATTGTCCGGAAGAAGTCTATTTGGCTGAAAAAATGATTGAGCTGCATCCGTGGGCTAACATGGTGCGTCTGACTCGGTCCGGTGGAGAGGCCAATGCGATGGCTATCCGCATTGCCCGTGCCGCCACGGGCAAAGATAAGGTAGCTTTTTGTGGTTACCATGGATGGCATGATTGGTATCTGGCCGCCAACTTGGGGGATGACGCATGCCTTGCCGGCCACTTGCTTCCGGGCTTGGAGCCCAAGGGCGTGCCCCGAAAATTGCGCGAGACGATCTATCCCTTTAACTACAATAGATATGATGAACTGGAATCATTGGCTGCCCAACACGATCTCGGCGTCGTCATTATGGAGGTTTCGCGTAATCAGGGCCCGGAGCCAGGCTTTTTGGAAAAAATTAGAAAACTGGCAACAGATAAGGGGATTGTTTTAATCTTTGACGAATGCACCTCCGGTTTTCGTCAGACCTATGGCGGGTTGCACAAACTCTACGGTGTGGAACCCGATGTAGCCATGTTTGGCAAGGCTTTGGGCAATGGCTATGCCATTAATGCCGTCATTGGGCGACGAGAGGTGATGGAAGCCGCCCAATCCAGCTTTATCAGCAGCACGTTCTGGACGGAGCGGATTGGTCCGACGGCCGCGCTGAAAACCTTGGAGGTTATGGAGCGGGAAAAATCCTGGGAGCAGATTACGTCGACTGGCCAACAGGTTAAAGGCCGCTGGCAGAAACTAGCGGACAAGTATGAGGTGCAGATTGATTTGTGGGGGCTGCCAGCACTGGCGGGGTTTTCAATCAAGAGTTCAAATGCTTTAGCGTACAAGACGCTCATTACACAGGAAATGCTCGGCAAAGGATATTTGGCGGGCAATAGCTTGTATGTCAGCATTGCTCATACGCAGGACATCGTGAATGCATATTTCGCCGAACTAGATCCCGTTTTCGGTTTGATTCGCGATTGTGAAGAAGGGCGGGATGTGATGAACCTGTTAAAAGGACCGGTTTGTCACGCTGGATTTCGGCGACTGAATTAAATTAAAATGTCAGCGGATGGACATCTAATTATTCGAGCTGACGCTTCCGCACAAATCGGGAGCGGCCATGTTATGCGCTGTTTGGCATTGGCCCAAGCTTGGCGAAAGAATGAAAGACAGGCGGGAGCGCTGCACACTAGGGTCATTTTCATCTCTGCTTCGCTGCCAGTCGCCTTGGAACGCCGTATCAAAGATGCTCATTGCGAAGTTGTGAGGATTGATGCTGTACCAGGTAGTGAAGCCGATGCGAAACAGACGTCAGAGATTGTTTGCCGCCAAATGCTCTCTGGCGTCAGGCCTTTGATTTCTGGCTTGTGGTTGGTTGTAGACGGTTATCATTTTGGCGTAGCCTACCAACGGATTGTTTGTGAATCTGGCTTCCGATTGCTGGTCATTGACGATTATGCCCATCAGCCCATTTATCAGGCCGACATTCTGCTCAATCAAAATATCCACGCAGACCGACTCAATTACTCCGTTAATCCCAATGCAATCCGCTTATGGGGTCCCCGATATGCGTTAATTCGCTCCGAATTTCTGCCATGGCGTAATTGGAAGCGCGAAATGCCCTCGGTTGCCCGCAAGGTGCTGGTAACTCTTGGTGGAGCCGATAACGATAATGATACCGAAAAAGTTATGAATGCTCTGCAATCTTTGGATGTGGATACACGTATTGTCGTTGGCGGGCTGAATCCAAATTTTGAGCGGCTTCGCTCCAAAGTTTCTTGTCTCAGCCCTCATTCTTCATCCTATCCCCTTTTGCAGAATGTTTCCGACATGCCCTCGCTGATGGCTTGGGCTGATATGGCCATCTTGGCTGGAGGCAGCACCTGCTGGGAGGCTTGTTTTATGGGCTTGCCAATGCTTAATGTTGTGCAAGCTGAGAATCAGCGCGGCATTGTCTCCGGTTTGGCTGAAGAGGGTGCGGGGGTTAATCTGGGCGAGGGCCGTTTTATCAACGCAACGATAATTGCTGAACAGATTGCCGCCCTGTTAAAGGATATCGATCGCCGCGCCCTCTTGAGTGCCTCTGCCCAAACGCTGGTGGATGGAAATGGGACCGCACGTCTCGTGGCCTGTATGCAGGCAGGAAAGTTGAAATTGCGTCCAGTTACGATCGCCGATGCAGACCTGTTATTGCTTTGGGCAAATGATCCGGAGACCCGGTCCGCATCATTCTCATCTGGAGTGATTGATGCTGCTGAACACCGAATCTGGCTTTTTCGTCGTCTTGCGGATGCTTCAAATAGGCTTTTCATCGCGGAAGACGAAGATGGCATGCCTGTTGGACATATTCGGTTCGAATTGCGCGAAAGTTGTGCATCCGTTTCTATCAATGTGGCGCCCCAGGCGAGAGGCCGTCGTTTGGCTTCTTTGCTAATTGCGGCTGGTACGTCCGCGATTCTTCGCAAGGATCACCCAACACGATTTGAGGCCTGTATCAAGTGCAGCAATGAACGATCCTTGCGGGCTTTTTTGGTGGCGGGGTATCGATTGGCCGGCTCCGTGAAGATATCCGGGGAAAAAGCCTTGCGTCTAATTTTGGAGAATAACCCATGAAAATTGCGGAACGATCCATTGATCGCGGCCATCCTGTTTATATTGTCGCTGAGATGTCGGCCAACCACGGTCATGATTTTGACACGGCGGTACGAATCATTCGGGCGGCGAAGGAAGCTGGTGCCGATGCGATTAAGGTTCAAACCTATACGCCTGATACGCTGACCATTGATTGCGACCGGACGGAGTTTCGAATTGGGAAAGGGACGCTTTGGGAAGGGAGAACTCTTTATCAGCTCTATGGCGATGCCTATTTGCCGTGGGATTGGCAACCTAAGCTTAAATCGATCGCAAACGATACGGGCTTACACTTTTTTTCAACCCCATTCGATGCAACAGCGGTTGATTTCCTTGAGACGATGGACGTTCCAGCTCATAAAATTGCTTCATTCGAGTTGGTGGATGCCGGACTGTTGTGCAAAGTGGCCCATACGGGCAAGCCGGTTATATTGTCCACTGGCATGGCTACACGGGAAGAGATTGACGAAGCGGTGGCGATTCTGCGTGGTGCTGGTTGCGAGCAACTAGCTCTTTTGAAGTGTACTAGCGCTTATCCTGCGGCGCCGGAAGAAATGAACCTGCGGACAATCCCCGACATGGCGCAACACTATGGAGTTCCGATTGGGTTGTCCGATCACACGCTTGGTATCATAACCGCCGTTACATCTGTAGCGCTCGGTGCGTGCATCATTGAGAAACATTTTACGCTGTGTCGCGCCGACGGCGGGCCGGATAGTGCATTTTCGTTGGAGCCTCATGAATTCAAGGCGATGGTTGATGCAATCCGCGAGGCTGAGAAAGCAATGGGAACAGTAACCTACGAGGTTTCTGAACATGAAAAAGCCAACCGATTGTTTCGACGATCCCTCTTCACTGTTAGGGATATGAAGGCTGGGGAACTGTTCACAGAAAAAAACGTCCGATCCATCCGGCCTGGACATGGACTGTTACCAAAATTCTTGGTTGATGTGCTTGGGAAAGAAGCTTCTTGCAGCATCACACGCGGCACCCCATTAAGTTGGGAATTGATACGAAATGAACCCGTTTGAGGTATGAGCATCGAAAATATTGGAATAACAGCAGGAGTAAAAGGTCATGAAAATAATGGAAGTGACTTTGCGCGACGGAAGTTATGCCATCGATTTCCAGTTTACGGCGATCGATACAGGGGTGATCGGTTACGTGCTTGAGCAGTCAGGCTTTGAGTTTATTGAAGTTGGGCATGGTGTTGGACTTCATGCGTCCGAATCTGGCTATGGTGAGGCCGCAGATACGGATGAGGCCTATTTGAAGGCTGCCGCTGAGAACATTACACGGGCTAAATTTGGAATGTTCTGTATTCCTGGCATTGCCCGACTGGAAGATATAGATATGGCGGCAGAACACGGGATGGGTTTTATTCGCATTGGCACCAATGTAACAGAGGTTGAAAAATCAGCGCCATTCATTGTCCGCGCTCGTGAACATGGCATGATGGTAACAGCAAATTTCATGAAGTCCTATGCACTGGAACCGCATAAGTTTGCGGAGAAGGTATTATTAAGCAAATCCTTTGGCTCAGAGGTCATTTATCTTGTTGATTCCTCCGGCGGTATGTTGCCTCAGGATATCGAGCTTTACATGCGGGCTGTTCGCGATGCATGCGATATCCCGATGGGTTTTCATGGACATGATAATCTTGGCATGGCCATCGCCAATTCAATGCGGGCTGTCGAAATGGGCGCTGAACTTGTGGACAGCTCATTGCAAGGCATGGGTCGGAGTGCAGGAAACGCGGCAACGGAAATGCTGGTTGTTGTCATGGAAAAAATGGGCATCAAGACGGGCATTGATAAAATCGCTGCGATGGACGCCGGGGAAAAGTATATTCGTCCTCTTATCCGTCGTAAGGGGGTTAGTTCCTTGGATGTTATTGCCGGGGGCTCACAGTTTCACTCCAGTTATATGGGTATCATTCGTAAGTACTCGTTACGATATCAGGTGGATCCTCGCAGGCTCATTGAGCGCCTATGCGAGGTTGATAAGATTAATGCATCACCCGAGCTTGTTGAAGATCTTGCTATAAATCTTCAGTCGGAACGAGCAGAAGTGTTTACGGCAAGGTTTGAATTTGATGACTATTTTGGAAAAGAACAGGACGCAAACAGGCACGGAATGAAGTGAATAACCGTCTTGAACAATTGACTGAGTCCGTAACGTTGCGCATTGCCGACCGAGTTCGAGCATTGGGCTTGGAGGGAAAGTGTGTAATACGCTTACAGACGGGTGATCCAGATTTTCCAACACATCCATTGATTATTGAGAGTGCTTATCGCGCAATGCGGACTGGAGAAACACATTATTGCAACACGCGGGGATTGCCTGAGCTTCGCGATGCCATCGCGGCACAGATAGAACTCAGGTATGGATTGAACTTCGATCCCGGAAATGAGGTGTTGGTTACCCATGGGGGAATACATGCTGTGATGGCCGCTGTGTTTGCACTTGTGGATGCAGGAGATGAAGTTTTGATTGAGGATCCGTGCTGGATGCCATATGTGGGGTGCACGGTAATGGCGGGGGGTACGCCCGTAAGATTTGCGGCAGATGTGAATGATGGTTTTCGGTTTTCAATAACCAATTTGCAGCAGAAGCTGACGCAACGCTCACGGCTCCTTATACTGAACTCGCCATGTAATCCCACAGGACGAATGTTGGACAGGAAGACGCTCCAAGAGATCGCGGCATTGGTCTTGGCGTACGACCTGTGGATTATTTCTGACGAGGTGTATGAGGCGCTGTCTTATGGCCATCCACATGTTCCGACCGCCGCTCTTGAAACTTTGCGTTCCCGTACTATTACGATTGGCAGTCTATCCAAAACGTACGCTATGACGGGTTGGCGTGTTGGATATGCCGTTGGTCCGGCTAAGGCGATATCCGAAATGCTTAAGGTCTCACAGTATTCCATTACGAATGTTGCCCCATATGTGCAGCGGGCCGCCGTAACAGCGATTACTAGTCCGGATGTGGCGCAATACGTAAAGGATATGCAGGCCATATATGCGATTCGGCGCAGCCAAGTTATAGAGACAATGAAAAGTTTGTCGAATTTGAAGGCACAAGCGCCGGACGGCGCCTTTTATTTCATGATCGACATTTCCCAGTCAGGCATGAATTCTGAGGCATTTGCGAGTCGTTTGCTCGAAGAATATGCGGTGGCCGTTGTTCCTGGACAGGGCTTTGGCCCTGCAGCAGATTCGTTTGTCCGTGTAACTTTTGCGGCGCCAATTCAAGAGGTGATTGAAGGGCTTTCTCTCGTTGGCGCATTCATCACGAAGCTTCTAAACTCACCCTCGGATGCGGTATGACCGTTACTTCGCTAATCACCGGAATAGTCAGGTCTCGCTCTCACTCTGTATTTCTGATTGATATGATACGGAGTGAAACTTACACCTTTTCCCAATTTGATGAATGGGCGCGCGGTCTTGCTTGGAATTTACAGGAACGAGGCCTAAAAAGAGGGGAACGAATTGCGTTTCTTCTGAAAAACGGCGCTGATTTTGCTGCCCTCTATTTTGCATGCCTGTATGCAGGTGTTGTGGCGGTGCCCGTCAATCCGGCGCTCTCGAAAAAAGAGATTGGATATATTCTTGAGCATGCAGGTCTTTGTGAGGTCATTTATGATGTTTCATATGCGGGATTATTTGACGCTTTGCGGCTGAAAGAGAAGCAGATTCGCCTATTATGTGCAGGGCGTTCCTCGTCGGTAGATGATGCGCACCTGTGGTGGAATACGTCGCCAGACTCGTCCGCTATTTGCATCACCCCAGAAATTTGTGACTCAGATGTTTACAGCCTGAATTTCACATCAGGAACAACCGGTTTGCCGAAGGGCGTTCCTCATCGCGTCGCTGACCTGTTCGCGGCCGCCAGGGCTTTCAACTTGCATACGGACATTGGTTCCAATCACCGCATTTACCATATACTGCCCATGTCCTACATGGCGGGATTTCTTAATACATTGATTTGTCCTTTTGTTGCTGGAGGCAGCGTCGTGGTAAATCATCCGTTTAGCCCACAAACCTTGTTTCAGTTTTGGGGCGGTGTCTGTCAATATCAAGTGAATACACTATGGTTGGTTCCCACCATGTTGTCTGCTTTACTGCGCGCCGATCGTGATTCTTTCGCGTCTGAATATTGCCGTTTAAATATTAGACTTGTCTGTGTTGGTACAGCCCCATTGCCCGCCAAGTTGAAATCAGATTTTGAGAAAGCCTATGGAATCAAGTTATACGAAAGTTATGGTCTTTCAGAAACCTTGTTTGTTGCAGGAAACACGCCGTCTATGGACTTCAAGGCGGGCTCAGTGGGCTGTGCATTGTCAGGAGTTGCCATTCGAATTGCTCAGGATGGAGAAATCATGATACAAGCCCCCTGGACAATGCCGGGATATTTCAGTTACGATCTTCAGCGTCCGGATGTATTATCTCATTCATGGTTTCCATCTGGCGATATTGGACATCTAGATGAAGATGGATATCTGTTTATCACCGGGCGCAAAAAGGATTTGATTATTCGTGGTGGACAGAATATCAGTCCTCGCTCTGTAGAAGAAGTTTTGGAGACGCATTCCGATGTCCTTCAGGTTGGAGTCGTGGGGATTCCTCATGCGTTTTACGGCGAGGAAGTAGTTGCTGTTGTCTTGTTGAAGCCCGGCCTTTCCATTGAAGTTCTTAAGGCGGAACTAGACGCGAAATGTCGTCAGGAATTAAGCTTTGCCTCTATTCCAACGAGATATGTTCAATGCAAAGAAATGCCAATGAGTGTTACTGGGAAACTGCAAAAAAACAAACTACGAGAATGGGTTCTTTCTGAAATTTCATGCAAGCGTACACAATCCATATGAGTACGACAAAGGAAACAATATGACCCAACGCATCATTGATTTATCATATCCAATTCATGAGGGTATGCCGACCTTTCCAGTACCTTGGCAGCCCGTGGTTGAAATTACACAACTTGGTCGTCATGGAATTGAAGATCGGGAATCAAGGAGAATTGTGATGGGTACGCACACGGGTACCCATATGGACGCGCCCCTTCACTTTATTCCGAGAGGAGGTCCGATTGATAAGGTTCCTCTAGAGCTTCTCATCGGACCGGCGCGAATGGTTGATTTTTCGAATGCAAAATCCAAGCAGGAATTTGGAGTCAAGGACTTTCAAAGAGTTCTGGGACGCGACCGACCCAAGCGACTTGTAATGCGTTTTGATTGGTCGCGTCACTGGGGGACAATCAAATACTATCAGAAACAGCCATATATTTCCGAAGAAGCCGCTGAATGGTTAATCAAACAAGGCGTACGGCTGTTGGCTATGGACACGGCGCAAGCCGATAGCCCGGACAATGGCCGGAATGCGCCAAAAGATTCGCCGGTTCATAAGATCATGCTGGGGCAAGGCTGCTATTTTTTAGAGTACTTGACAAATCTTCATGAAGTTCAACATATGAACTTCGAGATGATTGTGCTTCCCTTGAAGTTACTTGATGCAGACGGCGCTCCTGCCCGTTGTATTGCCATAGAACCTTAAAGAACGTCCATTGTGACAAAGCCGCTTATCCTTTCGGTGGTCAGCGGATCAATATTCGAACGGAACTCGGGATCGTGAATGGAATCAAACAAAATGCGCTTTAATCAAGGTTCACAATACCGGCTTCCTCTGGATGTAATTTTTCAGCCAGGAGAGGGTTCTCAACCCGTGGCGACCAATGTGTTTACGCGATCACATGTGGAGGTAGATTTTAAAGTTTTAGAGATATTATTTTCGTTAAGTGAGTCGACGCCTGCCTTAGAGCTTCTGAATCGGCTCCGGTCCTGCGAACGACAGCTGTTCGCTCGTGATCTGACATGGTTTTCCAATCAGGATGGACTGTTGGCTGACCCATCCCAAAAGAAACGTAAGCAGATGTCTTATAATGCCCCGGGTGTTTTCTCGGCAGAGGAAATTCTGACGCTGCTTGTTGAACGATGCATCCTGGTGCCAACCGATGGTTCGTACGAGCGTTTTCTTGGGCGTAAGCAGAATATGTTTGATGACGCAAGCTTGGGGAACTTCCATCAACAATTAGGGCGCTTTCTCCTTCTTGAAAAACGACAGAATCCTGACAACTGGTGGGTGCAACAGAAATTTGCCAAAGATGGCGAACAACTCCGGGACAATCTGTATCGCTTTGTGCAATACAGTTTTTATGAGCGTACATTTACTCCCCAAGTCATTGGCGGTAAGCGTGTATTAGATGTTGGTTGTGGGGTTGGCTTCTATTCCAGGCATTTTGCGCGTCAAGGAGCCTATGTGCTGGGGATTGACCCAAGTGCAAAGTATATTGATCTGGCAAAGAAGCATACGCCAGCGGAAATGTCAGCAGATTTTTTGCAGGTAGACATTGCTTCCGGCAGTGCCTTGGAGCAAATCGATTCAGAGAGTTTTGATCTGGTGGTTTTTCAGGACGCCTTGCTGTTCTATTTTGTCTCACCTGGCAACCAGCCGGTGACTACGATCAACAAGGTCTTGTCGGAGCTTCGTCGTGTGATGAAATCTGACGGCAGGATATTCGTGTTAGAGCCCCATGGTATCTTTTGGCTTCAACCTTGGATGGGGGAATTGAAACGCCCATTTACTGTGCTGACCGAATATCAGCACAAGTGGCATGGGGTAACTCCCACGCTGGCGCAAATGTCGTCGGCCTTTGCAACGGCAGGATTATTGATTGAACGAATTGATGAATTGAATCCTGCTGAAGAGGCAAAAAAATACGATGAGCGCGCATATGTTCATAGTCGTGAATTTCCTCAATGGTGGGCTTTTTGGCTCAGAAAAGGATGTCTAAATGAAACAATCAATTGAAGCCGAAATAGTGGAATTCCTGAAAAAAATGAATGCCTCAGTGGATTTGACTCAGTTTGATCACAAACATTCGCTGTTTGACGGCAATGTAGTCGATTCCTTCGGCATGGTGGAATTGATTACATTCCTTGAAGAACGTTATGCTATTCGTTTTGAAGGCAAGGATCTTGTAAAAGAGCATCTGGAGTCCATTGACCGTCTTGCCGAACTTGTGTTACAGCGCCAAGCTCAATTATCGTGAAAAGCTATAATTATTGCGATTTAGTCTGTGCACTGCGGGCGTGTGGGTTAAAACAAGGAGATATTGCGCTGGTTAGCACGGAGTTGTTTTCTTTGGGATGTATGGAGGGACTTAGAGATCGGCAGGTTTTTTATAATGCGTATGTGCAAGCCTTTCGTGAAGTTCTGGGCCCGGAGGGAACTCTTGTCGTCAATTCTTATTCTTTTCAAGTAGGACGGATGGGGATTCCGTATGAGCATGAAAAAACTCCATGTACAACCGGTGCGTTTTCCCAGCATGTGTTGACCCAGCCGGACTGCATAAGAAGCTTGCATCCAGTTTTTTCCGTTGCCGCTTTGGGTGCCCAGGCGAGCCGGATATGCTGCAATGTATCCCGGTCCAATTACGGAGCTGAAAGCCCTGTAGATCGCATGCTTAAAGCGGGGGCAAAGGCTGTTCGCCTGGGCCTGGGTTTTGCAGCGAATGTATTTCTGCATTATGCCGAGGCCGTATATGGCGTACCATATATGTACAACAAAGTATTTGACGTTGAAGTTTTTGAAAAAGGTCGTCCTGTGGAAGGGCCTTTCATGGCTGTTGTCCGCTATTTGGATTTAGACTTAAAGTTCGATTTTTCCAAGATTCAAGAGTCTGTGGGCACAGCGGGGGTCGTCAAATCATCCGTGTTGGGTGCTGGGCAAGTGAATGCCGTCACGGCGTCAGATTATGTCGAGATAGCCATTCAATTACTTAAGAAGGACCCCTATGCGTTTCTGATGCGGCCTCCTTCCTACACTAAAGGACGACATCCTTTTGATGGAATTACCAAAGGGCGCGATGGGATAAGTTAATCTGGTCGTATCGTTAATGGATTAAGGGGCCGTTTTATGAGCGGTAGGATTGATTGCTCATATAGAAAAAGAGGCGCTAATCGTATTTGAGTGGAGAGCAGCATGAATACATCTAATGAAGCTATGCGTGAATACGTTGAGTTGTCAAAAAAGTACACGTATTTAAAATTCCTATGGTCAGCAACCACGGAATCTATAGCCAATTCGTATCCACACCAAGTATTTATTGAGCCTTCATCTGCATGTAATTATAGCTGTAAATATTGCATTAACAGTTCAAAAAGGCGAAAGCCGAAACTCATGTCCACCGATTTTTTTGAAGGAATCATCTCTGATATCTATGATAAAACCCAGTTTGTACATCTTTATGGGCAAGGCGAACCGTTGCTAAATCGATCATTGATGGAAATGATTCGTATCTGCAAAAAATACTATGTAGATGACACACTTGCTACGAACGTAAGCCTGTTAACCCATGATTTCTCTCTGGGGCTACTAGAAAGTGGTTTAGAGCAAATAATGTTTTCTGTCACCGGCGCTACGAAAGATAGTTATGAAAGCCTTCACCCTGGTGGAAATTTTGAGCGCGTATGCGAGAATATAATTAGCTTTTTTATTGCGGAATTGGAATGCGGAAAATTTATAAGAACGCGATCCAACTTTGTAGAGGACCCGTTGGCGGCGCCCTCGTTGAAGCGATATCGCGAGATGTTTGCTCTTTTGCCCATTGATTATGTGTCAGTTTCGCGCTTAATAAACTGGTTTGGGCATAATAAAGCGCGGGAAAACTTCCCTGAAACATGCGAAGAATGGCTAAAGGTTCCCACCTGTAAAGCTCCATGGCGCATGATGGGTATTGATGTGGAAGGCAATGTGCGCGCCTGTTTTATTGATATCAATGATGATAATATTATTGGCAATGTAAACGATGCGCACATTCTTGATATTTGGAATGGCGATAAAATGCAGCAATTTCGCAAAGCTCTAGTTGCTCGCGATATGTCCGAAGGAAGCTCCTTTTGTCGATTATGTTCGAAATGTAATTCAATGGTTGAGAGCAAGGCCTTGACCAATTCAAGCAATGAATGGCCGCATGATTTAGCGACAGAAGTAAATAAATACTTCAATAACGGTGATAGTTATTTCGGTTATAAGAGGCAAGCAGATTCCAACAAGACGAAGTTTGAATTTGTACGGAAATACGGCGATAAGTGGATTGCTCAGATGGTGTATCCGGCCATGTCTGATGAGGAATTCTATGCAAGATATGTGGTAAAAGGATGAGGCGTTTGAAACACAGCTTGTATAAGACCTGCAAAATGGCGCTGTAAAATGCAACGGGAAATAGTGTTATTCTTTGATTTCCGTTGCCTAATGAGATGATCGGAATCTTATAATTCGTGTATATGAAAATACTGGTCATTGACTATGGCTTAGGCAATCAGCGCTCGGTGGTTAACGCGATTCGTTTGTTAGGAGTGGATGTGTTGGTGTCGCAGCGATTGGAGGATTTATCCGGGGTTGACCGTATCGTATTGCCTGGTGTGGGTGCCTTTGGCGACGGCATAACGAATTTGAGGGCGTTGGGGTGGGATCGTGTGCTGAATAAGGCTGTGTTTGAACAGCACATCCCCTTTTTGGGCATTTGCCTTGGCATGCAGATGTTGGCGACGGTGGGAACAGAACATGGATTTCACGACGGGTTGAATTGGTTGGCTGGACGTGTGGATCGGTTGACGCCTGAGTCGGATACTTTACGAGTGCCACATATCGGTTGGAATGATGTAGCCTTTAAGGATGCTGACCCCATGTACAAGGGCGTGCCACCATCTTCGTGCTTCTATTTTGTGCACAGCTTCGTGTTCAAACCCGAGGCTCAGGAAGTGATATCCGGTACTTTTAACTATGGGGGCAAATGGGTTGCCAGTCTGCGTCATAACAATATTTGGGCTACTCAATTCCATCCAGAAAAAAGTCAGCGCGCCGGATTGCAGGTGTTGCGCAACTTTCTTGCATCATGTTGAAAAAACGACTCATTCCTGTATTGCTGTTGCAGAACGGGCTTTTAGTGCGCAGCGAATTGTTCAAAATTCATCAAATCATTGGCAACCCCATTATTGAAGTCCAACGTTTCAACGAGTGGAATGTGGACGAGTTGATTTACCTTGATATCACCTGTGAAGGCGCCTACGACTTGCGTCGCGAAGATCACAAAATTAAGAACCTAAGCGAGCCTTTGGCCATTTTGAATGCCGTGAGCGAAACCTGTTTCATGCCTCTGACTTGGGGGGGGCGAATCCGTACTCTTGAAGATATGCGTGTACGTTTTGCAAACGGCGCCGATAAGATAGCTATCAACACGATAGCTTTCGACCGTCCCTCCATCATTACGGAAGCGGCGCGAGCTTTTGGATCGCAAGCGGTTGTTGTGAGCATGGACGCAAAGCGAGTCCAAGACAATCGTTTGGAAATATATGTGGCCGGAGGCCGGCGGGCGACGGGCTTGCGCCCTTCAGAATGGGCTCGGCAGGTTGAGAGCTTTGGCGCCGGTGAAATCCTTCTGCAAAGCATCGATCATGATGGCACGGGTGAAGGATATGACGTTGATTTGATTGCCGAAGTAGCTTCCTCCGTCAGAATCCCTGTCATCGCATGTAGTGGGGTGGGACAGTTCGAACACTATGCAGATGGAATTCATGCCGGGGCATCCGCTGCGGCCGCTGCCAATATCTGGCATTTCAAAGATTTAGCAGATAGGCAAGGGAAGCGAGCGATGGCGCGTGCAGGAATTGAAGTGCGGCAAAACCCAGAAAGTGGACGATGAAATACTGTACAAAATGTGTCTATCCCGGAGTCGCAGCTACACCGTTAACCTTTGATGAAAATGGCGTTTGTTCTGGGTGCCGTGTGGCTGCCCAAGTTACGACATTGGATTGGGACAAACGTCTCCAAATGCTGAAAGACTTGGTCAAGCCATATCGTTCGAACAGCAATTACGACATCATTATCGGCGTCAGTGGTGGGAAGGACAGTTACTTCCAAACCCATGTAGCTACCAAAGTCTTGGGACTGAAGCCGTTGTTGGTGACATATCATGGCAATAACTATCTGCCAGAGGGAGAATACAATTTACAGCGGATGCGGGAAGTTTTTGATTGTGACCACATTATTTTCCGGCCCAGTGTAGATGTGTTGATTAAACTCAATCGCATTGGCTTCAAACTGCAGGGCGACATGAACTTGCAGAATCATTGCGGCATTATGACAGTGCCGATGCAAATGGCTGTTCGTTTTAAAGTGCCGCTCGTGCTATGGGGAGAAAAAGGCTTTATGGATTTGGGAGGGATGTATTCCTACAATGATTTTGTGGAATATACGGCCAAGGGGCGCAAAGAACATGCCATGCGCGGCTATGACTGGTATGACTTTACCGATGCCGGTCTTGAGAAATTGGAGCATCCTGAACTGAAGGAAGGTCTGGCCGACAAAGACTTGCTTTGGGGACAATATCCCAGCGATGACGAAATTGACACAGTGGGTGTACGCGGCATTCATTTGAGCTTTTATGTCAGATGGGACGCCAACGCTCATGTGAAATTGGTTAAAGACTTATATGATTGGCAACCCGTTCGGAAGCCGTTTGAGCGTACTTTTCGTAATTTCTCCAATCTCGATGACATGCACGAAAATGGAATCCATGATTACCTTAAATTCGTCAAGTTGGGCTATGGCCGAGGTTCCGATCATTCGTGCAAAGACATTCGCGGCAGATATATGACCCGTGAAGAGGGCGTGGAAATGGTTCGGAAATACGACCACGTAAAGCCTCGCCGTGATCTGGAACGTTGGCTGCAATATGTGAGTATGACGGAAGATGAATTCGACGCCGTTTGCGATACCTTTCGAGATCCTCGTGTCTGGTGGATTAAAAACAGCGAATGGTGGAAAGACAATATTTGGGGAGAGCCGTCCTCATACGGGCCCGTTGCCAACCCCGTCATGCTGGAGAAATTCAACAAATGGGGAAGAGTTCAGTGAATCGTTTCCTGTCCGAGAGGGATATCCGTCCGCAATTTTCGCAATTAGCGTTGAGGGAAGCTGTGGCCGCAGATCGTGAATTCCTTCTTGCACGGCAAAATCGGTTTGTGGCTGTGAACTGTCCTGCGTGTGGTGAAAAAGGGCATCCACTATTCGATAAACTGTGCATACATTATGAGAAATGTCCCTCATGCCGAACGGTCTTCGTCAATCCGCGCCCCTCAGAATCGTTGCTCCACGAGTTCTATGCACAATCTAGAAATTATGCGAATTGGAATAAGTATATTTTCCCTGCATCAGAAACGGCGCGAAGGCAGAATATATTTGCTCCGCGGGCCAAACGACTGCGGGATATTTGTCTTCACCATCGCGTGCGGGTAGGAACTTTGCTGGAAATCGGCGCCGGGTTTGGCACGTTTTGCGAAGAAGTTCGTTGCCTAAATCTTTTCCAACGCATCATTGCCTTGGAGATGACGCCTGCCTTGGCTCAAACCTGTAGAGCACGAGACTTGGAAGTAGTGGAATTGCCTGTAGAAAAGCTGAATTTGCCTCCCGGCAGTGTGGATGTGATGGCCAGTTTTGAAACCATTGAGCATCTCTTTGAACCCAAAGCATTTCTATTGGCCTGCCGGCGTCACTTGTCTTGCGGTGGATTGTTGGTTTTATCCTGTCCTAACTTTGAAGGATTCGATATATCGACCCTTCGCGAAAAATCTAATTCCGTGGACCACGAACATTTGAACTACTTCAATCCTTCATCTTTGCGACTATTATTGGAGAAATGCGGTTTTGCCGTGCTAGAGGTCATAACTCCAGGACTGTTGGATGCGGATATTGTACGAAACAAAGTGTTGGCTGGAGAATACGATCTATCCGAGCAGCCGTTTCTTCACCATATTTTGATAGACAGATGGACAGAAATAGGTGGTGAATTTCAGGACTTTTTGGCAAAGAATAATCTTTCTTCCCACTTATGGATTGTGAGCCGTTGTGCAGCCAGAGACTAAATCGCAGTTGATCCTTGCCTGGAGTTTGCCGCTTGAGCCGGGCTTTGTCGATGCGGCGCGAAGTTTGTCGCCTGCCATCAAAATTTGCCCTTTACGATATGAGTCGCTTCGGACAGCGCGTAAACTATTCGAAGCACATGAAATCCTGATCCCCGCAGATTTAGTAAGCCACGATATGCTTGTCAAATTTGATGAAATGGTAATCGACGGGGAAAATCGATTGCGCAAGTACCTTAAGAAACATTCGCCCCCTTCATTGAATAGCTTGTGTTATCAGATCGTTCGGCGTACATGTTTTGCCGCCTTTCATGTGTGGGGCATCATGGACGCTCTCCCACGGCATGGGGATTTGGCAAAGGCTTTGTACTACCCGTTTTTTTCGCATTTGAACCAACCTCCGCATTTGCGTGCAGAGGAAGCCTTGTTTTCCCAAAGTTTGGCTGTTGCTCAAAGACTGAAAAATCAAAAGACTCAGCCATTTTCGTTTCAAATGATGAAGGAGGCCTGTCAGCGAGGTCTGGGAAGAATAATGAACAGGCATCCTCGGGCGTTTTTTCGTCGATTGAAGCGCTTGTCGGTAGACGAGAAGTCGGTAGATATATTGGTAGTAGGGTTGTTTAAGACCGATAGAATGGCTCAACAAACTCTTGTGCAGCGGTTGCGCGAAGAGAAAATCGGTGAAATTGCCTGGTGCCATTACACAGGCGATACATATCTGGTAGCTGTTGATGAGACTGCTCAACCTTTGTACTCAAGACAAGAGGGAATTGATGAGCACGATTGCCTGGATTTCTTCCAATGGCGATTTGCCTTTTTCAGTCGCTGCTCCAATGGGGCATTAGCGCAGCAATTGGCCGAAGGCTTATGTCATGCGTTTGCGGATGATCTCTCCATGGAGAGGGCATTGATGTTGGCACGTGCTATCTTGATGTTGCATCCACCGCTTGTCCCCAAGTACACCTCTATTGCGGCGATGTTGTCCAAATTTCAGCCGCGCATGATCGTGGCAGATTGCAATTGCCAAGTTATGGCTTTTGCTCGGGAATGGGCCCGAAATAGTCATGTTCCTTACCTAAAGTTGCCTCATGGTTTTGAATATGAATGTACCACAGATTATGAGTGGGATAATAATGCAACGGGTATTTGTGGGCGATGGCTGGCTGATCGCGTACGCTGTCGTTCGATTGTTCATAACCAGCTTTTTGTGGCAGGGGGGGCTCATATGAGTGAGCAGGCCTTGCGGCTGTCTTTAATGCCTACGCCACTCCAAACTCGGCAACGAGTTTGCTTGCTCGCGACAGATGTCGGTCAACAAGATTTCCCAGATACAGAAGAGGAACGTATTAACGATTTGGAGCATTTAGCTCAGACCGTCGCTCCTATCGGCCTGCATCTGAGTATTCGATGTCACCCTCGTACCCATCGCTTGTGGTTTTATCGATTGGCAGTGGATGAGATTAGCAAACGCGGCAGTGAGGTGGAGCTATTAGACTCGCAGTTGTCTTTGTGGTCTCAGCTTGGCGAGTCCATCGCCGCTATCATGCGGTTGACCAGCAGTTCTGCGATCATTGCATTATACGCACAGGTGCCGTTGATTGGATGGTTGCCTCGACCTGGACCCGCGGATTCGGATTTGTTCCTGAATGGTTTGCCGTTGCACGCTCATACAGCGGAAGAAATAGAAGCGTTGCTCAGACGGCTTCGTCTGGATGCTTCATTCCGCAAGTATGTTATCGAACAGCAATCCGCTTACCTTGAGCAACTTGTAGAGAATCCTTATGGCGATCCCTACCAACGTTCGATTGAAGTGATTAAACGATTTGCTGCTCAGCATAACACGTAACAATTACATGCCAAGCTTAGCTAATATTCTGTTCATATCCACATCTGAGTATTTATCTTGGGGTGGATCAGAGGCTTTGTGGGTCTCCACCGCCGATTCTTTGTGCGGGCAAGGGCATTCCGTTCACTTTTCCTATCAGTACTGGCCGAATATGCCCAAGCCCTTGGTTTCGCTTATCAAGCGAGGGGCTTATTCATATTTCCGGCAGACTCCGGGGGGGGATCCTGTATTTAGACGTGCATTGCGATGGTGGAAACGCGGCCGTCAAAATCGTCAGTTTGCCGACTTTAGCGTACATCATTGGCTGTTGTCGCTTGTAATGAGAATCAGGCCTCATTTGGTAGTTATGAATTTGTGCGATGCGTATTTAGTTTCTGATTATGCTCGGCCATTGGACTGTTTGCATCGTCAAGGCTTTCCTTACTACCTCATCTGCCAATTAGAAGATGACTCGCAGCTGCTGTTGAGCCATAAACGCGGTGCCTTGCAAAAAATTTATCGTGAGGCTTGTGGCGTTGCATTTGGATCGGCCCGAGGAGCTGAAATTGTGTCGCGTCAATTAGCCCTGAATTTGCCGCATGTGGATATATTCGACAATCCGCCCAATTCATCTCTCACCGAACAAACATGGCCGAAATCGACAGCGGATGAACTTCGCATGGCTTGTGTCGGACGGCTGGATGTCGGCGCCAAAGGGCAGGATCAAATCCTTGCCGTGTTAGCTCGCCCTCAATGGCGTGATCGCTCTTGGCGCCTCTGTTTCTATGGGGAAGGACCGGACGAGAATTATCTAAAGCAATTGGTTTCCCTGTATAAACTGGAGTCTCGCGTTTATTTTTCCGGGTATGTCCCGGATGTAGACGACATATGGGCGCAGGAGCATCTTTGTTTGCAGCCAAGTCCGAAAGAGGGTACGCCTATGACCGTGGTCGAGGCTATGTATGCCGGGCGGCCCTGTTTGGTTAGTGATCGTGCGCGTATGCCTGATTTGATTCAAGCTGGAGTCTCCGGCTGGATTGTGCCGAGGAATATTGACGCTCTATCCCAGGCGTTGGATCTCGTTTGGAAAAATAGGGAACGCTTATCGGAGATGGGCGGCAAGGCTCGGGATTTCATTGTCGCTCATTGGGAGCCCTCATACCCGAGTAAGCTGGCGACTCTTTTGCTTAAGCATGCGCTTGGCGCTTCCTTTGTCGATAGCAAGGCAGGCTCATGACCGCCGAGCGAAACTCATTTCGTTCCTCCAAACGGCTGTTAATTGTACGATTGGATTCTATAGGCGATTATGTGCTCTTTCGGAATTTCCTTCCGGCTATCAGAAATCATTTTCAATATCATACGGTTTCTATATGCGGGAATGCTTGTTGGCGCACGCTAGCCGAGCAACTTGATGCCGGGGAAATTCAATCTTTTATATGGGTAAATAAGCCGTTATTCAATCGATATGGGTGGTACAGGTGGCTGCTTTTGCAACGACTTAAAATGAGTAAGTACGATGTCGTTTTGCATCCCGTTCATTCACGTGAGTTCTGGGTTGATCATCTGATTAAGAAGATCCCTGCTCCTCTGAAAATCGGGAGCAGAGGTGATTTGTCGTGTATGTACGCCGACGACAAAAATGAATCAGACAAAGTCTACAACCATTTGGTGGACGTTGAGCCTCCATCGGTCTTTGAGTTTCATCGAAACGGCACATTTGTGAAGCATCTTGTAGGGCAGCCGCTTCCGTCTATACGTCTCAACATGAATTTGCCGGAGATGATATCGCCTAAATCCCCATACGTCGTATTGGCTCCAGGCGCTGGCCATGAGATGAAGAAATGGTCTCCTCTTGGATATGCGCAAGTGGCTGATCATGTTATTACGACTATGGATATGAATGTGGTGATGGGTGGAGGTGTAGAAGATCGTGCCATCGCACGCGATATTCAGATGAGCGTGAAGAGTTCTCTCGACCGCGTGATCAATATGGTTGGTCGATTGTCGCTAACAGAGTATGCCAATGTTATTAAGCAGTCCAAGATGCTTGTGTCGAACGATTCCTGTGCCATTCATATGGCGGCGGCTGTTTCTACCCCATTTGTTTGTATATCGACGGGACGTGAAATGGGCCGGTTTAATCCTTATCCAGCGGATGTGTTTCAATCTTGTCGCTTTGTTTTTTCGAATCAATCCAGGCGTGATGGTGACTTATCTTCGGATGACAGCCTGACAAATTGGGACCTAAACCGGATAACGGCCGTGGACGTTATTCAAGCAATAAATGAACTTCAAACGATCGTTGCGTAGTTCGGTTGGCTGTGGGTAGGAATGACGATGAAGCGCGTTTATTGAGAACAGATCAAAGATGGAATGCGATGAGAAAAATAATCCGCTATCTTTCAAGATATATTCGCGACGTTTCTAATTGCGTCTATTTGCTGACCGTAGGAATGTGCAAGAGAAATTGCCGCGCGTTGTTGGATGAGGTGTCATGTAGAATCCGGGCTCTTCAAACTTCAAGCGTTTCTGCTTCTGCCTCATCCATTCCGCAGGCTGTTTGCCGTCAGATTCCTGAAGTCTCAGCAAAAGAAGTTGTAGGCGATGCAACACACATTCATTTAATGGAGCCAGATTGTGTTGATGGCAATGTCACGGGATACGAATTAGCGATTTTCAATCTGCTTATTGCACGCCGGCAGCCTGAAACCTGTTTTGAAATTGGAACCTTCGATGGACGAACTACACTTAATATGGCTGCCAACGCATCTGAAAAGGCCATTATTTTCACTTTGGATCTTCCGCGCGCTCATATCCAGTCTGCGCAATTGAAGCTTGAAAAGTACGATGTGCAATATATTCAAAAGCAGTCATCAGGAACGCGATATCATGGCACAAAATGGGAAAGCCAGATTCATCAATTATATGGTGATTCGGCTTCGTTTGATTATACGCCATACTTAGGCAAGTGCGATGTGGTATTTGTTGATGGATCGCACTCATACGACTACCTGAAGAACGACACGCAAATAGCCCTGAAACTCATAGTTCCTCACTACGGAATGATTATTTGGCATGACTACGGTTCTCCCTGCTGGGAAGGCGTGACTCGCGCATTAAATGAGCTGCATGATCATATCCCTGAATTGAAATCAATGGTGTGTATAAAAGGGACAACTTTGGCTGTTTATCAAAGCAAGCCGCCGATTGTTAATGGGGCCTCCTGATAGCAAACAAAACGGCAGTTGGTTTGATGCAACGAGCATGGCCGGCGAAGCCATTCGAATGTAAGCCAAAGCGAGTTTGGTCGTCACGATGAATTAGCGATCTCATATGTTGTTCAATTCCTTGAATTTTTTAGTTTTCTTTCTGCTTGTATATGGGCTTTATCTAGCATTGCCGCATCGAGCGCAGAATATTTTGCTGCTGCTTGCCAGTTATTTCTTTTACGGCTGTTGGGATTGGCGATTTCTTTCGCTCATAGCAATTTCTACCGTCATCGATTATTGGGCTGGACGAAAAATCAGTTCAACGGATGGCCCAAAAGCGCGAAAGTTTTATCTTCTTATTAGTCTCTTCAGTAATTTACTCATCCTTGGCTTCTTCAAATATTTTAATTTTTTTGTGAGTAATGCAGACGCCCTGCTTCATTTCGTTGGATTTGATGCTAGTGCATGGCGGCTGAATATCGTGCTGCCTGTCGGAATATCGTTTTACACATTTCAGACGATGAGTTACACCATCGATGTATATCGTCGGGAATTGAACGCAACAAAGAATTTCATTGATTTTGCAACTTTTGTCGCCTTTTTCCCCCAGTTAGTAGCCGGACCCATCGAACGCGCCAGTAAATTGCTGCCACAGATTGCCGGCGCCCGCCAGGTGTCGTGGCGAGCCATACAAACGGGACTGTGGCTGATCTTCTGGGGGCTTTTTAAGAAAGTCGTTATTGCCGATAATTTAGCTGAAATGGTCGACGAGGTGTTTGGGTGGCATGTGCAGTTTAATGCGGGAACTGTTTTTCTCGGATTATATGCGTTTGCCTTTCAAATCTATTGTGATTTTTCCGGATATTCAGACATCGCAAGGGGATTGTCACGTTGTATGGGTATAGAGTTGATGGTGAATTTTAATAACCCATACTTCGCCCCGAATGTTAGCAATTTCTGGAGACGGTGGCATATTAGCCTTTCGACATGGTTGCGAGATTATCTGTATATTCCTCTAGGCGGCAATCAGAAGGGCATAGGACGAACCTATGCTAATCTTATACTAACGATGCTTTTGGGCGGGTTGTGGCATGGAGCCGCCTGGACTTATGTTGTGTGGGGGGGATATCATGGCGTATTGCTTTCTATAAATAGGCTTTTCGCGTCTCGACGAGAAAAGAAACTTGTTCCCTTGCCGGAATATGGATGGGGACGCGTTGTTAGAGTAATAATTACTTTTCATCTTGTATTGATCGGCTGGTTGTTTTTTCGAGCCGTTTCACTCGATCAAGCTTTTGACATGCTGCTAAGTGCGATTCGGAGTCCTGTGGTGGATCCTGACGTGGTTAATAAGGCTATCGCTATGTGCATCTTGTGCATGCCGCTTTGGCTTGTTCAAATCCTTCAGGAACGGAAAGCCGATTTAATGGCCGTCTTTCAATTGCCAGTTTTTGCGCGCAGTTTACTGTATTTCACTCTTTTTATGATGCTCTTGGTTTT
The DNA here is from genome assembly GCA_001804865.1 of Lentisphaerae bacterium GWF2_57_35. Lineage (GTDB taxonomy): Bacteria > Verrucomicrobiota > Kiritimatiellia > CAIQIC01 > GWF2-57-35 > GWF2-57-35. The sequence continues at coordinate 142,798 of MHBK01000055.1, forward strand.
TGGCAATACGGGAAGTCACCAATTTATCTATTTTCAGTTTTAAGCCGAGTATGAATCCGTTCCGGTTACTTCAAAGCGTTTATCCGCATGCGTCCGTCGTTCTAGCGGTCTTACTGCTTATAATGGCGAATATGATATTTTCGCAACCGAGGATACAGAATGACTTTTGGCCGTTGATTCAATCACGTTTAAATCCGGATAACAAAGACTGGTTTATGAGGCATGTGGCTGACATCCGACGAGAGTCCTGTACACTCGTGCACCCCGTCTCTCTGCCGGCAATAGCATTTGTCGGCTCAAGTCAGGTTCGGCAAGGCATTGATTGGAACCTGATGGAAACACTATTGCCTGACTATCATATACGGAACTGCGCTGTACCGGGCATGGATATGTTGCGCGCGTGCTTTGCAGAACAGCTTCTATTGCAGCCGAGCGATCGAGTCGTTGTGCTGTGGATTTCGGAATTGGATGTTCGGCCGGATGCATCGTTAGGAATTTCTTGGATGAGGCCGTTTGCCACGTGGAGCGGACTAAGACACAGCATCCATTCGCTAAATACAAAGCAACGGGCTCGGCAGTGGCGTAATATGGTCGACCTGGCATTGGCTTCTACTTTCGAATTGTGGAGAAGCCGGGATTATCTCCGACATATTCTGTTTCACTCTTTAAGCTCCGGGTCCACGCGATCTGCTGTTGAGCAAAGCTTTGAAGGCGATTGGAGGAAGGATGTGCGCACGTTCGATATCGAAGATATGGATGCATTAACGGCACAAATGACGGCTTTATTTCTTTTTGTCTCTACGGCCAAAGCTAATGGAGCGAGCATCGTTGTTTTTGAGGGTCGCGTAAATCCCAGCATCTGTACGGAGACTTCTGAAAAGCGCAGGTCATGGGTTAGAGAAAGGCTTCTAGCGGCAGCATTAGAATATGGATTTGATTATATCCCCACCGCGCAGCAACAAGTTCAAATTGAACCTGCCGATTGGAGCGATATGACGCATTTCAACGTGGCAGGCCGTGAAAAGATGACTCGCTATCTGGCCCAATTTTTCAACGCTTGGCGGGGCCGTACAGATGGACCCGTTAATACGGCAGATCAATCCGTAGATTTTATGAAGTACATGAAGTAGGCATGTATTCTCTGATTCGACACCTATCAGCGTTCAAGGGGTCGTGTATATGATCCGTCATATTTTTAATCTCTTTGAAAGAATCCTTGTCTTGCTTTTGTTTTCTGGATTGCTGATCCCTCTCAGCCTATCGGTAATTTGGAGGTCCTGCTTCGACCGTTTCCCCAAGCAAGAACTTTCCATTATTTTGCGCCGCTGGATACACTTTGCCAAATATGGACTTCGATCTCTGCGTCGGCGATGGTGGGTTCCTCTTTGTTATGAGTCGTACTCCGTGCTTTGGCGATATGCGGTGTTGGCCGAGCTGTCTTCTCTGCTGAATTTGGCTTTCGCCGCGACAGCGAAAACGCGCACAGATAATTATTTGGCGATTCGCATGGGACATCCTGGCGACTTGATTCAAGCTATTCCTATGCTGCGCCAATTGCGCAAGAACCGGCCGCAGGCTCGCATTTCTTTGTTGGTTGGGCCTTGGTGTGTGGATTTGGCTAGGCGTATTGCCTATGTCGATGAAGTGATCGTGTATTGTCCGGCGTTGCGACAATATCATCGAAGCAATCGCAGTAACATGTGTTCTTTGAGCCATGAGCTTCAAGTGCTCTGGGCTCTTCGCCGTCGGAATTCTGACATCTGTTTTTCACTGGAACCGCATCATATTTTGGATGTGGCCTTGCAATATGCCATCCGACCCCGACAATGGATTGGAATGAAAGAGGATTCCTCCCCATATCAGCCTGCCGTAATCGTTCGATCCATCCTATTCGATAGCCGTCAGCCGGAGGCCGAGATGCTGATGGGATTACTGGCTGTCGCGGGGCAGGAGACCGGATCAACACAACTGGAGTTCCCTGTTCGCGAAGAAGATCGGTTGTGGGTTCAACAGGTGATTCGCAGGGAAAATCTTAAGCCGGGGCAATATGCTGTACTGGCTCCTGGCGCTGGTTGGCCAGGAAAAATTTGGTCAGCGGAACGGTTTGCTGAACTAGGGGATTGGCTTCAGCAAGAACGGGGATTGGGCGTGGTATTGGCTGGTAGCTCAAGCGAAAATGCGCTAGGCGTTCTAGTCCTAAGTCAAATGCAACATATGCCATTGTCGTTGATGGGGCAAACCTCCTTGGGCCAAATTGGAGCTTTGCTCGAATCTGCTGCCTTGTATGTGGGAAACGATAGCGCCATCCTTCACATTGCTTCATCTGTGGGGATTCCCTCTGTTGCTCTTTTTGGTCCAACTTATGCGGAAAAATGGGCTCCACGCGGTATGCAACACCGTTACCTTCAACATCGGAAAACAGTCTGCCAGGCGAATTGTCATCCTTGGCACGTAGAGGCTCGCTGTAACCGCGGGCAGGTTTGCATGAAGGCCATTACGGTAGCGGAAGTTCAACAGGCAATTGCTGATGTTTGCATGGCGTCAGGGCCCAAACCATGACAGAATTGAACCCATTCATCGCTGGTAAAACAGGGTGCATTTTGCCCCATCGTTTGAAGCAATTTCTGCTTTGTGTTTCGTTGTTGGCTGTTTTGGCGCAAGCCGTCAATCTCTGTATAGTGCTTGGACATGAATCAGCCGGTCGTCCTGCATATCACATGTATGATACGGAATCCTATCTGATCAATGCACAAGCCTGGCGGGATGGAGTTCCATTCAGTCCTGCATTTCGAGAACGGGTTTTGCTTCCCGCCCTTATCGCCTGGTGCAAAGAAATGGGTTTGCCAGAATGGAGTATTTTATGGCTGCCCGTTTTATTCCAAGGGTGTGTTGTTTATGCCTTGGGCTGGTTGGCCTACTTTATCTCAAGGCGTGCGGTTGTGGCCGTCACTACATCCATTCTGTGCGTGATATACCCGAGCTTCTACCAGTATGTGCCGTTGCTCGGCACAGATGCCTTGGGTACGCAGTTTCTGGTTCTGGGAATCGTTATGGTTCTTTATTGGGCCGAGGATAAGCGGATGTTCTGGGGCTTTCTTTCCGCGGGTCTTTGGGGGCTTGCTCAAATCACGCGCCCTACTTTTTTTCCCGTAGCGTTGATCATGCCTTTTTTACTTCATTCGTTTTGGGAGAGTCGTAAGGGTCGCTGGGTGGTTGGAGTCTTTGCAAGCAGCCTGCTGATCATCCCTCTATATCTGGCTGGAACAAATTACCTTACTTATGGTGTTTTCCGTCCGACTTTAACCGCCCCCGAGGTTTTGAGCCGGTCCGTGGTTCCAAAAATTAATGCATTGAAACGGAATTCAGAAGTTCCTGGCTCGCTTAGTAAATATTGGGAGCAAGAGCGCGATCAGAAGGCTTATTGGAGCGAAGATTGGCAGACGCTGGGTTTATACGAGGCGGGATTGAAGGACCGTTCGGACTTTCGAAACGCTTACCAGCGGCTTATGGAAAGTTCCCAAGCGTACATCAAAACGAACCGCAATTGGTTTTGGCGGGGCGCGTTGATTCCCTACTATCACTTATATCTCAACCAACCTCCTCGGTATGCCGCTTGGGATGTTTCTGCGACTAACCTGAACAATCAACAGCTTTGGTTTTTACGCTTTGATAAAATGCTGGTTATCTTTTCCCTGTTTGGCTTTATTCGTTTGGCTAGATTCAACCCTTTCATGAGCATCTTCTGGATAGGATTGTGCGCCATAATGTTGGTTCCTCTGGTCATATTCATGTGGATGCCGGCTGCAACACGTCTTCCTGTTGATGCCATAAGCCTCCCGTTGATTGCTTGGGCATTGTGCGATTACAAAGCTTGGGGGGGCTTTCTCTTCTGGAGTGTTGCGGGATGGTTGCCGTGGCATATCGGGCTGACGACGGCTGCTGGACCAGGCGTTGTGCTTCTTCTCGCCATTCTAGCGTATGCGTGCTGGATTTTCCCTAAGCCCTCAGGGCTGATGTTGCCGGTGTTTAGCTAAGCTACAAAAAGCAAATGAAAATGAGTAGGCCTGTCGGCAGTTTTAATATTAACTTTGATTCTCTGCGTTGGGCGTCAGGAAAATCCTCCTTAGGGCAACGCGATCCGTCTTTCTTTTCCGTGGCAGATCGCTTTCTCAATCTGGCGGATAAATATCGATTCAAATATACCATTTTCATCATTGGCGAGGACTTGAATGATTCAGAGGTCCGCGCGCGTGTTCGTGAATGGGCCCAGGCAGGGCACGAAATCGGCAATCATTCATATCATCATCTGCCCAACCTGGGCTCCTTGCCGATTGGACGGATCAGTGATGAGGTCCAGCGTGCACATGATGCCATCGCAGAGGTCACAGGGATTGAGCCCCGGGGCTTTATTTCACCGGCCTGGTCTACTTCAGTCCAGTTGAATCAGGTTCTGATGCAAAAGAAATATTTGTATGACACTTCTCTTTTCCCCTCGCCATTGATGTGGCTTGTGGTCTTGAAGTTATTCATCACGTTTCGGAACGATCCTCGAAAGTGGCAACTCCTAAGCAGGAAAGACTGGCTTGAAAACATGTGGGGATACTGTCGTCCATACATGGTTCGCGATAAACGACGGGATACATCTTCTTCGGGACAATTGTTGATCTTGCCTCTTCCCGTTTCCCGTTACGGGCGGATTCCCTGCTGGCATACGGCGGCCTTTGTGTTCCCTTCAAAGATATATGAGTATGCGTTGAAATCGGCCTTAAGAGCTCCTTGCTTCTATTATTTAATGCATCCTTTTGATCTGATTGATGTCGCGGAGGTTCCTTCCGGCCTTGGTCATGCAAACGATGCCGAGCGCATTGGGGTTCCTCTGAAAGAGAAATTGCGCCGCATGGAATGGGCGATGGAGGCCATCGTGGCCGCCAGTTCGGAGATTGTGACGCTAAAAACGTTGGCTGAAAGACAGCTCGTTGCCTTGGGGTGTCCATGAAGATCGCTATTTTTGCCTACGAAGACTATGATTTTTTGTATGGCATGCTTCAACGGTTGGTAGATGGGATTCATGAGCGCGGGCGGGATCAGGTGGTGGGTTTATTGCTTTTTCCCAATTGCCTAGCTGGACGCAAGGGGCTTCGAATCCCTCTTTATTATGCTTGTCTCCTGGGTCCCTTCGTGTTTCTTAAACTGGTATTCCGATCGGTATGGAATATGATCCAGCGTTACGGAACTTGCGTTCTGGGCAGGACCCGATCTGTTACATACCAAGGATGGTGTAGGACTCATGACATTTCGTGCAAATCATTCTCTGGCCCCAACCGGCAGGAAGTCGTCGATTGGGTTAAGGAAAACGATATTGATGTTGTGCTGATATTTATTGGGCAAATCCTCAAGCAGCCTATACTGGCGGCGCCTCACAAATGTGTGCTGAATAAGCATGCCGCTATTTTGCCGGCCTTTAAAGGTCTTTTGCCTGTTTTTTGGGCTCAAAAGGAAAAGATGCCTGTGGGTGTCACTATTCATAAAGTGGTGGAAGAGATTGATTCTGGAGATATTCTGGTTCAGGAGGACTGTCCAGATCGGTTATCCAGTGTCTATGCCATGTATCGCCATATATTTGCGCGCGCGCCTGCACTAATCCAGGAAGCCTTGGATGTTGTTGCCGGAGAGCGCCCTGTCAGAAAATCGGCCAACAACACATTTCCGTCCTCCTATTATGGGCTTCCTTCACGTCGAGATTATCTAGCCTTTTTGAAGGCGGGAGGGCGTTTTGTTTAAAGGCGTTTTTGCAGGCGGGGTTTCCCTATGACGTCCTTGAATACATCTTTGCGTGAGCCCTGTGGACGCGAATATTATGATGTGAACTATCGTAATTATGAGCGTCAGAATTCGGCAAAGAAGATCCGATTTTACCTGTGCTTGCTGGAGCAACGAATATCTCCAAGAGATACAATATTCGAACTCGGTTGTGGCCTGGGACGATTCTTGCAGCAAGCGGCAAAAACGTATTCATGTTTTGGTTGCGACCTCAATGAATATGGGGTGGCCTTGACCAGGAAGACGGTGCCGACTGCGGTGGTTCTGCAGGGGTCATATCAGACCCTGCCGCGAGATTTGAAGCCCAAAGCGGTCGTTGCATGGGATGTCTTGGAGCATTTGCCAGATCTGTCCAATGCGTTAACATGTATTCACACTGGATTAGATGAACAGGGGTATTTGCTGGGCGTTGTTCCCATCTATGACGGTCCCTTGGGTTGGATTACCAAGCACTTGGATCAGGATCCCACTCACTTAACCAAGTGGAGCCGTTCAGCATGGTTGAATAGCTTAAAGAATCATGGCTATGAAGTGGTGGATTGGGGTGGTATCATTCGACGATTGTTTATGGATCGTTGGTATGTTCACGCAACCCGCCCTCAGTGCGTTCTTCGTCATTATTGTAGTGCCATGTATTTTGTTGCTCGTGTTAGATCCTGATCCATACCTTGAGAGGTGTTATGCGCATTATTGTAGTTTTGCCTTCTTTTAATGAAGCCGACAATCTTCCTGCCATTTTCGCAGGGCTGCAGCATTTGATTCGGGACACATACAATCTGGATGCTTGCGTCATTGTGGTGGATGACGGATCGACTGATAGGACGGTGGACGTCGCTCGGACGCAAGCCGGGGCCTTGCAGGTGGACGTGATTGAGAATCAAATTAACCAAGGGTTGGCTGCGACTTTTATGCGTGGGATTCTTGCCGCAGTGGAACTGGCGCATGATGACGACATCATCGTTTGCATGGATGCCGATAATACACATCTGCCTGGCCAGATCCTCCGAATGATCCGCGATATTCAGGAGGGACGCGACGTCGTGATCGCCTCTCGATACCGGGAAGGGGCCGTAATCCGTGGTTTGTCGTTTAGCCGCCGGCTTCTTTCACGAGGCATGTCGTTCTTGTTTCAGCTAGTTTATCCCATTCCTGGCATACGAGACTATTCCTGCGGATATCGGGCGTACCGGGCAGGCTTTCTAAAGCATGTGCTTGCCAGTCAAGGCACGCGATTGTTCGCGCAGGATGGTTTTGCTTGCATGGTGGCTATTCTGTTGCGCCTTCATAAAGAAGGAGCGATCTTTAGTGAAGTCCCGTTGGTATTGCGGTATGACCAAAAAATCGGGCAATCGAAAATGAAAATTGGCAGCACCATCTGGCGCACGCTGGGAGTTTTGCTCCGCGAGCGGATTCATTAGACGAAAGATATTCTCCTGGATTAAGGCGTATGCTTTTTAACTCGATGTCATTCCTTGTTTTCTTCCTTGCTGTATGGGGAATCTATCTCCGCCTGCCTCATCGGAAGCAGAATGTGCTTCTGTTGCTTGCCAGTTACTTCTTCTATGGCTGCTGGGATTATCGTTTTCTCGGCCTGATAGCATTCTCCACCATTTTAGACTACGGGGCCGGATTGCGTATAGCCGCCTCAGAAAACATACGGGTACGGCGTGGATACTTGTGGATCAGCGTGGTGTTGAACCTTGGTATTCTGGGCTATTTTAAATACAGTAACTTCTTCATCGAAAATGCGGAAGTTCTTCTTCAGCTGCTGGGCATTACACCTCATCATTGGCGACTGGATATTATTCTGCCCGTGGGTATTTCGTTCTACACGTTCCAGACGATGAGTTATACCATCGACGTGTATCGTCGTCAGATGTCTCCCTGCCGCAGCCTGATCGATTTCGCAACTTACGTGGCATTTTTTCCCCAATTAGTGGCCGGTCCCATTGAGCGCGCGAGTCGATTGTTGCCGCAGATTCAGCATACGCGAACCGTAACGTGGGCGGCCGTTCAGTCTGGGTTTTGGCTGATTATGTGGGGGTTGTTTAAGAAGGCGGTCATTGCCGATAATCTGGCGGGCTTGGTTGATCAAGGATTTAATGCGGGGCACTATCAAGCCGGTTCGGTATTAATGAGCGTCTATGCGTTTGCCTTTCAGATTTATTGCGACTTCTCTGGTTATAGCGATATGGCGCGGGGTTTGGCTCGTTGGTTGGGGATAGAGCTGATGGTGAATTTCAATAACCCCTATTTTGCGGTTAATCCCAGTGATTTTTGGCGGAGGTGGCATATTAGCCTGTCCACATGGTTGAGGGACTATCTTTATATTCCTTTGGGCGGCAACCGCAAGGGGCCTGTCCGCACTTATGTAAATTTGTCTTTGACCATGTTGTTGGGTGGAATATGGCATGGAGCTGCTTGGACTTTTGTGATTTGGGGCGTTTATCAGGGCGGGCTGTTAATGGTTCATCGCGCCTGGAGCTATGGGAGAAAAGAGACGTCAACTGAGCGATGGACTTGGCTTAGACGCATCTTGATGTTTCACGCTGTTTGTATGGGCTGGCTGCTGTTTCGCGCGCAATCGTTGGGGCAGGTAGGTTCCATGTTCGCGGCATTTTGGCGCGCGCCGACTTGGGATTTGTGGGCGGCCAACAGTGCCCTGGCGATTTTCTTGGTATCGTGGCCGCTATGGGTGGTCCAATATCTTCAAGAGCGCACAAAAAATCTGGATGTACCTGCCCAGCTTTCGCTGTTTCCGCGGACGGCCCTGTACGCGACCGTTACTATTATGTTGTTGGTGATGGGCAATGCCGGAGGGAAAGCATTTATCTATTTTCAATTCTAATGAGCTCGCAACGTTCATTTGATAATCCGGTTTGGGCATGGGAGCAAAGAGTGTTGCGCCAATGGTGGACATTTCCCTTGTGCGGTTTCGTCGGTTGCACTTTGTTGGGGCAGGGACGTTTCTGGTCTTGGGTGGGGCTCCAGTCCGTCGATGACCCGTCGACTTCAATGTGGTGTTCAAAAACTTGGATGGTTGTGTTGTTTTTCTTATTCATTCCTTTGCTTTGGAGATGTGGAATTCCATTGGGAAGATTTCTTTCGCAAAAGGCGCCCAAAATCCCCTGGGCCTTGGCGGTCTCTCTGTTGTGCGTTGCGTGTGTGGAATGGGGTGTTCGTTCGCCTTTATGGCAAAATGCTTTTTGGCTGGCTGTGAGAGCCCGAGCCGGGCAACAGGATCACTTTCAGCGGGAATTGTCATCGTTGCGGCTGGACGCTTTGGAGTTCCGTTCGAGTGACGCACCCGATCCGTTGATCGTGATTGGATCAAGCCAGGTGTTGCACGGCCTGGATTTTCATATGCTGAGGGAAATGGTGAAGCCTCGGCCCGTGATTCGAAGCGCCATGTTTGGAATGACGCCTCTAAAAGCGCTGAGCGCATGGCGATATTTGCGAGTTACAAAGAAAAGCAAAGTGCTCATGTGGCTTTCCGCATTTGACTTCACCAATCAGCAGTCATTCCCCATCGACTGGCTGCGGCCCCTGGCCTCTTGGCAGGGAACGCCCGGTGTGTTGTCCTGCTATTCCTTTAAAGAGCGCCTGCAACACCGGTGGAAGGTGGTTGACTTGATGGTTGCTTCCAGTTTGGAGCTTTGGCGTATAAGGGATTACTTTCATAGTCTTGAATTTCGTTTCTGGGGGGTAAGCGAACTCAATAATGTACCGGCGGCCTTGTCCCCCCAGCAGCAGGCTCGGATGAAAAATGAGATGAGATATGATTTGAAGTTAATGCCATTCGAGTTGAATGCTTTTCAGAGTTTGACGGATAAGATGCGTACTTGTGGCGCTTCTCTTGTAGTGTTTGAAGGGGGCGTGAATCCTGAGCTGGCAAGCAAAACCCGTCTGCAATATGAGCAAGACATTCGCACGTGGCTAAACGATCAAGCGGTACAACACGATTTTATTTTTGTTCCGACGACCGATCAGGACCTTTCTCTTTTGAACGAAGATTGGACCGATATGACTCATTTAAACTCATCCGGTCGTTTAAAGAACACTCGATACGTGGCGGCTTACCTGTTAACCATGCGTTCGATGGGACAAAAAGAGAACTAGAAAAGCGCATGGAAGCTCCTTTATATTTTGTCACTCATCAACCGCACACGTTCAGTGCATATTCCGGGATGGGCGGGTTGATCCATGATCTAGCGGGCCGTGTTTTATCTTATGACATCACGTGGGAACGTTTGCAGGGTTTTAGTTGGACCTTAGGTTATGCTTTACGTGCCTGGGGCAACCATTGCTATGGCAGTGCATGGAATGCCTTGATCCCGTTTTGGGATGAGTATCGCCTTTCACGGCGGATTGAAGAAAAACGCGAACCCTGTATTGTGCATTTCCTATGGGGTGAATTTGCAAGCCCTCGCTGGCCCGGCTTCTTCCGAAACGAACGGTCCAAACTGGTGGGCGGTTTCCATTGCAGCCCACGGCGCTGGAAATCGGTTCTGGGCGCATTTAGGCTTTTTTCGAACTATGATCATATCACCTTGACGTCCCAAGTGCAGGTTGACTTGGTATTGGAACATGGCGTTTCTCGCGATAACATCAGTGTTATTCCCCTCGGCGTGGATACGGATTACTTTCGCCCAGCCTTGCGAAAATCGGCTGTGACGAGGCCATTCAGGGCCATTATGGTGGGCGAGACAGAGCGTGATCACGAGTTTTTGAATCAGGTGGCTCTAAGAATGCCTCCTGATCGCTTCGAATTAGCCGTGCGTACATCCGAAGAAAGCACCGCTTTCTACAAGAATAATCCGTCAGTGAAAATTATGGCCAGATTTTCAGATGACGATTTTCTGCAATTTTACCAGAATGCAGACTTGATGATTATGCCTATGCTTGATAGTGCGGCCAACGATGCTCTTCTGGAATCCATGGCCTGTGGAACGCCTGTGATGGTTAATCGAGTGGGCGGAATTCCTGAGTATGTCGATGCCTCCTGCAATTATGTCATGGAGGACAAAAACGTTGATGAATGGGCGGATGTCCTTATGAGCCTTTTGAACGATAGATCCCAGGTGGAATCGCGGCGAATGGCTGTTTGCCAATCCATGGAACGATTTGCCTGGAAACGTGTGGCCATGCTCTACCGCGCTTTATACGCGCGCCTGCTGAACGGGTAATGCATTATGCCGTTGCTTTTTGGTAGAGAGGCGAAGGGTAACGATTTGCAAGCTGGTCCAGAGGACAGTAGTTATTCTTCCGAATAAGTGCGATAAGGTGGTCTTCTCTGATCCGTTTTGAGCGGGGAAAAAGTATGCGAACGAGTTGTCGAAGAAGACGAAACCGAACGGAATTCAGCAAAGGCCTGGAGGGCGATATGCCTTTTAGGAAGATCGTTTCAAAGCCTGTAGCCTGTATAAGGCACTCCAAATCTGCGCGAGTATATTCGTGAAAATGCCCCATCAAAGAAACGGTCTTCAAATCTCTCTGTCCGGCTTCAAGCGGCGTTCTGCTGTAGTAACGCAGGAAGCCGGGTTGCATGCCATTAACCAGATAGGTGAGGCAGGAATCGCTCGAAGTATTGGGGGTTGTGAGAATGCATCGCCCGCCGGGTTTAAGAACTCGGCAGATTTCATTCATAACAAAAACGGGATCGAACATCATATGTTCAAGAACTTCCGTGCAAACGACGGTGTCGAAGAAATTGCTTTCGAGCGGCCATGTCTGCGTTTCAATGTCGCAACGAGCACAGGGGAACCGGAACGCATCGTTAGCCCCGTCGGGGATTTCGATGGATCCTTCATGCGGAGTATCGTCTCCTAGAAGATAGGCTTCTGAATAGCCCCAGATTCTCATATAGGCCGGCGCATAAATGCCCTTCATGCTTCCAACATCCAAAATCCTCTGTGCCCCCCCTGTGGCTCGTGGAAGATGCTGGAGCGTAAGCCAGCCCCGGATTTTTGCTTTTTCAACATACTCTTTTTCGAATGTGTTGGCATGGGGGAACAAGTCCAGAAGCCTTCGAAATGCATCTCGATCGGTTGCTGACAGACTATTATTTGTGGACATTTGTAAAGATTCCTCGTTGCTTCAAAATCATCTTATACTTGATGTGGTAAATTTCAGCAATGTTGGCGTTCGAGCGCAATAAACATGAATCAACCCAAAGTCACGGCGATTATTACAACATTCAACAGCGAGCGCTTCTTGAAACAGGCTTTGGACAGCGTATTGGCGCAGGCCTATGCTCAATGCGATATCCTGGTGGTGGATAATCAGTCAACCGATCGTACGGAATCGATTGTGCGGTCTTATGGCAGCGCGGCTCGGTTTTATGTGGTTCCTGAACGGTGCGATCTGGCGACGGCTCGCAATCACGGGATGCGTCTGACGCGTGGTGAGTATATTGCATTTCTGGATGCTGACGATGTGTGGCTTCCCGGTAAAATTGCGCGGCAAGTGGCCTTCATGGACATGCGCGGCGACGTCCCTCTTTGCCATACGGTTTGCCAAGTCATCGACGCCGAAGGTCGCGCCTGTTATGTTCGGCACGAAGGGGCTCTGCCCCCGACAGGATATGCGTTTTCACTTCTCTTGCGGCATAACTTCATAACCATCAGTTCGGCGTTGGTCCGGCGTAAGACACTCGAAGAAGAGGGGATTGAGTTCATTAGCGACCCGGACCGCATTCGAACGGGAGAAGACAATATGTTCTTCCTGATGCTGGCTCGCCGACATCCAGTTGGCTTGGTGAATGAAGTTCTGGCTCAGTATAGAAAATATGGGGATAGCGCCTGCGATCATTTAAGTTGGAAGAGTTCTCCTCAGAATGTTCCCTTGCACAGGCATGTTCTCAATAGTCCGGTTTTTTGGAAGGGCGTTGTGCCGCGAAGTGAGGCTGCCGCTGCTTTGGTGGAAGCCTGTTTGGAGAACTGCGTTTTCTGGCGAGGGCGTGGATTTCCTGGCCGAGCGCTATATTTTGCAGCTTTGGCTGTATGGGCGGGACCGACTCAAAGGGATTTGTGGATGCAATGCTTTAAATCGATGGTCCGAATAATCTGTCCGAAAATGAGCAGCAAAGCTCCATGAGCGACTTCTGCACCGACATTCTTGTTATTGGAGGCGGTCCTGCGGGCTTGGGCGCAGCTTTGCGACTCTCTGAACACAAGACGGACTGGCTCCTGGTCGAGGCGGAGGATCACTTCGGCGGCCTGGCTGGATCACTGAAGGATGAGCAGGGATTTACTTGGGATTTGGGCGGGCATGTTCTTTTTTCCCACTACGACACGTTCGATCGATTCATGAACGTGGCTTTAGGGGAAGACGGGTGGAACCATCATCAGCGCGAAAGCTGGGTATGGATGAAGAACCGCTTCGTTCCATACCCCTTCCAGAACAATTTGCATCGTCTCGATGCCGTAGATCGTGAGCGATGTCTTGCGGGTCTTCAATGGGCAACTTCGCAAATGGGCCGCGGACCATCGGGCATTGGCAATTTCAATGACTGGATTCTTGCCACGTTCGGCCCCGGCATCGCTAATCTCTTCCTGCGGCCTTATAATTTCAAGGTTTGGGCTTATCCCCCGGAAACAATGGATTATCATTGGATAGGCGAACGGGTTTCGGTGCCCAATCTTGGGGAAATCCGCAGAGCCATGGAAACAGGTGAAGATCAGGTGTCATGGGGGCCTAATCGAACTTTTCGTTTCCCCCGCCAAGGAGGAACCGGCGCCATTTGGCAGTCTTTAGGGCGACGACTGGAGTCGGGGCGAGTGTGGTTGAAGCAGCGCGTCGAACACCTGGATGCGGACGAAAAGATCGTTCGGACATCCGGCGGAATGACCATTCGGTATCATCGTTTAATCAGTACAATGCCCCTCGATCAGTTGCTAAAATGGATTCCTTCCTTTGCAGGGCAACAGCTTCCTCTGAAATACTCTTCGGTTTATATGATTGGCATAGGCCTAAATGGCCAACCGCCGGCTCACTTGAAAACCAAATGCTGGATGTATTTTCCGGAATCTAATAGTCCCTATTATCGCGTGACGGTCTTCAGTAATTACAGCGATCTCAACGTGGCCTTGCCAGGCCAACAATGGTCATTAATGGCGGAAGTTTCTGAAAGCCCTTGCAAGAGAATGGAACCAACTCGTCTGGTTGCTCAAACGATTCAAGCCATGACGGAGGATGGTCTGATAGATGATGTCTCTTCCATCTGCTCGAAGACGATCAGGTTTTTACCGCATGGATATCCGACTCCTTTTTTGGGGCGAGACCAATGGATACATCCGGTTTTAGCGAAATTGGCGAAAAAAGATATTTATAGCCGTGGACGATTTGGTGCGTGGAAATACGAAGTAGCCAATCAGGATCACTCATTTGCGCAAGGATCTGAGTGTGTGGAACGGCTCGTTCACGAAGGAGGCGAGGAATATGAACCTACGCTGTTTATGTCGAATGTCGTGAATTCGAGGAGAAATCCCTGAAGTCATAGGAAAGCGAGTTTATGATGCAAGCCGATTCTGTACTTAATCTATTTGAGTGTCTTCCCCTTGGTGTGGCAAAAGAGATTATAGGAAAAGGGCTGTTGCCCATAAACGCCCAGGCGACGATGATTGGCAATACGCTCATTACCCATGCAGCTATGGAGCTGGATTCTGTACGTCAATACGTTTCTTATTTGAAGATCTGTTTGGAAACGAGTTGTGCGGTAGCGGAAATATATGATTTATCTTCTCCGCCGGGCAGCGAAGGAAAGAAGCAGCATATGCGGCATACCGGGCCTGCAGATGTTATGCAAATTGCCAACTATCTCTACGTTCTGGACTCATATGGCGTGCCCGGTGTTCTTTTGGAATGTGGAACATCCCACGGTTATTCGTCCTGCTGTTTGAGTCATGCTTGTGCCATGCTTGGTCGAAAGCTGTATACGGCGGACAGCTTTGAAGGGCTGCCTTCCACATCGACGAATGAGCCGTTTTTTGAAGAGGGCGATTATGCTTCATCTCTCGAATCTGTTAAGAAGAGCATTCATATGCTTGGGCGTCCGGATACGACTACCTATGTGAGAGGATGGTTTATGGAATCTTTAAAGAACTGGGAAATCGACTTAGCACTTCTTTGGGTTGACGTGGATCTATATAATTCGGCCAAGGACGTTGTCACCAACACGCTTGCAAAGCTATCGCGAAAGAGCGGATTCGTGGTGCATGAATTTACAGATTTTCATAACCGGGTCCCTCCACGAGATGTTGCCATCCCCCCTAACGCGATTTACGATGTTTTAGAAACGAAGGGTATCGTGTGGGATTCTGTGCATCTCCATCGATATTTGGGCGCCATTCTTTTCAAGGGGGCTGTGGCCAAGGATTCCTTTAAAGTGCTCCCAGGTTTGATGAGTACGCTTCAATCATTGGACATGAGATCTCGCGTCTATCAAGAATTATGCGAATCCAGAACCGTTCGCTGGGCTTTCGCCCTTAAGAAACGATTTCTTAAGAAGTGATGACGGGAACAAGTTGCCCTTGGGTTAGCAGGGATAGCGCTTTCCTTGAGGGGTTATCTCTTTGATATTCGCTGCTTCAAGACTCTTGGCATTTGATTCAAAAACCGCACCATTCTTGGCAAATGGTATCCTGTGAATGTTCTAGATGAGAGGGATTGCGGGGCATTTGCAATCCGAATATCCTCCAAAAGTGGAGTACGATCCAGCCAGTCCTGTTGAACGAAGAACGAATAGTGATGCAACAGGGTGTTCGTGACCAGAACAACTTCCTTTCCATGATCCGCAATCCATTGAGTCCAAGCCGGCTCTTCCTCATCGGGGATACCCCCAAGTTCTTGCCAATGATGATAATCGTAAACAAGACAGTTGATGCTGAACCGCTGGGCGAAACGGGGAAAAGGGTTTTTGGATACAGCTTGCAATCGTATATTGGCCTCGGAAAGAACCAAAAAGTGTCGCGTTATCCAATTAGCCAGCTTAGGATATTGCCATACAGGGCCCGTGCAATCGTTTGTAAGAGGGTAAGAGAATTGTGTGGCGTATTCGTCGGCCAGTTGAGGATATTGATTTAGCAAGTAATGAAACCCCATGGCATTGTTCGGAATAACGGGCGTTAGCATGGCCACAGACGAATCACTTCGATGATCTTCATAAGCTCGGATCATTCGATCCTCCCAGCCTGGCGGGACAAAAACATCTTCATCGATTTTAAAGTACAGGCTGTTGGGATATCGGCGGATGCATTCGTTCTGAAGATTGGCCACCAAACGCCCCTTACCTCGAGGGCCGGCAATGGTATCCCATGGGATCTGAGGATGCTTACGCAGAAGAGATTCAACATAGTTCAGATGCCGGCCCGTGACTCCGTTAAGCATCAGGACAACTCGGTCAAAATTGAATATGGATCGGTTTCCGATCAGAAGATCCATGCACAGTTTGAAGCAATCTAAACGATGGCTGGTCAGTATCATGAGAATTCTGTTCATGACGCTGAAGAGTACCGACTTCATCAGGAATTGAAAAGGGCTACTTAATGAGGAACTGTAATACGCCAAAATGTCCGAAGCGAATTGTTATTATTGGGGCCGGTCCGACAGGTCTTGGAGCGGCGCATCGGCTCACTGAGTTGGGGCATGAGAATTTTGTTGTATATGAAAGAAATTCATATGTAGGCGGTTTGTCCTCTTCGTTCTATGACGAAAAAGGTTTTACTTGGGACTTTGCCGTTCATGTCGCACATTCGCATTATCATTATGTAGACCAATTGATGGACTCTCTCTTGCCGGGAGGCTATTTCCATCATGAGAGAAAGTCTTGGATTCGAGACTATGATTCGTGGATTCCATATCCCTTTCAGTATAATTTCCGTCATCTTCCACCCCAACATTGTGACGAATGCTTGAATGGGTTGCTTCAATTGCGGATGCAGACTGATGTAGAAAAGCATACAGCCAAGGCCCACTCCATTCAAAATTTCAAGGAATGGATGCTGCAAGGATTTGGAGAGGGAATTACCCGTCACTTCATGCTGCCCTACAACCTGAAAAACTGGTCCATTGATCCTGCATTAATGGGGGTTCAATGGTTAGGTGATCGCGTGCCCGTGGTTGATGTGGAGCGGGTCCAGCGCAACCTGCGCGAAAATAGGGATGATGTGGAATGGGGACCCAATCATGTGTTTCAGTTCCCTAAGCGGGGTGGAACGGGATCCATCTGGCGAGAAATGGCGGCGCGGCTTCCTGAAAATCGGATAACCCTCTCTTCAGAAGTGGTGTCCGTTGATGGAAAATCCAGGAAAGTGCAGTTAGCAGACGGAACGGTCGATGAATACGATTGCCTGATATCTACGGCTCCATTGCCTCGTCTCGCCCAGTGGCTGGCGATTCCATCGCTCATGGTAACGGCGTCCAAACTGAAATACACTCATGTTTATGTGATGGGATTGGGCTTTGATTCTCCCATGCCTAAACATTTGGCTGAAAAGACGTGGATTTACTGTCCTGGGACCCGAGATGTTTTCTATCGAGTAACGCCTTTTTCGAATTTTTCACCGCATCATGTTCCAGACATAAATGGATCTTCGTCTTTCCTTTGCGAGATTTCGCGGGCGGGAACCGAGCCCTTGCAGAATCCAGGCGATTTTCTGTCCAGAGTCCTTCAAGATATGAATAGAATGGGCGTAATGCCGGAATCCGAACACGAAGTCCATACCTATCCTATGACGGCCGAATTTGGTTATCCCATTCCAACGCTGGATCGTGACGATATTCTAGCTGAATTGATGGCACAATTGGAGCCTTTGGGCATCATTAGCAGGGGGCGTTTTGGTGGTTGGAAGTATGAAGTGGCCAATATGGACCATTCTATCATGCAGGGTGTGGAGGCCGTTAACCGCATTTTGGGAGTCGGCGAGGAGTGTACGTGGCCAAATCCTTCCCGCGTGAACGCTGGAAAATCATAATCGTGAAGATTTCTTTTCTTGTTCCGGATATCGCTTGTCCGGTTTTGGGGCCCGTTACGGAGTTGGCGCGAATGATGCAGATGCGCCATGAAGTGGACATTGTCGGTCCCGATTTTGGACATGGTATTTGCCCCATGTATAGGGAGGCGTTTTCTTACAAAGTGATAGAGGCATCCCTCCTTTATCGATTTCCTGATTTCTTTCGCGAAAGTCGAAAGATGATGAATGCCTTGGAAGGCGATGTGATTGTGGCTGTGAAAGCCTTTGCTCAAACGATTTGGCCGGCCTATCGTTTGAAGTGCAGCCAGAAGCGGAAGATGGTGGTCTATTTGGATGAATGGGACGGCTATCTCTATGAACGGCTCTCTCTGCAAGAAAAGATTATGCGATGGCGGTCGCATTGGATGCATCCTGTCGACGACGTGTATTGTCCTTGGATGGAGCGACTGATCCCTCATGCGGATATGGTTATTTCGTCCAGTTCGTATCTGCAGAAGAAATTCGGAGGGCATGTTGTGCCCGTGGGTGCAAATACGCAGATGTTCCAGCCCTTGCCGGCCTCTGCCTCATTAGCTTTGAGGCGATCTCTGGCACTTGAAAATAAAAAGGTGATTGTCTTTGGGGGCGTTGTGCGTCCGCATAAGGGAATCGAGGTTCTTTTGGACGCCCTTTCTATATTAGGCCGGAACGATCTATGTTTGCTAATTGTTGGTCCTGAAACAGAACATGTGAAGGACATTCAGAGCAATACTCGGTATGCATCGCTTGTGCAATGCACGGGTTCGCGTCCAAAACAGGACATGCCAAAATATCTTGGATTGGCCGATATCGTCGTTCTTCCTCAAGTCGACAACGAATTGGCTCAATCCCAGGTGCCCTGCAAGATCTTTGAGGCTATGGCGGCGGGCAAACCTATCATTGCATCGGCGGTGTCGGATTTGCCGGATATACTTAATGGTTGCGGATGGATTTGCCCTCCAGCCGATGCAAGTGCTTTGGCATCGATTATTTCTCAGGCTTTGTCTCAGCCGGAGGAATCTCTGCTAAGAGGAGCGGCAGCCCGGAATAAGTGTTTGCGTCTCTATAGCCATGAAGCCGTTGCCGTTCAATGGTGTGATCGAATGGATGAACTTGTTCATCAATGATTGGAACTTCAAGATAATGACGCAAAAGCAATGGATTCTTTTTGTACTGATGGCCGTGGCTCTGCAAGGGGTTTCGCGTTTTTCAGCGGTTGGATGGGTTGATTTTTGCCAGGATGACTGGCATTTCTGGAACGTCGCACGTAGCATGAAATCTGTACCGGATATTGTTGCCGCGACGTGCCTACATCCCTTTCGGCCTGTATCAGCGATGGTTCAGCTGATTCTTTTTCATTCTTGCGGAGACAGACCTTGGATTTTTTACATCCTTGGGATGATAATGCACACCGTTTTCTTATTGGTCTTGATGCGTATTTTATATGCTCTGTCGCGTGATACACGCGTTGCTTTTATCGGCGCCGCAATTTTTTCTCTGCTTCCTAATCTGACTGAATCGTTCTACTGGCCCGAATTAAACGCTATTTCCTATGTTTATGTTGCTTATGGATTGAGCGCTTTGTTTTGGATTCGCTACGCTAGAACCGGTTGTTGGAGCGATTGCGTTATTTCGGTATTAGGCTATGTGGTCGGTGTGTTTTCCTATGAAACCGGCGCCTTTCTTCCATTGGCCTATCCTGTGCTTCTTGGAATGGAGGGGCTGCGTCGTGCCGGAAAGGGTTTCATGCCTTTTGCAGCGGTTATGGTTTTTTATCTCCTGTGGCGTACAACGTTGGGATTCGGACTGGGTCAAAACATCCTATATCCTAATGCCCAATTGACTCCCGCGATTTCCATGGACATCGGTTTATGGAATTTAAAGGAGATTCTTCGCTGGTGGATTGGAGGATATTTCCTAGACAGCCTAAGAAGTGGGTTGAATGGGTTTCTTGATTTATCGGTATGGCATCAGCGTGCGTTAGGAGTTCTTGACTGCACGACGATTATGATGTGTCTCTGGCTGTGGGGCCGATCAAGGCGCCGAGAAGTAAATGACCATGACGTTACTCGGCCAGCCTTCTTGTTTAATAGAACGGTCTTCTTCGGATGTGCTTGGGTGTGTGTTGCGTATTTTCCTTGCTTGGTTTCTTACACGGCGGGCCGCCTAAATTACTTGCCAGCCGTTGGCATTGCATTGGTTTTGAGTCTTATTCTTGTTCGGTGGTTCAATTTGTCTAAGCCACTTGGGATCGTTGCATTGGCAATTCTTTGCCTGATGGTGAATCAGGGGACAGCCCATAGTTGGAAGGTGTCTGGGCAGTTCCAACGCCATCTATTTAACTATGTGAAAGAATCAGAACCTCAATGGTGCGATAAGGATCTTGTACTGTTTGACACGCTTTCGTTACAGCAGCGCCTGACGCAGGGGCTTTTGCATCCCGTGAAGGTTGAGGATAAGTCTTGGTATCACAATCAAAATGCGGTTTTATTTAAAGGTTTTGCCCTGAATGCAATGTTGGAATTAGTAGCGACTTCTAATCTTCCTCCTCGAGGAATCTTGGACGCAGAACATTATGCTCAATGGGACAACGATACATTAATTTGGCATGAGAAATGGGATGCTAATGTCTGTCATTCTACATCGGTTGACAAAGTCTTCTTCATTGATTGCTTTGAGGCAGGCCAAGGCGCATTGAGTGAGATTCTTTACCGATAAAAGGCAAGATGACACACGAAAAAATATTTCATAGCGCCATTTTTTCATCCTCTATAGCATATGATTTATTTCAGTGGGCTGTAGGCGCTCACCGTTTTCGAAGGCTCGTAGCCAAACAATATATATGTTCTCAAGTCGGCGAGCATATATTGGATGTGGGGTGTGGAACGGCTGAGATCCTGCAATTTCTTCCTGGCGTGAACTATACTGGCATAGATCCCAACCAACGGTATATCCAAAGTGCTCGCTCACGATATGCAGGCAGACATGTAACATTTCGATGTGCGTCAGTATCTGATCTTCATTCAGGTCAACTGCTCCGATTTCAAAAGGCACTGGCTCTTTCCATGTTGCACCATCTGGATGATGCTGAAGCTCAACATCTATGTCGACTACTGGTTGAATTGATGCAGCCAGGGGGACAGTTTATAGCCATCGATCCGTGCTTAACAGAAAGCCAATCTCGCATAGCTCGGTTTATCATCAATTCCGACCGAGGTTCTTACGTACGTTCATCGGAAGAATACAGAGCCTTGGTGCAGCCATTCTTTTCTCATGTGCAATCGGAAATCCGGCAAGATCTTTTGCACATTCCATATACTCATCATATCATGATTTGTAAGGCTTAAAGGACATACGGGTCCATTTGTGCGTGTATTGTTTGTCAACCGAATGTTAAGCATAGAGCGGGGTGGAGGAGAGACCTTCGACTTAGAAATGGCCCGGCACCTTCAGAATCTGGATTGTTCCGTATCCTTTCTCTCCGGCTATCCTCTTTTCAGCGGTGCGAAGATTTCGGATGCACAGTCCCAATCTCAAAGCCCCAATCACTACATCCGTTCCCCCTACTACGGATGGTTTCCCTGGGACAAGGTGAAAGGCGGATGGCGATTGCGACTGTTCGATTTCTGGTTTTTCGAGCAGTTTTCCGCGCGATGGGCGAAGAGACAAAAACATCAGTTCGATGTCGTGCACGTATGTGAATTGCCAACGTTTGTTCATCTCTGGAAGCGATGGAAGATGGCGGTTCCCGTAGTGATGCGTCTGACAGCGGGGAATTTCTACGACACCATGGGCGCGATACCGAAGGCGGATGGCGTTATTGCCAGTGGGATGACCATTCCTCAATTGCAGCAAGGCTTGCGTCCCGATGTTGTCGATGTGCCAAATGCCGTTGATTCTTCTTTTTTCTTTCCACACAAGAGTTCTTTTCGATCTGTATATGGTCTCTCTGAGAATGATTGGGTTTTACTTTATGTGGCTAGGTTTCAGGCCTTCAAAAACCATGCTTTCCTGTTGAATGTCTTCCGGCGTGTCCTTGCTGCTAAATCCAATGCCCGACTGGTCTTGGTAGGGAATGGTCCGTTGCTTGAACGGACGAAGATGCAAGCGCGAGATCTGGGGGTTGCCCATCGCATATCGTTTTTGGGTGAAGTGCCTTATGGTCAGCTCCCGGCTGTGTATGCAGGCGCTGATGTTAAAGTGATTACCAGCACGTTTGAGTCATTTTGCTTTGCCGCATTGGAAGCGATGTCTTCCGAATTGCCGGTTGTGACCACCGACTGCGGATGGGTTCCCCGGCTCATTGAGAATCAAGGGGGCTGGATTGTGCCTCAAGATCAGCCTGAAGCATTTTTCAAAGCCTTGATGGCTTTGGCAGAGGAGCCTGCCGCCGCCAAAAAGATGGGCCAGTGGAATCGTCGACGCGTCATGTCGGATTTTCAGTGGGCAGCGAGTGCGGTCAAGTTGGTTGACCTGTATCGTTCGTTGACTGTAAAGCGTTCCTGATGGTTTCTCTGCGATGAATCAATATTTATCAGCACTATTGTCGCAACGCCTGTTAGATCGTAAAGACGGGCATCGAAGAGCTGTGTCGTCCAAGTGGGACGCAAATCAGCGGTCTGATTTTATGGAAGGCTTTGCGCGAAAATCGCTGGTCGACGAGATGCTGGCGAATTTACTAAATCACGCAAGGATACAGGTCCCGAGAATACGTGATCTTCTGGGCCGTTCGACCACGGTCAGTCCGTTGGACGCTCAAGAGGTTCTTCGATCCCTGCCGGTTATGCAGCGACCGGAGATTCAGAATACTCCGGAATACTTTGTGTCAGAGGGTGCAGAAGGCTTGCGAAGAGATGCTACGGGAGGATCCACAGGAACCCCCATGCAATTTTGGGTGGATAAGACCACCCAAATTGCACGTGAAGCGTCTCTTCTTTGGGCTGATGGGCTAACAGGTTGGGCGCCCGGACAGAAAATTGCCATGTTATGGGGATCGGATCGCGATGTGTCGAGTTCGATGGCTAATCTTCGATTGGCGTTACGATGGAGGGTGGAAAACAGAAGATGGTATAACGCCTTTAACATGGGACCCGATCAGATGATTCAGTTTCATCGGTCGATGGAGCGCTTTTGTCCGGCCATTATCGTGGCCTATGCGGGGTCTATCTTTGAGTATGCCCGATTTCTGGAGGAACATGACCTTCGTCCTGACTATCCGAGCAGGGCCATTGTCAGCTCGGCTGAACGACTCGATCCGCACATGAGGGCCTGTATTGAACGAGTATTCAAACGTCCAGTATTCGATCGATATGGTAATCGCGAAACGGGCGCTATCGCGGCTGAATGCACGGAGCATCAGGGGCTGCATATCCTTTGCAACGACTTTATAGTAGAGATTGAAGGCGAAGACTCCGGGCGATCTCCGGGACGGCTGTTGCTTACGTATTTGCATAATTACGGGATGCCGTTTCTTCGATACGATACGGGGGACTTGGCTTGTTGGGAACCGTCGGCCTTGTGTGTTTGCGGAAGATCGACCCCGCGCTTGAAGACTGTTGTTGGGAGGCAGGCCGATGTTATTCGTACGCCTTCCGGGCGATTCATTCATGGTGAATATTTTACCCATCTTCTGTACTCGGTTGAGGGGGTCGCAGAGTTCTGTTTCGTCCAGGAGAATCTGGCGGAATATACGCTTGTCTTGGTAGCCGATCAGCGCAAAGTTCAAAGCCAGGAAAATACGCTTCTTGCACAAATGAGAGCCGTCATCGGGGAATCGGCTTGCATCAGAATCATGTATGCTCCCGGTATTCCTTTGACGCCTTCAGGCAAGAGACGGTTTACCTATTCGAAGCTGAATGATATGAACGAACCAACTCTCGATCAGAAAGCGTCTGCTCGCTTTTCCTTCCCATGAAGAAGGTGGCGGAAGCAGCATCCGAAGCCCCTGGACGATTGAGTAATATGGCATCTGTATATTTCAGCCAGAATGATGTAAAGCGGGCAAAGCCCCTAACAATTTTTCGCCAGGTTGGCTGTTGCGTCCAGGCGTCGAAAAAGTGAAGGTAAGCCCATGCAAGAGCTGTTCCGGGGCCTCCGAGCGGCCCGTATTCGATCGGTTCGAATTTCTGGAAGAGGCGCCTGTGGCCTTGAAGAGTAAAGCGGGTGAAATCGTAGGCTCCTCCGTGGACTTGTTGCATGAAGGGTATTTCAGAGTAAACCAGTCCCGAGGGCTTCAATACCCGATGTATCTCGTCTGCACAACGGTAAGGGTCCGCAACATGTTCGAGAACTGCCTGGGCGACCACGGCATCAAATGTCTCGTTTGCAAAGGGAATGTCGTGAGCATCGCAAATGATTTGAGTGTGAGGGCCGAAAGAAATATCGGTTTCGACACAGCGGACCTTCGGATGATCGAGTAAGACTTCAGATCCAATGCCACGAATGCTCCCGCCCAAAATAAGGATTAGAGGAGTGGGGATGTCGTGTAATAACAGATCCCGGACATGAGCAAAATTATGAAGAGCATTTTGATTCATGGGAATACGGCAATTCGTTTTTTGACGGTGATGACCTTGAGAAAAATAGGTGAGCGAGTTCTGAAGAAAATCGTTGATGCAAAATGCGCTGGAGGCATCATTTATTAAAATCGGAATCGATTGATGGATAGGGTATTGGTAACCACATGCAGGGTGGATACACTTCATCATCATGTCTGTGCTTGAAAATACAAGCCGCATTTTGCACCTTGGACACGCGAACCCTAAAGAACGATCAAGCTGTGTTTTCTCCGAGATCATGGTATAGCATCGAGCAACATATTAATTTTGACTTGGGCATCTCTTAAAAGGAAGCTCTTTTTTTGCTGAAAATCATGTTATGAGTTTTTGAGAAAGAGGGCGTTTAGGACAGGAATAATTACCTTAAAGAATGAATATCTTACTCACAACTCGCAAGGCCTTTGAGGAGCAACGAAATCCCATTGGCTTGCTGGATTTGGCGTCGTATTTGCGAGCGTTTGGACATGATGTGGATGTCTTTTATCTGCATCAACTTAGACATGGTGTCGTTCGGGGCAAATATGACATTGTGGGTCTTTCTGTCTTACAGTCGGATGACCCTTGTAGGCCTATAATGGACGCTCAGAGACTGAGGAAAATATTCAAAACGCGAGTGGTTGTGGGTGGTAAGTGGGCACAAGATATGCCGGAGGAACTGGAGCAGTCTTTTGGAAAGGCAGGAATTGAGCTTTGTAAGGGCGAAGGCGAACTCTTTTTTCAACATCAGCCCATTGATTTCATCAGATATCCTGTCTGGGCTCAGAAGGATTTTGCGACTTTACGTGAGGTTCATGGTGAGATAATGACCATGCGTGGCTGTCCATTCCGATGTCATTTCTGCCATAACACCGAACGGACTATCCATCACTTCAGCGCTGATCGGACTGTCGCCAATGTCAAATTACTCACACAATTGGGACAGAAGAAGTTTTTCATTGTGGATGATATTTTTGCAGCCGCTGCCCACCGCATGGAAGAACTCTATGAACGATTGGAATCGGAGGATCTACAAATTTCGAACGCATTCACGTTTTTTGCACATATCCAGTGTCTAAACGATTTGACTATAGAATGTATTAGAAAATATCAGCCTGCTTGCGTTCATATTGGAATCGAATCTGGTGATGATGGCATGTTGAAACGAATGGGTAAAACCTTTACAAGCAGTCAAGCAAGCGAAAAACTTAAGGTGCTCTCTGAAATGGGAATATCTATTGCTGGGCTATTTATCATCGGATTTCCTTATGAAACTGTGGAATCGATGGAGAATACGCTCCAGTTCATTAGGCACAACAAGTCTTACATGAATTCTGTATGGGTTAGTTATTATCAACCTGTATTTGGCACGGTTGGCTATCAATATGCAAAACAGCGGGTTTCGCAGGCAAAGGTCGGATTCCGAAACACACAAATTTCATATGTGGATCCCAATCTCACCAAAAGGCTTCTGAGCCTATACCGATATGATATGATGGAAGCATACAGCCTAAACAAGCGTTGGGTAAAAACTCTACAACGGCTGATGTTGACGTTCATGCCATATCGTGCAGTTGAAAATGCGCAGTTTTTAAAGAAAACTCTTTTTTCACTTCTGAGACGCTTGCACGCAATAGAATAGATTTATGATTCGTGTTGCCTATTTTTGTGAGCCTCAGGTGGGAGGGACCTTCCGTTTCTTCACGCGGACGCGAGCCCTGTTTCGTGAGCAGGACATCGACTTCGTTTGCATGCCGCCTATGGATGGTCGTAAGTTAAGGCCGCATCCTCTGGCTCGTGAACAAGGTGTTCAGTTGCTCAATCTGGCTTCCAAACCAGCGGAAGCAACGCGACAAATCATCGAGGAGTTAGAGCTCCAACGAATTCAAGCTATTATGATATTGCCGGGATGTGATTCTCTAAGCACCAATCTGCCTTGCTATTTGCCGCCGAATATTCGATGTCTGGCTCGGCTCCCTTTGATGACAGAGGGGGTATACCGTCCTGTCAGAATTCTGGCTCCCTGGATTGATCGCATGGTGGCGGTGAGCCCGAGGATAAAAGACGATCTTCTAGATCGTGAAGTGCCGATGGAAAAAATCAACATGATTCCCAATGGGATTGCCCTGTCTCTTTTGAAGTCTTCTTCGGCGCTAAGAATGCAGGACTCTGTCTTTCGGTTGCTCTACGTTGGTCGTTTAGAAGAAATGCAGAAAAACGTATTGCTTCTTCCTAAGATTCTTTGTGGCGCTTTGAACCGGGGTCTTATGGCTGATTTGGTTGTTGTGGGCGATGGCCCAGATCGTAAGAGGTTGGAATATGCTTTTCATCAAGCTGGATTGGATGATCGGGTTCATTTCAGGGGCGCCATTCCTCCGGATGATATGCCAGAGTATTATCAGCATGCTCATTGCCTGATCTTTCCTTCACGTTATGAAGGATCGCCTAATGCAATGTTGGAGGCTATGTCAGAAGGTTGTGTTCCTGTCGCTACGCATATACGCGGTTTGACGGATCACATTATTGAGGATGGAACTAGCGGCGTTTTGGTTCCCATGGGGGCTGCCGAAGCTTTTTCCAAGGCCGTTTATAACCTGGGGCTTGATCGTCAACACTGGGGTAAGATGAGCGAGTTGGCGCAGCAAAGAATTTACAAGAATTTCTCTCTGAAAAGCACAACTAGCGCGTATGCTGACGTTATACGGGAGGTTTTTCAATCGCCGGATAAACGGGCGGAAAGATTATCCTTGGATCGTTATACTCCCCCTTGTTCTCTCCATGCTGGGTGGCGGGCTTTAATCCCTCCGGCAATAAAGGGAGCTATTCGCCAATGGTTGGAAAAGCATAGTCGGTCGATTTAGCTGAGTTAATGGGTATTCTTTATGTGTGGTATTGCTGGTTTCATATCTAAGACGCCCTGTATGAACAAAGTCGTCTTGGCCCGAATGAGAGACGTGTTGAGCCATAGGGGCCCGGACGCCGCAGGCCTACTCCTGTGGCTTGATCGAAAAACCGTGCGTGATGAAAAAATGACGGGTACGGCGGGTTTGAGTCATCGTCGGCTAAGCATTATCGATTTATCGGAGGCAGGCGCTCAGCCGATGGCGAGTGAAGATGGCGATTGGTGCATCAGTTATAATGGCGAATTTTACAGTTTCCAGGAGTATCGGAATGAGCTGATTCAAGAAGGCCATCATTTCCAATCGAAATGTGATACGGAAGTCATTGTCCATTTAGTGGCGAAATATGGGATAGAGCCAACCCTTGACCGGATGAACGGAATGTTTGCCTTGGCTCTCTATGATCGAAAAGCACATAGAATGATTTTGGCTAGGGATCGGTTAGGTAAAAAGCCTTTGTATTATCACCAGCGCGCTGACGGGAGTCTTGTTTTTGCATCTGAAATAAAAGCACTTTTGCAGACGGGATGGGTTGATCGATCTCGTATCGACATGGTCGCCATGTCGCAATTTTGGGCATACGGGTATATCATGGGTGAGCGAACCATTTATGAAGAGATTCGCCAAATTCCGCCTGCACACTATGGAATATGGAAAGATGGAATTTTTACT
The DNA here is from genome assembly GCA_001804865.1 of Lentisphaerae bacterium GWF2_57_35. Lineage (GTDB taxonomy): Bacteria > Verrucomicrobiota > Kiritimatiellia > CAIQIC01 > GWF2-57-35 > GWF2-57-35. The sequence continues at coordinate 170,713 of MHBK01000055.1, forward strand.
CTTAGTGAATACTGGGATTGTCCTTTGGGGAATGGCTTGGACCCATCTTGGAATGAACAAACGGCCGGGGACCGTCTTGAAGAATTGCTTTCTGATGCCATTCGCATTCGGTTGCTATCCGATGTTCCCCTTGGACTTTTTTTGTCGGGGGGTATCGATTCGAGTCTTGTAGCCGCATTAGCATCTCGCCTTGCCGGACCTTCTTCAATTTCATCCTATACCATTGCCTTTCGGTCGAGTGGATATGACGAATCTCTTCATGCCCAACAAGTGGCCCGGCATTTGGGCATCGCCAATCGGATTCTAACGGTTGATGAGGACATGGGAGGCCGTTTCTCGGAGATTGCCCGTTGGCTGGATCAACCGTTTGGAGATGCTTCATGCATTCCCACCTGGTTTTTGGCTCAACAAGCGCGCTCGTATGTTACGGTGGCTTTGACGGGCGATGGGGGGGATGAGCTTTTCGCCGGTTATCCTTGGTATCGCGAGGCTTTAAAACTGTGGGGCGGCTATAGGATTCCATCGGGGCCTTTCCATGCAAAGACCTTTTTGTGGGAATCGAAACTGAGATGGCTGGGGCCATGCAAAGGTATGGCCGCGTTGACAAGGATCACCAGCTCTCGAATGCTCAAACGTTTGTTCTCCTCCGAGATGCAACGGACACTGGTCATGGAGGATGTCGAGTCGACCCGATCGAAATGGCTTCGCCGTTCAGCCGGATGCGATTTGCTGACTCGAATGCAGTACTTGGATCTTCATACCTATCTGCCGGATGATATCTTGGTAAAAACAGATCGAATGAGCATGGCTCATAGCTTGGAGTGCAGAAATCCGTTTCTAGACTATCGCATGGTTGAATTTGCGTTCTCGCTGCCCACTCACCTAAAGGTCGGTCCGGACGGCCGGGGAAAAATGCTTTTGCGTTCCGTTCTTTCGCGCTATTTACCGGGGGAATTCATTAATCGACCCAAGCAAGGATTTACACCGCCGTGGCAGGAATGGTGCCAAAAGTCTCTTTCGGAACGATTACGCAAAGCCTGGACGACGCTTCCTTCCGGTCTGTTTGATCCAACTTCATCGGGAAGTCTTATCCCTCGTGAGGGGCTTGGGCATCCAAATTTGCTTTGGAATGCATTTTCAACCTGTTGTTTCTTTGAGGGTATTGAATAATCAGGCTATGAAGATTGTGCATTTAGCTTCGACTTTTCTTCCCCGCTTGGGCGGAGCGGAGACAACGGTTCACAACTTGGCGATGCGTCAACTTGCCATGGGGGATCGGCCATGCGTGATTACGTGGTGGGGATTATGGGCTCAAGTGGCTCGTCATCTGCCTTATCCTGTTTATCCTCTGCTGCCGCGAACCTATACGCAAAATGCTAGAAAACAATGGGAAGAGGGGCGGGGCTCTCGTAGGTTCGTGGAATGGCAGATAGACTTTTACCGACGACTTTTACATGGCGATATCTGGCACATTCATATGGCCTATCCTTTGGGCATGCTGGCCGTACCGGCGCTCAAGAGAACCGGATGCAGGGTTGTTACAACATGCCAGGGAGACGATTTGATTCGTGATCCTGCATTTGGTTTTACCTTGCGGATGAATTCACATTTGAACGAGGGCATTTGCTGTGCGCTTTCCATGAGCGATCGCGTGACGGCCATCAGTCGACTGATGCACGAAGAGTATAAGGCAAGCGGAATTCCCGTATCCAAAATCGATGACATTCCCAATGCAGTGAATCTTTCGCGCTTCCAATCAATGCACACGAATCCTGTGGAAACGAGGAGGCGTTTGGGCATACCAGAAGATTCGTTTTTACTTTTGACGGTTGGACGCGATCATCCGCAGAAAGGATTTTGTTTCATTCCGGATATTCTTCGTATCGTATGCCAAAACTCTCGAAAGGTTGTTTGGCTGCTGGTTGGCTCGTCCGACTTGCAGGTTCAGAAGCGTGCCGCACAGTTGGGGGTGGATGCTCATTTGCGCATGATCCCCCCCCAAAGCATGGATGTGCAAAAGAATTCATGTCTTAATCAACATCCTTCGGAAGCGCTGATAGAGCTTTATAAATCAGCGGATGCCTTTATTATGACCTCCTTGTGGGAATCATTTGGAAATGTGATTGTTGAAGCTATGGCTGCGGGCTTGCCAATTGTATCATATGAAACAGCAGGTGCTTTGGATATTATTGAGAATGGAAAGTGGGGTCTGGTCGCTCCTGTCGGGAATATCGAAGCGATGAGTGAGCATATAACGAAGCTGATGAATCAGAATTTATTTTGCAAAGAAATGATTCTTCGCTCAAAGACTCGGGCAAGTGAATATGATTGGGCGAAAATTGTTAAAATATATGCCGAATGCTATCGGCGAGCATCTGTTCCGAATGAAATATATTAATGATCTCGGGGGAGGATAATGTGAATTTTTTTTGGTATGCGAAATACTGTGTGCGCCTATGGCGTATCTATCCCCAGCGGTATAGAGCATTCTTCCAGTTGATAAACGAGCGAAAGTGCAGGATTTTTTTGGAGATTGGAACTAATAATGGCATTCGGGCCCGTCAAATGATAGAAACAGCGCGTATCCATCATTCTTTGACCTCTGTACAATATTGGGGCGTTGACCTCTTCGAAGATTTGACCCCGGATCTGCTGTCGGCAGAATACGCGATACGTCCTCCGTCCTGCATGACCGTCACACGCATGTTGGAGAAAACCGGTGCATTCACAAAACTTTTCAAAGGCAATTCAAAGGAGATGTTGCTTCGCATCCGCAAAGAAATTGGCCAGGTTGATTTTATCTTTATCGACGGAGGGCATTCGATTGAAACCATTCAGTCCGATTGGGATAATTGCCAGCATATGATGAGTAAAAATACACTAGTTATCTTTGACGACTATTTCGTGCAGCCCAGCGATCCTGTAAAAAACGTGGGATGCAATCAGCTTGTTGATCGACTCGATCAGTCTGAGTATGCGGTTTCATTCTTGCCCATTATTGATGAATTTACGAAGCCGTGGGGAATTCTGCGTACGCAAATGGTTGCTGTTCACAGGACCTAGTTTAATCGCAGGTTCATCGTTTGCCATTCCAATGAAAAAAGCGCATATTCAATATCTTGTATGTCCTGACTGCATAGCTCCTTTGGCGCTTGTTGAGGCCGAATACAGCACTTCGGAGCGCGTGATTTCAGGTGTTCTTCGGTGCAAGATTTGCAATCAGGACTATCCGGTCGTCAATTCCATCCCGCGATTTGGCCCGGAGTCGAACTATGCAGAAAACTTTGGGTTTGAATGGCTGAAACATGCGCGCACCCAATACGATGAATACAGTGGGAGAAGAGATTCAAGTCTAAGGTTTGAATCTGAGACCCCATGGCCTTCAGACCTCAAGGGTGAAATGATTCTGGAGGTGGGCAGTGGTTCAGGACGTTTTACCGCTAAGGCCGCTCAAACTGGCGCCATGGTGATTTCAATGGATTATAGCCGGGCTGTTGAAGCTAATTATGCATCGAATGGTCATTGCGACAATGTGTTAATTATACAGGCAAATCTCTACAAGATGCCTTTTCCAAAGGCTTCTTTTGATAGATTGTTTTGTTTGGGCGTGCTCCAACATACCCCTAGTGTGCACGAGGCCTTTATAAGCCTTTCTCCATATTTGAAGCCTGGGAAACATATCGCAATCGATTGTTACTGCAAAAGGCCGGGTGTTCTGCCCTGGTTGCTTCGAGCAATCAGCGCCAAATATTTTGTTCGCCATTTTATTCGGCTAATGAATCCTGAAAAATTGTATTGCTGGTGCGAGCGACATACTCGGCGGTTGTGGCCTTTAGCCCAGTGCATTAACAAAATCCCTATGATAGGCCCTACGATCAATCGCCGTCTATTGGTAGTTTATTATGGCGATGACTATCGGGATTTGTCAGAAGAGATGTTGAAAGAATGGGGGGTGTTGGATTTGTTCGATCAACTCTCGCCTATGTACGATTCTCCCCAGTATTTAGCAACTATACGTAAATGGTTTGACGAAGTTGGACTTGAGAAAACTGACGTTCAGTATGGATATAATGGCATTAATGGGCGAGGCGTTAAACCTTATGGCGAACTACGGACGTTGTGCGACAATCGTTTGGTCTGATTGAGAATCCCATCATGCTCTTCAATAGTTACGAATTTCTTTTTATTTTCCTTCCAATCACTCTGTTCGTTTATTATGCCCTTAAAGCCAATTCGGCTCGATTGGTTTTTCTGACCATAGCCAGTTATGTGTTCTACGGCTGGTGGAATTATAGGTTTTGCGGATTGCTCTTCCTTTCCACCCTCGTCGATTATCTAGCCGGAAGCCGCATTGCTTGTAGCTCTGATACAAGGAAACGAAAGCTATGGTTGATCATTTCCCTCTGTACGAATTTGGGATTATTGGGATTTTTCAAGTACTTCGATCTATTTGCACAAACTTTAAATCAAGTGAGCGCAATGGTGAGATTGCTGCCTTCTCCATTAATTCCCGTTATGGGGGTCATTCTTCCTGTCGGAATATCATTCTACACGTTTCAAAGCATGAGTTACACCATTGATGTTTATCTGGGGAATGCCCGTCCATGCAAATCGATTTGGTCATTTGCCTGTTACGTATCCCTTTTTCCTCAATTGGTTGCAGGTCCGATTGTTCGTTATCATGAACTGGCCGCGCAGTTGGAATCGCGAATTCATTCTATGGATCGCGTAGCGCGCGGGGTCTATCTGTTTATATTTGGATTGGCAAAGAAAGTGATTTTAGCAGACGGAGTTGTTATCCTGGTCGATCAGTTATTTAAACAGACAGCCCCGGGTTTGATTTCCTCTTGGGCCGGCATGTTGGCATACGCCATGCAGATTTACTTCGATTTCAGCGGCTATTCAGATATGGCTGCCGGATTAGGGAGCCTGTTCGGATTCGAATTCCCGCGCAATTTTAACTCGCCTTATAAAGCTCTTTCCATAACCGACTTCTGGCGTCGTTGGCACATCTCTCTCTCTTCTTGGCTAAGAGATTACTTATATATTCCTCTAGGCGGGAATCGAAAAGGGCTGTCGCGGACGTATGCAAATCTTCTTATCACGATGATGCTCGGGGGCTTATGGCATGGCGCCAATTGGACGTTCCTTTTCTGGGGAACCTATCATGGAGTGTGGTTGGCAATCGAACGAGTTGTCGGCAAAAGAAGTTTTTTAGAATGGGTTCCTAAGTCCGTCCGATGTGCATGGACATTTCTGATCGTATTGGGCGGGTGGGTTTTGTTCAGATCATCGAACTTGGTACAAGCGCTAGGGATTTACAGGGGGTTGATGGGCATGAACGGTTGGGCGGGGGGATGGGATAATACTTTGTGGACCACGCATAAACTCCCTTTTATGATCTTATGCATCGCGACTGGTGTGTGCTGGTTATCAGCCAACACCTGGGAAATTCGATTTCAGCCAGGCCTTGCGACGGCTGTCGTACTGGGATTTCTCTTTATCGTCTGCATAGGCATTGTCTTGGTAAATTCGAGTTCTCCATTTCTCTATTTTCAGTTTTGACGTTGGATGAGTATGAAAGATAATAAGTTTGGCGTTTGGCTCTGGAACGAACGTTATCTCATGATCTTGCTGTTTGTTGGAGTCTTGTTGCGGATTCTTCTGATGCTTTTCTCCCAACCGCTTTTAACAGACGATTCGTCCGATTATTTAGTTATGGCAGATTGGATTCGTCAGCTTGACTTTACGGATTATGCGGCGAAACGATTGCCTGCTTACCCATTTCTCATGATTTTGGCCGGCATGAAGTTAAGAGTCATATGGGCGATTCAATCTTGTATGGGTCTCGTGGGGCTTTTATTCCTTTATGATTTGGCTAGGCGGATGCGGCTGTCCCCCCGATGGTCGTTTATTGTTTGCGTCCCTGTTTTAATAGGACTTCAATTTCTTTTTTTGGAGACGGCGATCCTGTCCGAAACAATGGCCATATTTCTTATTCTTCTGATCATGCATTTGCTTCAAAAAATAGTCATGGAGAAGAATCTGAAGATTCCATTATATGCGCTATCAGGGTTATTAATAGCTGTGTGCATTTTGACTCGTCCGCTTTTTATTGTTCTCGCGCCTGTGCTGCTCTTGGTTTTGGCTGTTAATGAGTGGTGGCTTGTTAAATGGAGCTGGGGAAGTTGCTCTCGCCTTTTAGCCTTTGTTTCGCCTCTGGTTTTTCTGGTAGGCGGTTGGATTTTGTTTAATAGCATTGTGGCGGGATATATGGGTCTAAGCAGTAATATGTATTCGGGCTTGCTTAATCATTGTGGCCTTTATGCAGAATTAGCAAGGCCCGAATACCGGGACTTGGCCGAGATTTACATCCGGCATCGCGAGGAATCCTATGGGGCAATTCAAGCTAGAGGAGGTTCTTTGACCGTGGTACAGGCTTCTGCCGTGCCGGAAATGATGCAAGCTCGTGGTCTGTCTCACAAAGACCTTATTCCTGTTTTAGCGGCTTTCTCAACAAGTCTTATCTTTGACCATCCTAGTTTATATGCTAGAGGAGTATTCTGGGCTTGGATTGATTATTGGCGTGTTCCATTAGTTTGGTATCCCGAATTAGTAGTTTCTCCCTGTATTCGACAGGGGATCGGTTTTATGTGGATACCCATTAAGCTTCTATGGCTACTGTTGGGATTAGGTGTGGTCATGGTATCTATTGTCTATATAGGCTGTCTGTTTCGGGTGCGAATGACTTCTGCTCACCTTTATCTATTGAGCATGCTGGCTGTTTTATGGATAACATCTTTGCTGCAAGCTATGCTGGAATCAAACAGTGAGAATGCGCGATATGCTATTCCTCTTCAGCCCCTGCTGCCCTTGCTGCTGGCCGGTATGGTTGTTTTCTTGAGAAAGAAGTCACTCCGCACCATTGTTCAATCCGAACAGACGCTTGGAATATGACAAAAGAGCTCTCATAGAGTGACATGACAAAAAACGTTAATCTATTACAGCGGTTTTCACCGGCGTCCAAAGTGATTTTAATCATAGGGCTTCTGTACGCCTTGTTGATAGCATCTGATTGGTTTTTCCGGTTTTCGTGGTATTCATGGCAGAACACATTCTATTCGCGGCTGACGGCACAAAAGGTGGGTTCCTTTAAGCGACAGATGGGACCGTCCATGGGAGGAAATTTGAGTCACATGATTGCCATTCCTTCTGCCAGCAAGGAATTCGAGAAGCCTCGCCCCGCGTTTACAGAATGGACCGATGAATATGGGTACTCTAATCCACCCTCAACAACTAATCGTTATTATCGTATCGTGGTGGTTGGCGATAGCTTCATGATGGTGCCCGATGTGCAGTCCGATCAGATAAGCGCACAATTAGAGCGAATTTCCAGCCTGCCGGTCTATAATCATGCATGCAAGGGGCGAGGGCCCTTGCTTGGTCTTATCAAATTTTTTTCTGAGAGGCGCTTTGAATGCAGCCCTCCAAAAGTTCTTGTTTTCGGCATGGTGGAAGCGGATATATCGGGTCCTTTATATGTGGGGTTAATGTATCACTTGGAACACTTGGACGATTTTACCAAAAAAAACCTTCAATCCACGGGGATTCGTTGGCCTGCCTTCTGTTCTAATGAATTGAAGAAAAGTCTTCCTAATACCTCTTTGCTGGCTCAAGTAGCCCGGAATGTATGGAATCAGATTCGCTATTTTGTTCTTGGCAATCTTACGCCGGATGTAATCCCTTCCCAAGGCAAAGTGACCGGCGCCCCTTTGCTGTTTTATCGGTACAACATCGAATCCATTAAATGGGGGACCAACCGGGGTTTTTCTCAATTAGTGGACACGCTAGGCTATCTAGATCGATACTGCCGGCTAAGGGGCATTTCTCTAATTGTTATGTTAATTCCCGATAAAGAGTCTGTCTATCGAGAGTATTTGCCCTCATATGCTAATCCTCCGGACAATCCCTTGCCTCCTTCCTGCTTGCCTGCTCTTGAAGCCGTCTTTAAGGACGCAGGAATTGCAGTGATTAACTTACTGGAACCTTTTCGCGCACAGGCCGCCAGAGGGCGTCTTCTTTATTGGCCGGATGACACACATTGGAATTCTGAAGGAATTCAAGTGGCCGCGGAACTTCTTTGGAAGAATATACAACCTCTTTTGTCAGCGCATCCGCGATCCATTAACGAGGGTGAACATGTCTCATTCGCAACCAATAATCCTGCACATAGTTTATAATTTGATTCGTGGGGGGACCGAGGGGCAGTGCGCTCGAGTCTTGTTGGAGTTGCATCGGCGCGGGTTCGTGCAGCGAACGGCCGTTTTTCAGCGGACAGGTGTTTTTGTTATTCCGGTGGAACAGGTCTGTGGATCGGTTAAAGAAATCAGAATTCGCCGATTGATCCAGTGGCGAACCCTTCACGAGGTCCTGCGTTTGGTTTCTTTCATACGGCGTGCATCCATTGACCTCGTCCATGCTTGGGATGCCGATGCGGCAATCTTTGGAGCCATAGCGGCAAAATGGGCGGGACGGCCCTATATTACCAGCCGACGCGATATGGGGCAAATTTATGCGCCGAGGAAGCTTCAACTGATGCATTGGGCGGATAGCAGGTCCGCGTCCGTCGTGGTGAATGCCGAAGCCATTCGGAGTAAGTTGCTCCAAGATGGATTGTCGGCCGAACGGATAACCTGCATTCCCAATTTTTTTGATTTAGAAGAATTCGATACACAAGCAGAGAAGCCTTTTTCACAGGCCGATAAACTGCCGGCCGGGTTGAAGCTGGTTGTCGTTGCACGATTGGACCGTGAAAAAGATGTCGCTTCCATCATCGCGGCTCTGCCGGATGTGTTGTCGAAAAGGCCTGACGCCTCATTGGTGATTGCTGGCGATGGACCAGAGAGAATTCGTCTGGAACAGAAAACTGTTCAAATGGGTCTTGCGAGAAGCGTTGTTTTTCTAGGTGAGGTAATGGATATACCGGCATTGCTCAAGCAATGCCATGTCGGTGTATTGACGCCCCAGGCGAATGAAGGGCTGTCGAACAGCATCATGGAATACATGGCTGCCGGATTGCCGGCAGTTGTTACGGATTGCGGTGGAAACAGGGAGCTAATTAAACACGGAGTAACGGGAAGTGTTGTATCGGTGGGCGACACTCAGTTGTTAGCTCAATCGATCTCCCGTTGGCTGGAAAAAAGGGACTCCGGTTTTTTCGATGATTGGAAAAGCAGGGGCATTCTGCAAGACCGTCATGCCCCTAGTTGCGTGGGCGACCAGTTTGCGGCTCTCTATTCCCGGGTACTTGGCGCGGTTTGATCAACTGCCTTTTTTCCATGGTCGCTTATTTCGTGCAAATCCTGCCAAGTCCAAACTTCGTGCGAGCCCATATGCGGCATAAAGAATGCCAAGTGGAAAGAAGGCGCGTGGTGTATGAGCTCGGAGCGACATCAGACCTGCCGGAATGGCAACTAATGCGATGAGCGGCAGGAACAAGGCCATAAAATAAAAGCACTTAAAGGTCAGCAGCAGTGCCACTGCTACTATGCAAAGAAATAAATTTCCCAAAAACAGGGTAGAAAACAAAACCGCATGGCCTCCTGTTTGTAGCCCTGTTGCTTGGACGATCTTTGTGTAGCTCGTTCGGTTCGCATGCCAGATTTGCTGGCGGAAAAATTGCCGCAAGGTGGCCGGCTCTCCGTAATGGATAACTCTCAATTCGGGGATAGCTTGAACCAGAAAGCCCGCCTGAGTGGCGCGGAGGACGAAGTCGGTGTCTTCTCCTGTGGTTAATGTTTCATCAAACCCATGCAAGTGATCCGCGATAATCCGATGAAAGAGCATATTCCTGGTTGTGATTAGACGAAAAGCATCGTTTTGTCCTCCTCGCCGTTTATTAGCCCAATGAATAAACCAGTAGCGCTGTACCCAGGTTCCCGGACTTGGGGGTTCAACAGGCCAGCCTATCAAGGTAGGAGTAGGTTGTTCCAAGTACGGCAGGGCTTTTAGTATCCAATCGACTGATGGTTCACAATCGCCATCTAAAAATGCAATCCACTGCCCTGATGTGGCTTCTAGTCCTTTATTGCGGCAAAGAGGAATGTTTGCATCCGGATGCTTCAGCACTTTCGAAAAACCAAGGCTCATGGCTTGGGCTACTGTACCATCTGTACTTCCTCCGTCCACAAGAATTGTTTCCATCACTAGGTTGGGTGGTCGCTGAAGCCGGTCAATCGCATTTTTCACGTTGCGAATGAGGGTTGCTTCGTTCAGCGTTACGATAATAATGGAGAGGGTTGTCATATTGGATGATGATTGTGTTGTATTGACTGGCGGGTTCAAGGAAAAAGAGGTTGGCACTTGTTCTAAATGGACGGTTAACGGCTGATGATGTGGCTTCTATGACCATTGTTTTTTTAATACAGGATACGGGTTCTATGTACGGGGCGGAGCGCGCTACGTTGGATCTCGTTCTCGGATTGCAGTCCAGGGGAATAGAAGTAGCAGTTGTTTTTATCCAGGAGAATCGGTTGAGCGAGGCTCCAGGTCCCTTGGTGAATGTATTTAAATCAGCAGGCATAGCCATTCGGAGTCGTCCGGTGCAGGGAAGGTTGTCTTGGAATGTTATTAATGACATTCGAGATGTTATGAGCTCATATCATTTGCCCATTCTCCACACCATTGGATATAAAGCAGATATTCATGGGTGCTTGGCCTCTCATGGCGGGCGGTTGTTTCCAGTCGTCAGTACGGTTCATGGGTGGTTGTTTCGGCCTAAGCCAAAAGAACTTTTTTATCAGTGGCTGAACATCGCGGCATTAAAGCGGTATACACGCGTCATCGCATTAAGCCGCTGGTATGAACAGTACTTGGTGAACAAAGGGATATCCCGTGTTGTACATATCCCAGCAGGTATTGACCCTGATGCCATTGCTTCAACAAGCGAGGCCTCCAAGCTGTACGCCGATGAATCGGTTCCTTTTACGTTTGGCATGCTAGGCCGGTTGAGCTGGGAGAAGAATCAGAGTCTTTTCTTGCGGGCCATTTCAACGTTGCCTCAAAGTAATATGGTGGCAAAAGCCCGATTTTTGATTGCTGGCGAAGGTCCCGACCGACCTCGTCTTGAAGAGGAAATCGTCCGGTTAAGGTTGAGCCAAAGCGTGGAAATGAAGGGGTTCATGAATAGCTCGGATTTTTTCCGGCAGGTTCACGTGTTAGTTCAATGCTCTCGGATGGAGAATCTGTCATATAGCATGATGGAGTCGATGGTTTGGATGCGGCCTGTGATTGCTTCAGATGCTGGTGGCTCATCCGATTTGATTCAGGACGGGGTATCGGGCTGCTTAATTAAAAAGGGCGATGTTGCATCTTTGAGCGACAAGCTTCTTCTGTATATAAACCAAAAGGATCTTTATGAGGTACATGGTCGTATGGGACGGCAGCATCTCGTGAAGTTTTTTGCCCGGCAGAAGTCGATCGACAGACATATCGAGCTTTATGCCAAGATTCTCTGACAGATTTATGATAACAATACATAAGCAGCTCTCTGTGTGGATTGGTCCGATGTTGGCAGGTTTGTTGATTATCTTTCTGGGCATTGGATTGGTTGCCAGCTCCGGGATACTGGCTGCCAAGCATCTTACTCAAGATGGGCTGTTCATCTTCTTGATCGGTGGCGTTTATCTCTTGATGGTCGGATGGCTGTTGATGGAATGTTGCAAGAGATGGCGTTCCGGTTCTGAGAGATCATTCATTGTGGTCATGGTTGTAGGGAGTCTTGCTGTAAAAATCATTCTTATTTTTTCTTTCCCTCATTATCAGCAGCTTGCCGATCGTGCTTCATTTCATGCGATGACTCAGGCCTTGGTGCAGGACGGATTGAACGGCACGACCTTGGGCGAATTGAGTCGCGCCTACGATTATGGAGCTTGGGTAAGCCGGGCTTTTCCTGTTCATTACGTAATGGGCGTCGTATTTGGTTCTAGTGATATTCGCAACGTGCAGATCTTGAATGCCTTGATCTCATCGCTTTCTCTGCTTGTGTTTTATTCAATACTCCGACACGTGGCGGGGCCTATTGCGCGCCGGCTGGCTCTTGTGCTATTCATGTCGATCCCCATTCAATGGTGGATGGTTCTTGATTACACTCACCATCTTTACGGGATGCTGTATTTTATGAGTGGGGTGGCGCTTGTTTTTTCGATACTTCATAGACCATTGCCGCTGGCATGGCTGCTGTTGCGAGGGGCGTGTTTGGGGCTTATTCTTGCTCTTATGTTTCTTCAGCGTGGAATTGATTCGCTGTTCATTCTCTCGTTGTTTTTCGTTCTGGGAACGACATTGCTTAGTTCGCGCCGCCGCTTTCTGTTGAAGTATATCGTCGGACTGATCGTCATCCCCATGCTGATCTATACGCCGGCGAAATCCATGTTTTCCGAATGGTTGGAGAGGCATGATCGTCATAAACTTGATTCTGGACTCATTGGCTTTGCTGCGCGAGGGTGGAGTTTTGAAACAATGGGGGAGTATTCCAGTCTTTATGAACAAATCGACCAGGCAACCCCTCCTGAACAGAAGAAAAGTGTCATGGCAAAAATGATTCTGTCACAACTTCACTATAACCCCGTCAATGTCGTGCGGTATTTGCTGCCGGCAAAAATAGCTAAATATTTTCTGGTGGGCTACGCAAGCGGAATTGAACAAAGTCTGAATCAATCAAGGTATCAAACAACAGGAAGAACTTTCAAGGCGTTACGCGTTATGTGGGCTCCGTGTTTTCTAGCGCTGTGTACAATAGGGGTCTTGTACCAATTTAGGAGGAAGTTTTCCCAGGACCGGCTGATCCTTGTTTCGTTGCCCGTATTATCTTGTATGATTTATGCGTTGGCGGGCGAAACATCTCCTCGTTATTCCATCTACATTCAATTCTGTCTTGCAGCGTTCGCCTCACAAGGATTGGTCTTTATTGTGCCTCATTCCAAGAAGACGATTTCGCGCGGATGTCTTATCCGGCGCGCTTCATTGGCAACGGCGGCGGCAGGGATTATTTGCATTGCGATGCTGCTCGCCAGCATGATGTTAATACGCGCTTACGCAAAAAATGAAGCATTTAACGATTTAAGATGGACGTCGATCAAGAGTATCCCTGATGCCGCTTTCTGTTTGCCGGGGGAGGGGATAGCGACGGAACACGTTGCCTTCGAACGGGTACTTGGGATTTGTGGAAGCTATACGGATGGTCCGGCAATGGTAGAAAACTCCATAAACCTTTCTCCTATCCCCGCAAACAGTAAATCAATCGCGTTTTACCTATGGCCAGATCCAATCCCGAACCAAGATCCATCATCTTACATGATTGATGTGGAATGGAACGGAGCAACAAAAACGTCCTTTCTCGCTTCGGATTTGGTGGATATCATGTATTTTCAATATGCCGTTGATCCGACCGTTTCAAATAATCGTTTGGTCATCAGGCTTCGTTATGCTAGCGAGAGCAAATCGGAAGGCACTCAGGAAAGTTTTCGAGTGCGATGGGGGTATTTGTTTGTTGCAGAAGCTGCAAAAGGGTAAAAACAAGCATGATAAAAACCTCATGGTCGGATTTGGCTCTTTTTGGAGGGCAACCCCTGTTTTCAGAGCCGTTACATGTAGGACGTCCTAATATTGGCTGTAAAGACAATTTTTTCAGGCGAGTTGAGGCCGCTTTCGATCGGCGATGGCTGACCAACGATGGAGTTTGTGTCCGGGAATTAGAGTCTCGATTGGCCGCATTTCTTTCTGTGAGGCACTGCATATTGGTTTCCAACGGTACTGTAGCCTTGGAGTTGGCTATTCGTGCCTTGAGGCTTACAGGGGAAATCATCCTGCCGTCTTTCACGTTTATTGCCACGGCGCACGCTATTCAATGGGCTGGACTGACACCGGTTTTCTGTGACATCGACCCTCAAACTTGCGTCTTGGACCCAGTGCAAGTGGAGCGACTTATCAATGAGAAGACTAGTGCGATCATGGGGGTGCACGTTTGGGGCAAGCCATGTGCCATTCCTGAATTGACCCGTCTTTCACAGCAGCGAGGGCTGAAGCTGATCTTTGATGCTGCTCATGCTTTTGGCTGTTCCTGGGACCATCGGATGATCAGCGCTTTTGGCGATGCGGAAGTGTTCAGTTTCCACGCAACCAAGTTCTTCAATACATTCGAAGGGGGCGCGGTTGTGACGGAGTCTGATGCGCTGGCTAGGGAGTTGCGGTTGATGAGAAACTTTGGATTCACCGGACATGACCAAGTGGCTGCATTGGGCATCAATGGGAAGATGCATGAGATTTCCGCCTGTATGGGTCTTAATTTATTGGATAACTTAGACGAAATCTTGGAAACCAACCGGCGCCACTATCAGCAATACCATGAATTGGCAGGCGTTATTCCAGGGCTGAACTTTATCCGCTATAACGAGAAGGAAAAAAACAATTACCAATACATCATTGCCCGGGTGGGGCAGGAATTTGGTCTTACACGCGATCAACTGGTTGAACTTCTCTTTGCTGAAAACATCGTGGCCCGGCGTTATTTTTATCCAGGATGTCACAAGTTGGAGCCGTATGCTTCCATGCTTCGGTATGCTAGTCTTCAGCTTCCTCATACGGATCGGCTCGCCGATAGTGTTATAAGCTTTCCGACGGGTACGGCCGTCCAAGCGGGGGCTGTAAAGCGAATTGCCGATTTCTTGAGCTTTGTTCAATCCCATGGAGACGAAATTTCTGCAGCAATGCAGAAGCATGGATCTTTAGGCTCGAATAATTAGGGTATAGGACGATGAATTTGCCCAATGGCGAAGAAGGAAATGCAAAATATGGATTTTAGCATCATAGTGCCGGTCTATTTCAACGAGGGGCTGCTTGAGACGACGTTTGCGCGCATTCATGATGAAGTAATAGCAAAAAATCCTGCTCTACGCGGGGAAGTTATATTTGTTGACGACGGATCCGGTGATGGGTCATTTCAAGAACTGCTGAAAATTCGCGAAGCGAATCCAGATGTGGTGACTGTGGTCAAGCTGACCAGGAACTTCGGACAGGTGAATGCGATCCGGGCAGGTTTTTCCATGGCAAGAGGGCGTTGCGCCATCAATATATCTGCTGATGGACAGGATCCTCCGTCCCTAATTAGTGAAATGCTGAAATCTCATTTTGAAGATAATTATGAGATTGTGGTGTGTACTCGCAAAGGTCGCGATGAGTCTGCCTATAGGATTATGACATCACGTCTATTCTATGGGTTGATGCAGAAGATGAGTTTCCCCAATATGCCGGTCGGTGGTTTCGACTTTGTGCTGCTTGGCCGAAGAGCTCTCTCCATATTGATGCAAAATCAGGAAGCAAATCCCTTTTTTCAAGGTCAAGTTTTGTGGTTAGGGTTTCGTATTAAATTTCTTGCGTATCAGCGTCAGAAGCGCGCTGTGGGTAAATCTAAGTGGACCTTTGGAAAAAAATTGACGTATCTGCTGGATGGAGTTTTAAGTTATTCCTTTTTGCCGATTCGATGGGTATCCTTAACAGGATTGTTGGTCGCTTTATTGGGTTTTTCTTATGCCGCTATTGTTTTAACTGTCAAAGTATTATATGGAAATCCAATCAAAGGGTGGACGCCCCTTATGATTGTAGTCCTAGTGCTTGGAGGGTTTCAAATGCTCACATTAGGCATTTTTGGAGAATATATGTGGCGAATTCTTGCCCAAGTGCAGGGCCGCGTTCCATTCATTATCGAAGCGGTTTACGGACAATCGACGCAGAGGAAAGATTTGGTCTGTGAAAAGAACTGACATTTCGGTAGTTGTTCCTGTTTATAATAGTGAGCAAGGTCTTCCGGCTCTTGTCCAAAGGCTGGAGAGTGTACTTTGGCAAATCGCAAATAAGTATGAACTGATCCTGGTCAACGATGGTAGTAAGGATGGAAGTTGGAGGGTCATTGGAGAACTATCATTAAAGCATCCTTGGATTCGAGGCTTTGATTTGATGCGCAATTATGGGCAACATAATGCCTTGTTGTGTGGAATCAGGGCTGCTCGTATGGATATCGTGGTTACTCTGGATGACGACTTGCAGAATCCTCCGGAAGAAATGCACAAGCTGATTGAGCTATTGGATGATCAGACCGATGTTGTCTATGGTACGCCTGTGGAAGAACAGCATGGGTTCTTTCGGGACGTGGCTTCCATCGTAACAAAACTTGCTTTGCAGAGCATGATGGGGGCGCAAACCGCGCGTTCGGTCAGCGCCTATCGGGCTTTCCGGACCTGCTTGCGTGACGCATTTTCGAGATTTCAAAGCCCATTTGTGTCCATCGATGTTTTATTGACCTGGGGGACATCCCGCTTTGCTTCGGTTAGGATTCAGCATGTGCCCAGACAGATTTCCACTTCTCAATACACGTTGAGGAAGTTGGTTGCCCACGCCGTTAATATGATGACCGGATTCAGTGTGTTGCCCTTGCAGATTTCAAGTTGGATTGGATTTGGATTTACATTGTTTGGAATGGGTGTTTTGGTCTATGTAATTGGACGCTATTTTTTGTTGGGTTACAGCGTGCCTGGTTTTCCATTTCTTGCCTCAGTAATAGCGATCTTCTCCGGCGCCCAGCTTTTTGCTCTGGGCATTATTGGAGAGTACCTTGCACGTATGCATTATCGTATTATGGATCGACCAGGATATGCTATTCGAGAATCGCTTTCTGCAACGAGTAATGAACTATGAATCAGCTTCCCTCATGCACCGAGCTTTCCTGGGATTCGACATTCTTTGGTTGCAAGATTGCTCAGGTCCATGCCGTACTTCGGACTAACGAGGAGGTTCGCTCCATTATCGATTGGTGTCAGCATCGGGAAGTCGAATGTCTTTACTACCGTTGCCCTGTGGCTGCACTCGATTCCTTGAGAGAAGTGCCGAAGCACGGATTTCAGATCTGTGATATTCGTATGACCTATCATCATGATTTAAGATCACGTCTAGATAATGGTCAGAAGCCGTGCCTGATGCGTCCTGCAGTTGAAGGAGATCTACATGCCTTGAAGGCATTGGCAAAATGCAGTCATCATAATACTCGGTTCTTTAAGGACGGGAATTTTAGTCATAGTCTTTGTGAGCATTTTTACGAGGTTTGGATTGAACAGTGCTTCCATTCGCCACAGGGATATGTGTGGATTGCTGAAGAATCAGGTGTTCTCAATGGCTATGTTGCATGCTCTGTTGATTCCGACTTTAAGGGTCATATTGATTTGATCGCAGTCGATTCTAAGGTTCGATGTCGCGGCATAGGAAATCAGTTAATACTTAGAGCGCTGCACTATTTCGGGACAAAAAACGCTGCTTATGCTGCGGTTGTTACTCAAGCTGATAATTTGGCAGCGCAGAGACTTTACCAAAGGAATGGGTTTGTTTTAGCCTCCGTTGAACTGTGGTTTCATAAGTGGTTTGACGTCCAGAAATGATCAACGCAGATTCCAGCTCCATCCCCTTTAATAAGGCTGCCTTAGCGGGCGCAGAATTTGATTACATCTTACGAGCCATTGGCGACGGACATGTTTCAGGGGACGGATTCTTTAGTCACGAGTGTAGTCATCTCCTCGAAAAAGTCTTATGCCTTCACAAGGCACTTCTGACGACATCATGCACCCATGCTCTCGAAATGGCAGCGCTTCTATTGGATATTCAGCCCGGCGACGAGGTGATTGTGCCTTCATTCACTTTTGTCTCAACAGTAAATGCCTTCGTTTTGAGGGGCGCTACTCCTGTCTTTTGTGATATTCGGACGGATACTTTAAATTTGGATGAACGTCTCGTCGAGAAGCTAATCACATCGCGCACAAAGGCTATTGTTGTGGTGCATTATGCCGGGGTTGCCTGTGAAATGGATGCCATTCTGATTTTAGCGAAGAAGCATAGTCTTTTTGTGGTGGAAGATAATGCGCATGGTTTGTTTGGAAAATACAAGGGCCGTTATCTTGGCACATTCGGTCAACTGGCGACGCAGAGTTTTCACGAAACAAAGAATTTTACGTGCGGGGAAGGGGGCGCTCTGTTGATTAATGAGCCGCAATATATCGAACGAGCTGAAATTATCAGAGAAAAGGGAACTAATCGGAGCCGCTTTTTCAAGGGGCAAGTAGATAAATACTCATGGGTTGACGTCGGGTCTAGTTATTTGCCCTCGGATATTCTGGCGGCGTTCTTATTCGCTCAGCTCGAGAAGCGAGAAAGCATTCAGGCTGCGCGCCGCGCCATATGGGAGTATTACCATGCACATCTTCATACATGGGCGTCGGAAAATAGAGTTCGACTCCCTTGTGTTCCTTTGCATTGCGAGCAGTCGTGGCACATGTTTTACTTGATGATGCCTGATCTTAATGCGCGGCAGGCTTTAATAACCCATTTGAAGAATCGAGGCGTTATGAGTGTCTTTCACTATCTTCCTCTTCATCTTTCCGAAATGGGACAGCGTTTTGGCGGGCGTCCTGGAGATTGTCCCGTTACAGAGCATGTCAGCGACAGACTTCTCCGACTTCCATTTTATAATTCGCTTACGGAAGATCAATTGTCCTTTATAGTCGAATCGGTGACTTCATTTTGCTGCAAATAATCCAGCGATTGTATGTGCCAAGTTGAATTTGAATCAATTGGAGTCGCAAGGTAAAATCGGCGATCTGGGAATGCGGACTTCAGGCATTCGTATTGCAGCGGTAAGTCACGGGCGTAGATGGTTCCTCCTTCTAATAAAGGGTCGTTGTAATTGAACCCAGACGTATAATTGAACGCACTTGATGACTCGCCATGAACAAGAACAAGGCTCTTCCCTGAAGTCAGTTCTTTGCCCTCCGTGTATAAAGCTTGAGAGGTTTCTTCATAATGGTTGCCGTATGTTGGCGCCAGATAACACGGCCAGTAGAAGAATAGTCCATGAAGAACCATCAGCAAGAGGGCCATAATCACCATCTGCTTGGCCTGTTTTTGGCCTATTCTTCGGCTCAAAAAAGCGTAGAAATTGCTGATGCCGAATACCGTCGTCAATATGCATGCGGGAATAATGGGAAGAAGATACCGTGCCTCGTATTCGAATCCATAATAGGAAAAAAAGAAGTACGGAATAACGAGGATGAGCGCTGAAGCCATAAGCCATGACGAATGTCTTCGATGTTTTGCGGTTGCAAAGGCTAGGGGGATGAATACAAAGCTGGCTGGCCAGCCAAAAAGAGCTTTGTTAAATCGCAAGAGAATCCAAGTCATGTTTATGACGGCTTGTGTAGCGGGGAATTCTTCTGAAAAGCCGAGCGAATCCTTAATAATCGGCGTTAGAGAAGGATTGGCGTCAAAAAAATATCCCGACGCAATCACCTGCCCGTAGACAGCATGATTCCAGAAAAGAAGAAATGCAATCGGTGGGCTCATGCCGATTATGAGAAAGACAAGCTTACGGCCGAAGTGTGGTATGATAAGGCGAAACTGAAAGCACCCAAGGACGAAGATCACGGCTAATGCCGTAATGGCATCCTGCGGTCTGGTTAATATTGCCATGCTCCAACAAAAGCCTGCTGGCAGCCATAAGAAAGTATAGTTTGATGAAAGACTTTTGAATAATAAGAGCGTTCCGAGCAAGGCGAACATCAGAAATGTGGAATGTGACATAAAAGATGATCCCAAGAGTAAGAAAATGGGCGAGGAAATGAGAAGCAATGCACTCCATCTGGCGTAAGAAGAACCATATACCCTGCGAATAACTAAAAACAAAGCTCCGGTTATAATGCCATTGCTTAAGGGTCCCATCAGCCAGGTTTGGTGGATATTTTCGCCGAGAGCCAGCCATAGCGCTTGTCCCGGAAAATATTTCGTGTGCCAAATGCCCAGACGGCTCATCACTACATTGTGCTGAAAAAAACACTCGTGACATGGCGGTAGAAGGGCTGTCATTCGTCCCAAACAAAAGATCTTAGCTTGAAAAAGATGACTGGATGCATCTGTTATGTGTGGGATGTTTTCAAACCATATGAGTTGAATCAATGTTGTGAATACAACTCCGCAGAAAGCAACGATAAATATAAATGATTGATCGGAAAGCTGTTTATTGAAGAAGTTGCGTTTACTCTCGTTTTCCACAAGGAACGCCAACGGACTGAGTAGAACTGCGATTATCCCCAGAAACCATTGGGACTTTCTTAGAAGTTGGCTGTAAGCGTCCGTCAAACTGTGATCATGCGACATGAGAGAGGCTGTTTTGAGAAGTGGAAAGAAATCCCATGCGGAAGCCGATAGAATGGACAGACCTAAGGCAATGAAAACAAGAAAGCATGGCATGGTCTTTACGTTTCGCATGTTCACTTTATAAAATGACTTCTTCAATAGTGTGTTGGCGAGTCATGGCTTGTTTGTATAAACTGTCAATGGCTGATAGCTTAAGCCTTGCATGCGTTTCGAATGTATGGGAATGAAGAACATCACGCACTGCTTGATCGCCCATTTGTGATGCAAGGCCTGCATCGGCAATCAATCGATTAACGGCGCCAGATAATTGCTGAGAATTTCCTGCATCGATGAATAAGCCGTTTTGGCCATGAGAAATCAAGTCAGTTGTGCCTGGCGTTCGCGTGGCAACAACGGGCTTTCCTCTCGCCAGAGCCTCAAGAAGAACTACTTGTCCTGTTGAGCGTTCTGAGGGCTTCAACGGAAGCACAACAATGGAGCAGCGGTTTAGATAATCGAAATAGGTTTCTATGCTGGCTTCTTTCAGGACAGTTACATTTCCTGGCAGATGTTTGCCACGAATATCCTTATGGCCACATATGATTACAATGGGGCATCGGATGGCGGGCGCTGATTTCAGTAATAGGGCGTAATCTCGAAGAGTTCGTCCCGCTGACAGCACGAATCCCTCGTTTTGGATCGATTTTTGCGGGTGTTCAATATTGCTGTGCATGGGGACGTATCGAAGTTTTTCTTGCGTGAGGCCGAATCTTTGCGCCATTGTAACTACTTCGTCCGAACTATTTGTAAGTATGCCCACAGCGCGTTGCGCCACAAAACCGTAAAGGGTTGTTTTCAGATGCCACAAGGGATTTCCTCGCTTGGGTGTATCGATGAAGACTTCAGTCATAATTTGCTTAGAAGGACATCCTTTCATGGCGCATAACATGCCGTATGCGAGAGATTCCCTGGCCCCCATGGTTAGGACGATATCATACGAGGATCTTTGCTGGAACAGCTGCCACGATTCGTATATAATGGAATGCAAGCGATCTGGTTTTGCATGAATCTTCATCGGGTAAATCGATGTCGTGACGGCTTGCCACAAAGGACTTTGCCAGAAGACCATATTGGTCAATATGCGTAATGAAGAAGCCTTCATAGAACTACTTTGGCAAATATTGATGAAAAAGGCAGCAAAAAGGTTTACTGATGTCTACTAATGAAGACAGTAACGCGCCGTTGGTGAGTGTGATCACTAGCACGTATAATCGTGCTGAATTGCTTCGGCGAGCAGTTCAATCCGTGCTCTTGCAGTCGTTCTCGAATTGGGAACATATAATCGTCGGAGATTGCACACCTGATCATTCGGCTGATGTGGTGGAGTCATTTAAAGACGCCCGGTTGCGGTTTGTTAATCTTTCAGATAAATCACCTCCACGGAGCCATGGGGCTATCGTTAAGAACTATGGTATTCGCCAGATGGCGCGGAGTGAGTATATCGCCTATCTGGATGATGACGATTGTTATCATCCAGACTTTCTTCAGGTAATGATGGATCATATGACAAGACGCCCTGACTTAGAAGTGGCTTATTGTCGATCAGCTTACAAGGACAAAACGACCGGCCGTCGGCTCTGGGGAAATCCCTTTCAACGTTGGTTGCATGGTTACTCCAAGGAAAAGCTTAAGCGCTATAATTTCCTTAATACAAATTGCGTTGTTCATAAGAAGAGTCTACTTGAGGTCGTTGGCTATTGGAATCCTGCATATTTTTTTGACGATTATGAGTTGTGGCTGAGAATGAGCGAGCGCTGTGATTTCAGTTATGTAAATAGTGTGCTAGCAGACACCTATGTTGACGAGCCTGCTTTTATCGTTCGAGCGTTCAGCAAAGGCTGGGCGATATTAACCAAGGGCCGCCGAACACCCGTGGAATAATAGGCTAAAGCAGAAATATTTAGCGATTGGAGCCCAAACTTTACGCCTAGTGAATTGCTTTTTGAGTAAGGCCATTGCTAGAATACCTGCAATATGTGAAATGGGGTCGCAAACGCCAATGACATCATTGAACCAAGAAGTCGAAGTTTCTATAGTGATGCCTTGCTTAAATGAGGCCGATACGCTGGAAATCTGTATTAGGAAAGCGCGGAAGGCTCTGAGTGCGGCGAACGTTAGCCATGAGATTATCGTGGCGGATAATGGGAGTACCGACGGATCTCTGGAAATCGCGCAACGAATGGGAGTAAAAGTTGTGAACGTTGCGGAGCGAGGCTATGGAGCCGCCTTGCATAGAGGTATTGCGGATGCTAAAGGGTACTATGTCATCATGGGTGATGCGGATGACAGCTACGATTATGCAGAAGCTTTAAAGTTTGTGGAAAAACTGAGGGAAGGCTTCGATCTTGTTCAGGGATGCCGTCTTCCTCGAGGAGGGGGGACGATACTTTCGGGCGCTATGCCTTGGTCTCACCGTTGGATTGGGAATCCGATGTTTACATTCTTGGTACATTGGTGGTTTAAAGCTCCTATTCACGATGTTTATTGTGGATTGCGCGGGTTCACGAAAGAATGGGTTGCCAAATTAAACCTGCGCTGCATCGGAATGGAATATGCAACGGAGATGATTATCAAATCAAGATTGAGGGGGGCACGTTTTGCCGAGGTCCCGATTACCTTGCATCCTGATGGGCGAAAGGCTCATGCGCCCCATTTAAAGACTATGAGAGATGGTTGGCGGACGTTGCGTTTCTTTCTGACGTATAGCCCCAAATGGCTCTTTTTTGTGCCGGGATTATTCTTAATTCTTGTAGGACTGATAACCTATGGCGTCGTCTATTCAGGCGGGCAGGTAGGCCATGTTGTTTTCGATGCCCATACGCTTTTAGTGGGTAGTTTGGCCATTATGTGCGGATATCAGATCGTCTTGTTTGCAGTTTTCTCGAAGATTTTTGCTGTGAATGAAGAAATCCTTCCTAAAGACCCCTCACTATTGCAAATCTTTTCTTTTTTGACGTTGGAACGCGGAATTGTTTGTGCATTACTCGTAATCTTGTTGGGCTGCGGACTGCTGTTTGGAGCAGCCAATCAATGGCGTGAAGCGGCTTTTGGCCCTTTGGATTATGCTCGAACGATGCGCTGGGTGATTCCTGGGATCACTTTTGTAGCGCTTGGTGTCCAATCCTTTTTTGCTCGTTTCTTTATAAGTATTCTAAATATGCCACATAGATAAATGTGCAGAAAGCTGTTGTTAATTACATGTTCGAACACTCAACACTAGCTGCATATGACCGGGACTTGAATGCTGGCTTGAGTTTGTCGGGGGAGTCTCGCGATCACTTTGCCCGAGAACGAGTGCAATGGCTGCGAGGATGTCTTAGATCAGCGGGGCTGAATAAGGAGCAACCTGCCGTAATGGATTTTGGTTGTGGTCCGGGAGCAACGTTGGCAAATTTGCATGAAATTCTTAATGCCAGACAAGTTGTGGGCGTAGACCCATCTCGTTCGCTTTTAGATGTCGGTCGGAAGATGTTTCATCCACCTTCTTTTGATTTGATAACGCCGGAAGAATATTCCCATACCAAAGCAATTGATGTGGCCTATTGCAACGGGGTCTTCCATCATCTTTCAGATGAAGAGCGAAAATCCGCAGTCGAATTCCTTTTCCGGATTCTTAAACCGGGCGGTGTTCTTTCCCTATGGGAGAATAATCCGTACAGTTTGGCTGCACGATGGGTAATGTCTAGAATTCCGTTCGACAAGGACGCTGAAATGGTGTGGCCAAGATCCATTATTGCAATTCTACGCCGTCGGGGATTTCAACTTCTCAGATTGGATTATCTTTTTGTTTTCCCAAATCTATTGCACAGGTTTCGTTGGATCGAGCCCTTTGTATCCAAGGCGCCTTTTGGAGCTCAGTACCAGGTTTTCATGGTAAAAGGAACTCATGTTATCACGTGAGGCATCGCAGCAAACCTTCCGAGCACAACACATCGTTGTAGATTGGTTGGACAAACATTGGACCTTCTTTGCCCTGGTCCTTTGCTTGGTTGTCCAGTTTCTCGCTTACAGGAATTGCTCCATGGGATTGCCGATTCGCGCCGATGGCGTTGGGTATTACATCTATTTGCCAAGCTGGATCATGCATCAAGATGTCTCTCTCTCAAAGGTTCTGAATACGGAACATCAAGGATTTGTTCCGCCAGGTACAAATTTAACTTTGAATCTCGAGACGGGAAGCTGGCAGAATAAATTCAACGCCGGAGTGGCTCTGTTCATGTTGCCATTTTTTTTGCTGGCACATTGGGGCAGTCTTTTGGGTTACCGCTTGGGCCTTCAGTCGTGGGCTCCCGATGGATATTCTTCATTGTATCAATTATTCGCTAGTTTAGCAGGATCTTTTTATCTGGTATCTGGCTTAAGTCTTCTGAAAGGTATTCTTCAGTCCCTGTTTACAAAACAAACAGTGGTGCTGGGACTACTGTCTATTCTGCTTGGAACGAATGTGCTGCATTATGGCACAGGGGAAAGCGTTATGAGTCACGCGTACTCCTTTTTTCTTTTCACGACGTTGCTTTGGTTAATGCCTCGCTGGTATGAAAAGGCTGGATCTTTTTGGGTGAACATTGCTTTAGGTCTGACGATGGGCGCCGTGCTGTTGATCCGGCCCGTGAATGGGATATCATGGATTATTTGGCCTTTATATGGAATAAGCTCTTGGGGTTGGCGAAGGACGATGGCCCATTGGTGGCAATATAAACAATGGATACTGTTAATTATAGGGATGTGCGTATTGACCTTTTTACCTCAAATGTATATATGGAAAAAAACCTTTGGTGCGTGGTTCGTTAACTCATACGGTGATTATGGATTAAGCAACTGGAACAATCCTGCTATTGGTCAAGTCCTTTTTAGTGTCAGGAAAGGCATTCTGATGTACACACCTTTGACGGCCGTTGCTTTTATAGGTCTTTTCACCATGAGAAAGGCTTTGTCGGCTTATCGATTGTTCATAGGTATCTATTTTTGCTTGGTTTTGTACGTTATTTCAAGCGCAGCCATTTGGTATGCCGGAGGGAGTTTCGGCCAGCGCTATCTTATGGAAAGTTGGGCTTTTCTTGGTATTCCGTTGTGTTCAACCCTTGAGACTGTCCGAGAGCGACGAGTTTGGTCTGTGATTTTAGCTGCTGTGGTCATTGCGTGCATTTCGTGGAATTTGTTCTTCATGTATTTGTATTATTCGCGCGAAATACCATTTGAAGGCCTCGATGCGCCTGCATTCTTTGACGTTTTTTGGTGGCGCAAGGACCTTATCATGCAATGGATTGGTGAATTCGTGTCCTCTTTAAAAGCGTGAGGGCTACAAAGACCAAAATAGACAAGATCGCTATTTTTGGGTATTTAACACAGCAGTTGTTTTGGGGTGGTTCATTTAACCAATTGGTTCAGCAGGGGAATCCGTAGAATGAAGAATCAAATAATGGCGTTGCTTGGACTTGCTTTGCTGCTAACATGTTCAACATCTTACCCTGCCGTTTATTATGTAAATGATCTGAACACCAATGGCGATGTATATGTGACAACGACTGGACATGATGCCAATACAGGCACGTCCATTGATTCGCCGATGCTTACGTTGACCAATCTTCTCGCCACTTACCTGTTACAACCAGGCGATATTGTGTATGTCGATACAGGCATTTATTCCAATTATACGGTGACGATAAATCGATCAGGTACGGCGGCAAATCCTATTCTCATTCAGGGAAGCACCAATTTAGCCAGTGGTTCAATATTCGATAAGATTACCGGTGTGGGTTCGGTTTTTTCCCTTAGCGCCGTTACTTACGTGCATTTACGCAATTTGACGGTACGACATGGTCAGACAGGGGTTTCCTTTGCAAATAGTTCATACTGTGATCTGTTCAGAATTATTGCCATTTCCAATCAAACAGGCTTTGCAAGTAGCGGGTCGCAGTTTAATCAGTTTTTGCGTTGCATAACAGCCTATAATTATGATGGGTGGAGAGATTTTGCTGGGGGGTGCAATTGGGAGTATGGAGTGAGTTGGTATAATACGAATGCGTTCTTGCCCTTCTATCCAGCGTCTTTAACCAATATCTCTCACAGTGTTATTGTAGGGGGTGTATTTGTCGGAAATGCGAATTTCCCTTTGTCTGGTGATTACAATGTGTTCTGGAATACTATATTAGGTGGGTATGCTAACTTGGCGGAGTTGCAGGCTGCGCAAAATGGTTGGATGAACTGTACAGTGGCCAATCCTCAGTTTTTGAATGCTCCCAGTTTGGATTTCACTCTTCTAAGTGGGAATGGATATTTCTTAAATGGTCTTTGGGTTACGAATGGAACTGTTTTTAGCCCATGCATTGATTTTGGATATCCACAAAATCTTCTCTACACGAATGAACCCGTTCCCAATGGAAGCAGAATAAATGTCGGGTCTGATGGGGGCACTTGGCGTGCCAGTAAAAGTTCGACCAACGCGTACGTTTTCACGCTTTCGTATAATGACGGCGGAACTTTGACCGATACGGGAATGCTGAGATGGACATGTGGAGGATTTTCAAATTCCGCCACTGTGCGACTACAGTATTCAACTAACAATGGCATTGCGTGGACTTCAATCGCCACATCAATTCCTGTTACAAATAGCAGTTTCACTTGGGTGGCCACGGGGTTCCCGTCAAGCTTATTTGCTCGGTGGCGTGTCGAGAGTGAGGGTACTCCGTATGCTGTTGACACCAATGATGCGACATTTGTTGTTCGTGCGGCGAGGCAGGGCTTTACGTTTTATGTGAATGATTTCAATACGAACGGAGATGTGTATTGCACGGCGAAGGGCAGCAACAATTATAATGGGTTAACTCCCTCCACCCCCAAACCGGATTTGCAGGAAATATTCGACACATATGAAGTTGGGTCTGGCGATGCAATTTATGTTGATACAGGTATATATACCAATATGGTGTCGATTCCAGTTCGTAAAGCGGGAAGTTCTTTAGCCTACCTGGCTATAGTGGGAAGTACAAACTTTGCTTATGGAGGGTCTATTATTGAGCGATCGAATGCCGGGTTTGATGCCGTTAGGTTGTTGGGCGCAAGCTATGTCCATTTTAAGAATTTTACTTTGAGATGGGGCCGGTACGGAATTTATGGTTTTGCAGCAGCAGGCGCGTCTCCAGGATATAACATCTTTGAAAATATTGGGGTTTATAGCAACCAAGTCGGTGTCAACTTTGATTCATGCCCCAGCAATCGATTTGTTAATTGTGCATTATCTCGAAATACAATCGGATTTCAAATTGCGGGCAGCGCAACGCAATCTCGAGGAAATACTTGGGAAAATGGAGCGGTGGTTTTCAATACCACGGGATTTAATCTGCCGGGTGCAGGCACTCTTAGCATCAGCAACAGCATAATCAGTGGGGGCACTGTTTTTGCAGCGGAGGTTCCTTCGGGAGATTTCAATGTTATATGGAATGCTACGTTGAAGACTGGGTATGCCACGTTGTCATCCTTGCAGAAAAGCTTTAATTCTTGGTGGCATTCCTTGTACGCGGACCCTGGCTTTGCAGATGCAAATGGAATGGATTTTCATCTGAGAAGTCCGACGGGACGGTGGAACCCTGCTACGGGAACGTTTGTTACTACAGACACCAACTATTCTCGAGCAATCGATTTTGGCCATCCAGTTTCCATGTTGTATACCAACGAGCCCCATCCGAATGGAGAAAGGCTAAACGCAGGGATGTATGGTGGAACTCAGCAGGCCAGCAAGTCTCGTACAAATGTGTGGGTGGAGACGTTAACATTCAATGACGGTGGAGTCTTGGATGCATCGGCAGATGTACTCTACTGGACGGCAGGGAATTATCTTCCGGGACAGAAAGTTAGCATTCTCTTGTCGCGCGATTCTGGCGTCTCGTGGTTAACGATTGCCACCAATCTGGCTATTGAGAATGGCAGCTATGCATGGACTAACTCAAGTTATGCGTCGAGTTCATACTCAAAATGGCGGATTGTGGTGGACGCCGATACCAATGTCTGGTCGCAGACCCAGACGGACTTTTTATATCGTAATGGACCTTTCGTCTACTACATCAATGATGCCAGCACGAATGGAGACGTGTATTGTAAGGAGCCTGGCAATGATTCGAATTTGGGAGTCTCGCCCGAGACGCCCAAACGCTTGTTAAGCTCGCTTCTTAATTCCGTCAATCTCTTGCCGAACGACACGGTCTATATGGATACAGGTCTATATCCTGAGTTGTTCGGCGTGAAAATTACGGCATTGGATTGCGGAACGAATGGCGCCCCCGTCACGATTCAAGGCAGTACGAATTATATATATGGCGGATCCGTGATTAATCGGCTGAATACCGGACCTACGGCTTATGGAATCGAGTTTAGTCCCATAAATGGAAATCCCACAGATGTAATCATTCGTGATTTAGCAATTACGAATGCAGGTCATGGCGTTTATGCAAATCAAGGTCAGCGACTTGTTTTTGACGGTATACAGGTTCGAAATGGGACTTTTGCGGGATTCTATCTGACGGGGTGTTCTAACGCGGCATTACAGCACTGTGTAGGTCATCGTTGCGGATGGGGGTTGGATGCACAGAATTCCAGTGCGGTCCAAGTCGAGCATTCTATCTTCTGGAGGAACACCAATACGGGGATTCGAGCTGTAGGGGGCGTCGTGACTATTAGCAACAGCGTCGTAGCAGCGGAGGGTGTTTCCGCACAGGCGTATGTTGCTCAAACTCCTCTGCATATTCAAGGAAACTACAATTGCATATTTGTTGAAAGCAATGCCGTCGCTGGGATCATCAATAGCTTGGGGCTGAATTTAAACACCTTAGCTGATTGGACCCGTTTCACGACACAGGAGATTTGCAGTTTGCAAATTGACCCGGAATTTGCTGATCCCATATCTCGGGACTACCACCTGAAGACCACTGTTGCATTAGGAAGGCATTTACCGAATGGGGATTTGACAAGTGATGCTGTAGATTCCCCTTTGTTGGATGCTGGCGCTCCAACATCGCCCTATGTACGGGAACCCCAACCAAACGGGAATCGAGTAAACATAGGTTTGTATGGAAATACTGCACAAGCAACGATAGGTCCAACAAACTCCCGATTACAGGTTGCGAGTCTTGTTCGTGGTGGCGGCGTAAGTGGTCTTGCACGGTTGCATTGGGTGGTTGGCGGGGAGGCTACGGGACACGTCGTGAAGGTTGAGTGTTCATTGGATGGGGGCGGGAATTGGTCTTTGCTTAGTAACAATGTATTGTCGTCCAGTGAATTGTGCTATTGGGAAACAACCTTGATCAACAACACCCCGGCGGGATTATGGCGCGTTAGCAGTTTGTCGGATTCTAATTTAATCAGTCAGACAACAAATTTCTTTGCTGTGCGGCATAGCCCTCTTGATATTTATGTCAACGATGCAAGAACAAATTTAGATGTGTTCGTCTGCGCACCCGGCAACGAAACCAATTGGGTGGCTTCAACCAATCAACCCCTCCTTTCATTGGTGCAGGCCATTAATGCCTATAGCATTGGACCTGGCGATCGGATTTGGGTGGATACGGGCTATTATACAAACACGGCCAATCTTCAGCTTGGCCGTCTGCAGAGTGGCTTAAGCAATGCGCCGGTATCGGTATTGGGAAATTCCATTTATCCTTATTCAGGAACGGTCTTTGATCGGGCATCAACTGCCCCGAATGCCCGAGGGATGGATGTAACTTATGCAAAGAACTTGGTTTTTTCGAATCTTGTGTTCATGGGAGGGCACACTGGCGTTCGTTTGGATCATAGTTCCAATGTGATGTTTACTATTCGTGCAGCCCTCAATGCCACCAATGGAGTGGAAGCTTTTCAATCACAAGCGATTGACATCTCCCGGACTGTGATAGAAGGGAATGGCGGTGTCGGATTGTTGGTGAGTGCAACCAGCATAGTGACGGTGACGCATTCTTTGATTCAATCGAATGGACTTAGTGCATTAGCTGCCGCTGAACGCGCTACGTTGACAGTGAGTAACAGCATATTACTGGCATCTGGATTGGGGCGGTTTGTTTATCGGATTGACGACGCCTCAAGCACTCTTTATGCAAATTTCAACGATGTCGTTGCCCGAGACGGTTCCTCGGTGGCTCGCAACCTTGGCACTGCACTGAAATATCTTTATGATTGGCAGCGAGCTGTCAGCAACGACACCTTCAGTCTTAGCCACGACCCGCAATTTGCCGACGAAGCGATCCAGGATTATCATTTGCGCAGTCAGACAGGCCGTTATCTGCCTGGAGGCGGAACGACCACGGATACGGTGGCATCCGTTTTGATCGATGCGGGCGATCCCTCAGTTAATTACGCTTTGGAACCGAATCCCAATGGCGCACGAATCAACATCGGGCTACATGGCAATACAACTCAAGCCAGCCGCAGTTTGACCAATGGTTGGCTGTTGGCTCTTACGCTGAACGATGGAGGGTCGATTCGAGACACGAATACGCTGCACTGGGCAGTCGGCGGCTCGGCGACAAATCATTTGGTGGATGTTCAGCTTTCTTACGATGGAGGCGATTCATGGACGACGCTGATCTCCAATGTGCAGGCAACCAATCAAGTTCTAACCTGGAACACCACCAACTATCCTAGCGGCGGGCAGGTGTTGTGGAGAGTGATCAGCCAATCGGATAGCAATATGGTCAGTCAGACGCTTTCCTATTTTGCTATTAAAAATGAACCCATTGGATTCTACGTGAACGATGCATTTACCAATGGCGATGTGTACTGTACGGCTCCAGGAGCGATCGGCAATAGTGGGCTGCGCCCAAGCGAACCTAAAAGCTCACTGCATGATTTATTGAATGCCTATAAAGTAGAGCCTGGCGATACGGTGTATGTCGACACAGGCTCCTACCTACTGACCAATACGGTGTCGTTATCCATGCCAAATAATGGATCGACTAACATGATTACCATTCAGGGCAGTACCAACGCGGCTATGACAGGAAGCGTATTCCTCGCCTCTTGTCCATTGGCCTTTGCCGTGGAAAATACGGTAAATATTGGATTGCGGCATTTGGTGGTTCGCGGCGCCCATACGGCGTTTCGATTCAACAATACGACTAATTGCTATGCAGAGTTAGTCCAAACTTATGGCGCCCGAGCGGCAGGCTTTGAGGTGGAGGACTCCTTTGCTACACGATTTACGCGTTGTGCTGCGGTGGATTTTTCGACCAACGGCTTGTTGACTAGAAACAGCGACTCTGTCTTGTGGGCGAGCGGAGTGTTGTTTCCTGCGGGATTGAACAGCAATGACATAGCTTATAGCGAGGGGCGTGGCTTTTTGCTAGATGGAGGAAGCATTCATATATCGAATAGCGTATTTGTTGCGACCAGTCGTTGGGATGCGGCTCTTGAGTGTACCCCTTCAGCTCAAATCGTATCGGAGTATAATGATTTTTATCTGACAAATGGCGCGGCAATGGGCATTGTGACACTTCCGGAGAATGTAGCGGGGCTGCATCGGATAATTTACGACACGCTCAGCGATTGGTCGCTGTCGAGTGGGCAAGACCTGTGGAGTTTAAGCCACGAGCCTGAATTGGCTGCCCCGCGCTTAGGTGATTTTCATCCACGAAGTACAGCTGGACGTTACGACCCAGATGTTGGCATCTATGTGTATGACGATGAAATCTGCTCGCAATTACTGGATGTGGGCAACAAAAATGCTCCTTATGCCTTGGAACCAACGCCTAATGGGGCGCGCATTAATATGGGACTGTGGGGGAACACGACAGAAGCCAGCTTGAGTCCTACTAATTCATCTTTTGTGGTGTTGACGCTGAATGATGGAGGGGTCGCCCGCGGTACGAATTTCATGTTAAGGTGGGCGGTTCGCGGCCATGCCACTGCTCATACCGTTCGCATTCGTTTTTCGCCGGATGGAGGTTCAACTTGGCAGCAATTAGCCTCCGGGCTTAATGCCTCACAGGAATTTTATGCTTGGAATACAACAGCAATGACGTCTACCGCACAAGGTGTTTGGTCGGTTGAGAGTGAAGTCGAGCCTTCTGTTTTCGCACGCAATGCTCATTCGTTTGGCCTACGGAATACGCCTCTACATTTTTATGTGAATGATGCGTCCACTACGGGTGATGTTTATTGTGCGGAGGTAGGGTCGTCTAGCAATTCAGGCTTATCGGCATCCTCTCCAAAAGCAACATTATTACAAGTTTTGGATGCTTATGACCTGGAACCAATGGACGTTATATATCTGGACACCGGCATATACAGCAATCCGGTTTCAATTGCTGTTCGCCAATCTGATACGGGGGATGGGACAAATCCTGTTTATATTATTGGCAGCACCAATAGCGTCGCCGGAGGTTCGCTATTCCGCGGAGGGGGTGGGATTGTCCTGCAGAATTCACGCGGTATGGACATCCGTTATCTTGGATTTGAAGATGTTGTTCCAGCGGGCATCGTCGTTCGGTCGTCCGAAAGAACATTCTTGCAGAATCTTCAAGTTCAAAGAGGAAACAATGGTTATAGTGTCAGTGCATCCAGGAACACACGTTTCACAGGGTGTCTGGCGCGCGGAGCCGTCTCCAATGGGCTTTATCATGCGTCATCTGTTGACACGGTGTGGGAGTCAGGCGTGCTTTGGTCAAATGGCGTTAATGCCGTTGCGATAGCCAGAGATTCAACGATTCAGACCAACAGTCTTAGAATTGCGAACAGCGTTTTGGGCGCTTTTGGCTCTGGGCGTTATTTGTATTGCGTGGATTATACATTTGATGCGGATTACAATTTACTTTCTACACAAAATGGTTCCTTAATTGCCTCCGAAGCGGCATCTCCATTAAGATCTCTTTACGATAGTGTTTCACGCTGGACGCGCGACACACGGAGAGATTCTCATAGCTTGATTGGTCCGCATGGCTTTGCACTAGCCATCTCGAATGATTTTCACTTAGTGAGTCGAGCCGGGCGATACAATCCCTCGACGGGATTGATCGTAACGGATGCGGTAACTTCGCTATTGATTGACGCTGGCGATCCTTCGGCTATTTATACCAACGAGCCCAATCCGAATGGCGCGCGCATTAACATCGGATTGTATGGTAATTCATGGGAGGAAAGTCGTTCTCCAACCAACAGTAATTTTTCCCTTATTTCGTTGAATGATGGAGGGCGGGTTGAAGGCACAAATGCTCATTTATGCTGGGTGGCACAGGGGAATGCGACGGGTCAATTGGTCAGGCTTCTTCTTTCGACCGATGGGGGCGCGTCATGGGATGTGTTGGCATCTAATATTTTCGCTTACAGCGGCTTATATGTTTGGAATACATTGCCATACGACGATACGATGCAAGGGGTATGGGCTATTGAAAGCCAGGATGAATTAGGGGTGTTAGCTACGTCCGCAGTTCCTTTTGCCATTCGTAACGGCCCTCAATATTTCTACGTGAACGATGCATTTACCAATGGCGATATTTATACAGCCGAGATAGGGTTGCCAACAAATACCGGATTATCTTCCACAGAGCCTAAGTCGACCATTCAAGGGATTCTAGATGCTTATGACTTGGAATCTGGCGACATTGTTTATGTTGACACAGGGACCTATGGAGGAACTACTCCGATTATCATTGGGCAATTGGATGGGGCCAATAGCACGAATGCGCCGTGCGTCGTTTTCCAGGGAAGTACTAATGAGGCGGCTGGCGGCACGATGATCGAGCGAGCCGGCGGCAACTATGGATTTAGAATTTATCAGGCAATGGGAATTGAATTACGCAATTTTAACATCAACAATGCGCAAGTAGGAGTGTCTCTCGAGAGAGCTTATAATGCCAAGTTGGAATGGCTTAAGGTGAGTGGAGGGGATCTGTCATATTCATTCCAACATTCTGATGGCATTCAGATGGCCCATTGCGCTCAAACCCAATCGGGTAGAGGTCTGGAAGCAAGCGAACAGTGCCATGGCTTATTTGTAGACCATTGCATATTTTGGTCAAATACGTCTCATGCGATTTCTTTGAATGATTCCAGTCTTTTTCTGTCTAACTCTGTGTTGGGTGTTTGGGGCCGACATGGAGTATCCAATTTTGCATATAATATCTCTTATGGTTCGTTGAATGCAGATTATAACTGCATATTCTTGCAGAATAATGCGATGGCGAGTTATCGCGCTGTCTCCCCAAGTATTTCTTCTCGCCCCTTGATTTATCCAAGCATTTCCTTATGGCGTCGCGGGGAGACGCAGGATGTTCATTCTCTGACCTGTGACCCCCTGTTTTTTAATCCAAATCGAGATTTTCACCTGTTGAGCGAAGGTGGGCGTTACGATGTAACTGCGGGAGTTTTTGTGGTGGACTCAATGTCCTCACCTCTGATTGATGCGGGGATGTCCATGTCAGCTTACTCAAATGAGACCCTGTTAAACGGAGCACGGGTTAATATAGGACTCTATGGCAATAGCTGGCAAGCGAGTCGCTCGACGACGAATTCGTCATTGACCGCCATTACGCTCAATGATGGTGGGCGTGTAGAGGGGCTGGCCTCCGTTTATTGGATTGCAAGGGGGAATGCAACGGGGCACACGATGCGAATAGACTACTCCCCTGATGCGGGTTCGACATGGTTCACAGTTGTGGCTGGCGTGCCTGTGGGCGCTCAAAGTACTATTTGGAACACTCCCTTTTTCCAGTCCTCCATTCGGGGCGTGTGGCGCATTTCGAGCGAGATGGAGCCCTCGGCGAAGGACTCTACCGACGGGTTGTTTGCCGTTAGAAACAATCCTCTACTATTCTATGTGAATGATAACGCTATTAGTGGCGATGTCTACACAAGCGTTGTGGGCTCGTCCGCTAATCATGGAGCAACGGCTGATAAACCTAAACGCCGACTTTCCGAGATTATTGATGCATGGGACCTGGAGCCTGGGGATACGGTATTTATGGATACGGGGACATATTTGACTACCGAGACCATAACAATGACATATTTCGATTCGGGAATCGAATCTTCTGATCCTCTGCAGCAGGTTCATATTGTCGGAAGCACTAACGAAGCGGCGGGCGGCTCAGTTTTTGTTATGGCTACAAGGCAGGACGGCATAGTCCTTGATGATGCGCCCGGGGTTGAGTTGCGTCACCTCCTGTTTCGTGGCGCTAATCGGGCTGTGAGGATCAACAGAGCCGGATATCATTCATGCCATTGGTTAAAAGCTCAAAATGGCACTTATGGGTACGATATCAACAACGCCAGTAATGTCGTGTTTCGCAACTGTCTTGCAGCTAATAATTTAAACGATGGAATCGTTATCGATGGGCAAGGCAGCAGCATCAACTGGGATAGTGGTATCTTGTGGTCGAATCGATATGCTGTCTGGAAAGAAGACGGTGCTTTCGCAATTCATAACTCTATCATGGGGGTTTTTGGCGCGCAGCGCGCGGCTTATTATATCGTGGAGGTTCCATACGGAGGCGCTTCCCTTACCAGTGATTACAACAACATTTATGTGCAGCAAGGCGGAATGGCTGGGGCGATACAGATGGGGTCGCAAGTGGGAGCCTATACATCTCATTATGTGTCCGTAGCCAAGTGGCTCACGGCGACGACTCAAGACAAGTACTCTCTCGCATATGAGCCTGGGTTTGCCGATTTAGGTTCAGGAGATTATCATTTACGAAGCACCAAGGGGCGTTATAAGACTGGATTTGGATGGACGAATGATTCAACCTCTTCCTTGCTTATCGACAGCGGGGCTCCTTTTGATCCAGCCGTTACAAATGAACCGGCGCCCAATGGCGGGCGAATTAACGTTGGACTGTATGGCGGTACTTGGCAAGCTAGTATGACTCCTACGCAAGGCTGGTATTCAATTATTACTTTGAACGATGGAGGGGCTGCGCAAGGAACCATTGAGTTGCGATGGTTTGCTGGATGGAATGCCACTGGTCATACGGTACGACTTGATTTCTCTCCTGACAACGGTTTGACGTGGACCAATATCATCACGGGATATCCTGCCAGTACTTTGAGTTATTGGTGGGACAGTGAGCCTTACGGTCGGACTGCGCTAGGACGATGGAGAATTACCAGCGAAGTGGATCCATCCATAAATGCTACTAGCGCCTATCGTTCCGTGTGGCGTAACGGCGGCATGATTCCTTTCTACGTGAATGATGCCAGCACGAATGGGGATGTGTATTGCTTGGCGCCGGGTAATCCGACCAATGATGGGTTAACAGTCTTCACTCCAAAGGACAGTATTCAAGCTATTCTTAATGAATGGGACTTAGATCCAGCAGATACAATTTATATGGATAGCGGAACTTATGTATTGAGTCAGCCAGTTATCATTGACGGCCAGAGTTCAGGTTGGGATACGAATTTTGTTTATATTCAGGGCGGCACCAATGTGCTGGTCCCAACTATTATTAAGCCGTCATCCGGAGGGGGAAGTCCTTTCGTTTTCAGTTATGCGCGAAATTTTCGGCTCAGTCATGTAATTGTGCAGGACTCGTCTGATGGGATTAGCTTGTACAACAGCGAAAACTGCGAGTTTTATAATGTAAAAAGTCAAAATAATACACGTCAAGGGTTTACTCTCTTAAGAGCCAAAGACATTCTTTTTGATCACTGTGCGGCATGGAATAATCGTTCAGGATTAACCAATGGCATAGGTATTACGGCTACGGATTCCGGCTTTTCCTGGCTTAACGGAATAATGTGGCGTAATTACCATGCGATTACTTATATGGGAGCCCAATCTTCTCCTCTAATTATCACAAATAGCATTTTACAGGCATCGGGTCCTTTCGCCCGAATAATGATATTTGATGCTCTGTTGAATCCGTTGAATGTAATAAAGGCTAACTACAACAACTATACCCTTTCGGATGGAGCTCTTTTCTGCGAAAAAATGAAGTCGTATGGGGGAAGCGATTTCTACCTGAATTTGCACGAGTGGCAGGGACTTACGTCTCAGGACTCTAGAAGCTTGGCTCATGATCCATTATTCGCGGATGAATTTTCTGGAGATTTCCATTTGCAAAGCACGATGGGCAGATATGTGCCGGAAATTGGATGGACGAACGATGCGTCAGATTCGCCTATGATAGATGTGGGAGATCCTGGGTTTGCGTATGATCTAGAGAACGATCCAAATGGCGCGCGCATTAATGTAGGACTGTATGGAAACAGCACTGAAGCTAGTTTGAGTCGGACAAATCCATGGCTGCTAGCCGTGTCGTTTAACGATGGAGGAGTTCTATCGGGGACGAATATGCTTTATTGGTTGTCTAGAAATATGACAAATGGATCGACCGTCAACGTTGAATACACCATGGATGGGGCCGTGTCGTGGTCTTCAATTCAAAGTAACGTTTTAGCAAGTCAATCGACCCTTGACTGGGATGTATCTCAAATGACGTTGAGTCCTCTGGTGAAATGGCGTGTGTCTTCTGAAAGCGATACTAACGTATATGATGTGAGCGATCAGTTCAGTGTCATTCGGAATGGAGTTTACACCTACTATGTAAACGATACGAGCATGGTGGGCGATGTGTATTGTTATTCAATAGGAGCCGAGGCCAATAGCGGGACCAATGCGGCAAGTCCTTTGGATTGCCCTGCACGATTGTTTAATAAGTATCCTATTATGGCGGGCGATACCGTCTTCATCGATACAGGGATTTACCGACTCACAGATGGTCGGGTTTTTACTTTGGGGCCGCAGAATCGTGGAACAGAATTTAATCCTATAAGGATATTCGGGAGCACAAATTTCCTAACCGACGGCAGTGTCATCATACAGACCGGGACCAACGAAAACGTGCTTGTGATGAGTCAAACGCGCCATGTGAATATTGAAGGCTTAAAGCTGACAGGAGGGCAAAACGGGTTGATAGTCAATGATTGTTATAGTGGAACGTTGAGATCAATGGCCGTTTATGGGAATAAACTGGATGGACTTCGATTCTCTGGCGGCGACTCTTTTTACCTTGATCGCTGTTTGGCTTGGGGAAATCAGAACTATGGTATGAATATTCAAGCCCGATCGCCGCCATTCGATATAAATCACTCCGTATTGTGGGGAAATAAGGCTGCAGCACTGGCCGTGCTCGGAGGCTCCCTCAATGTCAGTAACAGCATATTGCATTCATCCGCCAACAGCCGCATTGTTGTGATGAATGAGATGGGAGCCACATATGACGGCGACTATAATGTGTTTTGGTATGAGCCAGGTGGAACCATTGCAACAGATGTGTCATTACATGTAGGGTTTGAAAATTTTAAACAATGGCAAAGTCAGCGATCTTCCGACGAACATAGCTTCCTCGCGGATCCGCTGTTTGTTGAGCCAACCAATGGTAATTTCTACTTGCGCAGCGAAGAAGGTTGTTTTAGCAGTGGTGACTTTCTCAAAACCACCAACACATCGTGGGCTATCGATGCCGGTGATTTCACCTCAACGTACTCGTTTGAGCCCTCTCCCAACGGCGGCCGTCTTAACGCTGGGTTGCATGGGAACACCCCCAGAGCCAGCAAGAGCTTGACCAATAATCCTTCACTATATGTGGCATCTCTTCGCGATGGAGGCGTGATGCAGGGGGAGCAATTATTGTATTGGCTTTATCGTGGACTCCCGCCGACTAACACGGTCCAAATTGAAGTGTCTTTAGATGGAATGAAAACGTGGCAAGTTATTACTTCGGGGATCAGTATCGCGAGTCAAGGGTTTTACTGGGTAGGAACCAATGAGCCTTCGCCTGTGGCCTATTGGAAGGTGTCGCTTGAATCAAACACCAATATCATGGATCGAACGTTGACCAATTTTATGTTCCGTCCTGCCTTCATTACCTATTATGTCAATGACGCATCGACTACCGGAGACGTCTATACCTTCGCACCCGGCAATCCAACTAACAGTGGTTTTTGGAATTATGAGCCAAAGTCAAGTATTCGAGATATTGTTAATTCTTATCAATTGCTTCCAGGCGATAAAGTTTGTGTAGATACGGGAGTTTATACCGTGAACCAAACGATAGCTTTTGGCTATTTTGACAAAGGCGTTGCCACTTCACGAGTGCAGGTGATCGGCAGTACTAATTGGGCATATGGCGGCAGTCAACTAATTGGAAATCCAAACCGTAGTGCATTTTCGATGAGCGAGGCGGAGGGCATTGGACTTAAGAATCTGAGCTTAAGCGGATTTTCCAATGGGGTTGTGTTTGAATCGAGAAGCTCCTTCGGCGTCTTGGAGAATATGCGGCTCTCGGACCTGTCTGCGGAGGGGGTTTCAATTAAAGGCTCATATGCGATTGCTATTGCCAATAGTGTGATCACAAGATGTCTGGGCAGCGGCATTTCGGTGCCTAATGGGGCTGTTAAACTGGAAAACTGTGTGATATGGTCCAATAATCTGCACGCCTTGTCTTTGTACTCTGGAAGCGCGTTTATTACCGGTTCTGTTTTACATGCAAATGGCGGGTCAAATGCCTGCTATAATCTGACCTCGAATGCTCTGTTGAGTGTGCATGCGGATTACAACTGCATCTATTTCAGCGGAGGGGCCAGACCGGTTCTTGTCGATGGAATTCCTATTGAAGGCATGCTGCAGTGGGTTCGTTTCACAACACAAGATTTGCATTCAATTAGCATAGATCCGCTGTTTCATGATCCGGCTAACGATGACTTTCACGTACGCAGTGAAAGGGGGCGTTTTGATCCTATTTT
This sequence comes from Lentisphaerae bacterium GWF2_57_35, assembly GCA_001804865.1. Lineage (GTDB taxonomy): Bacteria > Verrucomicrobiota > Kiritimatiellia > CAIQIC01 > GWF2-57-35 > GWF2-57-35. The sequence goes on from MHBK01000055.1 coordinate 210,730, forward strand.
GCGGACGAACGTTCAAGGAGATATCGGATTTTCCGCCTTGATTGATATGGGGCCGCCTAACTGGCCCTATAACATAGAGCCAGAGCCCAATGGTGGACGGCGTAACGTTGGATTATATGGTAACACAGCGGAAGCGAGTATGAGTCCGACCAATCCATGGCTTCGAGCGGTAACGGCTTCTGCGGGTGGGTTGGCGGAACGCACGTTCCCCTTGGTGTGGACTTGGGGCAATTTAGATCCCACCAATATCGTTTTCTTGGATTATTCTTATGACAACGGTCTCACTTGGATCAGTATCGACAATGCCCCTATTACCGATCCTGAGTATTGGTGGATCAGCGATACAAAAATTGGCACTGAGGAACGTTGGCCGACAAGTCCCTTTGCTCGTTGGCGGATCAAATTGGAAGCAGATACGAACCTTTATGATATCTGTCCCATCCATTTCGGATTGCGTAATCATCCGTTTACTTACTACATGAACGATGATTCCACTAATGGGGATCTTTATACGACGGCTCTCGGAAATGATACCAACTTGGGGTTCTTTGTTTATGCGCCAAAATTAACACTTACAAACTTACTGGAAACATTCGATCTGGAAGGAGAGGATTTCGTATTAATTGATACAGGAACATATGTTATTCAATCCAACGCTCCTGTGATCTGGACTTCTTCAGATCAAGGTTCTCAAGGGAAGCCCGTGCTGGTGAAAGGCAATACAAATGCATTGCAAAGTGTATTGGCGGCTGCGGGAGCCTATCCACCTCCTGGTAATATGATTCGGTTGAATGCGTCTTACATAAACTTCGAGGCGTTACAGGTATTGGGTGGTTCCATTAGTTCGGAAGGGGAGGGAAATGGATTCCGAAGCATGGTTATTTCGAATGCCAGTCTACGTATAAATGGCGGGTATTTTGTGGTTGACGATCTCTTCATGAATCATGGTGAGACGACTGCGATTGGAGCCGGAGGTGCTATTCACCGGGTGGAAATCCGGACTGGACGGTTGGCGGTGAGTGGAACAAATGTGGTCGTGGATAACACGCTGGTTTATGCAACCAATGCCACGGCTCTCAGCGTGAGCGGGCATAACGTTTCCGTATCGAATAATACTATTGTGTCGAAGCAGTCGGCAATCGTTAAGACGGGCGAGGGATTGGTTCGCTTGGCAAATAACATAGTTGTCGCGAACGGCCGGACTAATTATGTGGTGAAATGGTCTGGCGGCAGTTTGGAGTCGGATCATAACAATTTGGTAGCTCGGAATGGGGCTTGGATTGGCAATAAGGATGGTTCGTGGGAGAAGATGCTTTATTGGCAGAGGGCTTCGGGGCTGGATTTGAATAGTTTGTCTGTTGAGCCTCAATTTGTTAATGAATCCGGAGCTGATTTGCATCTCAAGTCGGCGGTTGGTCATTGGACGCCGACGGGTTGGGTTGGAGATGCCGTCAGTTCACCGCTTATTGATGTTGGGAATCCTCTTTCACCCTATGATTATGAGCCAGAACCAAATGGCGGCGTAATCAATTTGGGCGCTTATGGCAACACGGAGCAGGCTAGTAAGAGTCCTTCGACGCCGTGGTTGTTGACAGTGACGGTCAATGATGGCGGGGTGTTGAAGGGAACCAATATCACTCGATGGATTGCCAGGAATTATACGCCGGGACGACCGGTGCGGTTTGAGTATTCTATTAACGACGGCGGCAGTTGGATTACGGTGGCGACCAACTTAGACGGCAGCATGGGCTACTTTGTATGGGATACGACTTTGGTTCCTTCCAGCTTGACGGCCAAATGGCGGTTGATTGACGAATGGGATTCAGGGATCTCTGATACGTGCGATTCGACCTTCGCCGTGCGCAATACTCCGCTGGAGTTCTATGTTAACGACAACTCTACTATCGGGGATGTCTATTGTTCCGTGGCAGGGAATCCGGCGTTCGATGGGTTATCGTCCTCCACCCCCAAGCGGGAACTTCAGGATCTGTTGGATGCGTACGATCTTGAAGCGCTGGATGTGGTGAAAGTGGATACCGGCTCGTACTCGCTTACCAGCGATGTGACGGTGATCTGGTCACGAAGCGGGGATGCAGAATATGGCCAGATGCTCGTTCAAGGAAGCACGAATTATGCGGCTGGTGGTTCCGTTTTGAATCGCGGCAATACGGCGGCCGGTATGGCGGTCAATGTTAAGGGGTCTTATGTGACATTGCGCGATTTGGACGTGCGAACAGCTCATCAAGGATTCAGTATTGAGACCAATCAAAACACACGGCTGGAAATGGTTGTTGCTCGTAATAATCGATATGGTCTTCGAGCTTCTGCCGCGGTAAACTTGCAGGTCCAGAATGCTCGATTCTGGAGCAATGAACTGGGCGCGGTTTCCTTGGCCAATACGCGGACAGCCCGAGTGGAAAACAGCACGTTTGTCGATAATTCAGGCTATGGAATAAGCATTTATAATACAGCAAACGATGTTCTTCAAAACAACATCTTTGTCGTGTCAAGCAACACGCCAGTTTACACGAGTACGTTCAGTGCCGTGCAGGCGGCTTTCATTGACTACAATGTTTATCATTTGCAGTCACAAGCCAAGATATATGGCGCCTTTAATGACTTGAAGACCTGGCAGTTGGCGAGCGCGAAAGACTATCGCAGCAATATTACGAATCCTTTGCTGGCCAATGCCGCGGCTGGGGATTTCCATTTGATGTCTCAATATGGACGCTATGTGGATGGCGTGGGTTGGACGATGGATGCCGAGACTTCGTGGGCGATTGATCGTGGAAATCCTTCATCGGATTACAGTTTAGAGCCGATGACCAATGGCTCGCGCATAAATATCGGCGCTTACGGAAATACGCCTTTTGCCAGCAAGGGAGCGACGAACTCGATTCTGGAGGTGAGGTCGCTGAACAGTTCGACATCCATTGGGGTGACCAACAGTCTCTGGCCATTAACATGGACGGCATTCCGGCTGCCTTCGAACGAGACGCTTACCGTTCAGTATTCCGGCGATGGGGGCGTGAACTGGGTAACGCTGACAAACGGAGTAAGCGCATATCAGGAGTACATTCTTTGGCAGACGATACCGTACTACAATACAGCAAAAGGCCGTTGGCGGGTGGTCGGGGAGTCCAATACGAACTATTGGGATGTCAATAATGGGGTGTTCAATATCTTCTATGGAGAGTTTAAGATTTCGCAGATTTATCGGGATGCGAACTTGAATAATATAGTGTGGCGTGGGGCATGGGATGAGCACTATTTAGTCGAGTACTCAACCGATATGACGAACTGGCTGCCGGCGACGTCAGGCGGCGGGCTGAATCAGTCGAACGACTTCATCTCGGTTCATGGCGGCGATTTCACCTATGCGGATCTGGATTCGGTCGCTCCACCGTGGCGAATGTACCGCGTGCGGCATATTATTAGTCCGGATGTGATAGTCGATATTGCCTACATATCCAAGGTTAATAATATGGCCACGATGGTGTGGAGTTGTACGGAGCCGTCGACCTATACGGTGGAGTATTCCACGAATATGAATGCCTGGGTGTTGGCGCCTACCGGTGGATCATTGATTCAGCGAGCCACGTTTACCGAGCCAACAGGCGGGGATTTCACTTATCAGGATGTCGGCTCGTCGAATGCTCCTTCGAGATTGTATCGTGTCAAGCGGCAGTAAAGCGGGATGGTTGGGGGGCGTCTTGTTGTTGATTCCTTTCTTGCTCCCTTTGTGGGCAGGGGCCTTGGGGCGAACGGCGGAGCAGATTGAGAATCTCTTGCATGTACCTGCTTTTTTCGCGCTCACAGTTTGTCTTGTGGCGATTTTGCCTGCACGGCTTGCCCAGGCGAAGGCTCGATGGTTGGCGCTGGCGCTGGCTGTTTTATGCGCAGGTCTCCTTGAAGTCGTTCAGCCTCGATTTGGTCGAACAGCCGAGCTGATTGATTTTGGCATGGGGTTTCTGGGGAGTGCGTCCGCGTTCTGTTTTTTGTGGGGGATGAGTTTGCAGGGGCTTCATCGCTGGATAGCATTCAGTTCCTGTCTGGTTCTGGCGGTTCTCTCGTTGCTTCCCCTAGGTTGTGTTGTGGTGGATCAACGTCACGCTCGCCGCGATTTTCCGCTGATCGCTTCATTCGAATCTTGGCCTGAGTTGGGGCGTTGGTCGTTTCATGGGGTTCATGCAAGTCGAAGTGCCGACCATGTGAAGACCGGTCGCTATAGTTTACGGGTTGAAGTTGATGACACGGGTGGCTATCCGAGTTTCTTTCTTGATGACGAAGCCCGGGATTGGAGTTCGTTGAAGCGTTTGTGCACGGATTTGTTCGTGGAAGGCGCCCAACCTGTGAGATTGTGGATTCGGGTGGATGATTTGCCGGGGAATCCGCCCTATGCTGAGCGGTTTCAGGTGTTGCACAATTTGGCGCCAGGTTTTCATTCGTTGTGTCTTGATACGACGGATCTGCGAACAGAGGGCGGTCGTCCGTTGGATCTGCGGCATATTCACGCGTTTGGAATATTTTTTGATGGCGCTGAGTCTGGAGATGTGGTGTATTTCGATTCAATAAGAGGCATCCAATAAAGCTCTTGCGGAGGTCATGGTGAAGCTGACGGTGGTCATTCCGGTATATAACGAAGTCAAAACCATAGAAGACGTGGTAAAGACGGTTAAGTCCGTTTCTATCGGCATGCCTATGGAGATTGTCATCGTTGACGATTGTTCGAAAGACGGCACACGGGAAGTTTTGAAGAAGATGCAGGAAACCCAGTCGGATCTTGTCTTGAGCTTTCATGAGGTCAATCAAGGCAAGGGGGCGGCTCTTCGGACTGGGTTTGGTCAGGCCACAGGGGACATTGTACTGATTCAGGATGCCGATCTCGAATATGATCCCCATGAGTACGCGAATCTCTTGAAGCCTATTTTGGACGGCAGGGCGGATGTAGTGTTTGGTTCGCGCTTCCTGGGGGGAGGGGCTCACCGGGTGGTGTTCTATTGGCATTATCTGGGGAATCGATTTCTAACCACGTTGTCCAACATGATGACCAATCTGAACCTGACGGACATGGAGGTCTGTTACAAGGTGTTCCGCCGCGAGGTCTTGAAGGGAATCGTTTTGCGAGAAAACAGATTTGGCTTCGAAGTGGAGATTACCGCCAAAGTGGCCAGGCGTCCTTGCCGGATTTATGAAGTCCCCATTTCCTATTACGGGAGGGATTATTCGGAAGGGAAGAAGATCACTTGGAAAGACGGATTCCGGGCTTTGTGGTGCATTGTGAAATATCGTTTTTCAGATTGATTGGATTTCGGCTGCATGCTGATCGCTAAAATGTTTTTCTGGGTGGGTGCTGCGGGCTTATTTTATATTTATGCGGGGTATCCGCTGGGCGTTTGGCTGTTGGCAAGACTCTGGCCAAAACCCGTGAAAAAGGCGCCCTATTCGGGCGCCCTTTCTGTTGTTCTTGTGGCCCACAATGAAGAATCGGTCTTGCCGGATAAGATCAAAAGTTTGCTGAATAGCAACCGAACTGAACAGATTGCTGAAATCATTGTAGCGTCAGATGGATCTACGGATCGGACGGTCGAGATCGTTCGAGCCTTGGATGATTCGAGAATCAGGGCCATCGAGTTCCCTTCGCGCAGGGGAAAAGCTTCCGTCCTGAACGATATTATTCCCTTGTGCACAAACGAGATCGTCGTTTTGACGGATGCCCGGCAGAAATTGCATCCAAATGCACTAAGCGCACTTGTGGCCGCTTTTGCAGACGAGCGAGTGGGGGTGGTCTCCGGCGCCTTGGTGTTGTGCGATTCAGGCGGTTCTGCGGCGGTGACAAAGGGGATTGTCCGCTATTGGAATTATGAAAAAGCTATTCGTCAGTCTGAAGGCCGGTTTTCTTCTGTTCCAGGCGCAACGGGTGCGCTTTATGCCATTCGAAAACATTTGTTCAGGCCGATTCCTCCAAACACTTTAGTAGACGATGTGGCGATTCCGATGCAGATTATCCTGCAGGGATATCGGTGTGTATTTGAAGCCGATGCCGTGGTTTATGATCGGCCAAGCATGGATGGACATAGCGAAGCCATACGGAAACGGCGCACCTTGGCGGGCAATCTTCAATTGATGGCTTTCTTCCCGGAATGGTTGGCGCCGTGGAAAAATCCCATCTGGATTCAGTTTGTGTCGCACAAATTGGCAAGACTGTTCACTCCGTTTTTGTTGATGCTGATATTTGCGGGCTCGCTGGCGCTTGCGTGGAATCCTTTGTATCGTGGGTGCTTTTTGGTTCAGTTGGCATTCTACGGCCTGGTTGTCGGCGCCTGGCGGGCTCAGAAGGTGGGGCTGAAGCTGCCGGGGATGGGATTTCCTTTGGCCATTCTTCTTTTCAACAGCGCGATTCTGGCGGCATGGGGAGATGCTCTGCGGGGTCGATACGAGGTGCGCTGGAAACGCTGAAGGCTGAAGAGCTGTTCTTGTTGGCGCAGGCGGATTTTGAACGGGATTTTATTAACATTGACCGGGTTTTGATCTTTCACTAGGCTACAAATGTATGCATAGACGGCCCTCCAGTATGTGAGGGCTCTTATTTTTGGCGGCTTTTCAAAATACAGGCTCGAAAGAGAGGATGTGGGATGCCAAATACGGTATTGATTGGTGCTCAATGGGGCGATGAGGGAAAGGGCAAAATTATTGATGTCCTGACCGAAAAAGTGGATTGGGTTGTTCGCTATCAGGGCGGCAACAATGCAGGACATACGGTGGAGATTGGCAGCAAGCGGTATGTTCTTCACTTGGTTCCTTCCGGCATTCTTCATTCCGGGAAAAAATGCGTCATCGGAAACGGCGTTGTCGTTGATCCTGTGGCCTTGGTTGTGGAGTTGAAGCAATTGTGCGAGCAGGGTTTGGATCCGAGCGGACGCTTCTTTGTTAGCGATCGAGCTCATATTGTATTTCCTTATCACAAACTTCAGGACGAATTCAGCGAATTGCAGCGGTCCAAGAACGACCAAATTGGTACGACTCGCCGCGGAATTGGCCCCTCGTACGGCGACAAGGCTTCTCGTTTCGGTTTGAGAATGGGCGATTTGCTCGATCCAATGTTTCCGTCGCTTCTTGAGGCCCGGCTTCAGGAGAAAAATCGGATTTTATCTGCTTTGGGGTCTGCACCGTTGGAGCTGGCGAAAGTCCTGGTTGAGTATCAGGAAGCTGCCCGCTATCTGGCTCCGTTTATTGTCGACACGATTCCTCTTCTCAATGCCGCCGTTCGGAAGGGCGAGAAGGTTCTTTTCGAAGGCGCACAAGGGACGATGCTGGATATCGATTATGGGAGTTATCCATTCGTCACTTCCTCGAGCGCTACTGCAGGCGGCGCCTGCACAGGGACAGGCGTTCCTCCGAATCGGATCGATCATGTAATTGGCGTGGTGAAGGCTTATACAACGCGTGTCGGAGAAGGGCCCTTCCCCAGCGAGCTGAAAGACGAGACGGGCGAATTGCTGAGAAAGACCGGCAACGAGTTTGGCGCCACGACAGGCCGGCCCCGGCGGTGCGGTTGGTTCGATGCGGTGGTGGCCCGGTATTCCGTGATGATCAACGGCATCGATAGCTGGGCGGTGACGAAGCTGGATGTCTTGGATCCCATGGAAACCATTCGAATTTGCGTGGCGTACGAATGCGATGGGAAGCGCGTGGAGAATGTTCCGGCCAACATTCGTGTTTTGGAGAAATGCCGTCCGGTTTATGAGGATTTTCCGGGATGGCTAACCTCGACAAAAGAGGCGACGCGTTTTGAAGATCTTCCGGCTCAGGCGCAAGCTTATGTGGCACGGTTGTCCGAACTGACCGGGGTTCCGGTGAGCATTCTTTCCGTTGGGCCTCGGCGCGACAGCACGATGATCCTTCGGGATTTATCGGGGCGGAAGTTGGAATAAATTCGTGAAAGACGAGAAACAAAAGATTCCGGTCCATGTAGCCGTCATCATGGATGGAAACGGGCGGTGGGCGCAAAAGCGAGGTTGGCCGAGAATTCGGGGCCACCGGGAAGGCGCCGAATCTGTTCGAGCTGTCCTGCGGGCGTGCAAGACAGCCGGGGTCAAGTATCTCACGCTTTACGCCTTTAGCACGGAAAACTGGGTTCGGCCCAAGACTGAAGTCGCCGGTCTGATGACGCTGCTGAGTAAATTTCTGAAAGAGCAGGCCCGGGAACTGCACGAAAATCAGGTGCGGCTTCGGACCATCGGTCATATTCACGACTTGCCGAAGAGTCTTCAAAAGGAACTGCAACGGGTCAAGGACGAGACCGCCCACTACACGAGCGGGACGTTAATTCTGGCTCTCAGTTATGGCGGACGGGTGGAATTGACGGATGCGATGAGGCGGATAGCTGGACGCGTCAAGGACGGGGCTTTGGAGCCGGAAGCGATTACCGAGGAGACGATCCGCGAATCGCTCTATGCCCCCGATATTCCCGACCCCGACTATATGATTCGCACCAGTGGGGAAATGCGGATCAGCAATTTTCTGCTTTGGCAGTTGGCGTATGCGGAGTTTTATATTACCGATGTTCTTTGGCCTGATTTTCGAGAGCCGGAATTTATGAAGGCGCTGGAGGAATATTCGCGCAGGCATCGGCGCTTTGGGAACATCAAATAGGATTGGAATGCTCAAACATCGTCTTTTCAGCGGGATCTTGATCGGGCTGGCTTTTGTTGTGGCGGCGCTCTGGGTGTCGTCTGTATGGGCATTGGTTGTGCTGTCGGGCATCGCCGTGCTGGCCGCCTGGGAATTTTACGCTTTGTTGGATGCCGCCAAAATCCCCAACTTTAAAATCATCGGCATCGGCGGATGCGTTTTGTTGATTGCGGTGACCGGCTTGACGGCGAGGTTTGCTGCAGGCGGCTCAGACTTCAGCGAGGCTCTGGTGTTCTTTTTCCTGACCGTCGGGGTCTTTTTGCGGCAATTCCCTCAGAAGGATAACCCTCGTCCGCTGGAAACCATTGCGGGTACGCTTATGGGCGTTTTGTACGTGGGGTTGTTGCTTAATTTTATCACACGGCTTCTGATGACGTGGGGATTCTGGGAAGGGCGCATCCTGATTCTTTATCTAATTGCCGTGGTCAAATTGACGGATGTGGGCGCTTATTTTGTCGGCTGTTCCTTTGGCCGGCACAAGCTCATTCCGCGGATATCGCCGGCAAAAACCTGGGAAGGCGTGCTGGGCGGCGTATTTTTCGGCGTGTTGACCAGTTTTCTGTTTTATCTCAGCTTTCATGGTCGCTTAGGCGCGCTATCCATGAGCGCGGTCGATGCTTTGGTGTTGGGCCTGATCCTGGCTTTGTTAGGCGTGGCGGGGGATTTGACCGAATCCCTTTTCAAGCGTGCGGCGGGCGTAAAGGATTCCGGGCGGATGATCCTGGGCATGGGCGGAGTCTTGGATGTGATCGACAGCCTTTTATTTGCCGCTCCCGCGTTGTATATTTACGCGCGTTTCTTTTTTAGCGTGGTTCAGTAGGGCCGGTTTCACTTATTACGGACGGATTAAACGATGATGATTCTTTCTGTTCTCTATTTTGCCTTAATGGTGGTTTTGTTGTTTGGAGTGACGATTTTCGTGCACGAGCTGGGGCATTATCTGGTGGCCCGGTGGTGCGGCATGGTGGTGGATGTTTTCTCGATCGGCTTTGGGCCGGCCATTTGGAAGAAGAAACATAACGGCATCACCTACAAAATCGGCTGCATACCTTTTGGCGGCTATGTGGCGCTGCCCCAGATGGAGCCTGGAAGCGGACAGAAAAAGGACGACGAAAAGGATGCCGGCGAAAAGGCGGAGGAACGGGTTTTCCCGGCGGTGGCGCCGTGGAAGAAAATCCTGGTGGCTTTGGCGGGGGCAACCGGCAACATCATCCTGGCGGTGATCATCTCGTACATTGTCTATTGGGGCGGCAAGTCTTATGCCCCGGTGGAAAACGAATGCATCATCGGGTATGTGGAAACGAATAGCGTCGCCTATGCCCAAGGCCTTCGGATGGGGGATGTGATCCGTGAAGTGAATGGGAAAAGCGTAGGCAACTGGGATTCCTTCATTCTGTCCACCGCCTTGCAGGACGACCTTCTGCTGACGGTCGCCAAGACGGATGGCCAGACGGTGCAAATGCCCATAACGACCGAAGAATTCATGGGCGGGCAGATGATTCGGGGAATTGCCCCGGTGAACTATTGCTACATTTTGGAGATTAGACCTGGTTCCAGCGCGGAAGAGTCGGACTTGAGGCCTAAGGATAAGATCGTCGAATTCAATGGTATCAAGCTCTACAGTCGCGAGCAGTTCACGGAATTGGTCAATCAAGCGTCCGGCCAGCAAGTGCCGATCAAGATTGAACGCAAAGATCAGACCGTGGAGATGCAGGTGACGCCCCGCTATGACGAAGAGGCGAAGCGGGCTCTGATCGGGATTGTCTTCAACACCTTTGATGTCAAAAAGCCTTGGGCTCAGATCAAAGCTCATTCTATGCTGATTGTCCGGTTGCTGCGGGCGTTGGTGACGCCGAAGGAAGCTCGCAATGCTGCTGGTGCGGTTGGCGGTCCTGTGGCGATCTTTCAGATGTTCTGGCTTTATGTGCAGACCGGTTTGATCATGGCGCTTTGGTTTACAGGACTCTTAAACGTCAATCTGGCCATTTTGAATCTGTTGCCGATCCCTGTGCTCGATGGCGGCCACATCATGTTTTCGCTGTGGGAATGGATTACAGGCCGACCGGTCCATGAGAAGATTGTGGAATGGCTTGTGAACATCTTTGCCACGTTGCTGATTGTGCTGTTTTTGTTCCTGACCTATCGCGATGTGACGCGCTGGGGAGCGTTTCGGGCCATGAGCAAAGCGGTTGCCGAACAGCCGGTCTCAGCCGAAACCAATCATGTGCCTCCGGTGGAAACAACGCCGGCCAAGTAAGGGCTTTTTTCGGTATAAAAAACCGCCGCGCTGGTTTAACCAGACGCGGCGGTTTTCTTTTTCGGGAGTCTCCTTACTGCTTTTGAATCACGGCGGCTCCGCCGAGTTCGCCCAGGCCGGCCTTCTCCAAGTCGGTCCAGAGCGTTCCGGGCCCGGCGTGCAGGATGTTGACCTTTAGATCCTTGTTCAGGCTGTTGGCAAAGGTCCACAGATTGTAGGCCGCCGGTTCGCCAAAGGCTTTCACCTTCAATTGGAATCCGCGGGCTTTTTCGCCTTCCACGCGTCGGACCACTTCCGCATCGGCGCGGCCTAGCTTGGTGACCTTTTCGGCGCGGATGCCGGCCGTCTGTTTCTCGATCTCCGCCGACAGCTTCAGGGTCTCGCCGCGAATTTCGGCCACTTGTTTTTCCTGATCGGCCTGGATTTCCGCCTTGAGCTTTTCGGTCTCCTGGGCGACTTGCTCGCGGCGTTGTTCGATGAGGCTCAGTTCCGTGTTCAGCTCGGCCATCTTGCGGGCGGTATTCTGTTTTTCCTTGTTGGTCAGATCCTGCTCCTGGGCGATGCTCGCCTGCTGGATGGGATCGAGGATTTGCATGGGCACATTCACGTGACGGATCAAGGCGCTGTGCACGATGATTTTTCGCTCGGCCAAGATCTTGGCCAGCGCTTCCGTCAGATCGCTCTGGAATTTCTCGCGGCCCTCGCCGACGATGAAGTCGCGCGCCCCATACGCCGAACCTTTCAGCCGGGAAACCGACAAGATTTGCGGCATGATGATTTTATCCACCGCGGCCGGCAAATCCCCGTAACTTTTGTAGATCCAGGCGATGTTCTTCGGCAGGAGTTCGAATTCCACCGTCATGTCGAGGCTGATTTCGAAACCGTCGCGCGAGGGAAACTCGACGAACTGGTTCAACACAAACGTAGCCGCCGGGGTGTCCTTGGCCACCTCGTCCATGGGACTTTTTCGTGCGGTTTTTTCGCGTTTAGCGGTTTCGTAGCGCTGGGCGCCCTGGGCGATGGACGAGCTTTTGGAAAGGTAGTCCGCCCGTTTTTCCTGCTGTTCCTGCAGGAGGTTTCTTTGCAGTTCGTCCATGGCCCTGTTTTGCGTCATGATTTGTCCTTTGGTGATGACGGCGCTGCCCTGCTTGCCCAGCAGGGAAACCTGATTGACGCCGATTTCCAGGACGTTGACGCCGAACTCCCGGGGATTGATGTAATACAAGCCCGGTTGCAGAATGTCCTGCCGCACGCCCTTTTCATTGGCTTCGGCGAAACGGCCATCCGGCGCCTGTTGGCCGGATAGCGATGTGATGACGCCGTCGAAACCGATGGGAATGCTAATGGCATCCACCAGTTCGATCGCATAGCCGACGGGATTGAGCCTGTATTTTCCGGGGCCCAAGACTTGCCGCCAAATGCCCTTTTGTCCCGGCGCGGCCAGAAACTCGCCTTCCGGCAGCTCCGCGCCGACCTTTGCGGTGACGACTCCAACCTTGCCGGCCGTAATTTTGATCGCCGGCATAATCTGATGTTCATACAGAAAGGGATTGAGGAAATGCCGGCCTTCCGCCAGGACATCTTCCTGCACGCCTTTTTGTCCTTTCGAGGCCAGGATTTGTCCCGGGGGCAGCGAATCGCCGGCTTTGGCGGTAATGATCGCCATCTCGTCCGGGCCGACATAGAAGCGGCAGAAACCCCATTGCCAGACGACCCAAACACCTCCTAAAAGCAGGACCAACACAAGAACCAGGGCAACAATATTTTTCAAGGCGACACCTCTTTCTGCGCAGGCATGAATGGGGTGAAAAGACTGCCAAGCCCATCCGCTTGGTCTGTACTCAGCAGGGTTGCGATGCGCGGCCCCAGTTTTTCGTAGAACACTTGCCGCGCCAGATTCATGCCGCTGCCGAAGGCCTGCATCTGGCTTTCCAGCACGCCTGCGACGGCTTCGTTGTTCAGGCGGATGACTTCCTTGTCGGCATCGGCCTTCAACAAAATGGCGTCCGCCTGGGCGGTGGCGGCGTCGTTCTCCAGTTTGGCCACTTCGAATTCCTGGTTGGCGCCGGTCAGCCGTACGGCTTGGTCTTGCTTGGCCCGGATGACGGCGCGAATCCTCACGGTATCCGCCTCCACGCGCTCCTTGTTCTGTTGAGCGAGCATTTCCTGCCGCGTCAGTTCCGCCTTGGATTTGGCCTGTTCGATTTGCTGTCCAAACTTACGGGCCGTCTGTACGGCCACTTCGCGGTCGCGAATGATGCTGGCGATTTCGTCCGGCGGGGTGATGTTGCGGATCAGGACCGATTTGATGTCCACGCCCCAGAGGGCGCACTGCTTGTTTAGGTGCGCCTCGAGGTTGTCCTGAAACTGCTGGCGCGTATCGCCCATGATGTAATTCTTGGCCGGATTTTTACTGCCCTCGATGCGGCTGAAGCCGCGGGCGCGCGGAAGGATGATTTTCTTCAAGACATCCTCCATGTCGCCGACTTGATGGGTGAGCAGGGAGACCTTGTCGCGCATCAGGGCGTATTCGATCGTGCCCTCGACATGAACGGTAAAGCCGTCGAGCGTTAGAAAGTTGATCGCATCGTCTCCGCTCATTTCGAAGCGCTGGCTTTGCAGGTTGACCTCGACCACATTGACCATGTACGGATTGAGGTAATACGTGCCGGGGTCCAGCACCTCGGCGCGCACGCCTTTCATGTCGGTCGCGACCAGGAAGCCATTGCGATGCTCTGCCGGCAGGCTGCTGTTCAGTACGTCCTGGCCCACCAGCGAAGTGATGACGCCCGCGTAACCCGGCCGGATGGCGATCGCGTCGAAGAGCTCCACATCGTAGGCGTAGGGATTGATGCGATATTTGCCGGGCCGCAAAACATCCTGGACGATTCCCTTGCTCTGGTCGGTGGCGATGATTTCTCCCGGCGGCAAGTCCTGGCCGTAGAGACGCGTCAACACGCCCAATTTGCCGGCGGGAATGTCCGTGATGCGCGCGATTTCCCAACCCCACGAATACGGATTGCGGAAGTAGCGCCCTTCCGACAAGACTTCGAGTTGGATGCCTTTCTGGTGAACCTCGGTCGCCAGGATTTGCCCTGACGGAAGATTCTGGCCTGTTTTATGGGTCAGGATGGCGATCTCGCCGGAGTTCGGTTCAATCCGGCAGAAGAACCAAATCCAGATGGGTAGAAAAAACACCAGTCCCAGAGCGACCAAAAATACCAGGATGGGACCGGTTAAGGATATCCCGCTGGGTCTTGGCCGCCGGGGTGGGGGACTGCCGCCGGGAAGAGACGAAAATGCATGCTGTTCCATCGAATCACCTCATGTGTTAACTGAAATGCCCGTTGCAGGGTTGATCTTGGCAGATTTTCCAATGATTGGAATTTTTTTTACAGAGTTTTCCAATGGTTGGAAAAAACGGCGCTCAATTTTCCAAACATTGGAAAAGGGGGTATGTTCATTCCTGTTACTTTTTCTTTAAAAGGCGGTACACCATGAACAAGCGACAAGGCGGAGGGGCGAAGAAGCGTACATTCGTTCCCGATTGGGCTCGGGATGCGGTTTGGTATCAAATTTTTCCCGAACGTTTCCGCAATGGGGCGAGGCAGAGCGATCCGGAATGGATTGATTTTTCCGATTTGCCGGTGGCCGACTGGACCGTTTGTCCTTGGGGCATGGATTGGTACAAGCTTGCGAAATGGGAGAAGGCGACGGGGGATTTTTACCGCTCGGTCTACAGTCGCCGGTTCGGCGGAGATTTGGTGGGGGTGCGCGAGAAGCTGGATTATCTTCAGCAACTGGGCATCAACGCGATTTACTTGAATCCTATTTTTATGGCGCCGTCGCTTCACAAGTATGACGCCAGTTGCCTGCATCATGTCGATCCGGCTCTGGGGCCGGACCGTCGCGGCGACCTGGAGCTGCTGACGCGCGCCGGGGAGACCGAAGAACCCGGCACCTGGATCTGGACGGCGGCCGACCGGTATTTTCTGGAATTGGTGGAAGACGTCCATCGGCGGGGCATGAGAATCATCATCGACGGAGTCTTCAATCATGTCGGCACGAAGTTCTTCGGCTTCCTGGATGTGGTGAAGAATGGACGGGCTTCCAACTTCAAGGATTGGTTTCGAATCAAGAGTTGGAATGCGGACGGTACTTTCGAGTATGAAGGCTGGTTCGGCCACAAGGGCTTGCCGGAACTGGCGAGGGACCGGCGCAATCTGGTCAAGCCGGTGCAGAAATATATTTTTGACGTCACGCGGCGCTGGATGGATCCGTTGGGAAATGGCGACGCCTCGAAAGGCGTGGATGGCTGGCGGCTGGATGTGGCCTTTTGCGTGCCGCACGGTTTCTGGAAAAGCTGGCGGCGGCTGGTCCGGCGCCTTAATCCTGAATCCTATCTGACCGGCGAGATCGTGGGGCCGGCCGATGGATTTTTGCAGGGCGACGAGTTCGACGCGGTCATGAATTACATGTGGCTTTATCCGACGTTGGGTTTCTTTTCCCCGTCGAAGCAGCCTTTGTCGGTTCGCAAGTTGCAGCAGGATTTAAATCGGTTGCGCCGCCGGTATCCGGCCGAGGTAACGCCGGTGCTGCAAAATTTGCTGGATTCGCACGACACCGGGCGCATCCTGACTCTCTTGGAAAATGCCTGTCCGCCCTTTGAAAGCTGGGATGCCTATTTCAATTTCCCGCGCGCGAAAGATCATCGGGGTTTGGCGACTTCAAGACCCAAGGCGCGAGCCAAGGCGGCCTTGCAGCAGATGGTCATTTTTCAGATGACTTATCCGGGGGCTCCGATGATTTACTACGGTACCGAGGTGGGGCTTTGGGGCGCGAACGATCCGGACAATCGGCAGCCGATGCTGTGGCCGGACGTTCGGCACGAATTGGAAGCGCATGGCCCTCACGGCAAGCTGTCCCGACGATCCTCCCGGGCGCCCGATCGGGTCCTGCTGGCCTTTTTCCGGCGCGCCATTGCCTTGCGGCACGCGCACCCTTCTTTGCGACGCGGACGATTTCAGTGGATTCAGACCGGACAGGAGCGGCTGTTGGGATTTCGCCGGTACAACCAAATCGAGGATATCCTCATCCTGTTGAATGCCGGCGACAAACCCGTTCGTTATAAAATGGCCTCCGCCGCCCTGGATCTATGGGATCAAACCGCGGTCCGACGCGGATCCGTTCTGGTGGAAGCTCGCGGGTGGCGTATCTTGAATCTCAAGAGTTGATGGGTCAGGAGCTGCTGCGGCGGTTTTTTTCGACCATCACTCCGTACGTGTTGGAAAAAATTTTCCCATGCCAGAAGGGACGGATCGCCGGGTTGGTGTTGCTGGCTGCGTTGCAGAACGCTTGGAATTCGGTGACGCCCGGTTTGGGGAAGTAATAGGTTTTGATTCTCATTTTGGTTTGGACCACCTGCCCCGCCTTAAGCCATACGACCTGGTCTTCGGTGTAGAATCGATTCTCCGTGCACTCAAAAACCAGGTTGTCGCGCTTGCCGTCCGGGTAAATCCACAGCATCATGATTTCCGGATTCCGCGGGAACCAGACTGGCTCGGTATGGATGTTTTTGATCGTTACCGTCATCGTCAGAACCTCGCCAATGGCGATCGTTTCGACGGACGGAAGGATGGTCAGTTCGATTCCCTGCACCGATTCGCTTTCTATCACCGGGCCCAGCGTGACGGGGATGTATTTGGCCGGCATGGTGCCGCAGCCGGACAGGAGAAATATGGCCATCATGAAAGACAGACTTATGTACAACTTCTTCAATGCATGATCCTTTTTTACTACAAAACAGCATAAAACGGGCCATTCGCACGGCCCTTAGCTTAAGAAGCAATGTACGCAAGGGATAGTCTTTGTTAAGGCCCTTTTGAGCTGCAAAAATAGACAAAAGCAACCTGTTCCCATATATTGGGTTAGAATGAAAATTATTGTGGCGTTCGATTCGTTCAAGGGCACGCTCTCCGCTGTGGAGGCTTGCCGGATTGTGGCCGATGCTGTGACGGCGGTCGATCCCTCCTCCTCGGTGGTGGTGAAGCCCATGGCCGACGGCGGCGAAGGAACGGCCCGAGCTTTGATGGATGCCTTGAGCGGTTCGTGGCTGGAGCGGCTCGTAACCGGTCCTCTTCCGGAGCGGAAAGTCCAAGCCGGGTTGGTCTGGTTTGCCGGGACAAAAACAGCGTTGGTGGAAATGGCGTCCGCCAGCGGTTTGACGCTCCTGAAACCTGAAGAACTGAATCCCTTGGTGGCCACCACGCATGGCACAGGCGAACTGATCCGCGCGGCGATGGATCATGGCGCACAGAAAATTCTGCTGGCCTTGGGCGGCAGCGCCACGGTGGATGGCGGAGTCGGAGCCGCCGGAGCGCTGGGTTGGCGATTTCTGGATCAACGGGGGCGGTCGATTCCCTTGGGCGGCGCCGGCTTGAGCCAGATCCTGCACATTCTTCCACCGGAGCGAATGAATAAATGGCCGCCGGTTGAAGCCCTGACCGATGTGCATAATCCGCTGCTGGGGGAGCAGGGCGCTGCACGAATTTTCGGTCCCCAGAAAGGCGCCACGCCGGATAGGGTCGAAACCCTTGAAGCAGGACTTCAGCATCTGGCGGAAGTCGTCCAAAGCGAATTAGGAAAGGATTTGGCCGGATGTCCGGGCGCCGGGGCGGCTGGCGGGTTTGGATTTGGCGCGGTTGCTTTCATGAATGCCGTCCTTGTGTCGGGAATCGAGACGGTTATGTGCGCCAGCGGCTTGGAGGAGTCTTTGAAGCAAGCCGATTGGGTGCTTACGGGCGAGGGGAGTTTTGACCGGCAATCGCTTCAAGGCAAAGTGGTCTCGGGGGTGATGCGCAGAGCGAAAGCGCATGGGGCTAGAGTGGCCGTTTTGGCGGGACGGGTTCTTTTGACCGATGACGAAATCAAGGCTCATTCGATCGAGGCGGCTATCCCTTGCATGCAAAGCGGCATGGTTCTTGACTATGCCCTGGCCCATAGCCGGGAGCTGCTGCATGACGCCGCGAGCCAATTCGCTCGCCGCTATTTGCTTAAATAAGCCATACCGTTTGGTAGGGCTCCAGGCGAAGCGGCGTGGTTAGATTGATGGCTTGATTGGATAGTAGATCCGTTGCCTGCCCGAGGGGAAAAAATGGCGACAACTGATTGAAGCCGATGGACTCGGCTTCCTCCCGAAAGTTGTGTAAACAAAGCACCCGCTCCGAACGATCCGGCGCTGTGCGCAGGACAACGAATACCGCATCGGAAAACGCCGGAATGCTTTGAGAACCGTTCGGATGAAAGGCCGGATGCCCGGCCCGGATTTCCAACCGCCGGGAAATTTCCTTCAACGTTTTTGCGGCATCCGAATCCGATTGATGCAGCAGGCTGTCGATCTCGCCGGTACTCCATTTTTTGCGGTTGATGCTGCGCGCCCGGCCGGTCTGATGCATGCCCGCCACGTCGTTGGGCGCCGCCAGCAGGCTGTTGAAGTAAAACGCCGGAATGCCCTTGAGCGCCAGCGGCACGGTTTGCGAACACATGAAGCGCGCCCAATGCAGCGGCTTGAGCTGCGGCTCCTCGAAGCGGAGGGCATCGAAGAACGTGATATTGAATTCATACGGGCTTTCCGAACCGTCGGCATTCCGTTTCATTGAAACCGAGCCATGTTTCTTCCGGATGGTTTCGCTCAAGGCATCGAGTTCCGGCGTGAGGAGAATGCCGTGCAGAGGTCGAACGCCAATGCCGTCGTGCGAGGCGGTGAAGTTCAGGAACGTGCAGCCGGGAGGCGGATCTTCCAATTCCGCGGCCCAACGGGCGAGGTGCGTGGCCTGGCTCGTCAGCAAACCGTGCAACAGCAGCGGCGGCAGGCTGAATTGGTACACCATGTGCGCTTCGTCGCCCTGGCCGAAATAGCTGACGTTCTCTCGATGCGGCACGTTGGTTTCGGTTAAGAGAATGACATTCGGAGCGACGAGCTCCAGCAGGTCGCGAAAGACTTTGACGACTTCATGCGTTTGCGGCAGATGGATGCAGGACGTTCCGATTTGCTTCCAAAGATAGGCAATGGCATCGAGCCGGATTGCGCGGGCGCCGTTGGAAACGTAAAAAAGCAGCAGATCGAGAAACTCGAATAAGACGTCGGGGTTGCTGAAGTTCAGGTCGAGCTGGTCTTCGCTGAACGTGGTCCAGAGCCACCGGTCGCCATGCCGCGTATGGACCCGGCTGAGCAACGGCGAACTGCGGGGACGAATCACGGCGGAAAGATCGGCGGCCGGATCCGCCTCGATGAAGTAATCGCGGGCGGGTGCGATGCCCAGCGTATAATCCGTAAACCAGGCGCTTTGCCGGGACGTGTGATTCAGGACCAAATCGAACATCAGACCGAAATGTTCCCCAAGGCCGGCGACATCGTTCCAGGCGCCCAAGCCGGGTTGAAGGGTCCGATAGTAGATGACGGAAAAACCATCGTCGGAAGAGAACGGGAAAAACGGAAGGAGGTGCACCGTGGTGAAGGCGGTGCGCAGGTGCTGGTCCAGAAAGCGTTTCAGGCTGACCAGGGGTTTTTCGTTGGGATTGCGGATCATGTCGGCATAGGCAATCAAAAAGGCATCGCGCTGATTCCAGGTGGAAGGGGTGCGGCGCCGTTCGTAGCCCAAGCCGTAGCGGCCGGCCAGCATGGCCAGGCGCTCCATGCAACGTGACGACAGAGCCGGTCCATAAAGCATTTCGAATCGGGCTTGCAAACGATTCATGACGGATTCTGAAAGGTATTTGATCATGGTCGAGGCGCGGCTCCCATTAAATTAACGATGAGCATTCGGAGTTTTCGCCGGACTTCGGTGTAATCGAAAAAGCGGGCGGCCACCTCGTAATTATGGTCCACCATTTGCTTGCGATGCTCCTTGTCCTCCAAAATGCGGCGCACATCGTCGACCACTTTCTGCGTAATGAAACCGTCCATGATCGGCACCTTGAATCCTTTGGGTTCGATATCGCGACCGAAGATGGCGTAACGGTTGACAAGCACCGGCACCCGAAAGTACACCGCCTCCAGAAAGGCATTGCCGAACCCTTCGTACAGGCTCGGGTAGGTGACCAGATCGGCATGCTGATAGAGATCCCACAGCGTATACATTTTTTTGCCTTCCCGGTCGTATTGTCGAACATCGGAAATACGGGTTTCGACAAAGCGCAGATCGACGCCGGCGTTGTGCGCCCATTCGACCAGCATATGGCGATAGTCCATGCCTTCATCGCCGGATTCGTGCGACACGATCAGCTTGTATTTCGGATTGCCAAGGCGTTCGAGCAGGGTGATGGCGTGTTCGATGCCCTTGCGGGGAATCACCCGGGTCGGTTGAAGGATCATGACGTCGTGCGGCTGAAGTCCGATGGAGGTTCGTACGTCCGTGCTATAGGAATCCATCGGCGGCGGCGGCGAAGAATAGTCGAGCGCATTCGGGACCAGGGTGGTCGGCACGCCTTTGCGCCAGGAGAGTTCTTCCTGGGCGGCCTGATTGATGACCACATGTTGAATCAGCGGATCGCGCGGCGGGAAGCACATTTCCAGGCAATCCTGAACCGCATTGATGCTGAACCGCGTCCGCTCCCAATAAAAATCATGATGGTGCGCAATGGTCGGCGTGCGGCTTTCGATCAGAAATTCCGTGATGGCTACCCCCAGCGGCACATGCATGGGGATGCTCAGAGCATTTTCCACCAGCAGGATGTCGATGCCGAACTGCCGGACAAAATCGTACAGGGTGGATTTCAAGTATTCGGCCAGGTCGTGGATGCGCCGGCTGACCAGCGGCGACCGGCTGATTTTCCCCCAGATTTCCTCGTTGATCCAGACATTTTCCGGATGGCCGAAATTGGCTTCGGGAATGCAAAGACTGATCGAAGAGTCCCGATCGCTGCGCCCGGAATACCAGAAGCACTTGTGCTTGTCGCTGGCCAGAATGGCCGCCCATTTGGCGCTTTCCAGCGAGACCCCGTCCGTCCCGGCGAAACGGGTCGATACGAACCCGATGCGGCGCGGTTCGATCAAACGGCTGCTTTTCCATGGAGTAATTCCCGGCATGTTACCCTCTGGTGTTTGTTAGCTTTACAAGTTAATACGATCAGCTGGCAGCATGGCTTTCCTCCTGGAAATCTTCAACGATATTATTGCGCCGTATTTAGCCGCGGCTTGGGCGTAAAACTCATCAACTCTTTCAGCTTGGGGATATCTGCCGTAGGGGGCTGGCAGGCGGTTCCCACGCATACATACGCGGCATAACGAGGGCCTTTGGCTTGCATGGATTGGGCCAGATTGTCCACGGACCCCTCCATGCCCAGGACGGTTTTAAAGGGTTGATAGACCGAATGGACGGCCCGGAGCAGGCGCAGGGTTTCGGGGGCGTCCGGTTTGCCGGTGACGATGACTCGCCGGTGTTCCCCAAACCAGGACCCGGCGGTCTGGAGCAGATAGGGCAGCGCCAGCGGCTGTTTTTGCAGGGAGGCGGCATAGAAATAAAGCGTCTTCTCCGCGGCTTCTTTGTAAGCCGGTCGATGGGTGATGTCAGCCAGTTTCAGCAGCGCTTTGACGGCTATGGAATTGCCCGCCGGCTCTGCGCCATCCGATCGGTCCTTTAGCCGGATGATTAAGTCGTCCGTGGTTTCCGGCGTTTGCCAGAAGCCGCCGGCCCGCGAATCGTAGAAGCGCTGCAGCATGGCCTCTGCGATCTCCAGGGCTAAATCAAGGTGTTGGGGCTGAAGAGTGGCTTGATATAAATCGAGCGCGCCTTGCACCAGAAAGGCGTAACTTTTCAGAAGCTGTACCTGATCCCTCTGCCCGTCGCGCCAGCGATGGTAAAGCGTACGCGAGGCGGCGTCCCATACATGGGTTTTAAGAAAGGCCAGATTGCGTTCCGCGGCGGTGCGATAGCTTTCATCGCCCAGCACAGCGTAGGCTTGGGCCATGGCGCTGAGCATTAGTCCGTTCCATGAAGTCAGGATTTTGTCGTCCCGATGTGGGCGAATCCGCCGGCTGCGCGATTCGAACAAACGCTTTTTAGCGGACTCGAGGTCCGCTTGTTCCTTTTCGGACAAGCGGTGGTCGGCTACGTGCAGTACGTTTAAGCCCAACAGAGGATTCGGATCGCTGTGATCCACAAAGTTCCCGGCCTCCGTAAGGTCGAAATATCGTTTGGCCAGTTCGAATTCTTGCGGCGGCAACACGTCGGCCATTTCTTTTTCGGTCCAACAGTAAAACCGGCCTTCCTTGCCTTCGCTGTCGGCATCTTCCGCCGAAAAAAAACCTCCAGCTTCGTGGGTCATGTCGCGCAAGACATACTCGACCATTGAACGGGCAATCTTTGCATAGGCCGCTTTTCCGGATGCCTGGAATGCGTCGAGGTAAAGTTGCAGGAGCAGCGCATTGTCGTAGAGCATTTTTTCGAAATGAGGCGTCTGCCATTGCTCGTCGATGGAGTAGCGCGAAAATCCTCCGCCGAGTTGGTCGTACAAACCTCCCTCCGCCATCCGGTCGCAGGTCGTCAAGACCATATCGATTGCTTCCTGGTCGTGGTAGAGCGCTCCGTAACTTAAGAGGAACTGCAGCAAGCCCGGTTGGGGAAACTTCGGCGCACGGCCGAAACCGCCGTAGCGGGGATCGTAGGCGGTTTTCAATTGAGCGGCCGCGGGCTTCAGAATGGAGGGCGAAAGCAGAACGCGGTCGGATGGCTCGGGCTCTGCCATGCGACGGAGCTGTCGGGAAATTTCCTCGGCGGATTGAAGGACTTCCTGCTGCCGACGGGTCCAGAAGTTGTGAATCTCCGTAAGCACATGCCTAAATCCCGGCTGGCCATGCAGATTCTCCGCCGGGAAATAGGCGCCGCCAAAAAATGGCTTTCGGTCGGGCGTGAGAAAAACGCTCATCGGCCAGCCGCCATGTCCGGTGGAGGCCTGAACGAAATCCATGTAGATTTCATCCAGATCGGGGCGTTCTTCGCGGTCGACCTTGATGCTGACGAAATGGGCATTCAGCAGGCGCGCGATTTCGGCATTTTCGAAGGACTCCCGTTCCATGACGTGGCACCAATGGCACGTTGAGTACCCAATACTCAGGAATATCGGCATATTCTCCGTTTGGGCCTTTTGAAAGGCCTCGACGCCCCAAGGATACCAATCGACGGGATTGTGTTTGTGTTGGAGAAGGTAAGGCGATTTTTCCAAGGCAAGCCGGTTTACGCGGGAATGGTCTTTTGGCTCGTCCTTCTTTGACGCCGGGGATTTATGGTTGTTTGTTGAGGCCATTTGAGTCGCTCCGGCACATTGTAAAAAGCTCTTTCGATCCTTTGCTTCCTTCCTCTGCAAAGTATCCCGATTTTTGGAATAAGCAAATTCCGGGTCGGGAACAGTGGCAAAATCGGTTTTTGTGCTTTATTTTTGGGGGTCGCCGGCTCGAAAGATGGAATTGTCCGGATGGCGGCTTGTGTCTCGTGCATCGTTAGGTAAACTTGGCGTACAGGAAGGGAGCCCGTACGTGGTCAGAGATATACAATTCATTCTAGATCGGTTGCCGACGATTCGGCAGACCGCGGACGAGCTCCGCGATACGCTGTTGGCCAATCTGATCATGATCGGCGAGATCCCGGCCCCAACCTTTAACGAGGCGGCCCGTGTCCAATTTCTCCTTCAACGATTTACGGAATGCGGCTTGCAGAACTGTTCCGCCGACGAAAAGGGCAATGGCATCGGGCTTCTGCCCGGGGCCGATCCTGCGCGCACCATTTTGCTCAGCGCTCCGGTCGATACCTTTGTCTCGGACGATGTCGATCAAGCCATCCAGCTCGAAAAGGACCGGGTTATCGGGCCGTTTGTCGGCGACAATTGTCTGGCTTTGGCCGCCATGACTTCACTGCCCACCTTGCTCGATCGGCTCCAGATTCATCTGAAGTCCCATGTCATCTTTCTGGCCGCGGCACAGAGCTTGAATCGGGGCAATCTGGGAGGACTTCGCTTTTTCCTGGCGCACCCGCCCTGGCCCATTGTAAACGGAATCTGTCTGGAAGGCGTTCAATTGGGAAGGTTGAATCACATCTGTCTGGGCATGCGGCGCGGCGAAATCGTCTGCCGTTTGCCGGATAATTATGATTGGATGCAATTCGGTAAATCGGGCTCCATCGTGCCCATGTCGGACGTCATCTCTCAAATCAGCCGGATTTCTCTACCGCAACGGCCTCTGACAAGCTTGGTGCTCGGTTCCATTCATGGCGGCATTTCCTATCACAATATTGCGCGCGAGACCCGGTTGGGGTTCGAACTGCGCAGCGAATCGTCCGAGATTCTCACGCGGATCGAAGAGGAGATCCGCGATATTACCCTGTCGGAGGCATCCCGCACCGGGATGCAATTCGAGCTGGATATTTTTACGCGGCGGGAGCCGGGCGGCATTGGCATTTCCCATCCGCTGGTCAAGAGCGCGCAAGCCATACAGGAGAAGCTGGAAATCGTTCCCATGCTCTATAGCACCACCTCGGCGTTAGCGGCGCATTGCGATCTGCGCATACCTTCCGTCACGCTGGGCATCACCATGGGCGAGCGAAGCCACGAATTGGATGAGATCAAGGAATGGGCGCCTCTTCCGCCCATGGCGCAGGGGATGGCTCAGTTGGTGGGGCTCCTGCTGGCGATCGATGGAGGGCTCTGCGATGACGTCAAATGAATGGCTCAAAACAAATACTTTTCATCATTCCAACTTCTGGGATTTGAAGAAGCTGGTCGAGATCAAACAACAGCAGGGGCTGAGCATCTCGCTGTGCATCCCGACCCTGAACGAGGAGAAAACGATTGCCAAGGAAATCGTTCTCTTCAAGTCCGAGTTGATTAGCCGGTATCCCTTGTTGGACGAAATTGCCGTGATCGATTCCGGTTCAACCGACCGGACCCGCGAGGTGGCGGCCGCTTTTGGCGCAAACACGTACCTTTCCTCGGAAATTCTTCCCGAACTAGGCGAAAAAAAAGGCAAAGGCGAAAACTTGTGGAAAGCCATTTATCAATTGAAGGGCGACATCATTGTCTATGTGGACGCCGACATTAAAAACATTCGCCCGCATTTTGCCTATGGCTTGATTGGACCCTTGCTGACCCGCCCGGAGATTAAATACGTCAAAGCCTTTTACGACAGACCCCTGGTGTTTTCTCAGGGCGTGCGGCCTTCCAGCGGCGGGCGCGTCACGGAAATCCTGGTGAGGCCCCTGTTCTCGCTGTTTTTTCCCGAGTTGAGCCAGTTGATCCAGCCGCTGTCCGGCGAATACGCCGTGCGGCGCGAGGTATTGGAATCGATTCCTTTTCCCATCGGGTATGGGGTGGAGACCTCGCACCTGATCGATGTATTTCATAAATGGGGCATTTCAGCTTTTGCCCAGACGGATCTCGATCAACGAGTGCACCGGAATCAACCCACCACCGATTTGGGAAAAATGGCCTTTGCGATCCTTCGAACCTTTTTGTCCCGCATGCAGTCGTTGGGCATGATTCTGGAATTGCCGGAACTAAATACCATCTTGCGCCAATTCCAGGCGCGCAATAATGCCTACGAACAAATTCTTTGGGAAGTCATCGAGGAAGAGCGCCCGCCCATGATGGATATTTCTGCGTACCGCGAAAAATTCGGACGGACCGCATGACGGCCGGGCTGAAGGTGGCGGTTGTGCATTACCACCTCCACCCCGGAGGCGTGACGCGAGTAGTCCAAAACGCCATTAAATCTTTAACCGGTCAGGACGTTCGTTTCGCCGTGCTGTCGGGCGAACCGGTGGTCGAAAGTTTTGGAGAAGGCGTGGCGGTAGGCGTCGTCGAGGGGTTGGGCTATGCCCAGTCCGACGAACGGGAAGCCGGCGAAGAACTGCTGCCGCGAATGGACGCGGCAGCGCGCCAGGCATTGGGTGGAGCCCCCGATCTTTGGCACATCCACAATCATTCTCTGGGAAAGAATGCCGCCTTGCCCGAATTTGTTTCCCGGCTGGCGCATCGCGGCGACCGGCTTCTACTGCAAATTCATGATTTTGCGGAGGACGGCCGACCCGGGAATTATCGTTTTCTTCTGGAGCATTTGACCCAACGACCCCTGGATGCTCTGCTCTATCCTCAGGCCTCTCATGTCCATTATGCCGTTCTGAACGAACGCGACGAACGTATCCTGCGCGATGCAGGCGCGAGGTCGGACTCGCTGCATCTCCTGCCGAACCCGATCGCTTTGGATATTCCGGCATCCGCTCCTGAAGAAGCTTCCGACGAATCCCGGTCGCTGCACCTGTATCCGACGCGCGGCATTCGCCGAAAAAACCTTGGCGAGTTTTTGTTCTGGGCCGCCTTGGCGAAGCCCCAGGAACGTTTTGCCGCAACGCTCGCGCCTAAAAATCCTCGCGCGCTTCCCATCTACAACGATTGGGTGGCTTTTGCCGCCCGCTGCCGGTTGCCGGTTCAATTCAATGTTGGGGCCGATCCGTCGGTTTCGTTTGTAGCGCTGCTGCAGTCCGCGCGGGACATCGTCACCACCAGTGTGGCGGAAGGCTTTGGCCTGGCTTTTTTAGAGCCGTGGCTGGCTGGGCGCGCCGTGGTGGGACGCAACCTGCCGGAAATAACGGGTTCGTTTCAAGCCGCGGGAGTGGAGCTCTCCAAGCTCTATGATCGTCTCGATATCCCCGCAGACTGGGTTGGACGCGAACCGCTCCGATCCCGCGTGGCCGTGGCTTTGGGAAAGAGCAGGGGCGCCTACGGACAACCAACCACGAAACATGAAATCGACCGGGCGCTCTCCGCGATGATCGTCAACGATCAAGTTGATTTCGGACGCCTGGATGAAGAGTTGCAGCAGAAAATAATCGAACGGCTCCTGCGTGCACCTGCCGAACGACAGTCTTTTAACCAACAACTATCGCCCCAGCCAGTCTTGCCTGAAATCATTCAACGAAATCGCGACATCGTTCAACAGGCCTTTTCCTTGGAAGCCTATGGCCGGAAGCTGTCCGGCCTCTACCAGGCAACGGTTTCATCGCCGGTCAGCGAGACCGCTCCCCTGGCCGAAGGCCGTCTCCTGGAAGGATTCCTTAGTCCCGAGCGCTTCTTCTTGTTGCGGACCGCATGATCTTTTTTGGAGACGGGGCGACCTCGCCCCGGTCTTTTATACACAAATTTTCCAACCATTGGAAAAGCATGCCCGGGCAATTTGCGCTGTCGATGTTGTGCTGCGATAAGCCCTCAAAGGAAAGGTCTGAACTCCTCGCGAGGCAGAAGGCATCCCGATACGGCCGCAATCTAAGGACGCGGCTCTTTGTCGCGGGTAGGGCGGCCATTCCGCTGGCCGCTTCTTCGGACGCGAGTTGGGCATCCTTCCGTAACCATCGATCAGATAATCCGAAAAGCTCTCTTTTTACAGGAACATGTTCAGGATTGCGATTATGAGTACGAGGTGGAGAAAGCTAGGGCTCGACAGCGATCCAGTCGAGCCACGAATTGGCGGGCGGGTTGCCGGAACGGATGTACTCGTACCGAGTGCCGTCCTTGTTTATGTAGAGGATGGCGGGTGTGCCGTGTATTTCCGCCATCTGGGGGAAAATGCCCGTTGCTCCGTTGGTCGCGAGCGTGATCGGAGCGTCCCACCAGAAGCTGTCCACTCCGTTCGTCGATGGGGAACGGACGAGGACCAGGTCGCTGTTGTCCCCGTCGTAGTAGCAGACCGCGGGATAACCGCCGAATGTGCCGAGCTGACAAAGTGCCGCATCGACCGCCGCGGTGTTCACGAAGGCTGCATCCCCCCAGGATGAACCGACACTGTCGAACGCCCGGTAGTAGAACAGCACGTTGGTGGCTCCGCTTAGGTACAATCGAAATACGACGGCGGGCCGTCCCCCGATTTCTGCGAGCGCGACGCCGACCCCGGAGTCGTCATCCGGGACAATAAGCTGCGGTGTATCCCACACGCTGCCTTGGGTATTCAGCGCCCTCGCATACCAAAGGTCATTGGACACGTCTTCATAGTAGGCAATGGCCGGGTTCTCATCGATGACCGCCATCGAGAGATACTCGCCGGGGTCTCCGTTGGAGTCGACCGTTACCACATTCCAGTCGATGGCGTTCGTGCCCGCCACGGTATCCGAGTAGGCGTATCGCAGTTCGTTGAAAGTCCCATTCTGGTAGGCGATCGCGGGATGGCCATCCACCTCAAGCAGGCTGCTGTTCTGACCGCCGCCGGAGTCCGAATCGACAACCACCGAATCGCCCCAGTTCGTGCCGTTCACGTCGAGGGCTCGCAGGTATCTCAGCACGTCGTTCGTATCCCGGTAGCATATGGCGGGCCGCCCCCCGATGACCGACATGGAGAGACATGAGTACAGGTTGTCCGCATCGCTCACGACGGTCATCGGATTGTTCCACTCGATCCCGAAGGGATCTGCCGCGCGTACATAATGGATCGTATTGCTGTAGCGAAGCGCAAGAGCGGCAGCCGGTCGACCATTCACAAGCGCGAGAGCCGGTTTGGCATAACCGAGCGAGGTGAATTCCAGAAATCCCACCGTTTCATGCGTGTACTCAATGCCAACGATGAAATGGTTGGTGTTCCTGTCGATGACGGCTGCGCCGTTCTCCGCGGCAAAGACCCGATTCGTCGTCGTCACCCCGAATGTCACAATGGGTTCGGAGGCGAAGTCGATCGCGAACGTGATGGTGGTCTGTGTCACGGCCCGGCTGAAGTCGTAGATATTCGTCCGGGCAAGAAGTTCCATGTTGAGCCGTCCGGATTCGTAGCCCTTGATAAGCTGTAGCCTTCCGACAGCGTCCGACCCGATCTTGGCGATCGTGACGGCGCCGTTAGCGATTTGCGGCGACCCGATCGCCCCGAAGGCGATGTTCTCGCTGTGGATCGCCCCGAAGGCGATGTTGTTGCTGTTGACGGCGTTGTTGGCGAGCTGCACCGAGCCGACAGCGCCATGGGCAATCATCGCCGAAGTGATCGCGCCGGTGCTGACGCCCTGTGCCTTGATGGAATAAGCAACGGATGCGATGCGCTCGCGGGGCTTCAGCGCGGTTCCGTTAACGTGGATCTCGATCCAGACTTCCTGGCTGGTGAACGCGGCTTTCAGATTCCCGGAGTAGGTGTTGTCGCCAAGGAAGGTTGAGTAAAGCCCGTCCACCACATCGACAACGTTCGAATCGGCGTAGAGCAGGGACCCGCCGCTCTCCGCATCAAAGAGCTGCAGATCGAGGCCGATCTGACCGTTAATCAGGTTGCTTCCATTCAGCAGTTTTCCCTGGTAGTTGATCAGGGTCGGAACCTGGCCCAGCGCCGTGCAGCCCATCGCGAACAGCGCACAGACGTTTAGTGTCATCAGGACTCGTTTCATATCCCAATCTCCTTCTGCAAACGGCGAGGGCAACAAGATGTAATCGGAGATTACGCGGGCATGGCGAACTAGTCAATGCCGGAAGCCTCCGCGTGTTGACGGTGGGAGGGCGCATCCTGACACGGCCGCAACAGCGGACGGCGACGGAGCGCCGTCCCTACCTTTTTTTGCCGTGGGTAGGGCGCTCACTCCGCTGAGCGCCTTCTAATCCTCATACAAGAAAAAGAAAGGGGAGAACAATCGCAAGAACGGCAATCCCTGCCTGGCTTGCAAGTTGGCCAAAGCGGTTTGGCATGTGATGAACGGAAAAGATCGTCTCAAACCAGATGAGTGACCCCAATGGGCGCCAATGGGCGGGGAGACTGGCGTCGGCGGTGATCAAAGATTCTGGCCCTTGTTTTTCAGCTCCGTCAGCTGCGTGGAGCGCGCGTCTTCTTCCCAGCTGTGTTGTTATGCGCTATCTGTCTCGCACTGTTCCGCAGGACAAGCAATTGGGTCTGTGAACGCAAACCAGCTCTCCACAGGTTGCGCAAAGCCAGCGCGTGTTTTCGTTCTTAACAAACTGCCTGATTCCCAACTCCTCTATCTGCACCAGATTCTCTATCATGCTCATGCCGTATTTTGTCCGATATCTCTTGTCGAGTTGCTTCAATCTTCGACACGGAAATGAAGCGCATGAACCACAGTACTTGCTCTTCCGTTTAGTGCACAATCGAAGAACGCATTTCCTGCTGCACTTCGTGTTCGCAGTCAGGCATCCATCGCATTTGTTCTTGGCGCGAACATATCCAATGCAAAGACGACAGTTCATTCCACATGGCGCGATGTCAGATAATTTGATTTGTGCTGTCATGGGGTCTCCATTGATTCGCAGAACGTCAGCCTCCACAGGCGGCGAGGCTTCGCGCCGTATGCTCTGGGGCTTTGTTTGCCAATTAATTACATTCCTTGGGGCATTGGGGACACGTCTCGACTTACACATATATCTCTTATCATCATTCTGAACTCCCATCACCATTGGCGACAGATGCGTCGTTGTCGATAGTCGAGACATGGCCTCATTGCCTTGTGTACGCCCAGCATGGGTGCAAGCTCAAGGGTTAAAGTCTCTTGCAGGAGGTCAGAATAAATGAATTGTTAGTGAAAGGCAAGGTTGGAACCGTGAGGTTCCGGCTGAGGGGTGCATCTTGACTGCCCCTCCTCAACGTCTGGCACTGGAAAGAAGCCACCGGCTTACGCCGGCAGCTACGTAGCCTATTCATATGCGCGGAGGCAGTCAAGATGCACCCCCGGCTGAGCCGGAGCGAAGCGGAGACAGGCCAATCGAAGAGTGGGGGCGAGTCTTCGAGCGGCAACGAAGTCTGCATCCAACTTGCGAACTCACGAACATAAACTCCATAAATGGCTCAGCCAGAGGGCGATGCAGACCTCTTCGTTACTCTGCCTGAATCTCGTAGAAGCGGGTCGGGACGCTGCCGACGGTAACGGTATAAGCGTTTACCGGAGGATGCGCCATCAAGTGAGACACGTGGTTGCTAAAGGGCAGGAAGAGGTTGGTCCTGGCGTTTAGGGCGTAGGTTTTGCCCGTCACACTCGACCACTGCAGGACGAGGCTCCCGGTTGCGGCCCCTTTGGTTGCGCCCAATAGCGCGAAAACGGACGCCGCTTGCAAGGGGTCGGTGCCGGCATACGCCTCGCTGCCGTCGTTGGAGCCATCGTGATCGGAATCCGAGTCGGCAGGATTCGTATGCAGGCCGTACAACTCGTTTGTGTCCGACAGTCCGTCGCCATCCGAATCCTTGCTGCTTCCGAGCAAAACATACTCGTACGCGCCGATGTCGATCAGGGCAACGACGCCCGTGGCCCATCCGACGAGCGGGCGTCCCACGCGGTCCACGTCCAGGCTCGGGTATCCGAGGTTATGGCCGGCGTCGATGCACGGCGAAGACGCCATGAGGCGGTAATTGCCCGACAGCGGGGCGACGAACTGCGGGTCCTGCGTCATGGAGCCCGGTTCCGCCAGGGTGGGGATGCAGCAGTGGTCCAGCGCTACGGTCTCGAGATCGTTGGCGAACAAGTCGGATCCGTCCATCTCGGCCGAATTAAGCGCCACAATGCAGTTGCGCACTTCCGAGGTCCCTTCCTGCGAATCCAGAAAGAGTCCTCCACCGAAATCCACGGCCTGGTTGCTGACGATGGTGCAGTTCTCGATTTGGGCTCCGGCGGCATAGATTCCGCCTCCTACGGAAGACGAGTTGTTGCGGGTCACCAGACAGTTGCGCAGGCGTCCCCGGTAGAGGTACGCCCCGGCGCCGGTCGAACCGGAGTTGCTGACGATCACGCAGTTTTGGAGCAGACCGTCGAAAAGGATCACGCCCGAGCCGCCGCTGGCGCCGCGGATGGTGAAGCCATCGACCACGGCGTTGGAGTGATCGATCATGAGGCAATGGTCGACGTTTCCGCCGCCATCCAGAATGGCGGCCGCGGGCCCGTTGACCGAATGCAATCGGATGCCATACGAGATGTGCGCGGCGGACCTCATGGGGTAAACGCCGTTTGTCACAATAACCTCCGTGCCGCTGCCGAGGTATGGCAACAGGTCCATGATGTTTGTGGCGGCCGATGCCCAATGGGAATACGGGGGTATGTTCCCGCCCGAGGGCGCCACGTACATTCGCGATGCGATGGGCCGCACGGTAAACGACTACCCGTCGCCCGCACCGTTGGACAGCGGATCGCCCCGGCGGGCCACGAGCCAAAGGCCATAACGCGGGTCGTGGATCCATAGGCCCGAGTCGTTGTTTGTCGTGATGCCGCTTCCCCGGAGTTTGGCCGAGATCAGGACCTGGCCGTTCTGGTTGAGTATCGGGGCGTCGACAAAGCTCTCGAACACGATGCCGGCTGAAAGTCCTGCCGCGTGATCGTTCTCGCGTACGAGCAAGCGCAGATCGTTGCTGCTGCCGCCGCACCAGATCGATTGGTCGTTATGGGCGTCGGCGTCGCCGTAGCCAGATTCGAGTCGCGCATTGAGGGCCATGCGGTCGCTGTCGCTAAGGCTGAGAGCGGTGAACGCCGCGAACCGATTGTCTGCCGCGAGGCCGGGCGCCGGGGATCCCTGGCGCAGCCATAGGCGGAAGTCGTCGGGCGGGCCAAACCACACCCCGTAACGCGCCGAGGGCAAACCGCCTTTGAGCCAGTTGATCACGGCCACTTTTCCATTCCCATTGATCGGACCCCGCAGCTCAAACAATTCGCAGCTGAACACGCCGCCGGTCTCGATGCCGGGCGCCGGCGAACCGGATCGGCAGGCCAGGTTCACGGTGGAGAGCGTTCCCGCCCACATCCCCCTGTTGTTATTCGTCGTGACGCCGGCGCCTTCCAGATCGGAAAAGAAACCCCAGCGGCCGTTCTCGGCCAACTGACCGTACATGCCGACCAGGCGGTCGAACTGCGCAGACGTGCCGGGGGCATTCTCGCTCTCCGAGTAAGGACGGGTGAGGTTGGAGGGATGGGTTCCGACCCACAGCCCGTAATGCCGGCCATCGGGCGGGTCCACGACGCTGATGTCCACCAGGCAACGGCCATTTCGGGAGCCGCCAGCATTCCTCGGAGCGACGGAATTTTATTAAGATACACGGTGGAATATGATAAACCATAGCCATTTCTCCCTTGCATTTGACATGACGCGGCTCGATAGCCCCCGTCAAGACAATACGCCATGCCGACGGGGAAATCATGTTCATAGCGCGGGATGAAATCAAGGCGCAATACCCTGAATCCTATTCAGTGGAAAACAGCTTTCTCTTGCGATCCGCCCCTGCCATTTATTGCATGCCGCTTCAGGCGGTGCCTGTGTAGTCGTGAGCTTTAAGCCAGGCCAGCATCTGCCGGAGGCTGACGGTCGCCAGTCCGATGCAGGTGTCGGCGCCTCCGTAGTAAATTTTCAGCGTGTCGCCATCGTCATCGAGAACCGTGCCGCAGGGAAAGACCACGTCTCGCACGTCGCCAACTCGTTCGTAGGATTCCGTAGGGCCGAAGACCCATTTGTCGCCGCGATAGAGCACCTTGACCGGGTCTTCGAGGTCCAGCAAAGCCAGCCCGACGCGGTACAAACTGCCTGACGCCGTTGTGCGCACGCCATGATACAACAACAACCAGCCCTCCTCGGTTCGGATCGGCGGCGTGCAAAGACCGATCTTGCGGGCATCCCACCAGCCGCCCTCCCGTGCGCTCAGGATTACCCGGTGGCTTCCCCAATGGCGCAGGTCGGACGAAAAGGATATCCAGATGTTCGCTTGTCCGGAGGCCAGCGCGGGCCGATGGATCATGGCCCAATGTCCGCCGAACCGAACGGGAAAAAGCGCGGCATCCTTGTCCTCCGGGGGCATCACCATGCCGTAATGATCGAACGTCTTGAAGTCGGAAGTGGTTTTTAAGGAAACGCCGGGGCCGCCTTGGGAAAAGGCGGTGCAAACGACGGCATATTGTTGCCATTCCGGAATCCAGGTGATGCGGGGATCTTCCAGTCCCCAAAATTCCTCCGGGCGGCTTTCGCGGTCGGGAAGCAGCGTTGGCGTCGGATCGATCGTCCAATTCGAGATGCCGTCCGCCGAGCGGGCCGCGCACAAGTGCGAGAGCCCGCGCCGGTCTTCGACGCGCGCCAACAAGAGCGTCTCCCCGCTGTCGGTCAGGCGCACCGCGCCGGGATTGAATACGGAATGGACGGCATACGGCCAGTCTTCTTCCTTGAGGATGGGATTGGCCGAATGACGCGTAAAGAGTTCCTCATCCTGGAGAGGCTGTCGATACGGCGTCGTGTTCGTCTTCATGAGCGGGCTCCTTTACAAGCGTATGCATTTCATCCTGGATTTCATACATCAACAATAAGCTTAACAACCAAACAACGGTAGACTCGGCGCCCTGATTTTGGTTTACGCGGTCGGGATGGAGGCCGTCATAACACCCTCCGGAGCGGGCGTCGTAGAGGGGCGCCTGCAGATCGTTGCGTCCCAGGAACCAATCGAAGGCCCGGCGGGCCGAAGACAACCACTTCTCGTCGCGCGTGGCCCGGTAAGCGGCCGTGCAGGCGTCGATCATCGTGAACGCTTCGATGGGCTGCTGATCGAAGCGGGCCTTCAGTCCGTTTTGGCGAAACCAACCCTGTGTGCCGATGGGAACAAAGTGGCCTTTTTCCGAGGTCTGGACGCGATCCAGCCATTCCAGCGACCGGAGCCCGCATTCGATCATCGCCTGATCCGGAATCCATTGCCCGGCTTCGATCAGCGCGTGCGGGATTCTCGCATTGGCATAGGTCAGGATCTCTTCCGGCCACGGCCAATCGGGGGAGGTATGGCCTTGGAACCGTTCAAACAACTTGTATGCCAGTTCGCCCCGCTCGCGACGGAAAGACGAGGCGCCGCTGAATTTCTGAAGATAGGTTTGAATGCTCAGGATGGAAAAAGCCACGGCTCTGGGAGAGTTGAAGGATGTCGTCAACGGGATGGACTGATCCAGCAACTGGGTGGCGAGGGCCCGATGTCCGTCGTTCAGCGAATACGCCACGACATGGGCCAGGCCCCAGATGGCGCGGGCGTGCGCATCGTCCGTGGCGACCGGCTTGTCCCATTCGCGGCGGTAATTCAGGAAGTTTCCAAACCGCCCGCTCTCCGCGTCGAAGGCATACAACAGAAAGGAGAGGTAACGGGAAACCAGCAACTCCCAATCGGTCAAGTCCGGAAACATTCGTGACGCCTTCACCGCGACAATCAAGGCTCGGGCCTGGTCGTCGGTGCAGTATCCATGAAGAGGATCGGGGATGTTGAACCGCGCATGCTGAAAGATGCCCACGGAATCGGTCAGCACATTCAAATGCTGCGGATTCAACTCCGGCAGGTCTTCGACGAGGGCTTGTTCCGAACCTCGCCCCACCGGGCGCGGCGACCGGCTGCGCTCCGTTTTGGCTTCTTCGTACACGCTCAGGTATTGCCGGACGATTTCGCTCCAAATCATTGTGCGGCCTGTTTGATAGGCCCGCTTGCGCATGGCATGGCGCTCCGTTTCGTTGTCGAACAACTGCAGGACCGCCTCGCTGATGGCCTCGGCATTGCGGAACGGCACGAGTTTTCCGCGCTCGTCCGAGAGCATGTCCTGCGCATACCAGTACGGCGTCGACACCACGGCCTTGCCGGTGCCCATGGAGTAGGCCAGGGTGCCCGAGACAATCTGGTTTTCGCCGAGATAGGGCGTAACGTAGATGTCGGCCGCGCCCAGATATTCGCAGAGTTCCGACAGCTCCACGAAGCGGTTTTGGAAGCGCACGTGCCGCTCCATCCCCAATTCGCGGACCCGCTGCTGCAGCGTCGTGCGGTATTGCTCGCCCTGATCGCGCTTGATGTGAGGATGCGTGGCGCCGAGGACGATGTACAACGCTTCCGGATATCGCTCGACGATGGCCGGCATGGCGTCAATGGCGTACTCGATGCCCTTGCCCGGAGACAACAGCCCGAACGTCAGCAACACCTTCCGGCCTTCGGCCCCGAAATGATCCTTGTAATAGCTTGGATCGATGAAGGGCATGTCCGGAATGCCGTGATGAATCAACCGCAGCTTGTGAGCCGGCGCCTTGTAAATGTTTTGCAGATACTCCAGCGCCCGGGGACTCATCGCCACCAACCGGTCGGAGATCTCGATCAGCTCGTTCATCACCTGCTTTTGTTCCGGGTCCGGCTGCGTCAGGATCGTGTGCAGCGTTGTGACCAGCGGGGCTCGCAGTCTGCGCAGCAACGGCAACAGATACCGCCCGGCCTTTCCGCCAAAGATGCCGTACTCGTGCTGAATATTGATGACGTCGGCCTGATTCAGGTTGATGAAATCCGCCGCCAGATCGTACTGCTCGCGCCGGCCGGCTTCGATTTCAAAACGCACTTTGGACGGATAGCTGTAGCCTTCCGGCCTGTCGTTCATCGCGACAGTAAAAGAATCGATCTCGGGATTCTCCCGACTGATGGCTTCGCACAAATCGGTTGTAAACGTGGCAATGCCGCATCGCCGGGGTAGATAGTTGCCTAGAAACGCAATCCGTTCGATTCGCCTGTTGCCGATGCCGGAATTCATGATCCCTCGCCTTTCTTTCAGATCTCAAAGAGGTCAACGCAGTCCAACAAGAGATCTGCCCGTTGTTAGCCAGAAATGTGGTTCTTACGCGACTTCGATTTTAGCCCCTCGGTGATAGGGACGAAATAAATCTGCAAAAGCTTAGGCTGGATTTCCCGGCTTGCACCAGCTTTTTTTGCAGATTTTTCCGTGGAGCTCAATAGGAAGGCTGAGGAGGGCGCGCGGCCAGCGCCTCGGAGACGGCCGCCAGCAAGTCGGAAGCCCGATAGGGCTTGAGGATAAAGCCTGCCGGTCCGCCGCCTGAAAATTGTTCGCGCACCTGCTCGGCGCTGTATCCGCTGGAAATGACAATACGCGCGTCGGGCTGGATGCGCAGCATCTCGGCCATGGTCTCCTGCCCGTCCATGCGCGGCATGGTCAAATCCAGGAGCACGCAACCGATTTGGGCGTGATGGGTTTTAAAGAGTTCCAGCGCTTCGATTCCATCCTGCGCCGTCATGACGGCAAACCCTTTCACCTCCAGGATGCGCCGGGCCATGTTGGCGACGGACGGCTCGTCGTCGACGATCAATACCATTTGCTGATCGGCGCCCAGGGGCGCGGCCGTGAGAGGATCGTTTTCGGCCTTGGCTTCCGCTCGCTTCAAATGGCGGTCGGCGGGCAGGAAAACGTGGATCGACGTGCCGAGGCCGCAGGCGCTTTCCACCTGCAACGTGCCCTTGTGGGCGCGCACGATGCCCAGAACGGCGGCCAACCCCAGGCCCCGGCCGGTGAACTTGGTGGTGAAGAAGGGGTCGAAGATCCGGGCTTGGGTCTCTTCGTTCATGCCGCAGCCGGCATCTTTCACCTCGACGAAGACGTATTCGCCGGCTTCCAGCTCGGCGCCCAGTTGCGTCTGCGCGAGAAAAGCCTGGCTGCATTCCACGATGCCCGTCCGGATGAAGATGCTGCCGCTTTGATTGAACAAGGCGTCGGAGGCGTTGGTGATCAGGTTCATGACGACCTGCCGGATTTGCGTGGCATCGCCCTGCATCAGCGGCAACTCATGCGACAGTTCGAAGCAGAGCTCCGCCTTCTTGGAGATGGAGACCTTGAGCATCTGCATCAGTTCGCTGACCAAGGCGCTCAAGTCGATGGCTTCCTGCGTGAAACGGCCTTTGCCCGAATAGGCCAGCATTTGCCGCGTCAGGTCGGAGGCCCGCAGGGCGGCCGTCTCGATGTCGACGAGGGCGGGTCGAATGGAATGGCCTTTGGGCAGCGTATCCAAGGCCAGGCTGACATTGCCCATGATGGCTTGCAGGATATTGTTGAAATCGTGCGCGATGCCGCCGGCCAAAACGCCGAGGCTCTCGAGTTTCTGCGCGTATTGGACCTGCGCTTCCAGCCGGCGGCGGTCCTTGTCGGCTTCGTATTGGCCCCGCAGGTCGCGGACGATGGTGGAAATATATTCACAGGAGCCGTGCGGCGTGCGATGAGCCATGATTACTTGCGAGACGGGAATGATCTCGCCGTCACGGCTTTTCAAGGCGGTTTCGCCCAGCCAGATGCCTTTTTCGAGGGCGGTGGGTAGGGCTGTTTCATAAATCAGTTGGGCGGCCCAGTCCGGGTGGGCGTCGCGTATCGTTCGTTGGGTTAGGTCGTCGTCTTCGCTCCAGCCCAGGAGCTTCCGTCCGGCGTCGTTCAAATAGGTGACTTTCCCGTCGGTGGTGGCCATGGCGACCATATCGCTCGTCGCTTGCAGGATGTGGGCCAGGCGTTGCCGTGCGGTGTCGGCATCCCGTCGGCGGTTTTCGGTTTGCCGGCTGTCCCAGATGATCACGCACGATAAGCCGGCCACCAGCAGCAGAATAACGGCAAAAACCAGGTTCAGATGCTTCGTTGTCTTGGCCATTTGCGTGTCGATATCGTTCAAATACACGCCCGTGCCCAGAATCCAGCCCCAAGGTTCAAAGCCTCTGACATAGGAAAGCTTCGGGACGATTTTCGCGGCGTCGTCTTTCCATTGCCAGCGGTATCCCACGAATCCGGCGTTATTGGAACGGACGGTCTGCACGAATTGCTGGAAAAGCAGTTGTCCCGCCGAATCGCTATAGGCGGTGAGATCCTGGCCTTCGAGGTCGGGGCGGTAGGGATGCATGATCATGCGAGGGTGCATGTCGTTAATCCAGAAGTAATCCTTGCGTTCCGGCCCGTAGCGCAAGGCCCGGATGCGATCCTTGGCCCGTTGCTGGGCTTCTTCGCGTGTGAGTTCGCCCTCAAGAACCCGCTGATGATAGTTGTTCAGCAGTTCCCAGACCGTGTTGTTCAGCTCATGGATCATGTCCTGCTTGTTGGCCATGAAGCTTTCTTTTAAAGCGGGAATCATGATGAAGTAAAAGGCGCCTAAAAAGAAAAGGACGGTCATTCCCGTGGGAATGGCCAGCCTCATGGCCATGAGACGCCAGATGCTGCGTATGGATGACGCTTTCATCTTAAAACCTTAAGGACGGTTCCCGCTGAGTATTCAATGTAAATTGGACGCACATTGCTAACAAATATTGAGGACTGAATTGGTGCAAAGTCTTTAGCGTCTTTGCCGTTGTGTCAAGGGAAAATCGAAGGGCGGACTTTCCAGTCCGCCCTCGATGAGTGATGCCTCGATCCCTTTGATTCTAAGGATGGGCTATTTGGTTGCCAGTCGGCTGTCCTTTTTCAGGAACGCAAGAGAATCGTCGAGATCGCTGCCCATCCAGAAGGGATTGTGGGTTTTCTCGGCCAGCGCCATCCAGGCCGTGGCGCCGACATGAAGCCGCTTGTAGTACAGCCAGGGATCGCCTTCTTTCAGGTGAAATCCCGTTGTGATGACTTCGCGATCCGAGGCATAGAGCCCGCCGGAAGCATCCTGGGAGGCTTTCAGAAAGCCCATGAGCGAGTGGTGTTTTTCGTTCTGGCCGTTGAACGCGAAGGCGGCGGCCATTTGGGCCGTGCCTTCGAACCAGACGCCGTCGGAGTCTTGATTGAAGTCATAGCCCTTGCCGACGGCCATTTTGGATTCGGCGTACTGGAGGCCCTTGGAAAGCGGAAGGTCGCCGCTACGAAGGGCCATGAGGCCCCAAGCCTGTGCGTCGAGAGGGATGACATCCTTGAAAATGGTCTCGCCGTCGTCGCCGGTGCCGGTCCAGAATTTGCCTTCGGCGGAATCCCACATGGAGTTGACAAACTTCTGCGCATGATGGGCTCGTGTTTGCCACAGGGCCTGGCCGGTGATCCGGTGCAGGCGTTGGAAGACGGCGACCAAGTCGATGTTGTGTTCGGTGGCCTTGTAGGTCAGCTTGACCATGCTGGGTTCCCAGCCTTCGTAGCCGGCGGTATAGCCGCCGACGCCGCGCTCGTCCCGGCAATGACGTTCGACCCATTCGCCCATGCGTTGAGCCGAGGCCAGATATTCTTCGCCGCCGGCGACTTCATAATAGGACAGGAGCGCCAGCATGGCCCAAGCCACGTTGCCGGCGTAGGTGCCGGTGGACGTGCGGTCTTCCAACCAGGTATGCTTATTGAAATCCCACCAGCCGGGGATGCGTACGGCGCCCTTTTTCCCGCTCGGCGCCCAGCCGGCCGGCAAGGTCAGGTCTCCGCTCTGATACGCGTTCCGAATGCGTCCGTCGCTATAGAAACGGTCGTTTTTCTGGGCATACAAAAGCGCATCGGCAATGAGTTTGGCGCGGCGCAAGTCGCCGTTGCCCATGAAAGCCAGCAGTGCCAGCGCGTTGTCATAGGTATAGGCCGTGTTGCGGAGAATCAGGTCGAACTCGTCGTCCGATTTGATCGTCTGGTAGCTGCTCAGGAAGCGGGGCTCGTTCAGCCGGGTCTTGTCATAGGAGATTTCGTCGAGAAAGAAGACGATATCCTTGTGTCCATTAATGGTGGATTTGGTCTGCCAGGCGAAACCGAGGAGGGTGTTCGTCAGGTTTTTACCTGCCAGATTGATCGTGTATTTCTTCCATTCCTTGGTCAATTTGACGTATCCCGACGAGCTTTGCGACGCCGAGTCCGGGAACGGCTTTCTGGTTTTGCCCGAAAACGAATCGCGGCCCGTGCCGAAGCAGAAGAACTTGACGCGTTCGTCGCCTTTTTCGCCGCGAGCCCAGAAGGAGAGGGCGGTGGCGCCTTTCAGATTGATTCCGGCTTGAGGCACGTCGCCCCAGTTAAGGATGGGGGCTTTGGCGCGAGGGAGAAAAGCTCCATTCAGGAAAAACCAGCCGCCCCAGTTGGATTTATTCGCTATGAAGGTGCATTTGATGCAACTGCTGCCGGCGTAGGGTTGCTGGGTGCAGTTTTCGTCCATCGGGGGAACGGAATCTTCGTCGTTGGGATTGCACATCAGACCGCGTTCGAGGAAGTGGTTGCCGGCCGAAATGAAATCGGAATAGACATAGAGTTGATGGTGGTATTGATCCATCACCTTGGCCAGATATTCGACGGCGGACTTCGTCGGCAGGCGAACCGGCGAGTTTTCGGCGAAAACAGCTTGGGCTAGACAGGTCAACAAGACCAAGCACATGAGTCGTATCAGAAAAGCCGACAAACGCCGGGGGCGACGATCTGAACTGCTGGAACGAGGTTTCATCTTTTTGTTTCTCCTTGTGCCCAGTCTTTTGAGCAGAAGGCGTTCCAGTTTTTGGATGGACGTGACAGAAAAAACAAAACCAGTATAGATATAGACTGAAAACATGAATATTTTTGTTAGGCCTGAGTAGAGGCTGCAAAGGAGAAATATTTGTAAGGCTCTCTAAATAAAGATATAAAAAATAAAAAGCAACCTAGGGCGCGCCGTTTGAGGCGGGTTTCATTTTGTAGAAAATGAGAGGCGGTTGGGGGGCTTGCTTGAGAAATAGGCGGGTGGCCATTAAGCATACACCAGCAGGCTGGTATGCTTTTATGAGCAGGAACGCTTAAGTGCGGGCTAGCCCTGCGGCGGAGAGGTCTTCAAGTCTTTGCCGACCAAGACGGTAGAAGAATAGCCGCTCTATTTGGTTTTTCTGCCGGGTTTTTTCGTCTTGACCTGTCAGATGTCTTCGCGATGCTGTGAGGGTGATTTTAAAGAAAGGATTACAGAATAAAATGACTATTTTCCGTCGGATGGGTTGGATGATGTTGGTGGGATGGCTGGGCGTGGGCTTGACGGCATCGGCTCAGGGCTTGGCCAAGATTTCAAAAACGCCTTATTTGGGGGCGATTGTGGTGGACGCGGCCAGTGGGAAGGCCTTGTTCGAAGATCATGCCGATACCAAAGGTTATCCTGCCAGTGTCCTAAAACTCATGGATTTGCTGATTATTCTCGAAAAAATCGACCAAGGCGTATTGAAGCTGGAAGATCCCGTAACCGTGACGGCCGAGTCTTCCAGAATAGGCGGCTCGCAGGTCTATTTGAAGGAACACGAAGTTTTTACGGTGGATGAACTTCTCTATGCGCTGATGATTCAGTCGGCCAACGATGCCGCCACCGCTCTGGCCATTCATATAGCGGGCACGAAAGATGCATTTGTGGAGCTTATGAATCAGAAAGCGAAGGAGCTGGGGATGACGGCCACGACCTTCGAGTCAGTGCATGGGTTGCCCCCGGGCAAGGGCCAGAAGCCCGATATTACGACCGCCCGCGATCTGGCCATCCTGGGTTGCGCACTGGCGAAGCATCCCCAAGTGTTCAAGTATACTTCGGTGCGCCAGAAGGGATTCAGAAACGATACCTTCGGCATGCAGACGCATAATCATTTGCTGGGCAGTTTTGAAGGATGCGACGGATTCAAGACGGGGTACTATAAAGTCGCTGGTTTTTCGATCGTGGCCACGGCTGTTCGTAATGGCAACCGGGTCATTGCCGTAGTGATGGGCAGCGAAGCCCGGGATGTGCGCGACGCCAAGGCC
Organism: Lentisphaerae bacterium GWF2_57_35; assembly: GCA_001804865.1. Taxonomy (GTDB): domain Bacteria; phylum Verrucomicrobiota; class Kiritimatiellia; order CAIQIC01; family GWF2-57-35; genus GWF2-57-35. The sequence continues at coordinate 253,093 of MHBK01000055.1, forward strand.
AAGGAATTGCTGACCAAAGGCTTTATGGCTTTGCCTCGAGCGGACGCGGCTAAACCGGCTGGGAAGTAGGGACGACAAGCAAAGCGGTTCAACGCAAAGGCCGCAAAGAAGGCACTCGCAAAGATCGCGAAGGGATTGAGGGGGAATCCAATTACGTCGTCGCCTGCAAGACTTCCTGCGTCTCCCGGCGCAGCCGTTTGAGTTGGCCGGCGATGGCTATTTTTTTCAGCGGGGACATTCGATCGACAAAAAGGACTCCATTCAGGTGGTCCAGTTCGTGTTGAACGGCGCGGGCCATGAATTCCTTCAGATGAATGGATTGCTGGGCGCCTTTTATATCCATGTACTTCAAGGTAATCTCTTTTGCCCGTGGAATGGGGGCCGAAATATCCGGAAAACTCAGGCATCCTTCCTCGCAGGCCTCAGACTCCTCGGACATTTCTGTGATCTCGGGATTGAGCAGCGCCCACGGCATGGGGATATCCGGATGAAGCCGGTTGCCCGCTTCATCGACGTCGTAACTGGCCGGTACGTCCAGCACCGCGATAGCCTCCGTGCGGCCGACCTGCTGGGCGGCGAGTCCGACGCCTTTGGCGGCATGCATGGTTTCGATCATGTCGTCCGCCAACGCCCGTATTTCCTTCGTAATTTTTACGATCTGCGTCGATTTTTCGCGCAGAACAGGATCGCCATAAGTTCGAATATTCAGTTTCACGAGGACACTATACCGGGGCCTCGCCAATTTTTCAAACATCGGATTTGAGTTGAATTACACGTGTTGGAATGTGCTTTTAGTATTTGCCCAAGTTCCAGCCTTTCCTTATCATGTGGCGCGCATGAACGATACACTGATTGTCATTCCGACTTATAACGAAAAGGAAAACGTCATCGACATTTCGAAGGCGGTCCTGTCCTCTTGTCCTGAGACGGATATCCTTTTTGTCGACGACAATTCGCCCGATGGAACCGGTCGGATGGCCGATGACCTGGCGGCGGAAAACCCCAGAATTCATGTGCTGCACCGCCAGCAAAAGCAGGGCTTGGGCCGGGCTTACATTGCCGGTTTCAAGTGGGCGCTGGAACGGTCGTACGAATTGATTTTCGAGATGGATGCCGATTTTTCGCACGATCCGAAATCGATTCCCGCGATTCGGACGGCCGCGCTGTCGGCGGATTTGGCCCTGGGGTCGCGCTATGTGAACGGCATTCGGGTGATCAATTGGCCGTTGAGCCGGCTCATTCTGAGCACGGGCGCCGCGCTGTATGTTCGGCTGCTCACAGGAATGCCTTTTACGGATCCGACGGGTGGGTTCAAATGCTACCGGCGGGCGGTCCTGGAGATGATCGATCTCGACGGGATAAAATCCAACGGTTATTCCTTCCAGATTGAAATGACCCACACCACCTGGCGGCTGGGTTTTCGGATTGTCGAAGTGCCCATTGTTTTCGAAGAGCGGCGGTCGGGTTTTTCCAAGATGAGTTCCAACATCGTTCGCGAGGCCTTGTGGTTGGTTTGGAAGTTGCTGTTCCGCTGCCGTTTTCAGCGGCATCCAGGGGCGATGCATCCTCGTAGCGTGGCGGTTAAAGGGGCTGGGGCATGAAGCGTCCGTGGGCGGTGAGCCTTATCGTAGCCCTGCGGCCCACGCAATGGACGAAGAATGCGGTCGTATTGGCGGCGTGGATATTTGCGCTGGGGGATCGAACCCAGCAGGTCAGTTTGTCTTCGTTTTGGACGGCCTTGCAGGCCGCGGTCTTGTTCTGCCTGGTGTCGAGCGCCATCTATCTCATCAACGATATCCGCGATGTGCCTTGGGATCGCATGCATCCCAAGAAGCAGAAGCGCCCGATTGCCGCGGGCGAACTGTCGATTCCTGCGGCTTCCAGCCTGGCGGGGCTTTTGCTGATCGCGGGCTTGGGGCAGGCCTGGCTGGTGGCGCCGGCGCTGTGCGGCGTTTTGGCGGTATATGTCGCTTTGCAGCTTGGCTATTGTTTTTTCCTGAAGAAAATCGCGCTGATCGATCTGTTCGTCATTGCTTCGGGCTTTGTGTTGAGAGCTCTGGCGGGGGCGCTGGCCTTGCAAGTGACGATTTCTCCCTGGCTGCTGCTCTGCACCCTGTTGCTGGCGTTGTTTCTGGCGCTTTGCAAACGCCGCCACGAGAAAGTGGTCTTGGCCGATACGGCCGCCGAAACCCGTCAGAATATGGGGCAGTACAGCGAGAAGCTGCTCGATCAGCTCATCGTGATCGTCAGTTCCACGACCGTCATGTCCTATTCGCTCTATACCCTCTGGCCGGATACCATCGCCAAATTCGGGACGCCCTTGCTGGGGTTGACCATCCCGTTCGTGATCTTCGGCCTTTTCCGTTATCTTGACCTGGTTTATCGACACGAGCAGGGGGACCGGCCCGAACGCATTCTGTTGACGGATGGCCCTCTCTTGATTGACTTGGCGTTGTACGGCTTGACCGTAGTGTTTGTTCTGCTGTTCAAAAATGGCTGAAAACACGGTGCTGCCATGTCGTTTGCCTTCAGGTTGGGGGCTGCAAATCGCTCTCAGTTCCCTGTCTACGCTATTTTACATAAAGGCGTGGCCTGCGTATTAACCAAAGATCGCGCCCTTGGGCGAAAGGAGGTTCCCGGCAGAATACGCTATGTAAATGTCGCGAATGGTCGTTTGGTCGATTCATGATTAATCAAGGAGAAGTGAATGAGGAAGTTCGTACGTATCGTAGGCTGTGTTCTCGTATCTTGGGGATTCATGGAGGGATCGTGTTGGGCGCAGGCCACAGAGGGACATTATGTCAATGGGGTGGAAGGCATCAAAGCGGCTTCGCTGCCTCCGCCGGGGATCTACTGGCGAATGTACAATGTATATTATCACGCGGATACGTTGCGCGATGGAGACGGGGACAAGGCGGATGTGGGTTTCGATGTGAAGGTTTTCGCGAACGTCAATCGCTTGATTTGGATGACAAAGACGGAAGTATTGGGCGGTAATTTCTTTATGGATGGCTTGGTTCCGGTCCAATACACGGATATTAAGCTCGACGCTTTTGGGGTCGACGACAACAAGCTCGCCATCGGCGATCCATTTGTTGAACCGTTGGGCCTTTCCTGGCACGGCAAGCAGTATGACGCGGCTGTGGCCGGCGGCGCTTATCTTCCGGTTGGCGATTACGATAAGGACGATGCGGCCAGCCCGGGCAAGGACATGTGGACGTTCATGCTGACGGCCGGCGGCACCGTATATTTCGATCAGGAAAAAACCTGGGCAGCCTCCATCCTGAGCCGCTTCGAAACACACAGCTATAAGAAGGACACCGATATACGCCCTGGCAACGATTTCCATTTCGAATACGGCTTCAGCAAGACGTTCATGCAGACGCTGGATGTCGGTCTTGCCGGCTATTGCCAATGGCAGGTGAGCGACGACAAGGGCTCGGATGTGGTTTGGGATGAAGGCTCCCACGATCGCGTGGTTGCCGCCGGCCCCGAAGTAAACTACTTCATTCCGAAATATCTTTTCTTTGTCTCTCTGCGGCATGAGTTGGAGTTTTTTGCCGAAGACCGTCCAGAAGGCGCCGTGACGACCTTGACGCTGACCAAAGGTTTCTAAACAACACCCAAGGAGAATGCACATATGTTGAAGAAGACTCTATTAGGCCTGCTTATCGGCGGGTGCGCCGTTGCGAGTTTTGCCGCGCAATACAAGATGGCCGGCTATCCGATTCCGTTGATGATTGTCGACAAGGACAACGGGCTCTTTGTCGAAGCGGTTAAGGAGATGATCGCCCGCTCGGGCGTGGATATGGAAATTGTCGTCTATCCGGCGCCCCGGACGGTTGAAAACTTCCACAAAGGCGAAGTCGACGGATTTTTCCCGGCGCTCGATGTTTTGATCGAAAAGGACAAAGCGGCGACGGAAGAAGTCATTTACGTCAAAGAAGACTACGCCTTCACGCGCAAAGGCGAGGTGGAAATCAAATCCATCAAGGAATTGGAAGGCAAGAAAGTCGGCGTGACGGCCGGTTATCCGTACGTCAACGAAATCATGAAGAACCCGGCGATCAAACTGGAAGTCGGGCCGGACGACATTTCGAATATGCAGAAATTGTCGAAAGGCCGGATCGATATATTTGTTGTCGAAGAAAAGACCGGTCTCAAGGCGTTGGAACAAAGCGCCGTGGACAATGTGACCTATCCGGCCGGTTCGCCGCTGTCGCAGCAGAAGGTCTATATTGCCTTCCAACCGACGGATTCCGGCAAAGAGCTGGCCGCCAAGTTCTCCGCGGCGCTGAGTGAAATGAAGAAGGACGGCTCCTTCGGAAAAATCATGACGCCCGCAGGCAAATAGCGGATTCTTGAAAAGCATGACCGCCGGCAGGGATTCTCCTTGCCGGCGGTTTTTTTGTATAGGTTGCCTGGAGAAGAGCGCCCGTCTTCGCCCGCCTGCGCACCTGCCCGCAATGCTACGCATAGCGTTGCAGGCGGGTCGCTACGCGAAGCGTTGCGGGCAGGGAGAAGCCGGGCCGCCTATAGGCTCGAACGAAACGCCGCGGTTTAGAAATCCTTGAATTCGGCATCGTCCAGAGGGATGACTTCCTCGGGTCGGACCTTGCTGGTCGCGGCGGCGGCCGGGCGTTGCGCGGCCGCCGGCTTGCGTTGGGGCGTCTTTACGGGTTTCTCTTCGGTCGTCGGTTTGACGGCGGCCGACACATGAGCCACGGCTATTTCCTGTCCCATCTTTTTCGAAGAGCCAACAAACCCCTTCAAGTGATCGACGATATCGCTCAGTTCCGTGGCTTGCGAATTCAGATCTTCGGCCACGGCGGCGGACTCTTCGGCGGTGGAGGCGTTTTGCTGGATGGTCTTTTCCATTTCGGAGACGGCGGTGTTGATATGGTCGATGCCCAGGGCCTGCTCCTTGGCCGCACCCGCAATGTCGGCAATCAACGAGGCCACTTTGCCGGAATCTGCTTTGAGACCCTTCATGGCATCGCCGACCTCCTGTGTGACTCGTACGCCCGCCTCCGCGCTCTTCCGGGACGAATCCAGCAATTCGGTCGTGTTTTTAGCGGCATCGGCGCTGCGACGGGCCAGGTTGCGGACCTCTTCGGCCACCACGGCAAAGCCTTTGCCGGCTTCGCCTGCGCGTGCGGCTTCCACGGCGGCGTTCAACGCCAGCAAATTGGTTTGAAAGGCGATTTCGTCGATGGTCTTGATGATGGTGGCGGTTTGAGTGGTGGTATTCTTGATTTCGGCGATCGTGCCGGACATTCGTTCCATGGCCTCGTTCAGTTGTTCGAATTTGCGATGGCTCTCCGTCATGGTCGTGTTGGCTTGATTCGCGTAGTCCGCATTATTCCTGGTCATGGACGCCGCTTCCGCGATGGAGGCGGCCGTTTCTTCCAGGCTGGCGGATTGCTCGCTCGAAGCGGAAGCGAGGGATTGGCTGGAGGCGGTAATTTGCTGGGACGTTTCGGCGACTCGCACCGTCTTGCTCGACAGGCCGTCGATGACCAAGCGAATGGGCTTGACCACGAAGAGCTTAATGGAGAAGTGAAGGGCGATGGCCAGGATGACGGCTATGAACAGGATGCCGGCGGAAGTCCGAACGATTTCGGCATGAAGCTCGGCCTTCATGTAATGGGGCGACACATAGAGTTCGACCTGTCCGATCAAATCCTTCTCTTTTTGAATGGGACGCGCGGTCGTCATCAATCCGTTTCCGGAGGGCGCTTCCTTGGCCGCCACTATTTCGCCCGCCTCGTTACGGATTTTGCCGATGATCAGTTTCTTGCGATCCGGTTCGTACACCAGAACGGCTTGAATGGTTTTTTCGTCCATTTCCGTAACGACAAATTGCTCGACCAACGTATGGTTCATGTCCCAGATGGGAATTTCAAGGCTTCGGGACAACCGCAGGCCCGTGCATTCGAGCTTGCCGGTTAGCTCGGCCGTCAGCCTCGCCCGGCTGGAGAGAATGTTGAGCCCTCCGAAGACGAGCAGGACCAGAGTGATTAATGCGGTTAGTACGATACACAGCGTCGCCGTTTTGAAGCCTTTTTGAGCCATGTTATTGTTTCCTTGTTTACGCTGGAGGACAGCGTGAGTTTTTGTAAATTATTGCTTCGCTCAAATGTACCCAGGCGCCCTTCCGTTGTAAATGAGCATGATAGGGCCATTGGTCCTTAGCGGAAGCTTGATCCTCAAGGTCGCTTCCGGAAGCGGTTCGCGGCGTCTTTTTTCTTGCTTCCCTGCCTTCTTGAGGATAGTGAGGACAGGTGTTTTCGCTGTTTCATCATCGCAAGTGCGCTTCAATAAATAGAGGTTGATATGAATGACGCTCGTATTCCGCCCTCGGGGCCTGAAGTGGTTCTGGTCCTTAATTCGGGGGTTTCTTTTGTCGAGTTCGAAGTATTCCGGATGGCCAAGGAGCAACGGATGCTCGCCAAGGGGATTGTCGAACGCATCGGGCAGAAAGATTCCCATTTGACCTACGAACGCTACGACGGGCATGAAGTGAAGGAGAAAGGCCCGATTCAGGATATCCACGAAGCGCTGCAATTGGTTTGCGAACGGTGCGCCGATTCGCATTTCGGCGTGCTGGAATCTGCCGCCCAACTGGACGCCATCGGGCATCGCGTGGTGCATGGCGGCGAGAAATTCCACGAATCCACGCGGATCACCGAGGCCGTGAAAAAAAGCATTGCCGACTGCGCCTCGCTGGCTCCCTTGCACAATCCGGCCAATTTGCAGGGCATTGAAGCCTGCGAAAAAGCGTTTCCCGGCGTGCCGAACGTGGCGGTGTTCGACACGGCGTTCCATCACTCGATGCCGCCCTCCTCGTATCTTTACGCCATTCCTTACGAACTCTACGAAAAATACGGTGTCCGGAAATACGGCTTTCATGGCTGCTCGCATCAATATGTCGCCGAAGCGACGGCCTCGTATTTTCAGAAGCCGCTTGGCGATTTGAAGTTGATCACCTGCCATCTGGGCAAGGGCTGCAGCATCACGGCCATCGATAAAGGGCAGGTGGTGGATACCAGCATGGGCATGACGCCGCTGCCGGGCCTGGTCATGGGCACCCGTTGCGGCGACATCGATCCGGCGGTGATTCTCTATCTGGCCAACGAAGGCATGAACGCCGACGAAATCGACGAGCTGCTGAACAAGAAAAGCGGCTTGCTGGGCATCGCGGGCCTGGGCAGCGGAGATATGCGCGACGTGATCGATGCGGCCAACAAGAGCAACGAACAGGCCGCGCGCGCCCTGTGGACGTTCGTCCAGCGACTGGTGTCCTACATCGGCGCCTATTACACGATTCTCGAAGGCGCCGATGCGGTGGTGTTCACGGGCGGCATCGGGGAGAACAGCCCCTATGTCCGGTCCCGCGTGGTGGGGCAATTGGGCGTGTTGGGGTGCCATCTGGACGAAGCCCGGAATTATGTCGTCGGCCGCGCGGCCCTCATCAGCGACGAGCGCAGCACGCTCAAGGCGCTGGTCATGCCGACCAACGAGGAATTGATGATTGCCCGCGAGACCGTGCACGTCCTGGCCGGAGCCGTCTGAGGAATTCGAATTTCAACAAGAAGAAAGAATAGATTATGAGCGCCAAGAACGAAGTGGTACTGGTCCTTAATTCGGGAAGTTCCTCGCTGAAATTCCAGATTTACCGGATGGCCGGAGAGGAAACGCTGCTGGCCAAGGGGTTGGTGGAACGCATCGGACTGAAAGAGCCGGTCTTCAACATGAAGCGCCAGGACGGCCGTTCGATCGAGGAATCTCCGCAGATCCACGATCACCTCGACGCCATCAAGCTGGTCAGCGCCAAGTTGACCGATCCGGACATCGGGGTGCTGGCGTCGTTGTCGGAAGTCACCGTGATCGGTCATCGCGTGGTGCATGGCGGCGAAACTTTTCACGATGCGGCGGTGGTTACGGACGAGGTGATCAAGGCCATCCAGGATTGCATTCCCCTGGCGCCGCTGCATAATCCGCCGAACCTGACGGGGATCGAGGCCTGCCGGGCCGCGTTTCCGGGCGTCCCGAATGTGGCGGTGTTCGATACGGCATTCCATCACTCGATGCCGCCTTCCTCGTACCTGTATGCGATTCCTTACGAATATTACAAGGACTACGGCATCCGGAAATATGGTTTTCACGGCACCTCGCACAAGTATGTGGCCGAGGCGACGGCCAAGTATCTGAGGCACGATTTGTCCAATCTGCGCCTGATTACCTGTCACCTGGGCAACGGCAGCAGCATTACCGCCATCGATCGCGGCAAAGTGGTCGACACAAGCATGGGCATGACGCCGTTGCCCGGGTTGATCATGGGCACCCGTTGCGGCGACATCGATCCGGCGGTTGTGCTGTATCTGATGCGGCAGGGCATGTCGGTTGAAGACATCAACAAGCTGCTCAACAAAAAGAGCGGGTTGCTGGGTGTGGCCGGCATCGGCAGCGGCGATATGCGGGATGTCATCGAGGCGGAGGAAAAGGGCAACGAGCAAGCTTCCCGGGCCTTGTGCATGTTCGTCCAGCGCCTGATCTCCTATATCGGCTCCTACTACACGATCTTGCACGGGGCGCATGCCCTGGTCTTTACCGGCGGCATCGGCGAAAACAGTTCCTACATTCGCGCGCGCGTAGTCAAAAAGCTGGCCGAACTGGGTTGCCAGCTCGACGAAACGAAAAACCAGGTGTCGGGCAAGCCAGCCATCGTCAGCGATGACCGCAGTACGTTGAAAGCCATCGTCATGCCGACCAACGAGGAATTGATGATCGCCCGGGACACGGTGCGCGTGTTGCGCGAGGCAAGGTCCTAGACCTCAAGGGGATGCCCGTCCATAGAGCAGTAAAATTCAACCACGAATGAAGAAGCCCGTGTGGCTTTCTCGAATCTTCATTCGTGTCTATTCGTGTTCATTCGTGGTTTTGTATTCTGGAGCTGGGACTTAGCTTGATTCGGCGGCGGAAAGTTCTTCCAGGTCCTTGAAGATCTGCATCGCTTCCTGTTCGTCGACGATGCTGATGGCAAAGCCGACATGCACAATGACATAATCGCCGACTTTGGCTTCGGGGACGTAAGCAAGGCTGACGTCGCGGGCAATGCCTCCAAAGACGACTTTGCCGGTGCGGATCAACGGTTCATCGCCCGTCATGCTCTCAATTTTACCGGGAATGGCCAAACACATCTTATTCTCCGTTCCTTGCCACGGCCAGCTGTCCCAAAGCGATACCCCCATCGTTGGGCGGTATGTGCTGGTGCTGGAAGGGTTGAAACCCTTCTTCCGAGAGCCGTCGCATGGTTTTTTCCGTTAAATACTTATTTTGAAAACAACCGCCCGACAGGACCACTTGATGGGCGCCGATTTGCCGGGCCATGACAACTATGATTTCTAGCAACGTATTATGAAAACGGGCGGAGATCAATCCTGTCGGCACATGTTTTTCCGTATCGGCCAGGAGGGCCTGGAATAACGGCGCCCAATCGATGACGCGGGGGCCTTCCTCGATCGGTCGGATTTCGAAAGGATACGATTCCTCCGTGGATAAATCGCCTATCGCAAATTCCAGTTCCATCGCGGCTTGCCCTTCGAAGCGGGACGCGTGATTGATGTCGAGCAGCGAGGCGGCGGCATCGAAGAGGCGTCCGGCGCTGGAGGTCCAGGGGGAACGGAAGCCTTTTTGCAGCAGCGTGAGCAAATTGGCGCGCTCGGAAGCGGAAAAGTCCTTCAGGCAGGGCCGTTCGAGATCGAAAGCGGCAGCGCCGAAAAGCTCGTACAGAATGGACATCGCCGAACGGCGGGCTTCCACGGAGGCCTGATCGCCGCCCGGCAGGCGGAAGGTGCGGAAATGCGCCGCGCGACGATACTGGGCGCCGTCGATCACCAGAAATTCTCCGCCCCAGACCGTTCGATCGGGGCCGTATCCGGTCCCGTCCCAGGCCACGCCGAGAACCGGCCCTTCGATCCCATTTTCCGCCATGCAGCCTGCAATATGCGCGTGATGATGTTGAACCGGAATCAGGGGCAGCTTCATTTTTTTGGCGAAGAGCGTGGAATGATAATCCGGATGCAGATCGCAGGCCACGGCTTGCGCCTTCATGCCGTAGAGCTGCTGCAAGGTCTCCGCCGCCCGTTCGAAGGCTTCCAACGCCCCCTGGGTGGAGAGGTCGCCGATATGCTGGCTGACGCAGGCCTCCGAGCCGATGGCCATGGCGACGGTGCTCTTTAAATGTGCGCCGACGGCCAGCAACGGTCTTGTCGATGGGCCTTTCAACGAAAGGCTGTAGGGCGCATAGCCGCGGGCTCGGCGAAGGACCATCCGCTGCCCGGCCATGAGCCGGACGATCGAATCGTCCATGGGCCGGGCAATCGGCCGATTGTGCAGCAGAAAGCCGTCCGCCAGGCAGCCCAGTCTTTCCAGCGCTTCCTCGTTGGCGATGCAGATGGGTTCGTCGGAAAGATTCCCGCTGGTGGCCACGACTGGGAAATCCAGTTCGCGCATCAGCAAATGGTGCAGCGGGGTGTAGGGCAGCATGACGCCCAGATATGGATTACGCGGGGCGACGGACGGACACACCGTGTGGCCGGCGGGTTTGCGCCGGAGCAGCACGATCGGCGAAGCCGCCGAGCGAAGCCATTGCTCCTCGGCTTCCACGGTCTCGCAATCCATGCGGACGGAATCCATCGAGGGATACATCAGGGCAAACGGTTTTTCCTCGCGGTGCTTGCGGCGGCGCAGTTCCCGGACGGATTCCTCGTTGCGGGCATCGACCGTCAAATGGAAGCCGCCCAGGCCTTTGACGGCGACAATCCGGCCCGCGCGAAGCGCTGCTGCGGCCGCTGCCAGGGCGTCCGTTTCAGAAACTTCGCTCTTCTCCTGCCAAGAGAGCCGGGGGCCGCACTCGGGACAGGCGATGGGTTGGGCATGAAATCGCCGGTCGGTCGGATCTTCATATTCGGCGCGGCAGCGCGGGCACAGCTCGAAATGCTTCATGGTGGTGTTCGGTCGGTCGTAGGGAAGCTTTTCGACAATGCTGAAGCGCGGGCCGCAGTGGGTGCAGTTGATGAAGGGATAGCGATAGCGCCGGTCGTTCGGATCGAACAACTCGCGCAGGCAGTCCAGGCAAATGGCCAGGTCGGGCAGAATGCGAACGGTTTTGGCGCCGGAGTCGTCGCTGGAGAGTATGCTGAAGCCCGTGGGAATGGGGGAGGCGGGGCTGTCCGTGACCGTCAGCCCGGAGATTTGCGCCGCGGGCGGAGCTTCCTGTTCGAGCCGTTGACGGAAAACTTCGAGCGCCTCGGTGGCTGCGGTCGCCAGGATCGTGACGCCCTCCCCATCGTTGCGGACCCAGCCCGGGATGTTCATTTCGACCGCGAGACGATAAACAAACGGCCGGAACCCCACGCCCTGAACGGCGCCGGAAATACGGAAAAGCTTGGTGACGGCCTGGGTTGTCATGGCCCTATTCCCTGGATCGTGGACGCTACGGATTGCTCTTGAACGGGCGAGCTTGGGGATCCATTTCAAACGTCACGGATTTCGATACCACGCCCTGTCCTCCGCATTGGTCCACTAAAATGTCGAATTCCTCAAGTTTTTGGCAAGCCAGGCGCGTATGCAGTTTGACCAGTCCCGGATTCGAATCGCGGCTGAACACGACCAGCAGGAGCATGTCCTTCGACGTCCGCTCCATGAAAACGCTCCGGTGCTCGCCCTGATGCAAGACGTTCTGGAATTCCGATTCCCCGATGAGGCGCGCAATTTCGAGCGTAGCGAAAAAAGAGCCGGCCGCCAGGGCGGCGATGTTGTCCTCGTGCGGATACGTGCTTACCGATTTGCTGGCAATGATGTTGCCTCCGCGATCGCAGAGGAAAATGGCTTCCGCTTCGACCATCGTAAGCAGGTCGAAAAGAATGCCTTCCAGTTTCTTACTGGCTTCTTCGGTTAGCGATGTGAACATGGTTCACCCGTCTTTCCTGGTAACGACTTCCGTTGGCATCTCGCGACTTTGCATTTTGTTGCTCTCGATGAATTGGCCGAGCACCATCTTCGCGATGAGATTCAACGACTCCATGACGCCCTGGCTTTCCCGCGCGACCGCCTCCAGCGTGGGGGCTCGCATGGTGCGCTGATTCATCATGAAGTCCATGTAATGAGCCGGCGCCACTTCCGGCAGATCCCGCTTATTGAATTGCAGGATGTACGGCAGTTTCTCGAGCGTCATGCCCTGCTTTTGCAGGTTGTCCTCCAAATTGGCATAGCTTTCGGCGTTCTCCTCCATCTTGCTCCATTGGGAATCCGCCACAAACACGATCCCGTCTACGTTCCGAAGCACTAACCGCCGCGTCTCGTTATAAATCACCTGCCCGGGCACCGTATAAATCTGGAATTTCGACGAGAAACCCTTGATGATGTCCGACTTCAACGGAAGAAAATCGAAGAAGAGCGTGCGGTCCTGCTGGGTCGAGAGCATGGTCAATTCGCCTTTGTCCTGCGAGGCGATCGTTCGATGAATCTGTTCTACATTGGTGGTCTTGCCGCAGAGGGCCGGTCCGTAATATACGATTTTGAAGGAGATTTCTTTTTTCGAAAAATTTATGAAAGACATTGCTCTCCCTTCGAGCCACGGGTCATTTTATTTTTTGCTCTCTTAAATATACAGTCGGTCTTCACAATCTGTCAAAGTTGAGTTATACTATTCGTTGGCTAATAAAACCAGCAATCCTTTCCCGCTGTGCACGCGGTGGCTGCTGCGGGAGGAAAGCGTTACCAAGGAAACTGTCGAGTGTCGAATCTGGGTACATGGTTCAAGAATGTTTTTCAACGCAAGACGCACGGATCCGTTGACCTGCCTGAAGCCGCCGAAAGCCGCGGGGAAATACCTGCCGCCGCCGTGGCGCCGCCGGAAAAAACCTCCGCGATGAATTTTGAGGATATCCTTTCCACCATTCAACAGATCGAGGAAATTGTCGGTCCTAGCGATTCCGGCGAGGAGGCGGTCCAGCTCGACGCCGTGCATATGCCGTTCACCGAAATGGTCAAATTGGTTCCGGATGCCTTCAGCGCCCTGTCCAAGGATCTGGCCGGCGCCGAATCGTTCGATGTGCTGGTTCAGGATCTTTACGGGCAACTTGCCAAAGGCAAAGCCACCACGACGCTGCACTACTTTCTGGCCGGGGTTCCGCCCCGGTATCTGGCGGTCGACGATGCGCAGGCCCGGGACCGGACGGTTTCCCTGCCGCTTCCTCTCCTGGTCCGGCTGATCGATCCCGAGCAGTTGAAGTCCCGTTCCGCGACGCGCAAAGCGCCGCCGTCGGCAGCCCATATTCCGGATTTGTTTGTCGCCACGCCGAAGGATTCCGTTGTGCCGGAAGCGACGGCCAAGGCGAAAGTCGAAACCCCGATTCGACCCGGCATCCTGTTGCCGCTGGGCGAACTGGCCCGGATGATCCCTGAATCGTTTCGGCTGCCCGCAGGCATGACCGCCTATCCCTCGGTGAAGGTCAAGGTGGACATCGACGATTTGTTTGGCAAGCTGGCGGCCGGGAAGGTGGAGGTCAAGCGATTCGATTGCCTGATCAACGTGCCCAGCCAGTTTTTAGCGCCGACGTCGGGCGGTTCCAGCGACAATCTGGTTTCCCTGTCGCTATCGGCGGTGGTCAGCGCGATTCCTCCGGAAGAGTGGCAGAAACGCATGAGTTCATCGCAGGCGCCCGTGCAAGTCAGCCATATTCCCGACCTTTTCGAAGCCCGGCCCGCGCCGAAGGCGGCGATCGAACCCGCGCCGGAACCTCTTGCCGTAGAGGAAGAGGCCCCGGCTGCCGCGTCGCCTGTAGTTGAGCCGGAACCAGAAGTTGAAGGGCCGTCGGTGGAGCTGGCTGGAGAAGAAGGGGAAGGGATAGCCCTTGAGCCCGTCGATATGCCAATGGAGCCTGAACCTGCGCTTCCGGCCCTGGAAGAGGAGCTTGTCAGCGAGCCCATCGAGCCGCCGGTTCCGACCGCCGAAATTGCGATGCCGATGGTAGAAGAACCGCCTGCCGGAGAAACGCAGGAAGTGGAGCCGGAAGAAGAACCTGTCGTCGAACCGGAGAAAGAAGCGCCGGCCGCGGAAAGCAAAGTGCTGGAGCCTCCGAAGGCGAAGCCCGTGCGGGATGCCGAGACCGTCTTGAATCAGGTCATGGGCCGGGATGCCGCCCGGCGGCCTGATTTTGCCGAGGTCGCCAGTCGATTCAAGGAGCTCGGAGGCTTTGAAGGTTGTGCGATTATCCACCGCGAAGGAGATTTGCTGGCCACCAGTTGGGAGCATAAGGCCACCGATATGCTGGAAGTTATTTCTCCGCAGATTTGCAAACGGGTCGCCGGCTATGTCGAGCATCTTGACGAAGGGGCGATGAAGTCGGTGACCGTCTCGGTGGCCGGCCATTTGCTCACCTTCGCGCAGGAGGGCGAACTCTGCTTTGTGGCGGTTCATCGGCAAGAAGATTTCGATCTCGAGCACTTGGCCTGGACGCAATGGGTGGCCGGGGAATTGGGGCGCCGGTATGGCGCGGCTCATTAACTCTTAGCTCTCGGCATCCTTCGCATCTATGCCGTCGCCATCGCCCTTCAGCTTCCTTGCTCGTCGGCTCTTCGATAGGCATCCAGAATCAAAGGCATCGTGCTTTCCTGAACCGTTCGTTGCGATCCGATGCCGGGGCCGCGTTTGAAGGAAAACGAGCCGGTTTTTCGGCGCACCAGATCATAGACCGCTTCCGTTCCGCGCAGGGCCGGTGTTTTCGCATCGATCAGATCGCCCTTGATGAACGTCATGGTGCCTACCGGCCGTTTCTGCTCGTCCGAAATCGCCAGGACGCCGGTTTCCCTCTCGGTATTCAGCAACTGCGCGAGGGAACCCAGGGGCATGGAAGACAGCGACCCGGTTAAATCCATCGGAACCTCCTTGTGGGTGGGAGGCGACTTCGGGGCGTCCATGCCCGGGTCCGTATCCTCGACGCGGGACACGGGCTTGGCGTCAGGCGCTTTTTTCGGGCGCCGCTTCCGTGACGATTGGGTGCGCAGAAGGACGATGGCCGACAAGGCAAGCAAAGCCGCGACCAGAACAGGCCGGTAAGTTCCGAGCAGACGGCAGCCCCGATGAGCCCATGCGTTCAGGCTCGACGGACTTTGACGGGCTTCTACTACGGATGCCGAAACGCCGTTAGTGTCCGGGGCGCTTTGAAGAACGGGGGCCGTTGAAGAAACGGCGGCCGGTGGCTTTTGCGTGTAGAGCGCCGAAGAGTTCGGACTCGTATGGTCGGATGCCCCATCGAAAGGCTCCTGGGCCGTTGCGTCAGGAACAAACGAGCCCTGATAGAGTTCTTTCGGGGAGGAAAACGGCCAGAATCGCCCCAGGCTGCTTGACAGGGTGGTGGGAACCGACGTTTCCTCCCTGTACTGGACTTGGGAGTCGTCCTTGTAAATGTAATACGTCTTGCCGCCGGATTTGATCGTACCGATGATCTCGTTGGTGTTGATCGACAGCGGCGGCTCCTTCGTCGATTCCTTGATGGGGGAGGCGTCCCGGCGCGGAGAAAACGCCGTGTATTCCATGTGCCGCGTACGGCGGGGTATCCACAGGCGCGCGGTGCGGTTGAACCGCGTGACGAGCACTTCGTAGCCGCTTTTGCTTTCGCTCAAAACCGGCAGTTCCTCGTCCAAATCCAGATAGAGAAGTCCCCGGCTCGACGAAGTATCGTAGGCAAAATACATGATCGCTTCGCTGGTGACCCACGCGCGGCGAGTGCCCATCTGGACCAGACGGAAGGCCACCAGACGGGGAACCTCTTCCTCGTCCGGCAAAATGGCGACGAAATACTTGTCGTTTTCCTGAAACAACGGCAAATGGTCGCCCACTGAAAAAGTCAGGGACGGATTGTCGATCAGGATGGGAAGATTTTCCTTCGTTACCCGGAGAAACCCGGACAACGGAGAGTTGGTTTCGGCCATGCCGGACCCTGTCGATCCCATGATAGCCGCCGCCACGATGACGATTTTCAGTGCGTGCATTAACCCTCGGCATTCCATAGTTTGAATTCCTATCGTACCGCCTGTGAAAAAAGCATTCAGGAACGTTGAGCCGCTTTCTCGAGAAATTCGTACCATTCGCGAGTTCCTTCGCCGGTTTTAGCCGATAATTCCAGAATGCGCGCCGACGGCGCCACCCGACGAATGTTGGCCAGGGCGGTATCGCGGTCGAACCCTACGGCCGCCGCCAGATCGATTTTGTTGATGACGACTAACTCGGCATCGTGAAAGATGACCGGATATTTCAGCGGCTTGTCCTCGCCTTCGGTCACGGAATGCAGAACGACGCGGGTATTTTCTCCCAGATCGAAAGAAGCCGGACACACCAGGTTGCCGACATTTTCGATAAACAGCAGCCGGATGCCGTCCAATTCCAGCTTCTCCAGGGCATGCGCCACCATGTGCGCGTCGAGATGACAGGCTTCGCCCGTCGTGATTTGCACCGCCGGCGCGCCCCGGCGGCGGATGCGATTGGCGTCGTTTTCCGTCTGAAGATCGCCCACCACCACCGCCATCTTCAAATTCGCTCCCCGGTCCATCAACGTCCGCTCGATCAGCGAGGTCTTGCCCGACCCCGGCGACGAAAGCAGGTTGATCGCATACAGCCCGCGGCCTTTGAAATATCCCCGGTTTCGTTCGGCCAGCCGGGCATTCATTTCCAGCACGGGCCGGCGTACCTCCAGCGTTTTTCCCGGTTCCTCGTGCTCGTGCGGATGCACATGCTCGTGTTGATGATGCTCCGGTTCCGAACAGCCACAATGATCGCACATTTTACGGCACCTCTATCGATATGATTTCCAGTTCGCGGCCTTTTCGTATGTCCATGCTGGGCGTCTTGCACACAGGGCATTCAAACGAGTGGGGCGGTGGTTCGAACTCGTTCCCGCATGCACTACAATAGCACGCCAGTGGTATGCGTTCAATGTACAGCTTGGCCCCCGCGGCCGGAGTTCCTTCGGTCAGGGCCTCGAAGGCAAACTCCAACGCCTCGGGTACGACGCCCGACATCGAGCCTACCCGCATGCGCAGGCCGGTCACCCGGTCCGAGCCATGTCGCCGGGCTTCTTCGAACACGATCGCCAGCGTGTTTTCCATCAGGCTCAATTCATGCATGAAACATTTTCCAATGGTTGGAAAAAATAGAACCCTCTTTTCCAACGATTGGAAAACTCCGTCTGAAATTTTCCAATCGTTGGAAAAACGGATTTACGGATGGTCGAAAATCATTTGCTGGACCTCGACCCCCTCGACCCGGTTGAGCTTGCCGGCCAGCTCCATCGCGTTGCTTTCGCCTCCGGCCATTTCCAGCAGGATCAGGCCGTTGGGGCTGCATTGATTTTCGTTCGCATCGTGGAGCCCCAGCCGGGTCTTGATCGAACAGCCGTATTCCGTGAAAAGCTGTTGAACCTGTCCCGCATGCTTGACGCGATCGGTGATATGCACGCCGAGAATAACATGTCGTTGGTCGGCCATATTTTTTCCCTTCCATTTTTCGAAGGAAAGATATGCCGGATAGGGGCGGGTGGAAAGCGCTAAAATACAGCGAAAGGTTTTCGCGCGGCTTTAATCGCTCGACCGGCCTTTGTTGCGTCTTAACTTTTTTTCGCACGGGCACGGCGTTTTTTTTCGAAAAAATTTGGACTCGTCGCGGGCAATGCGATAAAGTCCGCCTTGCCACAGGTGAACACGATGCGAAACGATGCGCCCCATACGGTGTTGGTGGTCGATGACGAGGAGCCGATTCTTCTGCTCGTCGAGCATCACTTGGTCGATCTTCCGTTTGTGGTCATTCCCACTCCGTCCGGCGCCGAGGCCATTCATATCCTGCAATCCCGGCAGATTTCGGTGTTGCTGTGCGATTTGAACATGCCGGGCATCGACGGCTGCGAAGTGCTGGCGACCGCCAAGAAAAACAATCCCAATACGGTCTCCATTGTCCTGACGGCTTCCTTGGATCAAACGCAGACCATCCGCGCCATCAATGAAGGCGGCATCTGGAAATTTCTCACCAAGCCGTGGAAAAAGGAAGAATTGGTCGGGATGGTGAGCGACGGGGCGAGGCTGTATGCCCAGCGCACGCGCCAACAGAACCGCCTGGAAGAGCTGGCCAAGGAGGCCCGAACGTCGATGGGCCCCAAGGCTTCGGACGAGCCTCCGGCGGGAGGGCTTCTGAACACCGTGGACTTGAGCGCGTCCGACACCTGGAGCGGCGATGTATCTCCGACGATGCTGGGCAACAACCGGTACTTCGTCAAAAAGCTTCTCGGCGAAGGCGGCTTGGGCACGGTCTACCTGGCCGACGATCAGCTTTTGAACATGCCGGTAGCCATCAAGGTGCTGAAACCCAGCGTGACCCGCGACCGGCATGCGATGGCCGCCCTGCGGCACGAAGCCCGCATTGCCATGCAACTGTCGCATCGGCACATCGTGCGGATTCACAATCTCCAGGAAGACAACAAGCGCTATTATCTGGTGATGGAATACGTTCCCGGTCATACGCTTTGGGATATCCTCCGGCGCTACAAGCAGCTTCCGCTCGATACCGTCTTGCAGATCGTGCGCGTCTGCGCCGATGCCCTGGCCTACGCGCACCGGCACAAAGTCATTCACCGCGATCTCAAGCCGTCTAACTTGCTCTTGGACGAGCGGGGCGTTTTGAAGGTCATCGACTTCGGTACGGCCGCGCTTAAGGACTCGCAGGAGACCTGCACGCATCTGATGGGAACGCCGGTCTATATGAGCCCCGAGCAAGTCCTGGGCGAAAAGCTCGACGAGCGAACCGATGTTTACGCCTTGGGCGCCGTCACGTACGAGTTCCTGACCGGAAAACCGCTCTTTCCCCACGACACCGAGGACTGGACCGCGTTGTCTACCGCGCGCCGGGTTGTACGCGATGTGCCCGACCGCATTGCCCAAGTTCTCGACAAGGCCCTCGTCGTCGACCGCACCCACCGCTGGCCTACCGTAGAAGCTTTTTCCTCCAGCCTGCTCGAAGCGGCGCAGGGGTAGGGAGGGGGAGTCCAAAGTCCAAAGAGTCCAAGGAGTTCAAAGTTGGGAGGGATTCCGAACGCTTGACGGGACTTTTGCAGCATGGACGGAAGAAACGCATCCGAGAATGGCCGCGCCCCTTGAAGGACCGCAGGCATTCCTGTCTGCGAATTCTTCCTCCATGCAGACGATGTCCATGAAGTCTCTGACCGAGTTGAAACCCACCGACCCCGAACGAAGCTTCGCCGGACTGGATCCGGTCTGGATGCTCTCCGAAAGCAATCGTCTCCTGACCGGCGAAACCCGCATTGTTTGACTCGATCCCCGGTTCATGGGCCTGGACACCAACAATGAAGCCTGTCACCGCATTTATGCGCTTGGGGTCAACGGCGTCGATGAAGATGTCGACGGACTCGACTCGCCCTCCGAATTGACATTCGGCTCCGAACCTCTATATCCTGCATGATCAATGAGCAAAAAACGAAAAGCATCGGGACTGACTTTATTGGGGGCGGGCAAGACGTCTTATCCGAACTCGCCGGAGAAGGCGCGGTTGGAGGCCTTTAAGAATGCCTATCCGGACCGGGATTACTGGATCAAGTTCGAGACGTCCGAATTCACGTCGTTATGTCCCATCACGGGCCAGCCGGACTTTGCGAAGATTGTCATCGACTACATTCCGAACAAGCTCTGCATCGAGAGCAAGTCGCTCAAGCTGTATCTCTTTTCGTTTCGGAACCGCGGCTCCTTTGCCGAGGAAATCGTGAACAAGATTCGCGACGATGTGGTCGACGCCTGCCAGCCTCGCCGGTTGATCGTAACCGGCGAGTTTACCGCGCGGGGTGGGATTGCGATTGCGGTGAAGGCGGAATATTCGATGAGGTAGGACGGTCACTCCGTTGGCCGCCTTTGTGAGCACGGACGCGAGCGGAGTTGCGTCCCTACCGGTACAACGGGCGTTTCGCGTAGGGAAGGGGATCTTTCATTCCCGCCCGTTGAAATCCCCGCAGCCGCAAGGCGCAACTGTCGCACACGCCGCAGGCCTTATGGCTGCTTTGATAGCACGACCACGTCAGATGCAGCGGCGCTTTCAGTCGGACTCCGGTTTTAACGATTTCATCCTTTTTCATGCCGATGACCGGCGTCAGGATTTTGATGCGGGTTCCGGGTTTTGTCCCGGCGGCAATGGTTTTTTCGAAGGCATCGTAAAAAATGCGGCGGCAATCCGGATAGCCGGAGGAGTCTTCCTCAACGGCGCCGATGAAGATGGCCGATGCGCCCAGGGCTTCCGCCCAACTCGTGGCCGTCGCCAGCAGGTGAGCATTGCGAAACGGCACATAAGAAGAGGGAATGCCTTTCCGCTTCAGGTTGGCGCGCGATACCTTGATGTCACGGTCGGTCAGGCTGGAATGCCCGATGGCTTCCAATGCTTTCAGGCTAACGACTAATCGTTGTTTAGCCCCATAAAAATCGGCCACGTCATGAAAGGCCTTCAATTCGCGAGCCTCGGTCCTCTGCCCGTAGTTCACATGCAGCAGCGCCAGGGAATATTTCCGCGCCGCGATGGCCGCCGTCACGCAACTGTCCATCCCTCCACTGACCAGCACCACCGCTATTTTTTGTTGTGATCGAGGCCTCATGATTTTCAAGAATTCTCCATAAGAAATTTAAACGCCGAAGATTCTTTAGCCTCAAAGATCACAGAGAACACAAAGAATTTCTATTATTCCTTCTATGTGTTCTCTGTGATCTTTGTGGCAACCCCTCTTCTGATTCTCTTGTTCGGGAAACGAGATCCTGACGTGCGGCATCCTTATTCGTGTCTATTCGTGTTCATTCGTGGTTGCTATTCTTCTCTCAGTTTCACATCCACCACCGCGGAGTTCCTGGCGGTTTCATAAATTCTCATCGAAAAGCCCTGCACATTGGAGATCGGCGCCAGGGCTGTTTGCAGATGCCCGGCGAAATAGGTGCAGAGGTTTTCCACGGTGGTGCGAAACGGAACGACTTTGTGTTTCATGTCCTGTTCCCGAAGGAACGCGATCAGGACCGCGTCCCGTTCGTCGCAGAGGAACGAATGATCGAGTTCGGCGATCAACGGACGCAGGATCTTGCTGACCTGGTCAAAGTCGACGATCATGCCGGACTCGTCGGGTTCGCCTTCGATCTCCAGCTCCATGCGGTACGAATGCCCGTGCATATTGCGGCAGCCGCTCTCGTGATCCAGCAGGCGATGCGCCATTTCCCAGTCGAATTCTTTGGATATTTTCATGTTGTGCTTAAACTCCGCGCCGGTCCGGGCTCCAAATGTATTTGTGCAATTGCAGTTGATACCGGACGGGCAGGCCGTCGGCAAGTATCCATTCCGCCAGCTCGGAGTTCTTGATCCTTCCGTAGACGGGGGCCATCAATACCGCGCATTTCTCGATCAGGGCGTATTGGTGCAGGATCGTCTTGGCCCAGTCGTAATCCGCGCGATCGGCGATGACGATTTTGAGTTCGTCCGCCGGCGTGAGCTGTTGAAAATTGCTCCAGATATTTTTGTCCGCCATGCCCGAGGCTGGACACTTGATGTCCACGATGCGCTTCACGCGCGGGTCGACCCGCGAGATGTCCAGGCTGCCGGAGGTTTCCAGCAAAACTTCATAGCCGCGATCGCACAGCGTTTGCATGAGGAGGTAGATCGGCGCCTGCAACAACGGCTCGCCGCCGGTGATTTCCAGCAGGCGGGACGGATAGGCCGAGACGGCCTGGACGATGGTTTCGAGGTCCATCCGCCGGCTTCCCGTTTGGGCAAAACCGGTGTCGCACCAGGCGCAATCCAAATGGCATCCGGCCAGCCGGACAAAAATGCAGGGGCGCCCGGCATGGGTGGATTCGCCCTGAATGCTAAAAAATATTTCGCTGATGTCGAGACCCTGATTCATGCGGACAATATAATGGAATATATGAAAAAGACGATAAAAAGAGCGCGTCATTTGTCCCAAGCAGGTGTTAACGACATGATCAAACGGCATGATCACAGCGATCATGCGGGTTTGGCCGCAGCAATTGTAACTATGACTCAGGCTTGACTCATAGGGAGTTTCTTAAAGGACCGCAGCCATTCCTGGCTGCGATGGCAGGGCAAGAGCGCCCGCTTTCCCATTAAGAGCCTCGCGTCAACGCAGATCTTCTCCTATCTCCCTCATAATCATAATCTTAATCTCCTTCTGGATAAAAGATTATGATTATGATTACGATTATGAGTAGGAATCAGAACGGCATCCTACCGAAATAGACTCTAATGAGCCGTTCGATGCGTCTTGAGTCATAATTACAATGGCTGGTTTGGCCGGAATCCTGGCTCGACATGGAAGCTTGTTGTGCATAATAAACGGTCACAAGCAAAGGAGATTTCCGTTATATGAACAAACACCTGTCCGCCCTGCTTATAGGAGGATTGATCGTCTTCACTCTTTCCTTTCTCGCCCAAGCCGAACCCCCAAGCCTTTCCAATCTGGTTGCCCAGCTATCTTCCAGCAACGTGTCCGATCGTATTGCCGCGGTCGGTATTTTAGGCGAAACCACTGCTTCGGGAACCGCGGCATGGCTAAGCGAAGCGGCTCATGATGATGCGCAAGAGGTCCGTAGGGCTGTTCTTCGCGTCCTGACCGATCAATCAACCCCGGAGTCAAGCTGCGCTTTGATCGACATGCTCAAGGATCAGGATTCGTACATACGTCAAAACGCAGCGGTGGCCCTGGGCGCGCGCGAGGCGCCCGCTGCGGTGACGCCGCTCTTGGGACTTGTCGGGGAGGAAAGCGCTCAGGTGGCTCGTTCCGCTGAAGAGGCGGTGCGCCGTATTCGCGATCCGGCGGCGGTCCCTGCCTACGCCCAAGCCTTGAACGATCCTTCACCGCGCGTTCGCGAGGTGGCGGTCGATATGCTCCGGGTCATTGGCGATCCCCGCGCGATCGAATCCTTGCCCAAGACCTTGAAGGATGATGAAATTAGGGTGCGCCGCAGAACCGTAGACGCCTTGGCTTCATTCCAGGACGAACGCGTCAAAGAAGTCTTTGTCGATGTGCTGCGTTCTCATCCTGATGGATACGCCCGCAGAATCGCGGCGCATTATCTGGGTTCCGTCGGCGATCCCAAGGTCCTGGAGGTTTTGATCCCGGCATTATGCGATCAAGAGACGGGGGTGGGGGTTGAAGCGGCTAAATCGTTGGCGTCCTATCCGGAGCCGCGTGCAGTGGAACCCCTCATCATGACATTCCGGGATAAAGAACTTAGCAAGATTACCGTGGGGTTGATTCAATCCTGGCCTGTCTCCATGACTCGTGAGCCGTTGCTGGCCGCCACGGCCCATGAGAATGCCAGCATTCGCTCCACCGCGGTCAAATTGATTTCGGGATGGCCGGATGAGCAGGCGATGCAGAGATTGTTCGTTGCCGTCGCCGATGCGCAAGGGCTGGTTAGAGCTCCGGCGATCGATGCGTTGGTGAAATCGAGAGATCCTCGTGCAAGCGAACTGTTCATGACCGGCTTGACCCATTCCAACCGAGCGGTGCGACAGGATGCCCGGACCGCGCTGATCCGGTGGTATGGCAAGGACTATGGTTTGGATGCGCGAGTGTGGCGTGAAAAGACGAAACCCCCAGGTCTGTTCCCCACCTCATTTCCGATAGGGAGCAATCGTTTGGTTGCCGTCGCCAAGTTAGCGGTTCTCTGGGGGCTGGTCTGGCTTTTGCGGTTGAAGCAGCAGCCGTTCCTGTGCGCGGCAATTTATGCGATGGCGTATATTCTTCTTAGCCCTTGGTTGGGTATGCCGCTTATGACCCTGTTGCTTCCTGGGGTGACGGCCATCAGCTTTTCGATCCTGTACTTTTGGATTCTTTTCCACTTCGCCGGCGAAACGCTAATTTGGTGGCCGGTGTTCCTGTCCGGGGCTGTATTGGCCGTCATTTAGCCCAGGCTTCTCGCCAATCTTCCTTCATGTAAAGCTGGGTCAAGAAAGATCGCCGCAAAGAGTTGCAGCTACAAGAAGACTTGTGTTTTGGAGGGTCGCGCTCCGTCGCGACCGGAAGAAGACGATTCCGACGAAATGCAATGGAGAATTTGATGGCTGGAAAAAATGAAAAAAGGGGGCAAGTTATGACGGCTGCATAGAGGTCATGCAGTCAACAGGAGGGGCGGTAGAACGCGAGTTTCATTGTAGGCCGGTTCTGTGAACCGGCGGCGCCGGCTCATGAGGCGCTGTATGGGCATGATTCTAAGAGCCGGGAGCGCGTCTTGCCTTTTTCGATTCGACATCGGGTGGGGAATCCCTTAAAAAGCTCTTGTTCGGGGAGTTCGGATAGCAGCGTTAAGCCCGGGTATTTGAAAGGATGGCTTTGTGCAATTGAACGAATCTTCATGGTGGAATTTCTGCGATACAAAACAGGGTTTGGGCGTCAGCGGCGAGTTCAAGGCAGAGGGCGCGGATCGCATCGACCGGCTTTATTACCCGATTTTTAACGAGCAAGGGCTCCTTTCCTGGGTTTCGCCGCGTTTGCAGGGCGGCCCCATGACGAATCACAACGAATATTTAGGGTTTCCCCTGACGGCCGAAGATTTGCCTCACCATTTGGCGCATCGAGGTTTCTGGCTGGCGGAGAAGGGGCGCGAGCCTTTTGCGCTGGGTTTGTCGGCGGAGACCTTGAAGCCGACGGATGCTTCATCGTGCGAAGTGGACGCGGGGCCGGGCTGGTTCAGCCTCACGCGAAAAGATAAGGACGGCCGCTTTTCGGTTCGGGCGACGCTCTGGTGTCCGTCCGATCTGAAGGAGAAAGTCGAAATTCTCCGCGTGGAGGTCGTCAATACGGGCCGCAAGCAACTTCAGCTAATCCCGTATGCCGCAGTGCCGGTCTATGCGCGTTCGGCGGACAATGTGCGGGATCATCGTCATGTTTCCGCATTGCTGACGAGGGTCGAACAGCTTCCTCATGGGCTCGATGTGTTTCCGACCATGACGTTCGACGAGCGGGGTCACAAGATCAACAAAATCCACTATAGCGTCATGGCGCTAGGCCCTGCCGCAACGCGACCGGAGGGCATTTGGCCGACGCAGGACGCCTTTCTGGGCGAGGGGGGCTCCTATGCCGCGCCTCAAGCGGTTTGGAGCATGGAGACGGCGCCCAAGCTTCAACCGGCGAAAGTTCAAGGTCGCGAGGTAGCGGCGGGTTTCCGCTTCAAGCCGATCAACCTGAAAGCCGGCGCCCGGGCGGAATATGTGTTTTTATCGGTCATCGACGAAAGTCCCGCGGCCGCGAAGCGCTGCTTGCAATGGGCGCGCAAGGCCGGCGTTGTTCAGCAATCGTTGGAAAAAACAAAGGCCCATTGGCTCCAGAGCGTTCAACGGATTGCCTTCGGCACGCCCGATCCGGCGCTGAACAACTGGCTGACCTGGGTGAATTTCCAGCCGATTCTTCGACGGGCCTACGGCAATTCGTATCTGCCGCAATTCGATTACGGCCGTGGCGGCAAAGGCTGGCGAGATCTGTGGCAGGATTGCCTGGCGCTGCTGCTCTCAGATCCCAAATCGGTGCGAGGGCTTTTGCTACAAAATTATGGGGGCGTTCGCATCGACGGCTCGAATGCGACGATCATCGGCAAGGGCGGAACTTTTCTGGCCGACCGCAACAATATTCCCCGAACGTGGATGGATCACGGCGTCTGGCCGGCTTACACGACCTTGCTCTATGTCGACCAGACCGGCGACATTGGTTTCCTGCTCGAGGAGCGGGAATATTTCCGCGATCCGCAGCTTTGTCGCTGCCGTCGGCGCGACGACCAATGGACGCCGGACTACGGCTTCAACCTGCGCGACCATGCAAAGCAGGTGTATCGCGGCACGGTTTTCGAGCACATGTTGGTGCAGAATCTGACGGCTTTTTTCAATGTCGGCGAGCACAACCTCTGCCGGTTGGAGGGCGCGGACTGGAACGACGGCATGGATATGGCCGAACATCGCGGCGAATCCGTGGCGTTCAGTGCCTTTTATGCCTGGAATTTGCGGCGGCTGGCCGATACGGCGGAACTGCTTGCGCGGCATGGGCATCAGCAGCTCGAAGTGGCTTGCGAAATGGAGCGGCTGCTGGATCGGCTTCCGGGCTCCCAGCCGTTGGATTATGAATCGTCCTCCGCCAAGGCCGGGCAGCTTGACGCGTATCTGAATGGTGTGGCCGGCGACGTTTCGGGGCAGAAGCTGAAGGTTTCCGTGGAGGATTTGGCCAGGGACTTGCGCGCGAAGAGCGACGATCTTTCCAACCGGATTCGCGAACGGGAGTGGGTGAAATATTCTGCCCAACTGGCCGGATTCAACGGATATTACGACGACCAGGGCCGCCGCGTTGAAGGCCGACATGGGGCAAAGATCTGGATGACGCTGACCGGGCAGGTATTCCCGGTCATGTCCGGCATCGCCACCGAGGAGCAGATCGACGAGGTGATCCGCTCGGTCGAGCGCCTGTTAAAAGATCCCCAAACGGGCGGGGTGCGGTTAAATACGGATTTTGGCGCCATCCAACCGACTTTGGGACGGGCGTTTTCGTTTGCCTATGGCGAGAAAGAGAATGGCGCCGTGTTCAGTCACATGGCCATCATGTATGCCTTTGCGCTCTATCTTCGCCGCCGTCCGGAGCAGGGCCGCGAGGTTTGGAACACGCTGTACCGCATGTCGACGGCGGCTGCTCAATCGAAGCTCCTTCCCTGCATTCCGGAGTATTTCAATGCAGAGGGCCGGGGCATGTACGCCTATTTGACCGGCTCGGCGTCATGGTTAATTTATCTCTTGCTCACACAGGTCTTCGGGCTGCGCGGCGATGCGGGCGACCTGACGGTCGATCCGCAGCTTACGCCGGAGGATTTCGATGAAAACGGCCGCGCACAGATTCGTTGCCCGTTTGCGGGACTGAATCTGGAGGTTGTTTATGTTCGTGAAGCCCGTGGTTCCAAGGGGCCGTCGAATGTTCGCACGATCCGGTGTGGGAAGGTCGATGTGCCTTTTGAGTCGCTGCCAAACGGGGGGGCGCGGTTATCGAGGGCTGTTTTGAGGAAGAACGCCCGGCTAGGAAGCTTGTCGTTAGTTGTAAGTATTTGATTTAAAGTAATTTATTTGCTGGAAGGGCCGTTCGGGGAAATTCCATTTTAGGGCGTGTTGATAAAGGGGGAAATGGAGAGGGCGGAAGACGGATCGGGAGATCCCAACAGCAGGGCAGCAAGAACAAGTCTTGTAGTTCGCCTTTTCTCGTTTAGAATGTCGCCAGCGTAAGCAGGAGAAACTCAACTATGAAGCCAATGTTATCTGACGAAGCGGTTCTTGCAATTGTTCAAAGCACCCATGGCGCTCCGTATGCTGTTTTCGGAATGCATGAAATGGGGTCGGGAACGCCAGGCGTGGTCGTTCGAACATTCCAGCCGTATGCGGAACGCGCAGAAATCATTGAAAAGGAAAGCGGACAGGCCCTGCCGATGGAACGCATCCATCAAGATGGTCTTTATGAGCTTTTTCTGCCTGGACGTGGGAAATTTGCCTATCGTCTGCGCATGACCGGTCCCGACCACCATCAGTGGGAAACGGAGGACCCTTATTGTTTTCCCCTGCAAATCAGCGATTTTGACCTTTATCTCTTTGGAGAGGGCACCCATTACCGGACCTATGAAAAGATGGGCGCTCACCCCATGACCATTGACGGCGTGTCGGGCGTGCATTTTGCCGTCTGGGCGCCCAATGCCATCCGCGTCAGCGTGATCGGCTGGTTCAATCGTTGGGATGGCCGGCACCATCCGATGCAGAATCGCGGCAGTTCGGGGTTGTGGGAAATTTTCATTCCCTCGCTCCAACCCGGCGATTTATACAAATTCGAGATAAAGGGCCAGAACGATTACCTGGCCCAAAAAGCGGATCCTTATGCCTTTGCCGCCGAATTGCGTCCGCGTTCAGCCTCGGTGGTCTGGGATCTGAATAAGTATCAGTGGCAGGACCAGGAATGGGTGGATCGTCGAAAAACAACAAGCTGGTTTGAGAAGCCGATAGCAGTTTATGAGGTGCATCTGAGCTCCTGGCGCCGTGTTCCGGAGGATCAGAACCGCTGCATGACCTACCGCGAACTGGCGGATACCCTGGTGCCTTACGTCAAGAAACTGGGCTATACCCACATCGAAATGCTCCCGATTTCCGAGCATCCGTTCGACGGATCCTGGGGTTATCAGACCATCGGATATTATGCGCCGACCTCGCGGTACGGCACGCCAGACGACTTTCGTTATTTTGTCGACAAGTGCCATCAGGCCGGCATCGGCGTCCTCGTGGATTGGGTGCCCGCCCACTTCCCGAAAGATGGTCATGGCCTGGCCTATTTCGACGGCACGCATCTTTACGAGCACGCCGATTCCCGCAAGGGCGAGCACAAGGATTGGGGCACGCTGGTCTTCAATTACGGCCGCAATGAAGTTCGCACCTTCCTGCTGTCCAATGCCATGTATTGGGCTGAAGTCTACCACATCGACGGTCTGCGCGTGGATGCCGTGGCCGCCATGCTCTATCTCGATTACTCCCGCAAGGATGGGGAATGGATTCCCAACCAGTACGGCGGACGCGAGGATCTCGATGCCGTGAGTTTCCTGAAGAAGTTTAACGAGATTATCCACCAGGATTATCCGGGCTTCATTACCTTTGCCGAGGAATCGACCGCCTGGCCGATGGTCTCGCGCCCCACGTATCTCGGCGGGTTGGGCTTCGATTTCAAATGGAACATGGGCTGGATGCACGACACGCTTGAGTACATGTGCAAGGATCCCGTTTTTCGTAAGTTCCATCACCATGAAATCACCTTCTCGATGATTTATGCCTTCAGCGAAAACTTCATCCTGCCGTTTTCGCACGACGAAGTCGTCCACGGCAAGGCGTCGATGTTGAGCAAGATGCCCGGCGATATGTGGCAGCAGTTCGCCAACCTCCGGCTGCTTTACGCCTACATGTACGCTCATCCGGGCAAGAAACTCTTGTTCATGGGCGGTGAATTTGGGCAATGGAACGAATGGAACTTTCAGGAAAGCCTGGATTGGCACCTCCTGCAATACGAATCACATCAAAAATTGCAGCAGCTCGTCGCGGAATTGAATCGGTTGTACAAGGACAATCCCTCGCTCCACGAAATCGATTTCTCGTGGGAAGGCTTTGAATGGATCGACCTTAACGATTGGGAACAGAGCATTCTTTCCTTCATCCGCAAAGGCAAGAACCCTCAGGATTTTGTCGTTTGCGTATTCAACTTTACGCCGGTTCCCCGTGATAATTATCGCGTTGGAACGTCCCTGCCTGGGCAATACGAATTAATCTTGAATACCGACTCCGACCTGTTCGGCGGCAGCAATATGCTGAATAATTGCGTAGTCAACAGTGAGCCAACGCCGTGGCAGGGTAAGCATCATTCCATTCCCTTAAACCTGCCGCCGTTGGGCGCCGTGTTATTCCGCTACATAAAACCGCAATAAAGGGTGGACAAATAAAAGGCGTTGTGTAGGATTTGCCAACCTGCAAATTATTGCATAGGATTTCTTGCATCGGATGGGTTGGCGAAGCAACTCTCGCAAAAGCGAATCCGCTCAAGGTGAAATGCGCCGATAGTTTGCCGTTTGTTTTTTGATATGGTGGGGTAGCGAAGTGGCTAAACGCATCAGACTGTAAATCTGACCTCTAACGAGTTCGATGGTTCGAATCCATCCCCCACCACCACCTTGAAAATTCCGCCAAATCACCATTTAAAGCCAATAAAGTCAATGGCTTCGTGAATCCCCCCGTTTTCGTGGATGTCCCGTTTCGTCCTCTCCCGTCCATATCTGGATGCTGAAGGTGTCTGGATCTGATGGAAAAGAAATATCAGTACTGTCAGGGTTCAACGACTTAACATCATCGGGATTTGAAAAGTGTTTTTCCAACGCTTCTATTTCAGCCTTCCCAACCAATGTGACTTGCTCAGGCAATTTTAATCCGTTTCTTACGCGAGCATCTCGCGCAGCAATGGCATTGCACAGGTAAAGGCAAGCTTCTTCATTTCCCATTCGAATAATCGTGTCTGCGTTTCTTCTGCCGTGCTGAATAGCGGCATCTCGGTCAAACGGGGTGAATATGAATTTTTGTCCGGTTAAATAGTCCGAGACAATGAAAAAAAGGGATCATGGGCAACGAATAGGATAAGCAACAAATGAAAGACGCGGATGGAACGGCTCTTTATTCGTTGCCAAATCCAAAAAGATCTCAAAGATTTTGGAGGGTTCCGCTCTGTCGGAACCATCTTCTTTCGGTCGCGACGGAGCGCGTCCCTCCAAAACACAAGCCTTCTTGTTGCTGCAACTCTTTGTGGCGATCCTTTTTGGCCCAGCTCTACATGAAGGAAGATTTGCGTATAAAAGACAGGCGACCTCGCCCCGGCAGCGGGGCCATGTGGCCCCGCCTCCAGCAGTCACTGGCCAGTTTATCCCCAGGTATATGTTTTCTGCGGCCTGTCAGGATGCACCCGTGGATCGGCGGGGCAATTCATTTATTGGACAAGGAGAGAAAATAAGCGCCTGGAGGAGACTAGATTCAACACATGGGGACTCAAACGCTCGCCAGGACCCTTCGACTTGGCAGGCCCTCCGGATAGTAGCCCGAATACTTTGTTCAAATCGTAATGCGAACATTCAACACCAGGTCTTGGCTTATTACACTGGTCAGGGCAAAAAGACTTTTCGTCGTGGGATTCCCTCGTCGGCTCAACATGCGATGCAGGGATTTTTTACCCGAAGCCGGTTTGCCGGGTCAGTTCTGCAAAGCTGATTTTCGCGTTTACCAAGTCTCGAAGCCTGGACAGCCCTTCTTCGGGTTCGTCGGATAACAGGGCGCTCAGGGCTTCCGCGTAAAGGGCTTTGGCAAAGCGGGCGTCATACGGGCTCTGTTCAAGATCGTCTTGTTATATTTGCGCCCGGCGGATACATGGACCTTGGCCGAAGAGAGATTTAGGAAATCAGCCGTGCTTCCAAATTTCCAGCCTGCTTCTTCCAAACATTTCCGCTTTTCCGGTTTCATTTTGATTACGTTTCGATCATCGCCGCCAGATTAACGCCCAAGACCTTGCCAACCCGCTGGGCCATTTCGCGCGTAATGCGGCGGCGGCCATGTTCGTATTCGCTGACCATGTTTTGACGGATGCCCACCTTATCGGCCAGTTCCTTTTGAGAAAGCTCGGCCTTTAATCGAGCCCCGGCCAGCAGATTCCCGGCCCGGTTCCTCTGCATGTCATTCCAATAGGTCGTGCTCTCAATGGGGGTGCTCTGATCGTCCGGAGTAGAGGGCAGAATCTGGATGTCATACTTGCGCTGAATCCAGTTAACCAATTCCATCGCGTTCTTGCCGCTAATGGACAACTCAATATGGGGCTTTTTCACGATTGCCAACATAGTACACCTCGATTTTAATTTCGCCCTTGGTCCACGTCCAACAGGCTACATACCGGTAATTCAAATGACAGTGATAACGGTTTTCGCCCAGGCTGGAGAAATTCCGCCACGTCTTTTGAATCGGCCCGGATACCTTCATTTCTTCGACCAATAAAAAGAACAGCTTTTTCACGTCCGGCGGCAATTCATCCAATCGCTTGGCCGCTTTGTGTGTGATCGTCACGCGGTATTGCATAAGTAATATATTACCTTTTCCGGTAATGATGTCAAATCATGGCTTGAAGGATATTTTCTTCAGAAAGGCGTCAAAGGAAACGGCGCTGGCCGGAGTCTTGCGATATTCAGCCAAGGCTTTCTTGGCTTCCCGAAGATCGGCGACATTCTCAATCTTTGCCAAACGGATAGCATCCCGAAGATTCTCAACGGCTCCGATTAGCTCCTCAGCATCGAACGTGATTTGTTTTCGCTTTTTTATGTCTCATACCCCCCTGAATACTCTCGACGATCTGATTACGCTCCCTTGTTGTCATACAGTTTGAAGTCCACAAGAAGAAGGTTCCGACAGAGCGGAACCCTCCAAAAAAGCATGTATTTGGATTGCTCGAAGGTGCGCTGAACCCGTTTTGCGATCCAACATATTACAGTGCACATCAAAAGACCGTGCCCGGTGGGTGGGGGTGCCTGCTCCCTGTCACGCGTGGGCGTCTCCTTTCATCGTGGCCCGCATTTCATCCCGAACGGCCTTCCAATTCTTGGCGTCAAGCTGCTTGCCCCATGCCTTCACCTTGGCCTTCAATTCGGCCAGTGGATCGACCGGCGGCAGGGCAGGGGCGTTGTTCATGACTGACGGCAGGGCGGCCACGGCAGAGGCGGCGGCCAAGTCTCCGACATGGGCGTAATGGCGGGGTTGCTGTGGCCCTACAATGGCCTCCACGACGGACAACGGCGCGGCAGAGGGATACAAACAAATGCCGCAGGCTATGAAACCCAACATTTCTTGAAGTGGGCCTGTACATGCTTGATCACGCGGCTGACATGGCGTTTGTATTCGACCGCGATTTGAGGGAGTAGATAACCTCCCCGGTCAGCCGGCAGGATTTCCTCGATCATGGCCCGCAAGACCGGGTAAATGTAGTAAACCTTGCCAGCCACGTTTAACCAAGACGCCGCATCGGCTGTTTCATAGATGTTGTCCCTGATATGTTCGTTCCTTGAAGGCTGTTCTATTTCGAAACATCTTTCACTTTCTCCCCGGCATCTTCAATGTCTTGGCCAGCTCCGTGGAGCATATTGCACGCAGTAAAGGAACTCATTACGCCCAGCAACACTAACAATACGCATAGCTTTTTCATACCAGCCTCCCGTCTGTTCGTTACATCCTATGTTAATACATTAAGCCATAAGTTGGCTTTTTCCATAGGATGTCAGTTGCTCTTACTCTGCCCGCGCGGTGTCCATGACGACCATCATGTTCTTGGTTATCGGGTAGATTTGTTTGAGATAGTGAAACAAGGGTGCATTGGGATGGGCTCATCGAATGGGCTCGAAACGCCTTTGCCTGCGGAGAAGAAGGGAGCTGGGCGAAGCTATAAGCTGTCGCCGGATTTTTTCAAATGGTTTTTGCCGCCTGCCGCTTCTACGGTGCGCCGGGCATCCAACGCTTAAAGATCCGGTTCAAGGCTCCGTCGCTTTTCATTTTTTCCAAGGCTTGGTTGATGGAGTCCTTCAACTTGGAGTCGTCACGGCGAATGGCCCAGGCGAGATATTCTTCTGTTAGGGTGTGGTTGGCGACCGTTAGGGTGGCTTCATTCTCCGAGGCAAGCCACCAGATGACCGGGGCGTCGTGGATGAGCATGTCGATGCGATTACGGCTGAGCGCCAGGGCGGCGTCGTGTGCCGAGAGGAATGCGACTTCCTTGGCGTTGGCAAACTGTTGTCGGACGAGTTGCGCTCCGGTGGTTCCTTTTTGTACGCCTACATCGGAACGATTCATCATGATTTGCGCGGGGGTCTGAAATCGGGCGGCGTCGGTCCTGCGGATGAGCGCCATTTGTCCGGTTTTCAGATAAGGATTGCAGAAGTCGATCCGCACTTGGCGTTCCTCCGTGATGGACATGCCCGACATGATGATGTCGATGCGCCCATTCAGCAGGTCGGGAATCAATTTGTCCCAGCTGGTTTCGACAAACTGATAGGGTCGGTTCAAGTTCTTGGCCAGATTCACCGCCAGGTCGGCTTCCATTCCGGCGATGACGCCGCCTTGTTTGAAGATGATCGGCGGATAATCCGAAGCCACGCCGATGCGCAGGGGGTTGGTTGCGGCGGCCAGGTCGGTTTTAGTCGTGGTGCAGCCGGCGACGATGAGCGCCGTTCCAAACATCATCAGGGCGCAAAAGAGTCTTTTCAGCATGGCCATTCTCCTGTTTAGCGATGGGTCAGTCTTCTGAGCCTTCTTGAGAAGTCTTGCCCATATATTTGGTTTCGAGTTCTTCATACCGGTCGATGACCCGGCGGACGTAACTGCGTTTTTCGTTGTAACTGCCGGGGAAGAAGCTGCCTTTGAAGCCGGCAATGACGATGTTGCGGAATTGGCTGCGCGTGATGGGCATGCCCTGGGCTACGAGTTCAAGCTCGCGCGTGACCGTGGTGTTGGAGACGAGCCGGTTGTCGGTGCAAATGCTCACGGACATGTTGTGGTCGATCATCTGCTTCAGCGGGTGATCCGCCACGCGCCGGATGATGGGCGTGGTCTGCAAATTGCTCGTCAGGCAGACCTCGATCGTGATCCGCCGGCTGGCAATGTATTCCGCCAGATCGCGCACGAAAGCCTTGGGATCCTTGATGGACGGGTCGCGTATCATGTCCCCGGCAAAGAGGAACGTCCCATGACCAAGCCGGTTGGCGTGGCACTCGGTGATGGCCTGGAAGATGGATTCGGGGCCGTAAGCTTCTCCGGCATGCACGGTTTTTTTCAGAAAGCGGCTGTGCGCATATTGATAGGCCGTCCAATGATCGATGGCTGGAAACCCCGATTCCTCTCCTGCCAAATCGAAGCCGACGACCGGCAGCCCCTTTTCATGGACCATCTCCGCGGCGGCGCGGGCCATTTCCAACGACGCGGCGGCAAAAATTTCCTTTTTGGGGGCATAGGACATGACATCGAAGATTTGGGCGTAATAAGCGGCCATGTGCGGATTGAACGAGCGGAGCGCACAGGCAATAATGCCGTATTCGAAAGGAATATCCTGATTGGAAAGTACGGCTTGCTTGCCGTTGTGCTCTTTTTTCGCGCGGTCCATGCCCTGGCAGACGGCCTGAAGGACTTGCTCCAGGCTGAAATCGCTGCGGGAATGCAGTTGAGGCGCAAATCGCACTTCCATGTATCGAACGCCTTCCGCCAGATTGTCCTGGGCCAATTCATAGGCCGTGCGTTCCAGATTTTCCGGCGTGTTCAGTACGGCGCATGTATACATGAAGCCTTTAAGATATTCCGGGAGGCTGGCATACGAACTTTTGAAAACCAGTTCCTTCAAGCCCTCCACCTCGTAGGAGGGCAGTTTGACCTTGCCGGCTTGGGCCATTTCGATCAGTGAGGGCAGTCGCAAGGAGCCGTCCAGATGCACATGCAGGTCGGTTTTGGGGATTTCTCGGATAAACTCAGAAGAGATGCCTGTTTTCATGTTCCATTCCTTCCTGTCATATTGAGCCGGATTCTATTCAAATGCAAGTTGCTGGGAAATCAGAAAATACACGGCACAGCCGGTTTTTGTTCAGGGCGCTGAGCGTGATGGTGGAATCTGTGAATCTGCCCGAAGACGATTGACCCCATCGAAGGGCTCCGATAATGTATGAGCCCCGTTAATTCGTGATGTTGTTCTTTTGCCCGTTTCTCATGATGAAGAGGTGAAAATGTTTGCGTTCTCCGCTCTCCCGATGATGTCGACCGCCAATATGATTTATGCTTTCAGTACAAGCAATTTCCTTTCGGGGAAATTGATTGTGGTCATTCTGTTTGCCGCCTCCATCCTGGCCTGGTCGGTGATGATCACCAAATACAAGGAACTGAAAAAAGCCCAGGAGGAGTCCCTTCGCTTTCTGGGCGTGTTTCGCTCCGAAAAACATCCGCTTACGATTTTTCTCAAGCAGCAAAAATATTCGAAGAGCCCGGTCTATAAAATCTACGAAGGCGCTTGCATGGCTGTGGGCGTTCAACTGGAATCGGTCAGCTCCGATCGATCGGAACTGTACCTGAGGGATCTGAGTTCCAAACTGCAACGGCTTTCGACCATGCAAATCGGCGCCGTTCGCAATGCGGCGGAACGCGGAGTGGCCGATCAGGCGCTGATGCTCGAAAATAAGATGGGCTTTCTCGCCACCGCCGTCAGCTCCAGCCCCCTGCTGGGTTTGCTCGGCACCGTGTGGGGCGTGCTGGATTCGTTTTGCTCCATGGCCGTTCAAGGTTCGGTGAATATTTCCGCCGTGGCGCCCGGTATTGCCGGAGCCCTGTTGACGACGGTGATCGGGCTGTTGGTCGCCATTCCATCCGCTATCGGCTACAACATGCTGACAAGCCGCATCCGTCAGATTTGCGTGCAGATGGATAACTTCGCCGACGAATTTATCGCCGAACTGCAACGCCATTTCGCGCAGGATTAACCGGGAGAACCGCTGTGGGCCGCAAAACTTCCATTTTGGCGCTTGAACAGATACGCGAGATCAACATGACCCCGTTGATCGACCTGACGTTCCTGCTGCTCATCACGTTTATCATCACGTTCCCGCTGATCGAGCAGGGGATACCGGTCAATCTGCCCCGGGGCGCGGCCGCGGAACTGGATCAATCGAAATCCCGCACCATCAGCATCGACGTGAAGGGCGAACTTTATCTGGATGAATCGCCCGTTACCAAAGAGGAGCTGGCGGTTGAAATGAATCAACTGGGCCTTTCCGATCCGGACGTGACGGTCATGGTCCGGGCCGACGAAGAAATCCGTTACAAAAAGCTGGTCGAAGTCCTGAAGGTTTTGCACGACGCCAAGATTGCCCGGATGGCTTTGGTGACGACTCCTGAAGAAAAACGCGGGCCATGAACGATCTGTTCAGACGCAATTTAAAAACTAGTACCCTGGTCCATGCAGGTCTTCTACTGGCCTTGCTAATCGGTTCCTTCGTGTCGAGCTGTCACCTGCGAAAGCCCAAGGAAGACGTCATTATGGTGGAGTTGACCGTGGCGCTGCCTCAAGCTCCGGCGGAGGAGGTCGTCGAGCCCGAGCCCAAGATTCCTGATCCTCCAAAGATTCCAGAAAAGATTCCAGAGAAAATTCCGGAGCCGCCCAAGGATATTCCTGAAAAAAAGGAGCCCCCCAAGCCCGAACCGCCGAAGCCGCCCGAGCCGCCAAAACCCAAGAAGACGATCGAGCGCAGCACGAATAGGGTGGTGCGTAAAGACATCCCAACGTCCAAGACGCCGCCCAAGGGCCCCGTGCTTTCGCCCGATCAAATCAAAAAAATGCTGGCGGCCGGCGCGCGGATTTCCGACACAACCAGCGTGCCCGATAATTGGCAGGTCACGGGCTATTATCAGAAGATCGGCGATCGCATCCAGCGCGTATGGGCCGCACAAGGCGATTCCGTGCCCGCCGGATACAGCGGACAGGTGACCATCCGCGTGCTTCGCAATGGCTCGATCACGAGCAGTTCGCTCAAGCAATCCTCCGGGAATCCGGCGGTCGATGCATCGCTGATGCGCGCTGTGCGCGCTATTACCAAGGTGGATTCTCTGCCTGAGGGCATCCCTGGTTCGTCGGCGGATATCGTGGTCTATTTCGACACGGATCGGTTGGCTGGGCTTTAGCTCTTGGCGTTGTTTTTTTCGCCGTTGTTCCCTCTTGTCACCTCCGCCGATTCGACATAGAGTACAAAGCCCGAAAATGGAGAAAAGTGTAATGAAAAAAATGTGCTGGTTATTGCTTCTTCTGATGCTCCCTCAGTGGGCCTTTGCCCAGGCGCGGGTCGTTCGCTACGTGGACAAGAAAATCGCGCTCGACTTGACGGGTTTGGCCGCCGGGCAGGGGGCTGCCCAGGTTTTTCGCCGTACGCTGGAGTCGGATATTGCGCGATCGGGATGGTTGGGGGTGGCCGGCGCCGGGCGCGGGGAATTCGTTCTGCAAGGCCGGGTGGATATCAGCGGCAGCGAAGTCGTGGCCGAATGTCAGGTATTCGAATCCAGCAGTCGCAAAAGCTATCTGAACAAAACCTATCGTGCCGATAGCGCCGCGGTCCGCAACCTCGCACACAAAGCAGCCGACGAAATTCTTTTTGCCCTCACCGGAAACAAAGGTTTTTTTGGCGCCCGCCTGGCCTTGGTCGGAACGCGTACCGGCTCCAAGGAATTGTACCTCTGCGATTCGGATGGCCAGAACCTCCGGCAACTGACAAACGATAAGACGGTCAGCCTGTCGCCTCAATGGGGGCCTGACGGGCAGACCTTGTTCTACACGTCGTATCGCTCCAAGTTCCCCGATGTATACCGGGTTGATCTCTCTTCCGGCACGCGAACACGCATCGCCAATTATCCGGGATTGAATACGGGCGGCGCGGTATCGCCCGATGGAAACTATGTGGCGCTCATTCTCTCGAAGGACGGAAATCCGGAGTTGTATGTCAAGCAGCTCAGCGGCGGCGGTCTGACTCGCTTGACGCAAACGCTCAAGGGCGCCGAGGCCAGCCCTTCCTGGTCTCCGGATGGCAGTCGCATCGTCTACGTGTCGGATCAATCCGGTACCCCTCAGATTTATGTCGTTTCCCGTAGCGGAGGGACGCCTAAGCGCTTGACCAGCCGCGGTTCCCAAAACGTGGCGCCCGATTGGGGCCCCAAGGGCTTGATTGCCTTTGCAAGCCTGCTCGGCGGCCGTTTCCAGGTTTGCCTGATCGATCCGAATACCTTCGAAACCAAGGCCATTTCGCCCTTGGATGCCGATTATGAAGACCCCTCTTGGGCGCCCGACGGAAGGCACCTCGCCTGCACCGTCTCACGTAAGTATCGGTCAAGCGTTTACCTTCTTGACACTATGGGGGACCCCCCTGTAGCTTTGCTCGAAAGTTCCGGGGACTGGTCCGCTCCATCTTGGTCGCCCCGGTAAATATGAGTTTTGGAGTTAAAAAACAGGAGAACGTAGAAATGCAGAATCGTCGTTGGCTTGGCGTGATGGCGGTTGGGTTGGTGTTGGTTGTGGCTTTGGGCGGTGGTTGTAAAAAGAAAAAAACAATGGGCAGCGGCATGGGCGATGATAATATCGGCGGCATCATGGGCTCTGGTATGATGGATGGAGAAGGCGGCGGTTTGGCCGGTCGTCCGGATGGCGTGACGGAAATGGCCGGACAATTCGTGCCGGTCTATTTTGACTACGACAGCTCGCAAGTTAACGATGCCGAGCGCTCCAAGTGTGAAATGGTAGCCGAATATCTGCGTTCCAACGCAGCCGTCGGCGTCATTGTCGAAGGTCATTGCGACGAGCGAGGCAGCTCCGAATACAATCTGGCGTTGGGCGAACGCCGCGCGCTGGCTGTCCGGGCTTTCCTGGTGGGCTTGGGTGTGGATGGCGCTCGCATTCAAACCAAGAGCTTTGGCGAAGAAAAACCCGTGTGTTTCGAACACGACGATTCCTGCTGGAGCAAAAATCGTCGCGGCGAATTCGTGCTGTTCCAATAATCTTTATTATACCGCAAACGCGATAACTCCGTCCGCAGTCCCGACTATGGGATTGCGGACGGCTTTTTTTTGGGTTATTCTTCCTACGTGATGAATGGCATGAGCAATAGTTTCCCATTGGGTTTTTTGGGCGGGGGATTGGGCGGGGGCGAGATCCTTCTTGTCCTGGTTGTGATCCTTGTTTTATTCGGCTCCAAAAACCTGCCGCGAATGGCCCGCAATTTGGGCAAAGTCATGGAGGATTTCAAACGCGCTTCCCGTCAGGTTACCCAGGAGCTTATGCGAGAGGATCCTGATCCGCCTCCTCCGCGTCGTCCGGTTCTTCCCAAGACGCTTCCCCCACAGGAGCCAACCGCTCCCGATGAGCACAAGGATGCATGAAGATGCGCGCTCATGACGAACAGGGAGAGCGGGACGCCAAGCCATTTCTTCAACATCTTGAAGACTTGAGAACGATGCTCATTCGGTCCTTTCTTGCCCTGGCCTTGGGTATGTTGATCGTAGCCCCAGCGGCCCCTCAATTTCTCCGCTTTCTCAAGAAACCACTACTGATTGTAACGTCCAATCCCGATACGTTTCTTCGATCGATTGAAGTATCCGGAGCCTTCAATCTGAGTTTGCTGATCGCCTTCTGGGGAGGACTGCTTCTGGCGGCGCCCTTTGTCGTGTTTTTTGTCGGCGGGTTTATTTTTCCCGGCCTGACGAGGCGGGAGCAAAACGTCGTAAGAAGTTCGTCGGGAATAGCCGTATTTCTATTTTTGGCCGGCGTTTTTTTAGGATACCGCATGATGCTGCCCGTAGCCCTTAAAGTCATGTTCGGCATGCACGATTGGATGGGGATCGCTGCGGAATGGACGGTTTCAAGCTATATCGTTTTTTCCATTCAACTCATGCTGGCCTTTGGGTTGGCGCTCGAATTGCCCCTCTTGGTTCTTTTGTTGGGCCAGTTGGGCAT
The DNA here is from genome assembly GCA_001804865.1 of Lentisphaerae bacterium GWF2_57_35. Classification (GTDB taxonomy): domain Bacteria; phylum Verrucomicrobiota; class Kiritimatiellia; order CAIQIC01; family GWF2-57-35; genus GWF2-57-35. Next base: position 293,292 of record MHBK01000055.1, read on the forward strand.
TTTAACGTCGAGCCAACTCCGCGACAAACGTAAGATCGTCATCGTGATTATTCTCGTTATAGCCGCTCTCTTGACGCCTCCGGATGTGTTTAGCCAGCTGCTCATGGGCATTCCCCTGATTCTGCTTTATGAACTTTGCATTTGGCTGATATGGCTGAAAGAACGAAAAAAGCAGGAAGCCGTTTGATTCCAGTCGTCTTGTGAACGATCCTGACTTCTATCTGAGCAGTTAATTGCGATGAATGCATAATGTCTTTGCAGAGGAAGCTATATGACCCTGCGTCTGGCAAGCTTTGGTATTCGCGGCTTTGTGGGAGATTCGCTTTCCCCGAAAGTCGTCATGGATTTTGCATCTGCATTTGGAACCTTTTTGGGTGGCCGCCGCATTTTATTGGGGCGCGATACTCGGTATTCCAGTCCCATGATCCACGCATGTGTGGTTTCAAGCCTGTTGAGCACAGGTTGCGAAGTTCTGGATTTGGGCGTATGTCCTACGCCCATGTTGCAGTATTCCGTCAAAGCCTACGAAGCCTCCGGCGCCGTTTCCATCACAGGCGGCCATAACGGCATGGGATGGAACGCGCTGATCTTAATCGGCAACGATGGGGCCTTCTTGGAGCCCTTGGGCGGCGAAAACGTGCTGGATTGTTTTCACGCCGGCGATTTTCTTAAACAGCCCTGGGACAAGATGGGTCGCGTTGCAAGCGTGGACACTTTTGTGGAACCCTATTTCCAGGCCTTGGAAGAAAAGCTCAATGCCGAGGCTATTCGCCGGGCGCAATTCAAGGTTTTAATGGATCCGGTGGGCGGAGCCGGTTGCGGCTATCTCGACTCGTTTGCGCAGCGCTTCGGCTGCTCGTTGGTGCCCCTGAATGCTCAGCCCTCCGGCTATCTGGCGCGCGAAGCCGAGCCCCGGCCCCGCAGCAGCTCGCAAATGGCCTCGATCATCAAGCACCTTCATGGCCATGCCGGTTTTGTCTTCAGCAGCGACATGGGCCGACTTTCGCTGGTAACCGAGGAAGGGGAGCCGGCGAGCGAAGAATACACGTTTGCCGTTATTGCCAATCATGTCTTGGATAAAAAGGCCGGCGCCGTAATCACCAATTGCTGTACGACGCGCACCGTGGACGATATCGCCGCGCTGCACAAGGTCCCGGTGGTAAAGACGCGGGTGGGGCAGGCCTATGTCATTTCCGCCCTGATGGACGAGCAGGGCATCATCGGCGGCGAAGGCAACGGAAGCGTTGCCTTGCCGTCGTTCAGCCGGGCCTTCGATGGCTTTTTGATGATGGGACTGGTCTTGGAAGCCATGGCGGAGAAAAAGAACCGGCTCTCCGATCTGCTGAAGGCTTTGCCTCGATATCACATCGTGAAGCGCAAATTAACCTGTGAGTCGAGCCGAGCCTACCGCGCTTTGGAAATTCTTCCTGAACGTTTCGATCCAGGCGAAGAAGGCCGGGTCGATTGGACGGACGGCTTCAGGGTGGATTGGGCGGACGGATGGATTCATGCCCGGGCTTCTCGGACAGAACAGATTGTACGCGTCATTTCCGAATCGGAAAATCGTGTGACTGCCGAACAACGGGCGGGCGATATCGTCCGCATTATCGAACAGGAAATTTAATCCATGAAGGAAGCTCTTAAGGTGGGGGTATCGGGCGTTCGGGGGGTAGTGGGCGATTCGTTCACGCCGCAGACGGCGCTTTCCTTCGCGCAGGCCTTTGCAACCTTTGTCGGGCATGGGCCCGTCGTGGTGGGGCGCGATACGCGTCCCACCGGCGCCATGATCGAACAAGCCGTCGTGGCCGGTCTTCAAAGCGCCGGCTGTCAGCCCATTTTGGCCGGCGTGGTGCCGACGCCGACCGTGTTGATTCTGACGCAATCCTTGCGAGCCCGCGGCGGTATTGCGATTACGGCCAGTCATAATCCATCGCAATGGAATGCGCTGAAATTTGCCGAGCGCACCGGCATGTTCCTGAACGAATTGCGGGCCGAGGAATTGTTCGACGTATATCATCAACAGAATTTCCCCATGGTTTCAGAAGCTGAAATCATGCCGGTCGTCGTGGAATCGGATGCCATGGAATATCACATTCGACGCGTAGTGAATTACGTGGATCAAAAAGCCATTCGGAAAAGAAAACTTAAAGTGGCCGTCGACTGCTGCAATGGGGTTGGGGCTGTGCACAGCGTGAGCTTTTTGAGGGAGGTTTTGGGCTGTACTGTTTTTCCCGTGCTGGATCAGCCGACCGGACGGTTCGAGCGCGACCCGGAGCCCTTGCCCGAAAACCTGAAGCTGCTTTGCGATACCGTCAGGGCGAATGGCTGCGACATCGGTTTTGCACAGGATCCCGATGGCGACCGCCTCGCGATCGTGAACGAAAAGGGCGAGCCCATCGGTGAAGATCAGACCCTGGCCTTGGCCGTGCAGCAAGTGCTGGACGCCCATGAAAAGGGTCCTGTGGCGATAAATCTGGCTACCAGCAAGAGCGTCGAATTTGTTGCCCGTCAGCGCGGCGTCGAGGTGGTAAAGACCAGAATTGGCGAAATCAATGTCTCCGAGACGATGGTCCGCATCGGTTCTGTCGTAGGGGGAGAAGGCAATGGCGGCATCATTATTCCTCGCATGCATCCCTGTCGCGACAGCTACATCGGAATGGCCGTCGTGCTGGAATTGATGGCCATGACGGGCAAAACAGTCTCCGAATTGCGAGGAGCGATTCCGTCCTATTTCATGGTTAAAGACAAAATCCGCATCCGCGGCGAACAGGCCCCGGAGATTCTTCGGTCCTTACGACGCCAATATGCCGATAAAAATCCAAGTCTGTTGGACGGGATATACATCGACTTTGGCGATAGCTGGGTGCATGCCCGTCGGTCCAATACGGAGCCCGTCATTCGCATCACGGCTGAGGCTGCAAGCCCGGAAGAAGCTGCCCGACTGGCGGGCGAATTCAGGCAGAAAATCGAGCAGGCGGTGTAGGCTGGACTGGCGCCCCGCTTCGATTCCATTCAACTCACGAAGAAAATCAGTTGCCGACGGTCAGGAAGTTCTGCTAGAGTCCCTCCCTTCAAATGACCTGACAGATGGGGCGGTAGCTCAGTTGGGAGAGCACCACGTTCGCAACGTGGGGGTCGGGAGTTCGAACCTCCTCCGCTCCACCATTCCGATCCGCAACGTGGATCGGAATGCCCGGCGTAGCCCGAAGGACGAAGCCGGGCTCCTGTTCCCTTTCTTCGCTGCGATCGAAAAAAGCCACATTTTTTTTGAAATCAAGCCGGCTCCATATCCGCCAGAATTCTCCGGGCGGCCTCCGTTGGCTCTGCCGCATCGAGAATCGGGCGACCCACAACCAGAAAGCTGGCCCCGTCACGCACAGCGCCTGCCGGAGTCGCGACGCGTTTTTGGTCGCCCACCTGATCGGTCGGCAGGCGTATCCCCGGCGTGATTAATATGGGTTGTGCCCCAAATCGCTTGCGTAACGCCCCTACTTCTTGCGCCGAGGAGACCAATCCATGAGCGCCGGACGACAGGGCCAGTTCCGCCAGGGCCGCGACCTGATCGGCTGTGCTGCGCTGGATGCCGAGATCCTGGAGATCCTTTGTATCCAAGCTGGTGAGGGCTGTAACCGCAACGATCCGCGGAGCCTTGGGCGAGGCGCCCGCCGCTTCCACGGCGGCTCGAATCATCTCCCGCCCGCCAGAGGAGTGAATGGTCAGCATATCGGCCCCCAAGCTGGCAACAGCTTTGACGGCGCGTTCCACCGTGCGAGGAATATCGTGCAGCTTCAAATCCAAAAAGATCTTCTTCCCTCTACTCAAGGCCTCATTCAAAATAGCCGGCCCTTCCGAGCAATACAGCTCAAGACCGATTTTGTACCACAGAATCTGGCTGGGAAGCGTCTCCATTACGGCAATGGCTTGTGGGGTGGACTGCACATCGAGGGCGACGATTAGTTCGGATTTCATGGGCTTTGCTCCTTGTTTTTCCATCAGTTTAAAGGGAGCTCCCAGGAAAAACAATCTCTGCGGCAACTGTTGCTTCAAGACATGTAACTAAGCACGGGTAGGACTGATTTTGATTGCTTGCCGCATATTCGCTAGGTTACACCCTCTTTTGTGCCGCTCCCTGCAATGCAAAAACGGCTCTTTTCATTCAGCTAAACAGGGCCGAGCCTTACGAAAGCCCAATAAAAACATGGGTTCTGGAGGGGTGGATAAAAAAGTGATGTTTTTTTCGTTTTTTCAGTTGCCAGGTGCGTGGGGGATGAACTACCTTGCCAGCCGCATTAAGGCAGTCAGCGGGTCGGGAAAAGATTTTG
>MHBK01000056.1:0-66493 GCA_001804865.1 Lentisphaerae bacterium GWF2_57_35
AGGGGTTGGTTTTGAGACTTGCCTTTAGTCAGGTCGGATACGCTGAGCGGCAATCCTTCCCGTTCGCGTTCTTGAATGGCTTTAATCAGTTGTTGTTGTTCTTTCGACGGTTTCTTTTTCATGTCTGCTGCCTTCAATACGCATGCCTCCTGTTGCCGAATGCGGTGAATCGTAATGTGTCGGCATTGAACTGCCAACATCAAAGCGGCTTCAACAAATCTGTAATCTGCAAAGATTCGTAAACGCGACCTTGACTTATAGAGACGATCTCCTTAGTCTCACCCGGATTGTTGAAAAAAACAAAGGGGAAGCGGCGCTGAGTTTGCACGGCCGGCTTGTACGGCGGTTGCTCGCCTGAAGTGTTCTGTTCACCTGTTTTAGAACGGCGGGTGATATGTTGGGAGGCGCGCCTGGGGCGATTTAAGACGGTTACGGGAAGCGTAACCGGGACCGGCCGGTTTTAACCGGGCCGGTTGGCTGTTTTAATGTTGGTATTTTGTGTGACAGAGTTAAGACTGCCCGATGGTGTAATGGTAGCACACGGCCCTTTGGAGGCCAGAGTCATGGTTCAAATCCATGTCGGGCAACCACCGGGTGTGGAGTACGAGGAGAATCGACAGTGAGGATTTTTTCAGGAAATGCCAATCGACCGTTAGCGGAAAAGATTGCGGCCTATTTGAATCAACCGCTCGGCGATGTAGCGATCAGCCGGTTTCCCGATGGCGAAGTTTTTGTCAAGATCATCGACAATATCCGGGGCAAGGATGTCTTCATTGTTCAACCGACTTGTTTCCCCCCGAATGAAACTTTAATGGAGTTGCTGATCATGATCGACGCGGCGCGGCGGGCTTCCGCGGCGCGCATCACGGCGGTCATTCCCTTCTACGGCTACGCGAGGCAGGACCGCAAGGACCAACCGCGGGTGCCGATCACGGCCAAGCTGGTGGCCAACCTGCTGGTCGCCGCCGGAGCCAACCGATTGCTGACGATGGATCTTCACGCCCAGCAGATTCAAGGCTTCTTCGATATTCCCGTGGATCATTTGCATGCGGCGCCGGTCATTGTAAAATATCTTCAACAGAAGAATCTGAACGATGTCGTCGTGGTTTCTCCGGATCCCGGCGGATTGAAAATGACTTATGCCTATTCCAATATGCTCCAGGCCGGGCTGGCGATCGTAGCCAAGCAACGCCGCTCCGCGACCGAAGTCGAGGCCATCAACCTGGTGGGCGACGTCAAGGATTGCAATGCCCTGCTGGTCGATGACCTGACGACGACGGCCGGCACCTTGTGCGAAGCCGCCAAGCTGGTAAAGAAGCATGGAGCCAAATCGATTGTAGCCGCGGTCAGCCATGCGCCGATCACCCTCAAGGGCATCGAACGGTTGAAGCAGTCGGATATTTCGGAACTGGTCACGACGGACAGCATTCCCCCGCAGGACTGGAAAGGGTTTCCGGTTCATATCCTCTCCGTGGCGGAGTTGTTGGGCGAAGCCATCCTTCGGATTCACAACGATCAATCGGTGTCCTCGTTATTTAAAATTCAGTAAGGGAGAAGAGATGAAAACGATTAAATTAGCGGCCAAGCCGCGCAACGAAAATGGGTCGGCGGCGGTAGGACGGATTCGCCGCGGCGGATCGTTCCCGGCCGTAGTGTACGGAGCGGGCAATGGCAATCGGAACGTTCAACTCAACGAACACGATTTCCGGCAACTGTTGAAGGGCCATGCGGGCGAAAACCTGATCATGGACTTGGACATTGAGGGCGGCAACACCTGCAAAGTGCTCTTGAAAGAGCTGCAGCATCATCCTCTCAGCGGCCACATCCTGCACGCGGATTTCTTTGAAGTCTCGATGACGAAGAAACTGCGCATCGAATTGCCGATCTCTCTGGTGGGCGAGCCTTCCGGCGTGTCCCAACAAGGCGGCGTGCTCGAACACTTGCTGCGTACCGTGGAAGTGGAGTGCTTGCCGGGCGACATCATCGAAAAGGTCAACCTGGATGTCAGCGCGCTGAACATCGGCGACACCCTGACCGTTTCGAACATCCAACTGGATGCGGCGAAGTATCACATCATTTCGGATGCAACCCTGGCGGTAGCGACCGTGGCGGCGCCTCGTGCGGAAGAAGCGGCGCCGGTCGCGGAAGCGGGGGCGGCGGGTCCCGAAGTCCTTACGGAGAAGAAGGTCGAGGAAGGCGCGGCGGCCGAGGAAGGCAAGAAGGGCGGCAAGGAAGACGCCAAGAAGCCGGCCGGCAAGGAAGATGCCAAGGCCAAGGAGAAGAAATAGCAGCCTGAGGATCGGGGTATGTGCGCGTGAAAATGGTGGTTGGATTAGGCAACCCAGGCAGGAAGTACGAGCGCACGCGGCATAACGTCGGGTTCGAGGTGGTCGAAGAATTGGCGAGCCGGCTGTCGGGAAGGTTCAGAAAAGGCTGGCTGGCCGCGGCAGAAACGGCCAAAGTGCAAACCGACGGCGGGGTGGACCTGCTGTTGGTGAAGCCTCAGACCTACATGAACCTGAGCGGCACGGCGGTGGCCCCGCTGGCGCGAAAGCGCGGCTTGGCCCCGCAGGATGTGGTGGTGGTGGTGGACGACGCCGAATTGCCGGCAGGAAAGCTGCGCATCCGAGCGAAAGGAAGCGCGGGCGGGCATAACGGCCTGAAGTCCATCATCCAGGAGCTGGGCTCCGATGAGTTTCTGCGGGTACGCGTGGGCGTCGGGCGGAAGGACCCGGGCGGCGATCTGGCCGATCATGTGCTGTCGCCGTTCAGCCGGGAAGATCGCCGGGAGATCGACGAAGCGGTAACCCGGGCGGCGGATGCGGTTCTGTGCATCCTTCACGAAAACGTGGATGCGGCAATGAATAAGTTTAACTAGATATAAAGAGTGAGATGGAGGAGGGAGCATTGAACAAGTACGAAGCGATGATCATTTTAGCCGATGCGGTCAAGGATACGGCCATGGAAGACGCCATCGGACATGTCCGGGCGGAGATCAAAAAGCTCGGCGGCGAAGTGGACAGCACGACGCGTCTCGGTAAGCGCGCGTTTGCCCGTCCCTTGAACAAAAAAGATGCCGGCAATTACGTGTTGATCGTGTTCAGCATCGAAGGCGGCCAATTGAAGCCCTTGCAGGCCCGGCTTAAACTCAGCGAAGAAGTCTTCCGTACGCAGATCGTCCGGGCCCGTCCCCGCCCGGCCTCGCCGGCAAAGGTGGCGGAGGATGTATTGAATGACAACGCTTAACAAAGTTTTCCTGGCTGGCAATCTTACTCGCGATCCCGAAGTGCGTTATACGCCCAGCGGGACGGCGGTGGCCAAATTGGGGCTGGCGGTATCCGACAGCTACACCAACAAGGCCGGCGAAAAGGTGGAATCCACCTGTTTCGTGGATGTCGATGTGTGGGCTCGCCAGGCGGAAACGTGCGGCGAGTATCTGACCAAAGGCTCCCCGGTGCTCGTGGAAGGACGCCTGCAGCTCGACCAGTGGGAGTCCAAGGAAGGCGAGAAGCGCAGCAAGCTGAAAGTGCATGCCGATCGAGTGCAATTCCTGGGCCGGCCCCGCAAGGCCGAGATGGGCGATGCGCCGGAGGATGCCGGTTCCCGCGCCCCCCGCGAAAAGGCGCCCGCCATGGACGAGGAATCGGCCCGTTCGGCCGAGCCGTCCGGAAACGCGGACGATTTGCCGTTTTAAGCGAAAGTGATATCGGAGAGAAAAGGAAAGACGCATGAGAGAACAACAGACCAAGAACTCGCGGAATAACCTCCGCGACGCGGATCGCTTGGGTTTTCGGAAGAAATCCAAGTACATTGAAGGCTGGCAGGAAGTGGATTACCGGGATTACGAGCTGCTCCGGAAATTTATGACGGAACGCGGCAAGATTATGCCCGGCCGCATCACCGGCACGACGGCCAAACAGCAGCGTCAGATCAAGCGGGCCATTCGGCGCGCACGGGTAATGGGCTTGTTGCCGTAAGGACGAAAGGACAAACCAATGGCCAAAGAAGTAATTTTAATGTCGGATGTGAACGGTTTGGGAACCGAAGGGGACGTGGTTCGGGTGGCCGAAGGCTATGCCCGCAACTATCTGTTGCCCCGCAATCTTGCGGCTCCCATCACGGAAACCACGCGGCGTCGCCTGGAGAAGAAACGCAAGGAACGCGCCGATAAACTGGCTAGCGACCGCGACGGCGCGCTGGCGGTTCAGAAGTCGATCGAAGCGATTTCCTGCACCATCACGGTCAAGACGGGCGCCGAAGGCAAGTTGTTCGGTTCCGTTACTGTAACGGATATTCTTGGGGTGCTGAAGAAGCAGGGCGTCGAGTTGCAGAAACAGCAGCTTGTTCTCGCCGAAGCCATCCGGGAAACCGGCGTTTTCAATATTCCCGTGAAACTTCATCCCGAGGTGCAGGCCACACTTAAGGTGTGGGTGGTTGAGGAATAAGTCCCATGGCGTCGCAGATCGCTCCAGGTTCCACAATTAGAAGCGATCGCATTCCTCCCTACAGTGAAGAGGCCGAACGCGGTGTGCTCGGTTCGGCCCTTCTCGACGCCGCCCATGTTATGGACTGGTGCGTCGAGCGCCAGTTGATCGTCGAATCGTTTTTCATTCATTCCCATCAGGTCCTTTTCGAGACCCTGCTGGCTATGACGCACGACGGCCAGCCGATCGACCTGCTGACCGTCGGCGACCGCCTGCGCGGAATGAGCCTTCTCGACGAGATCGGGGGAGCGTTGTTTCTCGAGCAACTTGTGGACAGCACGCCCACATCGGCGCATGCGGGTTTCTACATCGACATCGTTCGCCAGAAACATCTGCTCCGGCGCATCATCGAACGCTCCCGGGATGCCATCGAAAACTGCTACGGTTTCGACGACGACGCTTTTTCCCTTCTGGGCCGCGTGGAGCAGTCCTTTTTCGAAATCGCCGACCAACAGCGCAGTACGGTTCATCCTTGGAACAAGCTGGTCAAGGATGTCATGGGCGAGTTCGAGCAGATCGCCCAATCCAAAAAGGGTTTGACGGGCATTCCGACCGGCTACAAAGATCTCGACAACGTTTTGCTGGGGCTGCAACCCAAGGATATGCTGATTCTGGCGGCCCGGCCCTCCATGGGCAAAACGGCGCTGGCCTTGAACATTGCGGAAAATATCGCGTTGGGGAAAGGCGATCACACGCCCCGATCCGTGGCGGTGTTCAGCTTGGAAATGTCGGCCGAATCGCTGGTGCGACGTATGATTTGCTCTCATGCGCGCGTCTGCATGCACGAAATTCACAAGGGCTTCCTTTCTACCACCAATCATCAATTGCTGACCCAGGCGGCCTCCGCGCTGATGAAAGCGCCCCTGTACATCGACGATACGGCCGGGTTGGAAGCGCTCGAACTGCGGTCCAGAGCCCGGCGCATGAAGCGGAAATTCGGCATTCAATTTATCGTGATCGACTATCTGCAAATGCTCAATTACTCTCAATTTGCCAAGGAAGGCCGCCAGCGGGAGACTGCGGCGATTTCCGGTACGCTCAAAGCGATGGCCAAGGAGTTGGAAGTGCCCGTGCTGGTCCTCAGTCAGTTGAGCCGCGCGCCCGAAACGCGCGACAAATTGGCGGTGCCCAAGCTGTCGGACTTGCGCGATTCCGGCTCCATCGAACAGGACGCGGATGTGGTCTGCCTTCTGCGACGGCCGTGCAAATATCCGAACGACAAGAACGCGGACGATGAGCGGTTGGCTATTGTCGATGTAGCCAAACATCGAAATGGGCCGACGGATGAAGTATATTTGAACTTTGATGCCGATTATACCCGGTTCGAAGACCGGGCCTTCGGCGTGGACCAAGACCATAGTGGGGGGAGCTCGACATGACGCCTTTGAAGACAATGCTGAAGCGGAGTGCCGTTTTGTGGCTCCTGATGTGGACAACCGGATGGGCGGCCATTGTGCAGGAAATCCGGGTGGAACAACAAGGCGCCGCTTTGATCGACCAGGAATATGTCCGGGCTCATATCAGCCTGGCGATCGGCGACGAATTTACGCGTTCGACGGTGACGCGAGACGTCAAGACGCTCCAGAAGACCGGACGTTTTACCTATGTCGAAACCAAGGCCGAGAATGCGCCGGGCGGCGTGCTGGTGACCTATGTGGTCGAAGGCAAGTACAAGATTGGACATTTGTTAATCGATGGCGCCGACTATCTTGGCAATAAGAAGATTCGGGAACTGTTGGAATTAAAGACAGGCGATCTGGCGGATGAAACGACCCTGGCCGTCAAGGCGCAGAAGGTGACTGATTCATATTCCAAAAAGTACTTCCCCGACGCCAAGTTAACGTGGAAAATCGTTCCTGATCCCGACCAGCCTGGCTTTGCCAAGGTTCATATCACCGTCAAGGAAGGCAAGCGGTCCATCGTTCGGCGCATTCTTTTCACCGGCAACAAGGATGTCCGCCGGAAGCCGCTGCTGAAGGTCATGAAGCAGAAGCAATCCAACTGGCTTTCCTGGATCACCAATGACGGCCGCTACAGTCCCGAGGATCTGGAGTTCGACATGGAGTCGCTGCGGCAGGTGTTTCTCGACAAGGGGTATCTGGACGTCAAAATCGGCGAGCCCCAAATCACGCCGATCGGTCGGCGCAAAATCGACATTCTGATTCCCATTCAGGAAGGACCTTTGTATCGTCTGGGGACCTTGCAGATGGAAGGGATCGCCTTGTTTCCCACCAATCAAGTGGCCGGGAATGTCACGCTTAAGTCCAACGACGTGGCTTCCTGGGCTCAGATCACCGCTGCGGCGCAAAGCATCCGGGATTTTTACGGCAGCCGCGGCTACATCCGGTCCATAATCGATCCGGTATTGGACACCGATACGAACACCCTGCGCGCCAATGTGGATTTCAAGATTACCGAGGGAACCCTGGCCTATATCAACAACATCCTGATTCGCGGTAATACGCGCACCAAGGACAAGGTGATCCGGCGCGAGCTTTCGGTGTATCCGGGCGACATTTACAACGAAGTCAAGGTGCGCACGAGCGAGAAGCGCCTGAAAAACCTGGGCTATTTCGACTATGTCAGCAGCAATCCGCAAAGCACGATGAAGTTGAACCAATACGACTTGATATTCGATGTGAACGAGCAGAAAACCGGCCAGTTCATGATTGGCGCCGGCTTCTCCAGCATCGACGAAGTCCTGGGCTTTGTGGAGCTTTCGCAGGGGAATTTCGACCTGTTCGGCTGGCCGTACTTCACTGGCGGCGGCCAGAAGCTCAAACTGCGCGCCCAGTTCGGCACCAAGCGTACGGACTACGAGATTTCTTTTGTGGAGCCCTGGTTCCTGAATCGCCGGTTGTCGTTGGGCGTCGATTTGTTCAGCCATGACAGCCGATTCCTGAGCGACGAGTACGATCAGAGCAACATAGGCGGCAACATTACGCTGGGCAAGCCGCTCACCAGTTACGACCGCATCAATCTGATCTATGGGTTGGAGGATATCGACGTCTACAACGTGTCGACAAATGCCAGCGACCTGATCAAGGAAGAAGAAGGCCGCCGGACCAAGAGTTCGATGACGTTGGAAGTGGTGCACGACTCCCGCGACAACGTCTTCATCCCGACCCGCGGCAACCGCAGTACGGCATCCGCCACATTGGCCGGCGGGCCCTTCGGCGGCAACACGGACCTTTACCAATTCCAGCTTCGCGGTTCGCAGTATTTTCCAATCTGGTTTGACCATGTGTTCAATCTGCGGGGCTGGGCCTCAATCGTCGAGGAATACGGAGACTCCGATCGCGTGCCTATTTTCGACCGGTTGTTCCTGGGCGGCGCTCGGACCCTGCGGGCATTTAAGTATCGTGACGTCGGTCCCAAGGACGAAAACGGCGAACCGATCGGCGGCAAGTCGGCGATCTACGGCACGGCCGAATATTCGATTCCGGTGGCCGAAAAACTTCGCCTGGCGGTCTTCTACGATACCGGTATGGTTTGGGCGGATGCGTACGAGTTTAATCTGGGCGATTTGAATTCCGGCGTGGGCACGGGGGTTCGATTGGACTTCCCGGGCTTCCCGATTCAGCTGGATTATTCCTGGCCGATCGAAGCGGACGAATTCAACGATCGTCCTTCGGGGCGGTTTAGTTTTTGGATTGGATATACGTATTAAGAGGCGGCTTCATGGGTTTCGAATAGGAGGAAAACAAGAAATGAAACGAATATCGACGACGATCATGGGTGTGGTGGCCAGTTTGGTGTTGAGCGGAGCGGTTGCGCAGGCCGCGGAACAGCAATTGGCTTTTGTGGATCTCGACAAGGTGTTCAACGAGCATCCGAAGACCAAACAGGCGGATACGCAGCTCAAGCAGCAGGGCGATGCCGTTATCAAGGAACGCAAAGTGCTGGTCGAAGATTACGAAAAGTTGCAGGAGGATTTCAACGCGGCCCGCGAGGAAGCTCAGAATACTGCCCTGAGCGAGGAAAAGCGCGACGAAAAACGCACCGAAGCGGAAGATAAACTGGTCTCGATCCGCGAGCAGGAAGCCAAAATCCGCCGGTTCGACGAATCCCGCCGCAAGCAGCTTGACGAGCAAAGCCGCCGGATGCGCAAGGGAATCGTCGAAGAGATCCGCACCGTGATTCGCGAGTATGCCGTGAAGCAGAACTATCTTGCGGTGGTGGATTCCTCGGGCCAAAGCTTCAACGCCGTCGAATTGATCCTCTACACCGATCCCAAAGTCGACATCACCGATGCGATTGTGGCGGAACTCCATAAAACGGCTTCAGAAAGCGGAAAGTAATCATTTGTCATGGAACTCACGGTTGCAGAGATCGGCTCCAAGCTGGGTTTGCCGGTTGAAGGAGATGGAAGCTGTCGCATCAAGGGGATAGCCGGGTTGCGTGAAGCGGAGACCGGCGATATCGCCTTTTTGGCCAATCGCAAGTATGCAGCGGACGTCGCGCGTACGCAGGCTTCGGCCGTTATTGTGCCCAAGGATTGGGATCGCCCTTGCGCGGCCCCGGCCCTGTTGCGCGCAGACGATCCCGACAAGGCTTTCACGCAAGTCGCGGGTTGGTTTGCGCCGCCGCCGATTTCCGTGGCGCCGGGCATTCACCCCACCGCCGTGGTGGCGGCGGATGTCCGTTTGGGCCGGGACGTCAGTATCGGACCTTATTGCGTCTTGGAGCCCGGCGTCGAAATCGGCGACCGCTCGGTTCTTTTTGCGGGATGCTATCTGGGGCATGGCGTGAAGGTAGGGGCCGACTGCCGGTTTTATCCTCACGTCAGCATTCGGGAATATTGCTGTATCGGCGATCGCGCCATCTTGCATAGCGGAGTGGTGATTGGCAGCGACGGCTTCGGGTATAATGTCGATGCCAAGGGCGTTCGTACCAAGATTCCCCAGATCGGCATTGTGGCCATCGGCAACGACGTGGAGATCGGCTCGAACACGACGGTGGACCGCGCGCGCTTCGGGCGGACCCGGATTGGCGACGGGGTCAAGATCGACAATCTGGTGCAGATTGCGCATAACGTGGTGATCGGCGATCACGCGGTCATTGTGGCGCAGGTCGGCATTTCCGGCAGCTCCGAGATTGGCAAGCATGCGATTCTGGCAGGGCAGGTGGGTGTGGCGGGTCATATCGTCATCGGCGAAGGGGCCGTGGTCGGCGCGCAATCCGGCGTTCCGAACGACATCCCCCCCAAGACCTTCGTTTTAGGCGCCCCGGCCGTGCCCCGAATGGAGTTTGCCCGAAACGTCGCCAACGTCTCGCGCCTCCCGATTCTTAAGGAAAAAGTTGCCGCCCTGGAAAAACGCTTGGCGGAGTTGGAAAAGAAGCTGGCTTGAGTTCCTGTTTCAGGTAGAGCTGGGCCAATAAGGATCGCCGCTACAAAAAGAATTGCTTTTTGGAGGGTCGCGCTCCGTCGCGACCGGAAGAAGATGGAAAACGTGGCGTCGATGACCTCCAGATACAGGATCTTGCTGATATCGGACAATCCGGTTTGGCCGCTGAGCATGCGTTGCTCCATCTTCTCCGCATTCTCTTGGAATTCTGTTGTGATGAAGAAGGCCGTCGAGCCGATGACCGCGCTGAAAGCCATCATGGGGTTGAGCCGAATGGAATGCCACACCAGAACGGACAGCACAATGGAAACGATCGCGTAAAACCAGACCCCATGCCGTTCGATGAAGGCTTCTCCTCTCAGCCCATAGTGCTTCGGTTCAAGAAACAGCCAGTGGAAGAATAGGAACACGAGGAAAACTCCGCCGCCGATCAACAGCACCGGCGCCGACTGCTCAACCGCCGTCGCCACCGTCGGATTTGCGCTGAAGAGCAAGCCCAAAAGTTTCCCGACAGAAAGGCCCGGACTGCTCATCCACAAGATTAAAAACGGCAGCAAGCCCCGGACAAGGAACACGGCAATGAGGATGCCCCACACCAGGAACCAGCGCCGCGCCCGGGCCGAAACCGTAGAGAGCACCTCGCCGTTGATGATTGCATTGTCGATGCTGCTGATCACTTCAAAGAGGCTGAGGCCCACGACGATCATAATCATTTCAAAATAGTTCATATCACTCTCCGGAAAAAGAAGTCGGATCGTAAGCAAATGCCATAAACCGGTAAAGCGAAACCGGTATTGACATCAAAGACCTCAGGGGCATAATCAAAACATGAAATCGGAGCCAGGGCATAGGAGGGGTGCTCGAGGAGGGTTTATCTGAAAAAACAAGGGTTGGTTCTTAAAATTGGCTGCAGCTTCCTATTAATGGCTGTGCTAAGCGGCTGCCAAACGCCCCCGCCGCCCGCTCCCACGTCGGAAATCTCGCTGCCGCCCCCTCGGGTCATGTTGCTGCTAAGCGTACGCGGCTTTGATTCGACATTTAGCGTCGAAACCGAGTCTTTGGTAACCCAGAGCTTGCTGGAGCAGGAGATTCCCGTGGTCGACCAAACCGTGGTGGATGCCAATATTCAAAAAATCAAGTCGGTGCTTTCCGCTTCCGGCGACGATCAGGGCGCCGTTATGCTAGGGACCCAGTTTGGCGCCGATGTCATCGTTCGGGGGGAAGCGGTCGTTCGGTCTCTCGCCAGTCATATTGCCAACAGCAAGCTTCAAAGTTTTCAGGCCCAGATTAAACTGCAGGCCATATCAACCGACAACGGTCAGCTCCTGGCTTCGGCCGCGGACGCGGCTACGGTTCTGGCGCTCGATGCCGAAACCGGCGGACCCAGGGCTTTGCAAAGCGCCACCTCCAAAATGCTGGGAACGTTTATCCCGGCCCTGCTTTCTTCATGGGAACAGCAAGTCAGCGAGGGCCATATTAGGCCCGCCTCGGACGGCGGAGCGGTCTCTCTCGCCCGCGCTCTTCAATCGGATAGCTCAACGGATGAAGCTTCGCTGCCTTCTTTGCCCGCAGATTATACGCCTCCCGTGGCTGCTATCTGGCAACTGACGCCGCAAAACGGCGTGCCGTCCGATTGGATGGCCCTTATCACGGACAAATTGCATGCCATGATCGTGAAAAGCGGTTGGTTTCGCCTCGTGACGCGCGATGATATGGAAAAGCTGCTCGCGGAGCATAATGTCCAGATGAGCGATGCCTGCGACAGCACCGCTCAGGCGGTGGAATACGGCAAGATTCTCAGCGCTAATCAAATTATCATCGGCGCCGTAGGCCGGCTGGGCCAGACCTATCAGGTGGTGCTCAAGCAAGTCAACGTGGAAAGCGGCGAAATCGAGCATGTGGGACAAGCCGAAGGCCGCGGCGGGGCGGAAGTGCTTTTACGCCTGGTCAAAATGGCCGCCGCCGACCTGCTCCGGAACGAAACAGCCGCTGCTCCAACTACGGATCCCGCTGTTATGCAAGCTTTGGAAAAAGAGAGTTCGAGCCAATAACCAGACAAGAATAACCAGCAGGAGGAAACGATGACAAAAAAATGTTTGCTGGCCATGGGGATGCTGCTATTAGCCTGGCCGTGCACAAGCCCGGTGTTTGCGCAGGCAGCCAAGGAAAGCGTGACGGTCATTCGGCAGGGTGCTGGAGGCGAATTGCAAGTGCTCTCCCGGGAACAGCCGGTCAAGGATGAATCGGTCGGAGCTGCCGCCGCTCAATCCGAAGAGGTTCAGGCTCGTCGGGCCGTGGTTGCGGACGAGACTCCTCGCAAAGCCCGGGTCGTGGTGACGCCGGCGATTTTTGCGCAAGAGCGCCGCCGCCGCATTGATCGCGAACTCAACGAACGCTTCGGCATCACGGATCCCGGGGTGATCGAAAGCCCTGGCTATACCAGCTATCTGGTTGATGCGCTGGTCAACGCGCGAAAATTCGATATGCTCGAACGCGAGGAGCTTAAGCAGATCGTTCGAGAATTGGATTTTGGGGAAAGCGATTACGTCGATCTCGAAAAGGTCGTCAAAATCGGCAACATGGCGGGCGCCGACTATATGGTCATTCCGCTCATTCGTTACCTTGAAGTCGATCGCGAAGAGAAAGATGTGCCCTATGTGGGCGGCAGGCAGATTACCGTCAAATGCAAGCTGGCGACTAATGTCCGCACGGTGGATGTGGCGACGGGCAAAATCATTTCTTCCAGCGTGCGCGAGGTCGAAAAGAAACGCCGCCAACGCCAGCAGGATTCCGAACGCATCCTGGTCATGGACGTCATCTCCGAGTGTTTCAAGGAAT
The DNA here is from genome assembly GCA_001804865.1 of Lentisphaerae bacterium GWF2_57_35. Taxonomy (GTDB): domain Bacteria; phylum Verrucomicrobiota; class Kiritimatiellia; order CAIQIC01; family GWF2-57-35; genus GWF2-57-35. Next base: position 12,671 of record MHBK01000056.1, read on the forward strand.
CGTCGTTGATCGATGCCGCCAAATTGGTCGATGTGGCCTACCCGATTCGCGTCATGAGCATCGATGGCGATCAGGTGATGCTCAACCGTGGAGAAGGCGCTCTGCTCAACGGCGAGATTCTTAAGGTGTATGCCACGGGCGAAGTCATGATCGATCCCGAAACCAGAGACAATTTGGGGTATCACGAAGCCTATGTGGGCGCCATCCAAGTCACGGAGGTGGATAACAAAACCAGCAAAGGCGTGATCGTTGACCGTGCTGGAACCATCGAGCGGCTTTCGATTTGTCGCCGGGTTGAAAACCCCACGCTGGAAGATCCACAACTTAAAAAAGGGCCTTCTCCCGCGCCAAAAATCGATTAGACCTTTAGGGCAGCCGGCCTCAAGCCGCCTAAGCAGCCGGCGGCTTGAGGAGGGCTGCGGATTAATTCCTTATGAAACATCCATCTAGACAAATCATCGCCGCGGCGGGTCTGATAGCGGCCCTCTCCTTGACCAGCGCTTGCCGCACCCACATCACCTCGGCCGGGGTGACGATGGAGAGCTACCCCAGTAATCGGGTCACGGTCAATTCCCGTCTGTTCGGCGGTTGGTTCGCCGTCGTGAACAGCGCCTTAGCCAAGGGCGACAATGAGTTGCTCCAGGCCACGGTATCGCTGGAAAACCTGAAGAACGACGATGCCCAGATCGAATTCCGTTTTCGCTGGATCGATGCCCAGGGCATTGAAGTTACCAGTGGATCAAGCGTTTGGAGGGCTCGCGGCGCCGGCGCGCGGGAAACCCTTTTGCTTTCCGGAATTGCCCCGGCTAAAACAGCCGTCGATTTCATTTTGGATGTTCGTTTTGTGCACAACAGCAGGCGCTGGTAATAAAGTTGTTTCTTGAAGGATAGGCCTATGAACAGATTCCGACCGCTGGGTTTTGTGTTAAGCTTGATGCTCATGCCGTTTCTCTGGGTCAGTTGCCGCTCGCCGGAGCCGCCCAGGAGCGGATATGTGCCGGCCGAAGAAGAGGGGGCCATGACCATCGCCTTGGATGACCATGATTATGACCTGGCCGTGGCCGGCATCACCCGCGAGCTGTTCACCCGGGGGTTGCCCAAAGACTATACGGTGGTGCTGGGGCCGGTGGATACCCGCGAGTCTCCGTATGACGTGCGCGTCCGCCAGATTCAAAAATCGTTGCAGGTGGCGCTCAATAAAGAGGGCACGCTCCACTTTATGACCGCGGTGGATGCCATGGCCGGCAATAGCGCCGTCGAAGAGATATATAAATTAATCCAATTTAATTGGATGAACAGCAACCCGATCGATGTCGAGGATATGCAAACCTTCGGGCGTCTATTGCGCGTGAACGGCATTCTTTTCGGACGGGTTTCCTCGCTCGAACGCGAATTGCCGGGGCGCATGCGCGAAATCACCTATCGTTTTGTCTGGGAGCTTTCCAATACCGATACGGGCTTGCTTGAAATCTCTCATGAGGAAAAAATCCGTAAGAACGTTCGAGTGAGGTAACGATGAACATAGTCATGCGCATGGTATTCGTTTTGGGGATCGCCGCGCTCTGTTTGGCCGCAGGCTGCCGGACGCACGAGCATCACAGCAGGGCGCCTGTGCCTTCCTGGATTGATTATCCCAAAACGTCGGACAGCGTTTTTATGTATGTGATCGGTGCGGCAGCCGATCAGCCGTCGGGCGCCATTGCACGCGAAGAAGCGTATAAAGACGCCCTCCGCCAAATTTCGCGCCGCATACTTACTGAAGCCGGCTTAGGCATCGATGTCTTGCCTGCCGACGGCGTCTTAACCCCTTTGGAAGGCGCCGAAGTCATGCCGGACTGCACCTATATTCAGCCTGATGGCTGGAGCTTTGCTGCGTGGGTGCAAGTCAGTTTCCCGATCGCCGAGAAACGCAAGGTGGTCGAAGAGTTGCGAGGCCGTTAAACGAACCGCAGGCATTCCTTCCTGCGATGCGCAGATCGGTCCCGAATGAATTACTTGAACTCCAGAACTTCGCTGGTGGCTGTGGGGGCATAGCCCTCATCCATAAACAGCCGGAAATTATACTGTCCCGGCTCCTCAATCTGTACGTCGTATTTGCAATCCGTTAAATTCTTAAGGAACGTATAGCTGATATACTCGTTGTTCGGCGCATCCGCCCGATAGAATCCAATCCACGATTGGAGGTTGCTGGCGGACCCGGCGGAGTGCTGAACTACCACCCGGCCCGGCAAGGCCGGCGCGCGTTCAATCACCTTCAACGCGGGTTGGGTGGGTTGTTGTCGAGTAACGGTATTCATGGCGTCGGTCAAGGCGGCGTTGAGCGCCTGCTCGTTCTTGTCCGCCATGATGACTTTCCCGGCGCCTCCCGCGGCTCTGGCCGCTTCGCCCATTCGATTCAATACATCCATGGCCGCCGCGTTGTTGGCGAGATCATAACCGACGACCACCAGTTGCCTTTTGACCTCTTGCTTGTTCAAAGCAAAACCCGACTGAACGCTGCTCCCCAGAAAGAGCAGGCCCAGCAGCATCCTGGCAGGACGCGATCTAATTATTGATATTCCCGGCCGCTTTAACTGGGTCCCCATTGCAGGTCTCCATCCCATCGGTTAATTCAATGACCCCTTGGTTCACGCTTCGCGCGTGCTCGTCCAAATATTTCCAGGCAAAATCGGTCGCTTCCGCCAGATTCGTGTCGCCATTGGGCTCGATTCCGTTGATTTTATCTTGAAGAGTTTTCTTGTTGGCCGGCGTCATCATGAGGAAATCCGACAACACATGAATGCTGCCGCAACCGTTGAACAGGACCAACGCCACCTCGACGTTCTCTTTTAATGCTTCAATCTGATGGACGGCGACCTTTTTGAAAATCGCGATTTTTTCGCCTTTCATGCTGCCGGAGCCGTCGATCAGGACGACAATCGATTGGTCCGGTTTCACTTTGCGTTGGGCCAGGTTGGCGCGCAATTGGTTCAAGGTCAGTTGCGAGTTTCCGCAAATGCCAATCATCTTGTCCAGCGGGTCGACTATCGCGGGATTGGCGAAATTCTTTTTCCAGGCTTCGTAGCCCAATTTGACGGCCTGTTCGACGGTCACATGGCCCTTGCCGAATTCCTCGTAGAATTTGGACTGGAAAGCTGTTTCGGCATAGGACCCCACGTCGATTTTGGGGGCGATATAGACCTTGGTCTTGCTGTTGCAATCGATGCCAAAACCTGTGGCATAGGCCTCCAGTAGATTGACGACGGTCCCGTTCGTTTTTACGTAATGGTCGTTACCATTTTGACAACCCCAGTTCAGGATGAGACTGGGCCCCTTGTCTTCTTCTTTCGGAAACATCAGATTCGTTATGGCATACTCATAACCCACCGTAATTAAAAAGGGGATCGCATGGGTGGTGACTTTGCCGCCGTGGTTTTCGACGTAAACCACATCGGAGTTTTTCATCTTATCGATACTGCCGTAGGTGGGATACCAGTCCACATCGGAACGGTCGTTGCCATTGGTCATCAGCTTGGATTGATTTACATCCGAAGACCAACCAGAGCCCGGACCTTGCCAGGTAAATATTTTGATGGATTGATCCGGATCGTCTGCTCCCCAGCAGACGTTGCCTAGCAAAAACATCGACATCAACAACCGAAACCCATTTATTTTCATGACGTTGCCGGGAACATTAGGACGAAACGGGCGTCGTGTAAAGATTGGAAGATGCCAAAACGGCCGCGCATAATGATCGACATCGATGTCATGAGTTCGCTATGTTTTGTCTCTGCATGGTATTAATGAAAAGCGCCTTAATTCATCAATAGGAGGTGTAGAATGAAGAGCTTTATTCGATGGATGGCGATCGGAATCGTGGTCTGGGGTTGGGGAACGATGACTCCCGCGGCCCAACTGGGTCGATCCGTTCCGGAGGTCGTGGATAATGTGCGGGCCGGTGGCGGCGAGGGGAGGATCAGCGGCAACCCCGCCACAGGACTGCAATTGGCTTTATTCGCGCCCGTACAAATATTTCCCGCCAACTACGACGTTTATGGCTTTCGCCTCAATCTGCTCTATGGGCTCAACCAGAATCTGCGCGGGTTGGATCTGGGAGTGTTCAATGACATCGAGGGCCTCGTCGAAGGCCTTCAACTGGGCGTGGTAGGCAATCGCGCGCAATCGTTGTCCGGCGTTCAAATCGGCCTCTACAATTCCATAGGCGGTTCGGAAAATGGATGTTTGCAGCTCGGTATTTTCAATCAGGCGGACGATGTCATGGGGTGCCAACTGGGCCCCGTGAATTTTGCGCGCCAAGCCAACGGCGCCCAAATCGGGCTCATCAACATCTGCGACACAATGACCGGCGTTCAAGTTGGCCTCATCAATATTATTTCGCAAAGCTCATTCCTCGTTTTTTGCCCGATCGTCAATGCACAATTCTGATCCCGATTTGCCCATCATGCACAGAACCCTGTCGTCGTTTAAAAGGTACTCGCTGTGCTTTTTCCTGGCGTGCAGCGTGTGGGCTGTTTTGCCGGCGGCCGCCGGCGCGGAAGACGCCGGCTTAGCCCGTAAACGTCCGGTTTGGATTGAGCACCCGAAAACCGACGACAGCGTTTTTATGTATCGCATCGGCTATGCCAGCGGCCAAGCCTCCGCCGTAAGCGCGCAACAGAAGGCCCTGGCGCAGGCCACGCAAGGCATTCTCGACGAAATGCTGATGTGCAGCGGGGTTGACGAAGCCGATCGTCCGCTTCTGCGCAGGCGATTAGCTATAACGGGAGTCGAGCCCATTCCCGATGCCGTATATTACGAGTCGTCCGTCGCCGGGTATTTTTGCTGGATTCAGGTAAGCTATCCGTTGGCCGGCAAAAACAAATTGCTTCAGGAGATATCCCAGGCCAAGCAGGAATTCTTAAAGGAACGCGATGCGCAAAACGAACGCGACCGCCGCCTGAACGACGCCTGGCGGAACGCCAAGGCTTCCGCGCTGCAAGGCCATGCCGCGGACGCGTTCGAAGCGCTTCGCGAACCGATGGAGCAATATGGAAATATGACGCAGCCGGACTTTGCGTTGGAGGAAGCGCAACTCCTGCTGGGGGACCTGCATCGAGACCTCAACGATCAGTTGGCCGCGCGCGCCCAGTATGAACTTGTTGTTGGAACTTCGACCGCTAAAATTTGGAAAACTCAAGCCCAGCAACGGCTGGCGAAACTGCCCAAGCCGCCCCGTTTTTGGCCCATGTACATACGGTTAGGCGGTAAGCCGGTCGCCGTGCTCTGCGCTTATCAGAGGGATAACGACCCTCGAACTTCTTTTCAGGCTTTGCATACGGTGATCGCTCGGGATCTCTCGGAATGCAAGATGACGGAAACGGAGCTGGGCTCTCTCGATTCGGCGCAAATGGACGCCTTCTTCGATAAGAAACAAATTGAATCGCTATGCCTGACGGCCGCGAATAAGGGGGCCGCTGTGTTGCTGGCCGTCATCTGCCGGGTTGACTCCGCGCTGCAAGGCAAGACTCAAGACTTTGCCGGCGTCAAAATGCCGACGCCCGATTCGATTGTGGAAATCATGGTCATCGATCCAGCCCGGCAGAAGGTTCTGTATGCGGACCAGTTTAAAGACAGGACGGCCTCTCAAACCCAGTCCAAGGCGGCGGAACGCATGGCTTCCATCATGATCAACAAATACCTGATTCCCAAATGCCCGGCCCCGTGAGAACTGTGGGCTAATCCTGCCAACCCTGATACAAAGCCGCCATCATTTGATGTACCACGATGCGCGCCTGCTCGGGCAAGGTTCCTCGCTTGTCCTGTGAACGCTCCGCCAAGTCCACGCTCCAAACGACTTTGCCGCTCTGGCAATCGATGAGTCGCGCCGTAATGCCCACCACCGGGAACTCGTAGCCCCGATAGGCCACGGTGCTGTAGTTGTCCACCGTGCCAATCATCATCGCGTCGGCGCCCATCATGGCGCCGACTTCAGCGGCCTTGGCCGCCGAAAGGCCGGCCAAAGACAACTCCGATTCGCCCAGCACCTGCGCCATTTGGCTGCGTTCCACCAGTTCGTATCTGCCGGCCTTGAGCATCTCCGTAACAAACAGATCGGAAATCGAGGCCCCAATCAACTCGGTCGGCGCTTTGAAGGGCATGATGGCGATCTTCTTGATGTTCATTTGTTCGGGGGACACATAAACATTGGCCCGTGTTTCGGTATCTAGGAAATATTTCTCTTGGGGGGTTGCGCAGCCGTTAAAAAACAAGGCGCCCACGCTTAACCCTATCGCCATCAAAACCGGTCTTTTAAACATCATCATACTCCTTTTTCGACCTGCGATTTAGCTGAGGAATCTCTTGTCGCCTGTTCAAGGCGCCTGCATTTTTCGATCTTTGATGGCCGTTTCGATCCGGGCGAAAATCCGGCTGTAAGCAAGAGGTTCTTCCTCCATAACGTGATCTTCACGAGTGGGACTGTTGACAAAAAATTCCTTGCCGGAAAGTTTTTCCATATAAGTCACCGAGGGCAAAGCGCCGAATTTCAAGATGGAAATGCGGTTGCGCGACTTGCCCGCGCCCCAAGGCTCAATGTGCGCCGTCAGTTTTTCCCATCGCATCCATTGGTTGATGACCTGCCGCTTTTTTTCTTTCTTAAACTTGGCGATCGCTTGGGGGTCGGAGGCATAGCGCCAGTCGTCAGACGGGCCCCAATACGCTTCGCGGCGTTTGGTCATAGCTTGGATCACGCCGCTGTCTTTCCTGATTTCCTGCAAATCCCAGCCTTCGTCCTGCAGCACCGCGATCGTAGCGGCAAAGGCGGTATCCATACTGGCATTCAGGGTGCGGGCTTGGATTTCTTCACGTTCCGCCGGGGTTAATGGGCCGGGTTGATAAACGATGGGTGGGGACGCACAGCCCGTTAGCCATCCGATGCTCAAAACAACCAGCAAAACGCCGATGGGGTTTGGCTTTTGGATGGGCAACAGGTTCGAGCTATTGTTGGTATGCTGTTTCACGGGATCGTTCATATCGGCATAGTAAGTACGGCGATAGGAAAGTTCAAGCTGTTTGCAACGGGCTTGGGGGATGTCTTGACGCTGCTCCCGCGCATATGAATAAGAATCCACGCCCTTATCCTGTTTCGTTGGACGGCGACGTAGTCGCCGGCGTAAGCCGGTGGTTTCTTTTCAGTCCGCCATTAGGCGGCGCCCGTCCTCCCGGTCGTTAACCGTTGCTGAATGAGTTGTCCGGCATACCGGCCGGCTTCCCAGCAGGCCAGCCAGGAGGCAGCGATGTCCGACTCGAGTTGCCGGGTGAAGCCTTCCAGCGTGGGGGAGGCCACCATGACGATCCAGAGGCCGACGCCCAGCGCATTGAACAGGTAAATCACGGCATAGGAAAAGAGCCAGCCGTTTTCCTGGATGTCGGGTTGATGGGTCAGCAGCATGGTGACGGTGAAGGTGAGATGGAAGCCCCAGGTCAGTCCGATCAAGCCCAGCCAAAAAGGTTCGTAGGCGCGCAGGTCGAAGAAAATCGAGAGCAGGTAGTAACCGGCGATGGCCAGGACCGTATAGAAGGGGAAAAAATAGGGGGCCAGGGTGATGAGGAAGTTATTTTTGCTCAGTTGCACGCTGCCGCCTTTTTTCGACACCTTGACGCGCGCGACGCGCGCGCCCATCAAGGCGCCCCAAAGGGCATGGGTCAGCTCGTGAGCCAGCACATAGGTTCGTACCGGTCGCGGCAGGGCCAGGAATAGGAACAGCCAAAGGCCAAAACCCAACGCCAGTCCCCAGACCGACAGCGGCAGCTCGCTGTAGGAAGGGGGGCGAATGGAGACGATCACGTTGATCAGCGTGCGGGTAGCGGCATAGCAAAACGGCAGCAACAGCAGCCCCATGAGCGTTTTCAGCACTTTTGTCATAAATTTTCAGTGAAATGCAAGTTGACTTCGTATCAATCGCGGGTAGTATTGCACCACTTTTTCACGCGGGAATCAATCGTGGACGATTTCCGGCATGAAGTTTTGGCCGGCCGTGATGGAAAAAGATCAATCGTGCGGGATGCCTGATCGAAGGAGAGTCCCGTCAAGAAGTTAGGGAGTGATTGGAATGCCGAATATCAAGAGTGCCGAAAAACGCGTGCGGAAGTCTGCCAAGGCTCGTCTGCGCAATGTCGAAGCCAAAACGAAGATCAAGGGCGGTCGTCGCGAGTTGTTTTCTTTGTTCGATAAAAAGGACAAGGAAGGCGCGACCAAAGCGTTCAGCGAGTATTGTTCCGTCTTGGACAAGTCCGTCAAGCGGGGCATCATTACCAAGAATACGGCGGTTCGCCGTAAGTCCCGCGCCAGCGACCGGCTCAAAGCCCTTTAGGCCGAGCAGCTTGGTTCGTTGTTTTTCCCGCAGGTTTTGGGATGAAATGCCAAAGCCGCGTCGTAACCCTTTTCAGGGAACGAACGCGGCTTTTTGCGTTGCCGGAAAGAGCTGGGCGTCCCTTTTGGCCTCTGGTCGTGATTCCTGAAGACCTGGCGGTGACTCTGCAAGGGGTTTGTGTTCGCGCACGGAGAAGACCACCGGCTTACGCCGGCGGCTACGTATAGGACCGCGGCCATTTTTATCCCCGGATTGATCGGGGTCTGGCCGCGCATCGCAGGCAAGAATGCCTGCGGTCCTTATGCCTAAAAAGGCCCACGCTGCAACGTGAGTCGCAAGAGTCGGCACGCCGGGTCGCAGACCCGGCCTACAACGGCAAGATTCCTACCAGGCTTCCACGACCCGTTCGACGATCGAATGGGCCAGATCGGCTGCCGCAGCGGGAAGTCCTCGCTGCTTGGAAGTGGTGAAATCCCCTTCCATCAGGAACGTGGATTCCCCTTGGACGGACGGCGCCTCCACGACAACTTCATCGGGGCTCAGCCGTCGCAGCACAACGGCCGCGGTCAGCCGGATGCGGTATTCGTTGGCGGTGGTTTTGTCCACTTCGCTGTAGGCCAGGGGCTCCAGCTCGTAATTTTTGACTGTCACTTCCAATACGGCGTCGGCTTCTTCGCTGCTTACCACTTTCATCGAGCCGTCTTGTTGAAGTTGTCGGATGACCGCGGCGGTGGTCTCGGTTTCGATCATCGGTTCGGTCGTTCGGTTGATGAACGTGGGCACATAGACGGTCTTGATGTCAGGTGGGAGCATGGAGCCCAGACGATAACCTGCGCAACCGGTGAGTCCGAGCATCAGCGCCACGGCGCCGCATAATACATTACGGATTTTTGTCATGGGTGTTCTCCACAGTTATCTTAAGCGCTTCGAGGCGAACCTGGGCGAGCCCGGTCCAATCGGAATCCGGAAATAGCTTAACCAGGTTTTCGTAGGCAATCAGAGCGGCTTTGGGTTTCTTGGCGATGCGGTCGTAATAATAGGCCAGGTTGTAAGCGGCGCGCGCCCTTTGGCGAAAGATGGTTTTGCGATATTCCTGGATCGTGGGGCTGAACTCGGATTTGGGATAGGTGTTTTGGAACAATGTAATGGCCGCCCAGGCTTCGTCGCGGGCTTGATCGTCGTTGGGATTCTCCTGCGCGAGCAGGTAAAGGCTTTGAGTTTTCCCAAAGGCGGATTTTTCCGCAAAGGCGCTGTGAGGATAGCGATATTCCGAGGCCATGTAGGCTACGACCGCCAGTTCATACTGGCCGGACAGCTCGTAGGCCTGCCCGATCAGGTACTGGGCCTCCGGCGCGCGAGTCCATTCCGGCGCGTTGGCCACGATTTTTTCGAACAGGGGAACGCCCCGTTCCGGCGCGCTGAAGCCGGGAAAGAGAAAGAATTTCCCTTTCTTCGTGGTCATGAGATGGAAGGCAATGTTGAATTGCCGCTGGAGCACGTCGTCGAAAGGAAAGGCCCCGGTATAATGCTCGATGAGATACTGGTATTCGTCGAAAGCCTTGAATAAGTTGCCGCGCTCTTCCAGCAGCTTGGCATATTCGTACTGGGCCGGGGCGGCTTCCGGAGCGCCGGTCCAGAAAACCGACAAGGCCTTGAATTGTTTCAAAGCGCCCTTCTTGTTGCCTTCGCGCAAAAGTTGTTGCGCATAGGCCATTTGATCTTGGGGATTCGTTTTGGCGGGATGCAGAATCAGCGTCCAGCCCCGCTTGCCCAGCGTTTCCTCGTAAGGGCGTTCCGTGGCGCAGCCCATGAGCACGGCGCAAAGCGTCAGCAACGCGCAAAAACCCTGGCATCGAATGAAGTGAATATTATGCATGGGCGTAGACATTAAAAGTGGTGGGCATGGGGGTCAAGCGGGAAAGAGGGGAAAACAGCCGCTGGTTGAAGCTTTTAAGAATCATGGCGGGCTTGCTTCTTGCCGGGAAGCCTTGTAGATTTGCGCGTCTTCAAGTGAGGGAGATCGATTTACAACGAGAGGATGATCCATGAAAAAGGTACTTATTCCTACCAAGTTGGATGCCATAGCGAAGAATTTGCTCGAAGGGCGCGGAGCCTATAGCGTGGTGCAGGAGGACAAGGCCGATCTGCTGGAATTGGCCGGCCGGCATTCCGATGCGTATGCCTTGATCGTTCGCAGCGAAAAGGTGACGCCGGAGATCATCGACGCGCTGCCGGGTTTGAAGCTGATTATTCGGGCCGGCGCGGGATACAACACCATTGACATCAAATATGCCCGCAAAAAGGGCATTGACGTCATGAATACCCCCGGAGCCAATTCCAACGCGGTGGCGGAGGAAGTCGCGGCCCTGATGCTGGCCGATGCGCGGCATTTGATCGAGGCGGACGCCTCCTGCCGGCGCGGCGAATGGGAAAAGACCAAATTCATGGGGCGTGAAATCACCGGCAAGACGATCGGCATCGTGGGCTTGGGCTACATCGGCCAATTGGTCGCCAAGCGGCTGACGGGGTTCGAGATGAACCTGATCGGCTACGATCCGGTGATTTCCTCGGAACGCGCCAGCCAGATGAGCGTGGAATTGATGGATCTGCCCACGCTCTTCGAGCGCAGCGATTACATCACCCTGCACATCCCTGAAAACAGCGAGACCAAGGGGATGATCAACTACGCCTTGCTTTCGAAGATGAAAAAAGGCGCGACGCTGATCAATTGCGCCCGTTCGGGCGTGGTGAACGAGGACGATTTGCGCAAGGCCAAAGCCGAGAAAGGCATCCGGTTCCTGAACGACGTGTATGCCAAGGACGAACCGGGGCCCAAGAGCGTTGCGGATATTGCGGATATCATGGCGCCTCATCTGGGAGCGAGCACCAAGGAGGCCAATGCCAATGCGGCCCGGTTGGCGGCTCAGCAGTTGATCGATTACGACGACAAGGGCATCATCAGTTCCGTGGTCAACCGCGACATTCCTGCCGGGCTGGACGAAGCCTTCAGCGATCTGGCCTTCACGTTGGCCAAGCTTTGCCGCCAGGTGATTGGGCGCGAACTCAAGCTGAAGCTGGTGGAAACGAGCTTCTACGGCAATCTGAAGCCTTTTGCGAATTGGCTGATCATTCCGGTTGTGGCCGCCCTCAGCGACGATTTCGACCGCTCGATGGACGCGAAAGCTGCCCGCCAGTTTTTGAAAGACATGGGCATCGATTACAACGACCGCGAAACCGACGAGCACAAGAAGTACGGCAGTTCGATCACCGTGGACATGACGGGAAATCTGGATGCGGACCATCTGCGCCATGCCAGCATTCGCGGAACGTTGACCGAAGGCAACCTGATGATTTCGCGAATCAACGACTTCGACAAGTTGTACTTCGAGCCGAAGGGTCATACGGTGTTTTTCACCTATGACGACCGCCCCGGCATTTTGGGCCGGATCGGCGCCGCCATGGCGGCCGCCGGCATCAACATCGACGATGTCCGCAATCCGCACGATTCCAAGGGCAAGCAATCCCTGGCTTTTCTGAAGGTCAACAAGCCCGTGCCGGAAGAAGTAATCAAAAGCGTCGCCAAAGAGATTAACGCACACAGCGCGTTCTACGCGGAACTGTAATTCCTAAGCAAAAAACAAAAGCAAACGGCCGGGCTTAAACCCCGGCCGTTTTGTTTGGCGCTTGGTCGAGCGGCCCGCCAAAAACTCTTCCCTTGCTTTGGTCTTTAGACTTTGGACCTTGGACTCCTCTTTAGTTCAGCGCCACTTTTCAAACAGGTCGTCAAACAAATCGTGCTGTTTGCGGAGGGGGCGGGCAAAAAAAGCCGAAGCCTGGCCGCCTTGCCGATAGGGCGGGGGGCTCACGTGAATGTCGCGGTCGGCAGAGGACCAGCGCCCGCCGGGAAACGGCCAGGGGCTGGCGCGATTCTGGTTGTGGGCCTCCTGAATCAGGACCATCCGATATTCCGCGCCGGCGGCTTGATAGATGAAGACGGCGATCACCAACAGAAATGGATTCCAGTTGAAGAGCGCCCAAATTCCAAACCCGAGGGCCATCATTTGTCCGACCTTGGCCGCCATACGCGTGGCGTTGAGCCGTCCGATGCGCGGCGACAGCCACGCCCGGAATACGCGTCCGCCGTCCATGGGAAAGGAGGGCAGCAGATTGAACAGCACCAGCATCAGATTAAAGCTGCCCAGCGACGCGAAAACCACAGATAGATACGGCAGGCCGAGGGCGGCAAACAAATGCCCCAAAAGCGTACCAACCATCGCCAGCGCCAGGCTGACGGCCGGACCGGCGATGGCCATCAGCATTTCGTCGCGAGGGTCGCGGGGAATCGAATTGAGTTGCGCCACGCCGCCGATCGGCAACAGCAGAATCTCGCGAACGCTGCAGCCCTTGGCGATGGCCACCATCGAATGCCCCAATTCGTGCAGGGCAATGCAGGCGAAAAGCCCGGCGGCGGTCAAAAGGCCCCAGAAGAACGATAGGACGCCCAGCCCTTGTGCAAAAGTGATCGCAAAGAGCGGCAAGAGGATCAACAGGGTGATATGCACCCGGATCGGAATGCCTCGCACGGTCATGATTTGATATGAACCCATCACAACATATTCTCCATTTGTTTTGTAGGCCGCTTCTGCGAACCGGCGGCGTCTTCGCAAAGTTAAATTAACACATTTGCCGCGTTATTTCATCTTTCATAAGAAGACGTGACGTATTTTCAGGTTTTATGATTAAATAACGCCGCGATTTTTTCAATAGAGAGTTGAGGTTGAATGAAAAAGACGAGCAAGCCGGTGAAGATTTTATCGGATGGGAAATACATCCGCCACATGATCCGCAACGGATGGGAATATGTGCAACGGAAAAACATTGCAGGCATTGTCGCCATCCTGGCCGTGACGGACGAAGGCAAGCTGCTGCTGGTAGAGCAATATCGGGAGCCGGTGGCCAGCCGGGTGTTGGAATTGCCCGCCGGGTTGGCGGGAGATGCTCATGGCCGGCGCCGCGAGGCTTTTGAAGAAGCCGCCCGCCGGGAATTGCTCGAAGAAACCGGTTATGCGGCTCGTAAAATGAAGTTTCTGATGGAGGGACCCCCGTCATGCGGCCTGAGCGCGGAGATTGTCACCTTCTTCCAGGCCGGCGGATTGAAGAAGGTTGGGCCGGGCGGCGGCGACGAGGAAGAAGACATCCTGGTGCATGAAGTGGCCCTGGCGCAGGCGGAGAAGTGGTTGAAGAAGATGGAGAAAAAAGGCTTGATGGTCGACCCCAAGGTTTATTCGGGCTTGTACTTCGCGATGAAAAACCTGTCATGAGAACGGGGTGTCTTTTCATGTTTTCAGGCGATTTTCGCCTGTTTTAAAGGAGCGGTCTGCTTTTTTTCTTTTTTCCGCGGCGAAGAACGGTAGGATTTGCCGGTCGGTGAGGGGCAAGGAGCGTCGTCCTTCGGCCTATATTTCCAACTTCGCGACGATGATCAACAGGAGAACGTGTAAATGAGAAGCGATACAGTCAAGTCGGGTTTTGAACGCGCGCCGCATCGGAGCCTTTTGCGGGCGACGGGACTTCAGTCGGATGCGATAGACAATCCGTTCATTGCCGTGTGCAATTCCTATAACGATGTGATTCCCGGGCATGTTCACCTGCGCCGCGTGGCTGAATTGGTCAAAGAGGCCATCCGGCAGGCGGGAGGGACGCCTTTCGAATTTAATACCATCGGAGTTTGCGACGGCATTGCCATGGGACATTCGGGCATGAAATTCTCCCTGCCCAGCCGCGAATTGATTGCCGATTGCGTGGAAACCATGGTGCAAGCCCACCAGTTTGACGGCATGATCTGTATTCCCAATTGCGACAAGATCGTCCCGGGCATGATGATGGCGGCGATGCGCTGCAACATTCCGACCCTTTTCGTCAGCGGCGGGCCGATGGCGGCCGGCAAGATGCCGGATGGCCGCGCGGTGGACCTGATCAGCGTGTTCGAGGGCGTGGGGGCGTATAAGGTCGGCAAAATCGACGAGCGCGAGCTGCTCGCCCTGGAGTGCGCCGCCTGTCCGGGGCCGGGGTCCTGTTCGGGCATGTTCACGGCCAACTCCATGAACTGCCTGGCCGAGGCCATCGGCTTGGGGCTGCCCGGCAACGGAACGATCCTGGCAATGGATCCCCGCCGAAACGATTTGTGGAAACAGGCCGGCCGTCGCATTGTCGAAATGGTGAAAGAGGACTTGAAGCCCCTCGACATCGTCACGCGCGAAGCCCTCGACAACGCCTTCATTCTCGATATGGCGATGGGCGGCAGCACCAATACGGTTCTGCATACGCTGGCTATCGCACAGGAAGCCGGCATTCCCTACGATCTAAGCCGGATCAACGAGTTGTCGCACCGTTGCGCGAACATCTGCAAGGTGTCGCCGTCGTCGCGTTTTCATATCGAAGACGTCGATAGAGCCGGGGGCATCAGCGCCATTCTCAAGGAGATCAGCAAGATCCCAGGCTTGTTGAACACAGGCACGAAGACTTGTACCGGCAAGACCCTGGGCGAGAACATCGCGGCGGCGGAGATCAAGGACTTCGATTGCATCCGCTCGCTCGACAAGGCTTACAGCAGCCAGGGCGGCCTGTTTATTTTGACGGGAAATCTGGCGCCCGACGGCGCCGTCATCAAGACGGCCGGCGTCGATCCCAAGATGCTCAAGCATAGCGGGCCGGCGGTGATCTTCGAATCGCAGGAACAAGCCTGCGAAGGCATTCTGGGCGGCCAGGTCAAGGCGGGCGATGTGGTGATCATCCGCTACGAAGGCCCCAAAGGCGGTCCGGGCATGCAGGAGATGCTGGGACCGACGAGCTACATCATGGGCCAGGGCTTGGGCGACAAGGTCGCCCTGATTACCGATGGCCGGTTCAGCGGCGGAACCCGCGGCGCCTGCATCGGGCACGTTTCGCCGGAGGCGGCGGAAGGCGGTCCGATCGGGTTGCTCAAGAACGGCGATATGATCGACATCGATCTGACGGAGCGGAAGCTGAACGTGCGCCTGACCGACCAGGAATTGGCTGCACGGAAAACACAATGGACGGCGCCTGAACCCCGATTTAAATCCGGCTGGCTGGCCCGCTACACCCGTATGGCCTGCAGCGCCAACACCGGCGGCGTCCTGAAGTAATCGAGAACGCCGTCAACAAACAAGCCGTGATCGCCCCCGATCACGGCTTGTTGCTTTTCTACTGTTTACTGATCACTGATCACTGTTTACTGATTACTGCTCACTGCCTACTTCTTTTACTCTCTCCCCCTCACTTCGCAGCCGGCTTAAGACCCGCCAATTTATTCAGGTCGACTTTCTGCGCGGCGGCCTTGAGCGCGTCAAAGTCCACGTCGTTGCCGCTGACTTCAACCATGAAGCGGTTGTTGACCAGGATCTGGATTTCGCCGCTGCGCGAAGAGGTGTCGAATTTTTCGAGGGCCTTGTGGTTTCCGTACATGACGGTGCGCTC
This sequence comes from Lentisphaerae bacterium GWF2_57_35, assembly GCA_001804865.1. Taxonomy (GTDB): domain Bacteria; phylum Verrucomicrobiota; class Kiritimatiellia; order CAIQIC01; family GWF2-57-35; genus GWF2-57-35. The sequence continues at coordinate 28,519 of MHBK01000056.1, forward strand.
GAAACCGGTGTCGGTTTCCCGATCGATCTCTGAGGAGGCCCAGCCGGCCTGCGCCATGGCCATGAACCCGCCCATGCCGCCCATGTCCGAAATCTTGATTTCGACGGCGCCGCCATCCGTGCCTTCGTAGGAGCCTTCGGCATAGGAGATTTTCATTCCCATCGCGCCCGATTTCTCGCCGCTGGCCTTGGTGCGCTTCATGCCCTCCAATTCGAGGGGCAACAAGGCCTTCATTTCGCGGAAATCAGCGGTTGGGGCGGCATTGGTGCCGCCGCCCATCAGGGAGGTCATGGCTTTCATCATGTCCTGCATATCCGACTCCTTCGGCATTTGCTGGGCATAAACGGACGCACTGGCGCACACCGCGGCCGTGATAGCCGCCCATCCATATCGTTTCATTCTTTTCATGGGGTTCTCCTTTAATAGATCGGTTGTCAGACCGGCGAAACCATACGATGGGTCGTTTCGAAATGCAAGCGCCTCCAACTAGGTTAGATGGGCTTGTGGGGGAATTCCGACGGCTTTCTGAGACAGCGGGCACTGCCTGTAGCAATACTCTTCTCCATCATGAAAAGAGCGACAGCGATGAACGGACCTATCGTTCGCCAAAAAACAACAAACTCTAAGATTTTGGAGGGTTCCGCTCTGTCGGAACCTTCTTCTTTCGGTCGCGACGGAGCGCGCCCCTCCAAAACACCCATCGAAGAAGGGAGATAAGAGGTGTTCCAACGAATAAAAATAAGCAACGAATGGGGGAAGGGGACATTTCTTGGCGTAAACGACATTTGTTAAGGCGGCGGTCCAATCGAATTTATGCGCTTTTCCCTCCTCATTCGTTGGAACCCCTTCTTTCTTGGAGGACATAAAAGAGCCTTCCTCGCTCTCGATGCTGCCGGTTCGCTCCACCCCGCCCTCGCTGCCGGCACATCAATTTTCATTGAAAAATACATCTCGAAACTTTTCGCGGATCACCCCAAATCGTCCAGCGGACTGCGCACACCTTGCCCGCCTTGTCGCAAGGCATGCGTGTAAATCATGGTCGTGCTGACATCGGTGTGCCTAAGCAGCGCTTGAATCGTGCGAATACCGTTGAACCCGAAGCCGTTCCCGAACTTCCTCCACTAAACCCTTTTTGCTTGGCTCAATCATACGTTCTTCACTATGTTCTCATCTATTGGAATAAAGAAAACTTTCCGGAATTTCTGTCCAATAGCAATATCACAGAAAATATTCCGGTCAATCAATGGTTGGGATATAGGAAATGACAGGGTCAATCCAAATTGGGATACTGCTGATATTGGGGTTCTTTATCGCTCTTGCGATTATTCCATTTGAAAGGGAGCGCAAGCGCCGACTCGCTTTATATTGGTCCCGCACATGCACTGGAACTGAATGGCATAAACGTTTTCCCAATGTCCCCAAGCAAGACATCCGTGAGTTTCTCCAAACGTTCGTGGATGGATTTGCGTTCAAGAGTATTAATCGTCTCAAGTTCAAGCCCGACGATAAAGTGATGGATATTTATAGCGCCTTGTATCCTTCCACAGATTGGCCAGATGCTTTGGAACTTGAAACATTTGGACGACTTCTTGAAGAGAAGTATAAACTCGATCTTAATAAGAAGGAAGAACCCGAGATTACACTTGGCCAACTATTCGAAATGACAAGGAATCCCAACAAAAATTCCAGCGTACAGCGTAAACGCTGCCGCTGAAATTGGTCGTTGGCTGAATTACTGATGAAACTTGTTAAGATCTTACTTGCCTGCGTTCTGACGGTGATCCTTTTCGCCGTAGCGCCCGCTCTCCTGATCACTGGACCTCGTGTGTACCGCATCAGACATGCCGTCGACCACAGCGAACTCTTGGTCGCATGCAAAGGCATAGTCAGAGAGAAGGTAAAACTCAAAACACGATCCCATCAGAATCTCGACAGGATAGAGATAGACGTGGATGACCAGAACCTTCCATCTATTGTTCGAAACCTTCATCCTTCTTATCTCTTCGTCAAAGACGACGTAGTGGAAATCGAAATGGGCGGCGGATTTGGACATTACGGCCTCATTGTCTTTACCCTGGGAAATACCCCGACAAATGATACGCTTGGTTTACCTGAGAAGATGGAGAAACTTCATGATGGGGTCTGGTACTATACGCGCTAATCCAAATATGAAAGAACATGAGGACAGCCAACCAAATGCTCGGTACGGCGTAAACGCCGCCCGAGGTTTGTGACGTTCGATTAAAGAGATCATTGACGATCACAGCAAGTGACACTATAGTATCACTATGAAAACTGAACTTGTCACTACATTGAAACGACGGGCTACGCATCTCATCTCAGAAGTCCATAAGGATCGCACCCCTATCTTGATTACAGAACACGGACGACCCGCGGCGTATTTAGTAGACGTTGAGAGCTTTGAAACGCAGCAGAACCGTATCCGCATTCTGGAGGGGATAGCGCGAGGAGAGCGCGCGCTTCAGGATGAGCGTGTGATGACACATGACCAGGCCAAGAAAAGGATGAAAAAATGGCTCAGCTGATATGGACAGAGCCTGCCCTAAATGATTTGCAGACCATTGCTGAATACATTGCGTTGGACAAGCCCGACGCAGCCCAACGATTCGTTCAACAAGTGTTTACTGCCGTAGAGAGGCTTACACGCTTCCCCCGATCCGGATCCATACCTTCCGAGATTCCTCACCTACCCTATCGACAGATCGTTGTTCCTCCGTGCAGGATTTTCTACAGGCTGAACGATGATGACATCGTGATCATCTTCGTGATGCGCTCTGAGCAGCTTTTTCAGCCTGAGATATTGAGCGAAAGAACAGAAGAGAATCGAACAAAAATTTCCAGCGTACGGCGTAAACGCCGCCGCTGAAATTCGACGTGTGCGCCGGGCATGCGGCGTGACTAGGAGGTGAAAGACCTCTGCCCAGGTAAATTACAGTAGAACCGAAGGGCTAGCGAAAGGGCAAGGGCGGCGTCGCGAGGCGCGTCTGGAGGAAGCCCACCGCAAAAGCATGGGACGATGAACAAGAACCGGATATGAGGTGTGGTACAACTCGGACGAGCGGGCACGTGACTGCGAAGTCCACTATCTACTGTTGGGGTTGTGCTTTATAAATCCGGCGTCTATGTGTGGAAAGTCACGACGCTTACCCCGGGAGACCTGCGGGACTCTGTCTGGCGAGGGCCGGACTGGGCGACGGGAGACCGGAGCCGAACGGGCCACAGGGGTCAGCAGAAGGCGTAGTAGGAGAGCGCAGGCTAAGCTAGTGAGGCACTCCAAAGCTCAAGAGGCGGAGTCAACCGATAGGCCCAAGCCGCAACGCGAACCCCGAAGGCCTGAACCATTGAACGGGAAAAGCAAAACAGGAAGACGTGAACAATAGGCCGGTCAAACAATTGTGGCTGTCCCTGACGATTGGGGACGAATGGGGCACGTACGACCTCATGCTGCAAGCGTGGCTCATGCGACGCCTGCGCTGCTACCAATGGAAGCAATGGGGCCGTCGGGGCTACCGGGAGCTGCGCCGAAGGGGCGTCAGTCGAAAGTTGGCCTGGAACACCAGCAAATCGGCGCATGGGCCGTGGCGACTGAGCCAAAGCCCGGCGCTGTGCTTCGCACTTCCCTCTGGCTTCTTCATTAAGCTCGGGTTACCATCGCTTATCGTTAACGGAATGGAATCGCCCGGTACGTGATCCGTCCGCCGGGTGGTGTGGGAGGGGGGCGGCCGCAAGGCTCCTCCCTATCCCGATTGGGCAGAGATGATATGAGCAAGAACTGGAACATCTCGGGGCTGATCGTGGAAGGCATTTGCGGCACAGGAAAGAGCACCGTGTTCCGTTCCATCACACGATCCCCACAGTTCAACCAACGGACAGCTCCAACGTTGATCGCGTTGACCGAACATCACACCCAACGGGTCCTTGAAGAGCGAGAGAGGAACGAAGACTTGTCCCCTTCTCGGAATGGATTGCTCCTCGACAGCCACGTAGCATACCTCGAACTCCTCAACCGACGCCTTGAAGAGATGCCATGGCGGGAGAACGGCCGTACCAACATGAGGGTGTGCTATCTCCTGGAACGATTCCATTTCACTCACGTATACCACTATCCCCATATGCGATGGGAACACGTTGAACCCATCGACGAACGACTTGCCCAACTCAATTGCAGACTGTGCCTGTTAACCATCGACGAATCCGACTTCGAGAAACGAATCATCCTTGACCGAGATGACGGCTGGCGTGAGTACCTCAAGAGATATGGCCAGACCAACGCACAGATTGCAGCCCACTATGCGAAACAGCAGAAACTCCTGATAGACCTGTGCAAACGATCCAGACTTGAGACAACTATTCTCAACACATCCGCTCTGTCTGAGGCCGACGTGCTGAATCATGTCTTGGAGTTCTGGAAGGACATCTGATGAAAGGAACTGCACAACCAGCGGGTGGAGCGTTGGACAAAAGAGAAAATGAACAGACCTAGAACGATCATTTTGATCCTTACGATGCGCAGTCTCTTTGCCATCACTAGTAGCATTGCCCAAACAAACCAAATGGCCTATGCGAAATCAGTTAACGTTCATTCTATTATCTTCAAGAACAAGCCTGTTATTGAAGTATTCAACTTTCTTCGAGACGCAAGCGTTCAATGCTGTCCAGATGGCAATCAAATAAACCTTGTTCTAAACGTTACAGATGAAAGTATCGTGGGGACAAATCCTATGACTCGTGTGACTGTTAAGTTCGACAACATCAACCTTTATGAGGCGCTCATTTACCTGGCAGAGGCCACAGACCTTGATTTAAGATTTGATGAGAATGCTGTTGTTCTTTCAGACAGGAAAAGAAAATAGAAGAGTCCAACGATCCTGATGAGACTCAACTTTTCGCGCCAGCGAAAAGTTGAGTTTCATCGCCATCGTTGGCAGTCTTGATTCGAAAGCCTGCCCGTGGTAGCTTCTTTGGTGACGGAGGTGAGCAAAATGGTGCTTGTTCAGGCAAAAGTCTTGGATCCGACTCACTTGGAACTGGCCCGGCCCATTGCGGTCGGCCGCGGCGGCAATGTGTTCGTGGTGGTCACTGAATCGACAAACGCTGAGGCTGAGCGGCAGCCGTGGCTTGACGGCTCCTCTGAGTCGTTGCGCAACGCATACGGCGATTCTGAACCGGAATATACCCCTTCGCTGGTCCGTGAGACCAACCCTGGTTACGGAGCATGAAGGACGGTGACGTCATTCTGACGCCGCTGCCTCAGGCGGGCGGCGCAACGAAAAACCGCCCAGCCCTCCTGCTTCGGGAACTTCCGCCCTTCGGAGATTACCTCGCCTGCGGCATCAGCACCCAGCTTCATCAGGCGGTACCGGAGTTTGACGACATCATAGCCAAGGGCGACGCGGACTTCGCGGATTCCGGCCTCCTTTCAAGCTTCGTCATTCGGCTCGGTTTCCTCGCCGTCCTTCCGAGTCAGAGAATTGTCGGCGCCATCGGTCGGATTGCGCCTGATCGTCACGCGCGTCTGCTGCGAACACTCAGCAACCATCTGGTCGCCAATCTGAAAGAACCTGCCAACCAGGCAATCGACAGCGACAAGAAATAGCCGCGCTTCGCGCGGCCATTTCTTGCGCGTCATTGCAGGCGTTTCGCTCAAGAGATGAAAAATGAAATAAGTCGTATCAGGATGCGCACCCGGCCGGCAAGATGCCGGGCTTTTTATGGGTACAAAACCCGGCAATCCGAGTATAATGCATAACAATTGGAGGCCTGAATCGGAAACCACGCGACATGAAGAAATGGACCATTCTTATTCTTTTCATGATGTTGTACGCCTGGGCTATGTTCCTTTTCTTCAGAAACTTCAAAGGATTGTCCGGCCGCAAGGAACCTGCCGCAACCTCGTCCCCGCCCGCCTCGATATCGAAGCTTATGCCGCCCCGCCTGAATGCTCCGCTGAAGGAAGAATCCCTCGTCGCGATCCAACAGCTCGGCGATGGGACCTTCAAGGGAACTCTTCCGTATCGAGCCGTGACAGAACTTTTGCTGGCCTATGTAGGTCTTCACAAAGCCACGCCTCAGACGGGCGCCTTGGTGGAAATTTCGACGAAGGAGCGGTATGTCCCTGCCGCGGATGCCCGCCAGTTCCTGGCGAAATCGCAACCTGAGATCAAGGGCTCCATTCAGTTGCGTCCGCCCGGCGAGGAGCCTTCCACCATCAAATTCGACAGCCGTTCCGTGCCGTCGGACGATTCGACGAACCCGGTTACCATGGAAAGCGTCTTCAATAATACTTTTCCGCCGAAGATGGCCGAGATTGCAGGGCGTTATGCCGGGCCGACGGCTCTAATTCCGGTGCTGGGCAATACCGATCCGGTCATTCGAAATGCGGCCGAGCAAGCCTTGCTGGCCATTGCCGGTTCCAGCAGCATTGACATTAAACTGGCGGAAAGTCTGGCCGATCTGATGGAGAGCAAGGATCCGCTTCTTCGCGACATTGCCGTGCGGGTGCTGGGCGCCATGACCGATCCGCGGATTGTGCCCTTGCTCGTGGCCATTCTTTCCGACGAATCGCCGGAGGTCCGAGCCAGCGCCTTGGAAGCGTTGGGGAAGGTGAAGGACCTGCGCGCCATGAATCCCGTCATGAGTTCGGCCGCCGACTCCAGCGCCGCGGTGCGATTGCAGGCGGTGCGGACGCTCGGCCACATGGGCAGCACGCAGGCCGTGGAGGTGCTGATCGACGTTTTGAGCGACGAAGATCCGAATGTGCGCCAGGCTTCGGTCGAAGCGTTGGAGAAAATCCGCGATCCGGGACTGTGCGACCGACTGCTAGCGGTGGCGAACGGGGGAGACCCGGCGCTGCAGAAAGTATACGTTAAAGCTTTGGGCGATACTCAGGCGGCCCAAGCTCTTGGCTACTTGTCGGAAGCTTTGAAGAGCCCCCAACCCGACATTCGAGATGCGGCCGCGGAAGCATTGGGAAAGTTGCGGAATCCGGCCGCCGTAAATGCCCTGGCCGCGGCTTTGCAGGACGAAGATGTCTTTGTTCGTTCCGGCGCGGTTTCAGCTCTGGAAAAAATACCCGACCGCCGCGTGATACAACCGCTGATCGGCGCTTTGCAGGATAAAGGGCTGGTCCAGCTCAGCGTGGCGATGGCCCTAAATCGGCTGACGGGGCAAAACTTCGGGACGAATCAGGCCTCCTGGCAAGTCTGGTGGGAGCAGGCCCGGACGCTTCCATTGCCTTCTCTGCCTTGCGATCGGGAACAACCGGCCCTGATGGAAGTCGCTCCTCCGAAAGCCGACGAGCCCGAAGAAGCCTACGACGGCTCCATCGCTTGGCCCTCGGTTCGTCTGGCCGGAGTCCTGCGAGGTTCGGCCCGTCGGCGGGGTGCGGCCGTCATCAACAGCCGCATTATCCGGGAAGGCGATGTGTTGGCTGGCATTGTTTTGCAGGAAGTTCTCGAAGATTCGGTCAAGCTGCGATATCGCCATCAGACGCGCATTCTTCGTGTCAACGAAGCCTTTGGGGAGTAGTATTTCTCGCCTCGAAAAAAGATAACCCTTTTTCGCGCGCAGTGATTCATCATGAGCTGGAAACGTAATTTGGTCGTCATTTGGCTGTCGCAGTTCCTATCGATCATGGGCTTCGCCTTTGCGTTGCCCTTCGCTCCGTATTTCATTCAGGAATTGGGCGTAAGCGATCCGTCCGAACTGACGATGTGGATTGCTGCCTTTGCGGCGGCCACGCCGCTTTCCCTGGCCATTTTCTCGCCCATCTGGGGAGCGTTGGCCGATCGCTATGGCCGACGCGCGATGCTCATGCGGGCCAACTTTGCGGGGTGGATCGTGATGTCGATGATGGGCGGCGTGCAATCGGTACAAGCGTTGATTCTGTTGCGGTTTCTTCAAGGCGTATTCACCGGCACGATGACGGCGGCGCAGGCGTTGGTGGCCAGTACGGCGCCCGAGGAGCGCAGCGGGTTGGCGCTGGGCGCGTTGAGCGCCGCGGTTTTTTCCGGCGGCATGGTGGGGAGTTTTCTGGGCGGAGTTTGCTCCTATTACCTGGGCTACCGCGCCGCATTTTTCGCCTCGGGATTTTTGCTGCTGGCCTCCGGGTTGCTCGTGCTGTTTGGAACGCGTGAACATTTCGTCAGGCCGTTGCCGGCGCATCACGCGCCGCTGGAGGATATCCGTCACATGCTGCGCGGCGCCTCCCTGCCGATCCTTCTGTTGATCATGGCCATCGCCTTCGTGCGCCAATTCGATTCCGCGTACGTGCCGCTGTTGGTGCAGGAAATTCATGGGAAACTGGAAGGCGTTTCGTTGTGGTCCGGGTTTTTGGCGGCATCCTGCGGAATTGCCGGACTCTTGGCGGGCGTGATCCTGGGGCGCCTGTCCGACCGATATCCCCCGGCGCGCATTGGACAGCTCTCCGCATTCGGCGCGGCCCTGCTCATGATTCCCCAAGGCTTGGCGCAGGGATTTCTCCTGTTGTTCGCCGCGCGCTTCGGCATGGTGTTTTGGTCCGGCGGCTTGGATCCGGTTTTCCAGATCTGGCTTTCGCGGGTGACGCCTCCGAAACGGCACGGCATGGTCTTCGGCTGGGCCGCCACAGCCCGATCCCTCGGCTGGATGGCCTCTCCGATCGTGGCCGCCGCCGTGGTGTCCCAGCTCGGCATCCGCTGGATCTTTTTCATCGGCGGCGTGATGTTCCTGGCGCTGATCCCCGGCATCAGCCTCGTCGTGCATCACGCCCTGCGCCGCGGGCATTCGGCAAAGTAAAGTGTGGTGGCCCGGCTTCTCCGAAGACGGGCTTTCATCCTTAGATGCTGGGTTCCAACGAATGCAGAGGCGCAACGAATAATGAAGAATTTTGTTTGAGCGGTTGTCGAAGCAGTGACCAAAAGAAAGACCGATTCTTCATCTCCCCATTCGTTGCGCTTCCTATTCGTTGGAAACTTTCTTTATCTCCTCTTCGAACGGCGCCGCTCCCAGGTCGGACGCGACAAGAGGGCTGCGGTTCGCAAAGCTTTTCCTCTTCTGGCGGCCGTACGCGGGAAAATCCCGCCAAAAATCTTCCAACCCTTGGAAAATTTTGCCTTCCTTTTTCCAAACCCTGGAACTCTTTTGGAACCTGATGCCCTTCGCCATCATTAGGAGATCGATAGCGATGAACGGACGACGCTCCGAATACTCTTTTATCCGTGGGACCGCTTTGCCATCCGTGGGGTAATTTTTATCGGGGTTAGGGAGGGACAAGGGATTCAGGCATACGGAGTTCCTGTACGACGGAGTTGATCCGTTCCGGGGCCAACCTCTACCACGTTAAAGAACTACTCGGCCACGAATCCCTCGACACGGACCTCGAAAACCAATAGTCCGGCGCGCGTCGCATCTTTTGGACCTACGGACCCGGACGCAAAGAGATTAGCGTCTTGGGCATCGAACCCCATCCGAATGAGGCGCATCAGCGCGCGTACGATCGAATTCGTCTATCCGATCTGCCACCCGCGAAGTAATCGCTGGTTGGAAAAACACGGACGGAGTGCTTGGGTTCAGCGGTTGTCTTCCGTCCATTTCAGGAACTGTTGCTGCTCCTCTTCGGAGGCGTCGAACCAGTTTTTCTTCAGGTTTTTTAATGCGGGGGAGTTTTTTTGTTTTTTCTTTTCTTCCGGGGGTGGAAGTTCGGCTTGGGCGACGGCGGCGGGGGGAGCGGCGGCATCGGTTACGTCCAGGATTTGGAGTGCGGCGTTATCGAGGGTCTTTCCGTCGAGGCCTTGGTCCCCGGGCAACCGGACGTCGAAGCGGTACGTTTGCCCGGCTTCCGCTTGCAGCGTGAAAAGCTCGGGGCTGGTTTTCCCGGCGGGCCGGTCGGCGCGAGGGGGCTCTTCGTAGGGGTTGGAATAACGGGCTAGCAGGGTGTGTTGGCCGGGTTCAAGCGTCAGGCGCGTTTCCTTGACGGCCGAGAACAGGGAGCCCGGATCGAGCTTGTGGCCGTCGTACTCCAGGAGATCGACGGTGAACGGCACGATTAAGGTGGCCGTTTCAGCGGCCGGCTTTTGGGGCCCGTCATACATCTGGCGTACGGATACGGTTCCGCAGCCGGTTGCAAGCAGCCCGATGAATCCCAGGACGCAAAAAAAAGTCGTTTTCATGGCAACCGCCTTTGTTAAAAAAGTTTATAAGAAACGTGCGGCTTCTCATAAACCTTTTGAGCTCGGGGAGCAATCCCGAAACGATTGGAAGATCGTGAGCGCGGATGAACTTTGCCGTCGGCGATTTGTCCGATGCGTTCTTGAAAATGCGGCCAGATTTAAGTATTTAATCGGTCTATGCCGATACTCAGCGCACCGAATAAGGAGGCGTGGAATGCGTTTTAGTCTGAAGACGAAGGTCATCGCTTTGGCCGTTGTGGTTTCTCTCCTGCCGATCCTAGCCATGTTTTATCTGACCCGAGACGAAAAAGGTCATGTGATTACCGCTGTCAGCAAGGAACTCGATTCGCTGGCGCAGATGAATATCGCGCAGATCGTCAAGGACGTCTACAGCATGTGCGAGACCTCCATCGAAATGATGATGGGGCGTTTGGACCAAGGGCTGAAGGCCACGCATGCGATTTTGCGGCAGGGCGGGGGGGTTGTGACGGCGCCCATGGAGACGCAGACCTGGCCAGTCTCGTGGCCGCAAAACCCGGAGATTACCAACATGGTTTTGCCGGTGTTGAAGTTCGGCGGCGAAGCCTTCGTTCCCAATCGCGACTTCGACGTCCCCACGCCGGTGGCCGACGAGGTGAAGGAAGTCGCCGGCATGGTGTGTTCCATTTTTCAGCGGATCAACGAAGCGGGGGACATGTTGCGCGTGGGCAGTTGCGTTCCGGGCGCGGACGGCCAGCGCGCCATCGGAACCGTGATCTCCGCCGTGCGGGCGGACGGCAAGTCCGATCCGGTGGTGGCCGCGGTGTTGAGCGGGCAGACCTACCGGGGTTTAAATCCGGCGCTGGGCGACATGTACCTGACGGGGTATGAGCCGCTGAAAGACGAAAATGGACGCGTCATAGGCATGCTGGGCGTAGGCTGGAAAATGGACGCGGCCAACAGCCTGATGAAGGCGATTTCCCAAATCAAGGTCGGAAAGACGGGATATGTCTGGATTGTCGGCGGCAAGGGCGCCCTCAAAGGCACGTACATTGTTTCCAAAGACGGCGCGCGAAATGGCGAGAATATTCTAGCGTCGACCGATGCCGACGGGCGGAAATTCATTCAAGCCATCGTCGAAAAAGCCGTCAGCCAGCCCAGCGGCAAAATTCAGATGGAGCGATATCCTTGGAAGAACGAAGGCGATTCGGTTCCCCGGATGAAGGTGGCGGCTTTCACGTATTTCGACACGTGGGATTGGATTATTGCCGCGGGCGCCTATGAAGACGATTACTACGATGCGCGCGAGCATGTGCAAGGCATGATGAACAAGCAGGCGAGGATGCTGGCCTACGACGGCGGCGTGGCGGTCCTGCTGGCCCTGGCGCTGGCGTTCGTGCTGGGCTGGCGCATGACGCGGCCCATCAGCCGGATCAATGCGCTGGCTTCTCAAATCGCCGACGGCAATTTGCAGGGCGCCTCTGAACAACTGGCCCAAGCCGGCTTTTCGTCGGACGATTGCGACCAGCGCCGCGCCAGCCGGGACGAGGCCGATCAGTTGGGTTGTTCGTTCCGGCGCATGACTCAATCGCTCATCGGGCTGATCGGCCAGGTGCAGCGCTCGGGCATTCAGGTGACGACCTCGGCGACGGAAATCGCCGCCTCCGCCCGGCAGTTGGAGGCGACGGTGTCCGAACAGGCCGCATCGACCAATCAGGTGACGGCGACGACGAAGGAAATTTCGCAGACCTCCCAGCACTTGGTGCAGACGATGGAAAGCGTGGCCGGCGGGGCCGCCCAGACCGCATCGCTGGCCGACGACAGCCGCCAGGGGCTCCAAGGCATGGAGTCGACCATGCGGCAGTTGATGGATGCGACCGGCTCGATTTCGTCGCGGTTGTCGACCATCAGCGTCAAGGCCAACAACATCGAGAGCATTGTCACGACGATTACGAAGGTGGCGGATCAGACGAATTTGCTGTCGCTGAATGCGGCGATCGAAGCGGAGAAGGCCGGGGAGTACGGCCTGGGCTTTTCGGTGGTGGCGCAGGAAATCCGACGACTGGCCGACCAAACGGCCGTGGCCACCCTGAACATCGAAGGCATGGTCAAGGAGATGCACTCCGCGGTTTCGGCGGGGGTCATGGAGATGGATAAATTCATCGATCAGGTACGGCGCGGCGTCGACGAGGTGGCCCGGATCGGCGGACGCCTGGGCGGGATTATCAACCAGATTCAAACGCTGACGCCGCAATTCGAGCAAGTCCGACAGGGCATGCAGGCGCAGAGCGAAGGCGCCGAACAGATCAGCCATGCGATGGTGCAGTTGAGCGAAACAGCCACTCAGACCAAAGGCTCGCTGCAAGAATTTAACAAGGCCACCACGCAGTTGACGACCGCCGTGAAAGATTTGCGGCAGGAAGTGTCCAAGTTCAAGGTGGGATGAAAGAGGAAACTGAAACCTGAAAGGGAACACGGGCGCGCATAACGGCTTTTGGATGCATAAAGGGCGATCATGCTGCAAATTCTTTTTCATATCGGCGAAGAGCGGTACGCGTTGGACAGCCGCGATGTCGCGGAAATTGTTCCCATGGTGCATTTCAAGGAGATTCCCCGCGCGCCGGACTATGTCTTGGGCGTGTTTTTGTACCGCGGAGAAGTGGTCCCGGCGCTCGACCTCAGTCTGTTGGCCGGCAAGGCGCGTTGCCGGGCCTTGATGAGTACGCGCATCCTCCTGGTTCATTACCAAGTGCGGGAGGGCGTTGTTCGCCTGTTGGGGTTGGTGGCGGAACAAGTGACGGATACGGCCCATGTTTCCGAGGGCCGGATTTCCGCAGCGGGCGTGGCCGCGAAGGAGGCTCCCTGGCTGGGCGGCGTGGCCGCCGATGCCGGCGGCTTGATTCAAACCGTTCGCGTGGAGCAGTTGCTCCCTGACCCGGTGCGCGCGATTTTATTTCCGGAGGGGGGCGGCCTGTCGTGAGCGACGTCATGGACCGGATCGAAAAAATGCTGCGGGAGGCCGTCGGGTTCGATCAGGAGGCTCTGTCCTCCCGGCTCATCCGACAATGCATTGACGGGCGGATGTTTCTTTTGGGGCTTCGCGAGGAGCAGGATTATCTGGCCGCCCTTGGGCGCGAGCCGGAGGAGCTGGCCGATTTGATCAATTCCGTTGTCGTGCCCGAAACCTGGTTTTTCCGCGATCATGCGCCTTTCGAGTTTTTACGTCTTTATATCCGGGAAGAATGGCTGCCGCGGCATGCGGTCAAAACGTTGCGCATTCTATCGATTCCCTGCTCCACGGGGGAGGAGCCTTATTCCATTGCCATTTCCCTAAAAGAATTGGGCCTGGAGCGGCGGCAGTTTAAAATCGATGCGGTGGATATCAGCGAGCGGGCCTTGGAGAGGGCGCGGTTGGGACTGTATAATCGGAACTCGTTCCGCGGCGCGCGACAGGACGGCTTGATGCGCTTTTTCGAGGAAGTCCCCGGAGGCTTTCAGTTGGAGGATGGCATTAGGCGGTCGGTACATTTCATCCGGGCCAATGCCATGAAGTTTGCTGCCGAGGTTTCGGACGGCGCTTACGACATCGTGTTTTGCCGCAATTTATTGATTTATCTGAACGAAGAGTCGCGCCGGACGCTCCTTTCGCAGTTGGATCGGGCGCTCGTGCCCAACGGGCTCTTTTTTCTGGGGCATGCCGAAGCGCCCTGTATGTTTCTGCCCGTTTATGAAGCGGTTGCTTTTCCGGGTTCCTTTGCCGTGCGGAAGAGGACTCCGTCCGTCCGCTCTCCCGAGTTGGTTGCTGCGCCTCTCCGGAAATGGACGGCTCCGGCCATGCCCGCCCCGATCGTGGTCAAGCCGTCTCCCGCTGCGGCGCTCGCGGCGCCCGAGTCGTTCGGGAGTTTGTTGTCGGACGCCCGGCAGTGCGCGGATCGCGGCGACTACCCGAAAGCCCGTATGCTGTGCTCGCAAGTTTTGAGGCATAATCCGGCCTGCACGGAGGCTTTTTATATTTCCGGCGTGGCCGCTTTGGCCGATGGGAATGAGGAGGAGGCGATGAACTTTTTCCATAAAACCCTGTATTTGGAGCCGGATCATGAAGAGGCGTTGGTGCATCTGAGCCTTCTGATGGAGAAAGCCGGAAATGCCGGGCAGGCGGCTCGCTATCGCCGGATGATGGAACGGGGCGCCCGGAGCGAACCGGCGGATATGCGGGGACATGGATCATGACAAATAATCAGGAAACCTGCTGGTCGATAACGGGCATCGGCGGCAATGCGAGCTGCCCCCAGTTGAAGGAGGCGATCCATTGCCGGAATTGCGCGTCGTATGCCGAGAGCGGACGCGGTCTGCTCGACCGCGAACCGCCCGCCGGCTATTTGCGGGAATGGACCGAACTACTGGCCCGAGCCAAGGAAAAGGCGCCCGCGGACATGATTTCACTGATTGTCTTTCGCGTGGGTTCCGAATGGTTCGGATTGAACACCGCGCTGTTCCAGCGCATTGCTCCGCTCAAGGAGATTCACCGGATTCCTCATCGCTCCGGCCGCATTCTGTTGGGGCTGGCCAATGTCGACGGCGAGCTGCTGCTTTGCGCATCGCTAACCGGCCTGCTGGGCTTGGAGCCGGCGCCTGTAGTGAAAGACGCGGCCAATTCGACCGGCCGGCTGATGGTGGTGGGGCAGGGCGAACGATGGGCCTTCCCGGTGGACGAGGTGGATGCGATTTGCCATGTGAGCTTGTCGGTCATGACTCCGCCCCCGGCCACGTTGACCAAATCGGTGCAGTCCTTTACGAAACAATTGTTCGAGCATAATAAGAATGCCGTGGCTTTGCTGGACGAAAAACGCATGATGGAAGCCTTGAAAAAGAGCGTGAAAGCATGAGCGGCGAAAACGACAGCCTGGCGGATGCCGGTATGCTGGATCTCTTCCGCATGGAAGTGGAGACGCATGTGTCCGCGCTGGAAGCAGGATTGCTCAGTCTTGAAAACGGCGTCGTCACGCGCGAATCGATCGAGCCGCTGATGCGGGCCGCCCATTCGATCAAGGGCGCGGCGCGCATCATGGGCCTGAATAATGCCGTCAGCCTGGCTCATGTCATGGAAGACATTTTCGTGGCCGCCCAGGAAGGGCGGCGCGGGCTGGATACCTTCATCGTCGATCTCCTGTTGAAGGGCGTGGATTTTTTTAAGCGGTTGTCGAAAGTTGCGCCGGAAGCGATCGTTTCCTGGCTGGAGCAACAGGACGTCGAAATCGAGGGGCTGCGGAAGAATTTGGCGGACGCCATGACCGGCGAAGCGGCTCCTCCGAGTCCTATGCCCCCCCCGCCGACTCCAGCGGTCGTCCCGACACCCAAAGAAGCGCCGCCGCCGGCAGCGGCTCCCCGCGAGGAGGACCCCTCTGCCGTCGATAGCGCCGTGCTGGTGACCGCCGAAACCTTGAATCGTTTGATGGGGTTGGCGGGCGAATGCATGGTGGAATCTCATCGCCTTCAGCAATTCACCAAGCGTTTTTTGCAGTTGAAGGATCAGCAATTCGGCGTGCGGGCATCCCTGGCCCATTTAAGCGAACGAATGGGCGACGAGGGCCATCGGGGCGGTGTGCAATCCCTGCTGTTCGAACTGGCTGAAAAGTCGGGAAAATCGATGGCGTTCCTGGGCGAGACGCTCACGATGTACGAGGAGTATTCCCTGCGAGCGGAGGAGCTGACGACCCGTTTGTACAACGAAGCCATTGCCGCCAAGATGCGGCCGTTTCGCGACGGGATCAAGGGCTTTCCGCGTTTGGTGCGCGATCTGGCCCGGCAGTTAGGCAAGAAAATACGGCTGAAAACGACAGGCGAATCGACGCGGGTGGATCGCGAGATCCTGGTCCGGCTCGAAGCGCCGCTGACGCATCTGTTGCGCAACGCTTGCGATCACGGCATCGAATCGCCCGCGGATCGGTTTGCCGCCGGCAAGGCGGACGAGGGCACGATCGTTTTGGAAGCAGCTCATAAGGCCGGTATGTTGTTTATCTCGGTGTCGGACGACGGACGGGGCATCGACCCGGAATCCGTCCGGCGCAAGGTGATCGACCGAAAATTGGCGGCGCCCGACATGGCCGAACGGATGACCGAGGCGGAGTTGATGGAATTTTTGTTCCTGCCGGGATTTTCTACCGCCAAGGCGGTAACCGAAATTTCCGGCCGCGGCGTGGGCATGGATGTCGTTCAGAGCATGATCCAGGAAGTGGGCGGTTCGGTGCGCGTCAATTCGAAGCCCGGCAAGGGCTCCGCCATCCAGTTGCAGTTGCCGCTGACGCTGTCCGTGATGCGCGCGTTGATCGTGGATATCGCGGGGCAGCCGTACGCATTCCATTTGTCGCGGGTCGACCGCATTCTCAAGACGCCCCGGGACTCCATCCAGTTGGTGGAGGATCGACAGTATATCCGCTATGACGGCGAGAACATCGGTTTGGCGCCCGGTTATTTGCCGCTGGGGCTGGAGGCGTCGCGGCGGGACGACGAGCTGTTGTCGGTGGTGGTGATCAGCGACCGCCTTAACCGGTATGGCTTGGTGGTGGATCAATTGCGAGGGGAACGGGAATTGGTCGTGCGTCCGCTCGATCCCCGGCTCGGAAAGATTGCGGATATCAGCTCGGCCGCGGTGCTGGAGGATGGAACGCCGGTCTTGATTGTCGATGTCGAGGATGTGGTGCGTTCGATCGATCACTTGCTGTCCTCCGGCGCATCGAGCCGCGTGGCCCGGGTGGAGTCGGCTCATAAGGGCGCGCCCGCACGGCGCATTTTGGTTGTGGACGATTCGATCACGGTGCGCGAAGTCGAACGCCGCCTGTTGGAAAATCACGGCTACAAGGTCGATGTGGCGGTGGACGGCATGGATGGCTGGAATCGCATCCGCGAAGGGCAATACGACCTGATCATTTCGGACATCGACATGCCGCGCATGAACGGCATCGAAATGGTCGCCCGCATCAAGAATGATCCCTCGCACAAGGAATTGCCGGTGATGATCGTCTCCTACAAGGACCGGGAAGAAGACCGCCTGCGCGGGCTGGAAGCCGGCGCGAATTACTATTTGACCAAAAGCAGTTTCCATGACGAGAGCCTCCTGGAAGCCGTACGAAATTTGCTGGGGGAGGTTTGAGTTGCGGATAGGCATTGTTAACGATATGCGGCTGGCCGTGGAGGCCTTGAAAAGAGTGGTGCTCAGCGTGCCCGGCTATGAAGTGGCCTGGATCGCGCTGGACGGCGCCGAGGCGGTTCGGAAATGCGCGGCGGACGTTCCGGATGTTCTGCTGATGGATTTGATCATGCCGGTCATGGATGGGGTGGAGGCGACGCGGCAAATCATGCGGGCCAATCCCTGCGCCATTCTGGTCGTCACGGCTACCGTGGCGGGAAATGCCGCCAAGGTGTTCGAAGCGATGGGGCATGGCGCGCTGGATGCGGTTTGTACCCCGGTGCTCGGACCCCAAGGCCGTATCGACGGCGCCGAACCCCTGCTGACGAAAATCGGTACGCTGGGCCGTTTGATTGCGCGAAGCACGGTGGTCGAACCTGCGACAGAGATGCCGTCGCCCCAACCGGCTGCCGGATCGCAACCCCGGCTGGTGGTCATCGGCGCTTCGACCGGCGGGCCGAAGGCCGTGGCCGATACGCTGCAAGGGCTTTCTCCCGATCTGGGGCTGGCCTATTTGCTGGTTCAGCACGTGGACGAACAGTTTGCCCCGGGGTTGGCCGAATGGCTGGGCACGCAGTGCTCCCTGCCCATTGCGTTGGCCAAGTCGGGCGACCGTCCCCGCGCCGGCGCCGTTTTGATGGCCGCCAGCAACGATCATTTGGTGATCGGACCCGACTTGGCGCTGCTCTACACGGCGGAGCCCCGCGCCTGTTCCTACCGCCCTTCCGTGGATGCTTTATTTCACAGCCTGGTTAGATATTGGCCTGCCCGCGGCATGGCGATCTTGCTGACCGGCATGGGCAAAGACGGCGCCAAGGGACTTTTGGCCTTGCGCAAGGCCGGCTGGCATACCGTGGCCCAGAACGAACAAACCAGTGTGCTGTACGGCATGCCCCGTGCCGCCGTGGAACTGAACGCCGCCTGCGAGGTGCTCTCGCCGTCGGATATCCGAGATGCGATACGCCGATTCGCTGGAAAAGGAGTTGCCGAATGACCGAAGAACACAAACAGGAAGAGGCTCCCGCCTCGTTGACCGAACACACGATCAGCGTGCTGCTGATCGACGACCAAGCGATGGTGGGTGAAGCGGTGCGCCGCATGCTGCAGCCCGAAAAAGACATCCGGTTCCTTTACTGCAAAGATCCCGCCGCCGCCGTCAAGACCGCGGAGGAATTCGGTCCCACGGTCATTTTGCAGGATCTGGTCATGCCCGACATCGACGGGTTGACGTTGGTAAAGTATTTCCGGGCGAACGCCAAAACGCGCGACGTGCCCTTGATTGTGCTCTCCACCAAGGAGGAGCCCCGCGTCAAAGCCGATGCCTTCGCCTTGGGCGCCAACGATTATCTTGTCAAGCTGCCCGACCGGATCGAACTGATCGCCCGCATCCGCTACCACTCCCGCGGCTACATCAACCTGCTTCAGCGCAACGAAGTCATGCAGCGGCTCGTGGACGAACTCTCCGAGGCCGCCCAATACGTGAAGAACATCCTGCCGGCGCCGGTGAGCGAAGGACCCATCGCCACCGACTGGCGATTCATTTCGTCCACCTCGCTCGGGGGCGACGCGTTCGGCTATCACTGGCTCGACGCCGACCATTTTGCCCTGTACCTGCTCGATGTGTGCGGGCATGGGGTGGGGGCGGCCTTGCTCTCCGTGACCGTAATGAACGTGCTGCGGTCCCAGACGCTGCCCCATACCGATTTCCAGCAGCCGGAGCAGGTACTCTCCGCGTTGAACGAGAATTTCCAGATGGAAAACCAAAACGGAATGTACTTCACCATCTGGTACGGCGTTTACAACAAGAGCACGCGGCGCATGGCGTATGCCAGCGGCGGCCATCCCGCTGCGTTGTACATGGTCGGCGGCGGCCCGACGCCTTCGACGGTCCAACGTTTGGAAACCCGCAACATGGTCATCGGCGGCATGCCGGGAATCCCCTTCCGCAAGGCCGAGTGCGAACTCTCGTTGCCGGGGCGGCTCTACATTTTCAGCGACGGCTGCTATGAAGTCACCAAGCCCGACGGCAAAGTGTGGACCTTCGACGAATTCGCCGCGTTCATGACCGAAGCTCCCGCCGCGAACGAATCCCGCATGGATCGGCTCCTCCATCAGGCGCGAGCCTACGAAGGGACGGAAAACCTGCCCGACGATTTTTCCATTTTGGAAGTGGTTTTCAAATAGGGTTCACTGCATCAACCCCCATCCCACGCAATGAACGGACGAGATCCGCCCCGGAAATGTCCCTTGGAAGCCTCATGCGGTCATCACTTCATCCCGGACAAAGTGCAACCGAATGATCTTGGGCATTTCGTCCGGCTGTTCAAAGTGACAAGACATGGCATCACGGATATTCGTCTTCAGTTCTTCCAGCGTGTCGCCTTCCGTGTGAATGCCATAACCGAGAGCGGAAGCCACATATCCGCCGTCTACCTCGTCGCTTGTGATCTCAAAAATAATTTCTTTCATAGGTTCACCTGACAAAACTATACACCGGAATGGATTGGCTTTTCCAGTTCTGTTTTCAAGGGCCATTAGGGTCAAACCTAGAAACTAGCACTTCAGGATGTTTTTGCGTTTTTTTCGCGTGGTTAGCGGGTTTTTCTCTTCTGATGTGCCGAAAAACGCCATTTTAAACTATTGTGCGTTTTTTGCGCCTTTTCGCGGCCATTTTGTAGCGTTCTAAAGCTATTAGGGTCAACAAAAAGAGGGCAAAACATTGGCCTTTTGTTGTAGGCCCACTCTGCAAGTCGGCGTTCTTTGGATATGTTCGGATGGAAATGGACGGCCGACCGGTTCTTGTGGCCGAACCTGAGAAAGCGCTGCTCGACTTCTGGTATCTGTCCAGAGGGCGCTGGTCGATGCAGCGGATGGGCGAGATGCGATTTCAAAACTTCGAGGCCGTGAAAGTAACGCGCTTGAGGCAACAGGCCCCTGCCCCGCCTGCGGGAAGCGGTTCGTCTTTGGACCGTCATCGCTGAAGAGGCGGGAAAGGGGACGGTATCGCTATGAAGGATCTGGCGCTTTCCCTGGCTCGCGAGCAAGCGGCGCCTGCGCGCCGACTCAACGTATTGCGCGAGTATCTTCAGACCTGGGGAAAAGAGGCGTTTGATCTCACGCTCACGAAAACCCTGGCGGCTGTCTAATCGGGTTCGGCGGCAGCGCCCTTGCGCCGGATATAGATTTCCAAAATGTTCCGCCCCTCGATGCGGGTGTAGCGGATGTCGTCGCACATGTTTTTCACCAGATGAATGCCCAGGCCTCCGATTTCGCGTTCGGCGATCGGTTTCTCGGTGTCCGGTGCTGGCAGGGTTAACGGGTTAAATTCATGGCCGTCGTCTTCGATGCGTAGATGAATAAGGTCGGTCTCCAGGGCCACCGCCACGTTGATGTCATGCTCGTCCGCATCGTCAAAGCCATATTTGATGACGTTGGACACCATTTCTTCCAGCGCCAGACTCAATTTGTAGGCCTGATCGGGAGCGACATGGTGCTCTTCGGTAAATTGATTGACCGAGGCGGCCAATAGCTCCATCTGGGGAAATTCGTTGCGTATGGTAAGGTTGAGCGTTTTCATCATATGGCCGCTTCTGTTGCAAGGTGCGGGTGCCGGTACATAAGAGCATCAAACTAGCACACTTTCATGCGCTTGGACAGTCGGCAAATGAAAAAACTATCTGTGGGCAGGCGATACTTGCACGTCCACCGCGATTTCAGTATGGTACCGTCCGATTATGAATTCTTTATTCGATGTTTCCCATGTAGTGGAGGAGTCGACCATCCAGTTGCGGCTGAGCGGTCGGCTGGACGGCATTACCGCCCCCGTGTTCGAGAAGAAACTCGACGAGCTGCTGACGGCCGGGCATCGGCAATTGACCATGGACTGCGAGCAAATGGTTTATGTCAGCAGTGCCGGCCTGCGCGTTTTCTTGTCGTTTGCCAAAAAGATCAAGAAGACCGGCGGACGAATGGCTCTCTACAACGTGCCTCCGGTCATTCATTCGGTCTTCGAGGCCACCGGGTTTGTGGACTTCCTGAATTTGTGCGCAACGCGCGAGGAAGCGCTGGCGGCCGTGAAGATTGGATGACGCGATGAGTTTTCCCATGCATTCCGGTTCGGGGGTGTCCAGGGAATCCGCGGCGCGTACGGCCGTTATGGCCGGCTTGATCGATACGTTCATCACGCTGGCGGCTTTGATTGCCGCCCGTTCGTCGGTGATTCTGGCCGATTTCTTCAAGACGGGGTTGGAGTTTGTTGCCGTGCTTCTGGCTTGGCTGGCCATTCGCCGGATTCAACGCGGCGCCGATTCTCGTTTCCAGTATGGCGTGGGCAAGCTGGAGAATTTATCGAGCTTGTTTGTGGGCGTGATCATGATCGCCAGCATCCTGATCATCATGATCAATGCCATTCGGAATATCCGCGACCCGCACGCGGTTTCCGGCCTGGGCGTTTGGATCAGCGCCATTTCGCAAATAGTGTACATGCTGATCAACGGCTTCCTTTGCTGGCGGGCGCGGCGCTCTGCCGCGGCGGAGCCCTCGCCGATCATGTCGTCGCAAATCCGGCTGTTCATGAGCAAGGCCTTTGCGAACCTGTTCATCCTGCTGTCGCTGGCGCTTAGCCTTGCTTTGCAGGATCATTTCACATGGGCTCATTACATCGACTCGATTTCGTCCATGATTATTGCCTTGTTTATCCTGCTGGCGGCGACCGGAATCTTTTCCAGCTCGTTTTACGATCTGCTCGATCGCACCTTGGACGAAGAGCTTCAGATTGTCATCCTGCGCGAATTGGCCCGGCACTTCGAGTCGTACGATGCCTTGCACGGCGTGCGCTCCCGCCGTTCGGGCAGTCATGTCTTTATCGAAATCTATCTTGAATTTGACATGGAAAAGAAGATGTCGGAGGTGCAGCCCGTGGTGGATGAGTTGCGTCAGAGTATCGAAAGGCAAATCCAGGGCAGCCGGGTGACGGTGGGGCTAACTACCGAATCAATCGCTTGATGGACAATATTTGGCCGACATGCTAGCATGCGGTTCTTGAGATGGAGGAGGATTTCTTTATGGCCGCTACCGTATGGATCGTAGACGACGACGAGTCGGTGCGAGGTGTTCTAGGTGCGATGATCCGGGAACTGGGCTATGAGGTTCAGGTCTATGAGCAGGCCGAATCCGCGCTCAAGGCTTACCAGCCCGCTGCGGCCGATGTCATCATCACCGATGTCCGCATGCCTGGCATGAGCGGCATGGATCTGACCCGCGCGCTGTTGGAAATCGATCCGGATTTGATCATCATGGTGCTCACAGGCTTTCCGTCGATTCCCGATGCCGTCGAAGCGGTTCGCGCGGGAGCGTGCGATTTTCTTTCCAAGCCCTGCCGGATCGAAGAAATTCGCATCCGCATTTCGCGCGCGCTGGAAAACCGGGCGGTGCATGAGCGTCTGCGGCGCACCCGCATGATGACTTGGGGGCTGATCGCCTCCCTGCCGGTGTGGTTCATCCTGGGCATCCTGCTGGCGATTTTCCTGATCAAGGCTTGATGCGGTGCGGCAGAGTACGTACCCAAATCCTCAGAGAATGGCAAAGCTTCTTAAGCTACAAAGATCACAGCGCGGCGAAGCCGCAACCAAAAAGAAAAAGCGAAGAATTTTAGCCACAAAGATCACAAAGACCACAGAGATAAAATTTCTGTCGTAAATTCTTTGTTTTCTAAACAAGAAGTCAGAAGAAGGTGAACCACAAAGATCAGCTTAAATAGCTCATATTCATATTCTTTCTATGTGTTCTTTGTGATCTTTGTGGCTGAAGAATCTTCGTTGTTTGGTTAAATCTGTTTTGCAAAGAACGCCTGCCAGTCTTGTATTCGCTTCGTGGGGTTATCCGTTGCCGCCAAATCCGAAATCACGGCCATGCCCTCGGCGCCGGCTTGCTTCAGCGCTTCGGCCCGTTCCAAGGTAATGCCGCCAATGGCGACGACCGGCACATCGGTCATGGCCCGCAACCGACGGAATTCGTCCACGCCGAGAGGGGCGTAATCGATGGCTTTCGAGCCCGTCGAAAAGACGGCGCCGATGCCGATATAGGAGGGTCTCACTCGTCCCAGTTTGGCCAGATCGGTCCACGAACTGGCGCTGATTCCCAGCCGCAGGCCCGAAGCCTGCAGAGCGGCGAGATCAGCGGCATCCAAATCCGTTTGCCCCAGATGAACTCCATACGCGCCGAATTGCAGGGCTTCCTTCCAGTAATCGTTGATGTACACGGCGGCCTGCGGATGGCGGCGTCCGACCTCGATGGCCGTGCGTATTTCGTGTTCGAGCGCGGCGCCGGCAAGATCTTTTACACGGAGCTGGATCACGGTGATGCCATGAGCGAGCAGGGGATCAATTTGTTCAGCTCGTTCCACCAGCGGATATAAACCCAAGGGGCCGGCCGATGGAAAAGAAAGCCGGTTCAGTGAGGCTGGTCGTTCGCCGGTAATCCAGGGCAAATCCTCGGGCCGTGTCGGCCAGCCTTCGTGGGCCAGCGGGCCATGTCCATGACCAATGCCGCCTCCGCGGCGAAGCCCCTGGTTCACATACGCCTTGCCAATGACCAGGCTGTCCGACTCGCCATACCCCAGCGCCCGGCAAGAGGCGATGGCTGACGACAAGGTGCAGCCGGTTCCATGCGTGTGCGTGACGTTCCTTCGAGGACTGCTGATCCAGCAGCCCTCCCGGCCATTCGTCCAGTAATCGCTGCACAAGTCCGAGTTCGCATGCCCGCCCTTGAGCAAGACCGCCCCGGGCCCCAGCTTCAACAGATCGCGAGCGGCCTGTTCAACTTGATCCCCGCTCCGGATCGTTCGCTCCAGCAATTGTTCCGCTTCAGGGATATTCGGCGTCAGCAGGCTGACCTGCGGCAGTAGTTCATTTTTCAAGACGGCCAACGCATCCGGTTCCATCAAGCGGTGACCGCTGGACGAAATCATGACCGGGTCGTACACGATGGGGCAGGGTTGCCGGCGAAGGTTTTCTGCAACGTACAGGATGGTCGCGACGGACCCCAGCATGCCGATCTTGATGGCCGCCGGCGGCAAATCTTCCGTCAATACTTCCAACTGGGCCTGGATCATGTCTTCAGCGACGTAATCGCACCGCTTCACGCCCAGGGTGTTTTGCGCGATCAAGGCCGTGATCACGGAACATCCGTGGACGCCCAGCGAATTCATCGTCTTGAGGTCGCCCTGAATTCCTGCGCCTCCGCCCGGATCGGTTCCGGCGATGGTCCAGACGATGGGCTTCATCGGCGCATCTCGCCGATGAACTTATGAAAAGCCAACATCGAACATCCAACATCGAACATCCAACGTCGAACTGTAATGATCGTGCAATCTTCATTCGAAGTTCGATGTTCGATGTTGGATGTTCGATGTTGGCTTCGTTCTTTCATGGTTCTAATTATTGAAGAAGAACTCAGTCGGCCTGGACTTCCTCGATTTCACGGCTGATCCTCATGGAGCAGAATTTCGGTCCGCACATGGTGCAGTGGTCGCTTTTTTCAGCCATATCCGGGTGCTTGCAGACGGCTTTTTGGCGCATTTTACGGGCATGATCGGGATCAAGCGCCAGGGAAAATTGCTGTTCCCAATCGAAGGCTACGCGAGCCTTGGAGATGGCGTCGTCACGGTCGCGCGCATGGGGCCGCTTCAAGGCGATATCGGCCGCGTGCGCGGCGATCTTATAGGCCACTACGCCCTCGCGGACGTCCTGGGCGTCCGGGAGTCCGAGGTGTTCCATGGGCGTGACATAGCAAAGCATCGAGGCGCCGTAGAAGGCGCCCAGCGTGGCGCCGATGGCGGAGGTGATGTGGTCGTAGCCGGGCGCGCAGTCGATGACCACGGGGCCGAGAATGTAAAAGGGGGCGTCGTCGCAAATTTCACGTTCGCGGCGCATGTTCATTTCGATTTGATCCAGGGGGATGTGGCCGGGGCCTTCCACCATCGCTTGAACTCCGGCGTCGCGCGAGCGGCGGACAAGTTCGCCGAGGGTTTCCAGTTCCGCAAATTGCGCTTCGTCGGAGGCATCCGCCAGGCAGCCGGGCCGCAGGCCGTCGCCCAAGGAAATGGTTACGTCGTGAGCCCGGCAGATTTCCAGCAGGCGGTCAAAGTGTACGTACAGCGGATTTTCCTCGTTGTGCCGGGCCATCCACTTGGCCAGGATCGCACCCCCGCGGCTCACGATGCCCGTCAGCCGCCGGCGTGCGGCAGGCACATGGCGCTTCAGCAATCCCGCGTGGAGGGTCATGTAGTCGACGCCTTGTTCTGCCTGCTGCCGAATGACGTCGAGGAGCAACTCGATGGATAAATCCATGGGATCGTCAACGAGGGTCAGGGCTTGATAAATCGGTACGGTGCCTATGGGAACCGTGCTGTGTCGAACGATCAGCGCCCGGATATTGTTCACGTCCGCGCCGGTGCTGAGATCCATGACCGTGTCGGCCCCATGACGGACGGCCATGTTCAGCTTGTCCAATTCTAGTTGGGCGTCGCTGGAAAGGGCGGAATTGCCGATGTTGGCATTGATCTTGGTGCGAAGGGCTCGTCCGATGCCGATGGGTTTCAAGCCGGCATGGGCCGGATTCGCCGGGATGACCAGGCGTCCCGCCGCTGTTTCGTCGCGTACGAACTCGGGAGAGACATATTCCGAAGCGGCCACTTCGCACATCGCCGGGGTGACGAGGCCCGCGCGGGCGGCCATGATTTGTGTTGTTGTCTTCATAATAAAAAAAATACCGGCCAACCTGGGGGGTGAGCCGGCGATCCTAGAAAAATTAGCCGCCGCTTCCCTCCGTTGGCATTACCCAAACAGGTTCAAAGGGTCATCCGGTACACCCGGAAATCTCAGTTCCCATCAGGAACTCCCCCAGCAAACAGAAAGAATCTGAAGGGAAACCCGGCGCTTGTCAAGCGAGTCGATTTGAGGATCGTCGGATGGGTGCATCTCGACACGGCCGCAGGTCGTATGAGGAAAAGAAGGCGCTCAGCGTCCGCCTGCACCTGCCCGCAATGCTGCGCATAGCGCTGCAGGCGGGACGCTATGCGCAGCATTGCGGGCAGGGAGTGAGCGCTCTCCCAACGACAAAGAAAGGTAGGGAGCCCGATCCGGATCGGGGTCGCCGTCCGAAGAGGCGCTCAGCGGAGTGAGCGCCCTACCCACGACGAAGAGCTGTAGGTGTTTCGATTCGATAGGGATCGGAAAAGCAAAAAGGCCGCACGGGGGTGCGGCCTTTTTGCGAACAACGATCACGCAGCGTTATTTCTTGATCAACGCGCGTACGGCTTCGAGTTGGCCGGCGCTGCCGAGCACCTTGTTCTTGCCGACGATATACTTGGCGTATTCGGCCATGAACACTTTGCCGGGCGGACGGAGGTCGAAGTTTTCGGGATAGATCGCGAACTGTTCGCGATGCACGCGGCACCAGACCAGACGGCCGTCGGTGTCGATGTTGACCTTCGTGACGCCCATCTTGCCGGCCTTGGTGATGTCCTTTTCGCTGACGCCTTTGGCATCCTTCATCTTGCCGCCGAAGAAATTAATGCGGCGAACTTCGTCTTCGGGGACCGAGCTGGACCCGTGCATGACGAGCGGGAAGTTCGGAAGACGGCTGGCGATTTCCTTGATCACGTCGAAGTGCAGGCCTTGCTTGCCCGAGAACTTGAACGCGCCGTGGCTGGTTCCGATGGCGCAGGCGAGGCTGTCGCAACCGCTTCTTTTCACGAATTCTTCCGCCTGAGCGGGGTCGGTGAGCTTGGCATCGGCTTCGGAAACCGAGACGTGCTCTTCGACGCCGCCGAGCTTGCCGAGTTCGGCTTCGACGACGATGCCCTTCGCGTGGGCCGCGTCGGCCACGCGTTTGGTGATCGCGATGTTTTGATCGAACGATTCGGCGCTGGCGTCAATCATGACGGAGCTGTAGAAGCCGCTGGCGATGCAATCCATGCAGGTGGCTTCGTCGCCGTGATCCAAGTGCACCGCAAAAATCGCATCCGGAAAAATTTCGTCGGCCGCTTTGATCATGGCTTCGAGCATTTTCTTATGGGTGTAGGACCGGGCGCCCTTGGACAACTGAATGATGAAGGGGGCCTTGCTGTCCATGCAGCCTTGGAACAGGCCCATGGTCTGCTCGAGGTTGTTGATGTTGTATGCGCCGACGGCGTACTTGCCATATGCGTGCGCGAACAATTGCTTGGTTGTTACGATCACGGAACTGCTCCTTATGGTTGTATTAGCTTCTATGGAAAAACAGACGCATGCTAATCAAAGAGCGGCGGGGTAGTCAAATAAAGAAGTCGGGCAAATGCCCGGGAAAGAAAGGGGCGACTGGACGGCGGGCCAGGTTTCTTGCTGGAAATACATGCGTTACGTCGATAACAGCCCGAGTTTGGATATTTGTTCGACCAATTGGCTCTTGCGGAAGGGCTTGATCAAGTAGGCCTCGCAGTTATCCCGGAAAGAACCCATGATTTCCTTGGGATCGTCGCGTCCCGTGGTCATGATGATCTTTGCGCCGTCTCCCAGGGCGATTCCCGCATCTTGTTCCATTTTGCGGATTTCCTTGAGAGCCTGGCGTCCATCCATCAGCGGCATGGAAATATCCATGCAGATCAAGGCATAAGGCTGTTGGTCATGCAGCGCCTTGGCCACGGCTACCAGGGCTCGGACTCCATCGGTGGCTATGTCGCAAGGACCGTAGGCCTCCAAATAGGAAGCGAGCAATTGTTGAGATGTATTATCGTCTTCGACTATCAAGGTCCTCACATCGAGTATCCTTTCTCTGACATCAACCTTGCGGAAAAAATATGTTTTTACGATTACTCTGCCGCAGAGCCCTGACTCGTCACTTCGGCAATACATGGCTTTATTTGTTCGAAGGCGGCGGAAATGGCATTTGCCAGCTCAACAAATTCGCTCAAAGGGCTTTGTTCATTCTTATATTCGAGTTCTTTGCACAATCTGGCCATTTCTTTGGCCCCAACGATGCCGCAACTGCCTCTAAGTTTGTGGCCCAGCGCCTTGGCAGACCATTTATCGTTCTTTTGCAACATATCGAATAATTCGATAATTCTCAAGGCCGTATCGTCGATCATTTTATTGAAGATGATGGCGGTTTTGTCCGGTCCGACATCCTGCATGATTTTATAGCCGGCTTCCGCGACCGTGTCGCCTGGAGCTCGTTCGCTCTCCGGTAGAGAGAGCAGGGGAGCCGATTCCTGGGCGACCGGCCGGCTGACGCGCTTCAAGACGGCGAGCAGGTCCGCCTGCCGGAAGGGCTTGGAAATATAGTCATTCATGCCGGAGGCCAGGCAACGCTCTTTTTCTTCCTGAAAAGCATTGGCCGTGCAGGCTATAATATGCGACAGGGGGCCCTGGGTTTGCTCGCGGGTGCGGATGCTCCGAGTGGCTTCGATGCCGTCCACCTCGGGCATTTGGATGTCCATCAGCACGGCATCGTAAGCTTTCTTGCCGGTGAACTCGATCGCCTCTCGTCCGTTCACAGCGGGGTCGACGACGCACCCCAGTTGTTCGAGAATGGCCGTGGCCACTTCGCGGGAGACGGGATTGTCTTCCACCAGCAGAATGGTCATATCCTGTAAGGTGTGGAGTTGTCCATCCCCGGGCATATGGGAGACGCTCGTTAATGGATGAACCCTATTCCCGGCGTCCACGTCGAGCATGCGATGCAGCGCTTCGGCCAGAACCGTGGGGCGAATCGGCTTGTGGATGGTCAGGGCGATATTGGCGGCCGACCACTCGTGGATTTGCGGTTGCGTCTTGTAGGACGACATGATCAGCGAGGGGATCTTTTCCACGACTTCGTTGAAAACGCAGAGGGATTCCAGGTTCATATCGGCATGCGTTTTCAGATCGGTAGAGTCCATTATGATGGCTTGGAACTTGGCCAGAACGGCCAAAGACGAGCCATACGCATTCATGACGGAAAGGCAATCGGCATGAACGGTCGCCTGGCCGTTCCAGTGCCGGATATACTCGGCAATGATTTCACGATTTCGTTGATTGCCTATGACCAGCAATAGGCTGGCGCCTTTTAAGTCGACCAAGGGATGTTCTGACCGTTCGTTCTTCGGCGGAACAGGCAGGGAAGCGGTGAACCAGAAGGACGAGCCCTTTCCCGTGGAGCTTTCAAAGTCGATGGCCCCTCCCATCAAGGCGGCCAGCCGGCGGGTGATCACCAAGCCCATGCCGGTGCCGGCATATCGCCGCGTCATGGAACTGTCCACCTGGGAAAACGGCTTGAACAATTGGCTGAACTTTGAGGCGTCGATTCCGATGCCGGTGTCGCGCACGGTAAACCGGATCGCATAAGCGCCCGGCGATTTCGCGTCGTGCTCTCCGCTCGACGCGTCGCAAGGAGAACTCGCAGGCGACGACTCCACGACGATATTCAATTCCACCTCGCCTTGGTCCGTGTATTTAACGGCATTGCTCAGCAGGTTGTTCAGCACCTGCTTGATTCGAAGCATATCGCCGATCGCTTCCCGGGGCGTCAACGGATCGATCCGGCAAAGCAGCTCCACCCCTTTGGCTTCGGCCGCGTAAATATGCGTGGCCAGGACTCGATCCACCATGTCGTACAAATCGAAGGGGGCGTTTCGGATTTCCAGGCGATCCGCTTCGATTTTCGCCAAATCCAGGACATTATTCAGCAACGCATGCAGGGTTTCTCCCGAGGAATAGATGATTTCCGCATATCGTTTCTGAACGGGCTGAAGGGAGGTTTTCATCAAAAGCTCCGTCATGCCGATAATGCCGGTCATGGGGGTGCGCAGCTCATGGCTGACATTGGCGAGGAATCCGCTCTTGGCCCGATTGGCCGTATCCGCGGCCTGTGCCAGTTCCTCCGCCCGCCGCAACGCCTGCGCCAGCTTATTGTTGGCTTCCTGCAATTGTTCTTCGGCGCGTTTGCGTTCCGTGATGTCGCGCCCGACGGAGTGAATCTCGATTAAGCGCCCTTCGACATCGCTGATGGGGCAATCTACCCATTCCAGCCACTGTATCTGGCCGTCGGGTTTGACCAGTTGCTGTTCGAACCGATGCGTGTTCCGGTCCCGTACGAGTCTCTCGACGCGCGCTTGAGAGAGCGCTTGCGCGTCGGTCGTCAACAGTTGCATCCACTTTTTCCCGATGAGCTCTTGGCGGTCCTTGCTGAATAGATTGCAGTAGTACTGATTGACAAAGGTCAACAGCGTATTCGGAAGCCACCGGCAGATCGCTTCGGTTTGGGCCTCGATCATCGTGCGGTAACGCAGTTCGCTGTTCTTCAGCGAATCGTTGGCTTCCGTCAATTCCAACGTGCGTTCGGCAATGCGCTGCTGCAGTCCGGCGTTTAGTTTTTCGATGGTCTTGATGGTCTCCAATAGCGAACGGGCCTGTCCGTCATTATGATCATAAACCTCCACAAGCCGTTTTTTGTACTCGAAGATGCGGCCGATAGAAAAACCCGTCAGTGCGGTTGACGGCAACAACAACAAAGAAAGAAGCGTAAAATCGAAAAAATAACTGACGGCGCCGCTCAGGACCAGGCCTAGAATCGCGCCCAGAATGCTCTTGAGGTGAGAAGGCTTGTTGATCCAATGGATATGATAAATGCAGGCCTCTGCTCCATCGCA
Organism: Lentisphaerae bacterium GWF2_57_35; assembly: GCA_001804865.1. Taxonomy (GTDB): domain Bacteria; phylum Verrucomicrobiota; class Kiritimatiellia; order CAIQIC01; family GWF2-57-35; genus GWF2-57-35. Next base: position 59,519 of record MHBK01000056.1, read on the forward strand.
AGTGCAGGATTCTTCCTTGATTTCCGCATACGGCAGATCAAAGGCTCGCGAGATGTTGACTAAACAACCCTGAAGAGCCAGGCAGTTGTTTTTTGTTTGGCGATGACGGGGGTACTTAATGCTTAAAACGCAATTGTTGTTGTGCAGCGACAGCATCTTCCATTCGCTGATGCGATTCCAGAGAGAATTGAACTGTACCACCAATCCCATGACATCTCTCGGAGAAAAAAGATGCTTGAGGAAAAAGCCGACGCTGCCAAACGCTTCGACGCTCGTCTGGCATTTTGTGGCCTCGAAAGGCGCTTGTGGATTGTGGGTGACATCCACCATTTTCTGGAGCAAGCGAGTGTAATAATCGAAGCTTACCCAATGATTGGGATTGGTCAAATGCTCGATGGACATCCCGGTCTCTTCGATTACGGAGTTGGTCTGTTCTTCGCCCAGTTGTTTTTTTAGGTAGCGTACAATAGGGATGGTAACCACGCATTTGAGTTCAAGCGTGGTGTCAGCCGGATTAATTGACCTGACTGGTTTCTTACTCATTCTTTCTTAAACACATTGCGGCGCTGTAATGGGGCAGGCGGCGTCATTCGAGCAAAGATCTGTGGCACGATCCTATTCAGGATTGGATGTCGATGCTTCATATACATGAATAACGGAACCGCAACAGCCCCAAGATCAAGCTTTGGGGCAAGGGTCGTAATGCCAAAGTCTATCTCTTTGAACCCTCGCTGAATAGCCAAATCTACCGCAAAATAAAACATGTTGAAATAAACTCCCGTCTCACGACTTTGAGAATAGTCCAAGCCCGAAAAAATAGTGGTCAGCGTTTCATCGTCAAGGAAGAGCAGAAGAAAGCCGATAAGCTGTTCTTGCTTGCGAGCTGCAATAATAGAAGTCTTGGGGCCCAGATGAAGGTGTACGTTTCGAAAGAAGTCCTCCAAGAGCATTTCGCGGCGATATTCTTGTGCGTGATCATACGCTTGACGCCATAGTTGCGCCAGTTGCGGGGCATACTTGGCAAAATCGGATTCTTCCGTCAGCGTGACGCCCGTATCCTGGCCTTTTTTTGTTGTGGCAAGAAGCTTGCTGCGATATTCGCTTCGCATGGCCTGTAGATATTCGTCAAAGCTTTTCCAACGAAGGTTGAGGCGAGCGCAGGGAAGATTTTGTATGCGGGAATAGCCGAACGTGCAAAGCGGTTCTGCCCACCCCGCGTCTTCATCCTGGAAATCCCGAAATAATAGAACATGAATGCCCAGTTTTGCGGCAAGGGACTCCGTCGCATTCACAAGCGCTTCCATCAGTTTGGCTCGGTCTGCTCCTGCTCTGAACGAAAACGTGTTGCCCAATGCGACCGGCGTTCCGCATTCCAACGAATGGAGGACCATAAAGTTCGGCCAACGCCGACGAATAAGCGTAATGAGCCTTTTGAGCGCTCCTCGTGCAAAAGAGTCCAATTCGGTTGTTATGGTGTAAAGACAGGCGTGAGCAAGAATTTGGCCGTCCTCTACGACGATGGGATAATAGTAGCGGCATTGGTTGATTTGCGACGATTCTACAGCCCTTAAATAACTATGCCGGCAAATCAAGCGATTCGGAACGACGATCTCGTTCCATTGATGTTCGTCAATTTGAGTAATGCTGGTTAATAGGTTAACGGAGATCATGTTGGGTCTGAGCTTAGCCCCAGAGAGAACGGGTGCAATTTGTTGACCACGGCATGACGCATGTGTAATTGAAAGAAAATTTCCTCAAAGGCGTTATCTCGCGGAAAATACTGCGTATACTGGCGCTTGAAGCGCCATGCGCGTTTAAAGATGTTTTTAACGGCGTAAAACTTGGCGAACATCTCCCACATGAGGTTTTCCAGTTCTTTTGGACTCATGGCTTGAGGTTGGAAAACGACATGGGTTAGATCGTATAACGACCAATCGGTCTCGAGTATTCTTTTATCCTGCAACAATCGATCGTACAAGCGCGTCCCGGGAAGAGGCGTTACCAGCGAGATGATTAAATAGTTGATGTCCATATCGAGCAGTTCTTCGACCATTCTGCGAAGGCCGTCGGGATTATCAAAATCCAAGCCAAACATGATGGCTATTTGGGCTAGGATGCCGACATCCGCCAAACGCTTGAAGAGATCGCGGTATTCCTGCACCTTATTGAACCCCTTCCGGACCGTCTTGAGGCTTTCGGTATTAAACGACTCGATCCCCAGGTAAGTTTCGTGGCATCCGGATTCGGCAGCGGCTTTAATGAGTTCCGGGTGTTGTCCCACCGTGGTGCTCATTTGGCTGGCCCATCGTAGTCGAAGGGGCTTGAGTTCCCTGAACAATTCCATGGCGTGTTGGGGATCCGCGGTGATGTTGTCGTCGACAAAAAATGCGCGAGAGGGCTGAAGCGCTTCGAGTTCTCTTACGACAAGGGCTGCGGGCTTGGTTCGAAGCTTTTGCCCCCAGAACTGGGTTACAGAGCAGAAATCGCAGCCATGAGGACATCCTCGCGTGGTTTGAAAAGGGAGCAGAGGCGTTCGCGCAAAGGGCGGAATCATGTATTGATTGTAATCAAGAAGATCAAATCGAGGGATCACCAATTTATCGAGCGAAGGTTTTGCCTCGGGAGTGTAAAGAGGCTTAAGCTGCCCGGCTTTTGCATCGTTAACAACTTCCGGCCAGATATCGTCCGCCTCGCCGACCACAACAGAATCGAAGTGCTTCAAGGCTTCTTGAGGTCTAACGAATGCATGATTGCCGCCTAAGACCGTCTTGCGGCCTCGCTTGCGAAATTCTTGGGCGATCTGGTAGGCGCGGGGGGCTTCGCAGGTTTGTGCCGTGACGCCCACCAAATCGACCTCCTCATCAAAATCGATGTCTTCAATGTATTCGATCGTGATCCCAATATCGATGCCCGAGGGCGTTAATGCGGCCAAAAGCGGCAAACCTAAGTTCGGGAGAAACAACTTCGTATACTTCGTCGGCTGGCCTTGCTGATTAAGCACAGACGGGCGAATTAGCCGGATTTTCATGCGGACCCCTTTCGACTACCTTATGTTTCACCCCGATGAAGGTAAGGATTTCCAATGCCTGGTCGAGATCCTCGCGAGTATGCGAGGCCGAGAGGCTGATTCTCAATCGCGATGCGTTCTTGCTTACCGCCGGATAGACGACGGAATTGACGAACAAGTTGGCTTCATGGATTTCGCGGCTTATGGTTCGCAGCAACTTGTCGCTGCCGATGACGATGACAACGATGGCCGACTCCGGCGTTTCGGGAAACAGTTTGAAGCCGCGCGCTTTCAAGGCCCCATGAAAATACCGGACGTTTTCCCAGAGTTTATCCCTCAAGGCGGGCTCCTGCTCAATCAGCGTCAGGGCGGTGTGTGCAGCGGCTACATTGGCCGGCGTGGGGCTGGCGGAGAAAATATAGGAACGCGCGTAATGGCGGATGTAGTTAATCACCTTCCGCGAGCCGGCGACAAAGCCGCCGGTGGACGCGAGCGATTTGCTGAACGTTCCCAACACCAAATCCACCTGGCCGTGAAGGTTGAAGTGTTCCACCGCACCGCCGCCCGTCGGGCCCAGTACCCCGGTGCCATGTGCTTCGTCGACCAGGATGCGCGCCCCGTAGCGCTTGGCGACGCCCACGATTTCCGGCAGGCGCGCTCGATCGCCGTCCATGCTGAACACGCCTTCCACGATCACCAATTTGCCCGCGTGTTTTTCGTTGGTGGCTTTCAGCAGGCGCTCCAGGCTCTTGGGATCGTTGTGCTTGAAACTGCGCACCGCGCAGCCGGCCAGATGGCAGCCGTCCACGACGCTGGCATGGGCCAGGCGGTCGATCAAGACAAGGTCCTTGGCTCGGGCCAGCGCGGAAATCGTGCCGACGTTGGCTTGGTATCCCGTGCTGAAAACCATGGCCTCTTCGCAATGTTCGAAATGGGCCAGTTTCTTTTCCAACTGCTGCAGCAACTCATAGGTCCCGCTTAAAAACGGCGCACTGCACATGCTCGATCCGTACTTCTGCACGGCATCGCAAACGGCCTGCTTTACTTCCGGGCGGCAGTTGAGCCCCAGATAATTGTTGGAGGCCATCATGATCATGTGCCGAAGAGGATGAAGCGGCTCATCCTCAACGGCGACACGAGTGCCGGCGGCGGTTTTCAGCAGCCGGCGGTAGGTGTAAGTTTTCTTGCTCCGCCAGTCGTCGATGAAGTGGTACAGCGGTTCGGCCTTGGCAAACAAATCGGGTTCCGGGCAATCGTAGAAATCCGCCATGGTGAAATGGTCTGAATTGACCGCTGATTTATTCATGCCTTGACGCCCTCCCTTTTAGAATGCGTAAGCTGCCCCGACCGACAAGCAAGGTGCGAATGTTCGATATGTACCGTCTATGCTGGAAGATGTAAAGGTTTCATTCATACCCACATTGTTGTCGATGGTGCGGGTCTCGTAGAAGACGAGTTGCGCGGCGGTGTTCAGCGTGAAGTCCTTGTATTTATACCCAAAGCCGGCCAACGCAAAATGCGTGTCCGTATCGGGCAGGCTGGGACTCCAGGTTTCTTCCGGCGTGGCGTTTTGATTGTAGATATAGCCGCACCGCAGAGCCCATTGATCGTTCAGCAAATACTCGACGCCGAACTTGTAGGCCATGGTGTTCATCAGGTCTTCTTCGGTCACGCTGTCCGGCATGCCCGGGGTTTCGAAATGAACGGTAATGTCGTCCACCGTGTTCCAGCGGGTCCAGTCGGCATTGAACTCTAGTTTCAACTTGGGCGTCGGACGGAAGGCATAGCCGGCCACGACGTAGGCGGGGAAATCGATCGAAGCGGTGATGTCGTTTTCCGTTCCGGCCATGCTGACGTCGCCGTCATAATCGATTGTGTAAGGCGCATGATAGGTGAGCGCAAGGCTGTGCTTCTCGTTGATTTGATACAAGCTTCCCAAATTGTAGCCCCAGGCGGTCCCCGTGCCCTTCAATACGCTTTTGACGTCCATCGCGCCCGGTGCGCCCGACATGGCGCCCAGGTCCACCATCCGCTCCAGTCGAGCGTCCGAATAATAGAAATCCAATCCGCCGCCGACCATCAGGCGCTCGAAGAGGCGAACGCCAACCGCCGGACTGAAATCCACGACGGTCAGTCGCGAATACGTGGCGACATACCGAGCGAAGCTGTCTTCGCCCCATTCGCTGGATATGCCGTTGGGCATCGATACGCCAAAGCCCAAACCCAGTTTGTCATAGCCCAGATTGGAGGCCGCAAAAAAGGCGGGAACCAGTTGCCATTGATCGTTGTTGTCGGTTTTCTGTCCTGTGGAAGATTCTCGTTCGGTATAGGAATTTAGCACGGTGCCTTCCACCCCGACCTCGGTTCCTACAATTTGAGCTAGTCCGGCTGGATTGAACGCAACGGCGGACGCGTCATCCGCCTGGGCAATGAAGGCTTCGCCCATGGCTGTGGCTTTGATGCCTTTTAAGCAAAGAACTCGATAACCGTTCGCAAAAGATGGGGGAGAGATCACAACAGAAGCGCAAACCGTAAAGACACAGACCAACATTCTTGTTCGTTTCATCGATTTCCTTGTGTTTTCCTTGTTCCCAAGCGGGCGGCATGATTCTTGCCCTCCATGCCGATGGCTGACCTGCTTTTTCTTATTTTTCGGCTCATTTACAAGATTGTTAAGCTCCACAGGCTTCTTTATGCGAAGCGGCACTTCTTGCTCATGAGCAAGAATAATCGATGCCGCTGAAAAAACCCGAAAAGAGCCGACACACGGCCGATAATGGTCTCTTTTTGTAGGCCGGTTCTTCGAACCGGCGATTTTTTCAACAGAATCGCCAATCGCAACTGCATCAAACGTATCCTGAAATTCTATCGTTGTATATGTGTGCTGCTTACAAAGAAGCAAAAAAATTATGCCGCCGCAGTTCTTGCATCGAGAGTGTTCGAACGGAAAGTGGTGCGCACCGGGTTTTGGTCGACTCGTCGACGTGTTTGTGGCTGAATGGTCGCCGAACAAGAAGGGGTGGGGTCATGGTTCAAAAAATTGGGCGCCTCATGGGGCGGGTCGATGTGCGCATGTTGTATCTCGTATTTCTTATGGCCTTCATCGGCAGTCTCGCCTTCGCCGCCGTCCAGTTGAGCAAAGAGCAAGCCGAAGATTTCAATGCCCGGACGCTCAACACCTGGGCGCAGCTAACCAAAGAGTTCGCCGACTTCCGCGAGAGTTCTTATGCTTTGGTCATTCCGGCTGTGTTGCCCGACGAGGCCTCGATAGATTGGGCGGCCCTCCAAAATGACGACCCCGAATGGTATTGGGACTTCGATGGTGGGACCTACTACTTCGACCCCGGCAGCGAAATCTCCAAACAGATTCCGCACGATACAGAATTGATGGTCTATGAAGACATCGCCACCGAAGAACTTCTTGTCCTGAACGTGCCCAAAGTAGCGAGTGAGCTTTATAAAGAGGAAATGGTGTTCCGCGCTCTTGCTTGGCCACAGCCTTCGAAATACGAGAGTGAGCAACGATACCTCGACCGCGAACTCTGCAAGCGCCGGATCGTCTGGCATATCACGTTGAAGTCCCTCCGTGTGGCCGAACGCGAGGTCTCCTTGGCTGCGAGCCAACCCGTCATGGCCTTGGATGAGGGCGGAGGCTCCATGCAGATGATGTACATGGAATCGTTGACCGAGCTTAAAATCACCCACATCAAGAACATTTCCAATAGCCTGCAACTCGAAATTTCTTATCCCATATCCGGTTATTCTGGTTCTGTTTGGTCAGTTTATTCCTATGATGCCCCCGCGGGCGCAGACAGCGAAACCGACTTTTCCAAACGATTCCAAGGCTTGGACAATGTCTGGACTTTGGCCAAGAGCAACCTGGTTTTGTCGGGGGTCTCCAACACCCTTTGGCTCGATGCCCGTCCGATGGCGGTGGATACCAACGGCGAGCCGTGTAATCGTTTTCT
>MHBK01000056.1:66544-66810 GCA_001804865.1 Lentisphaerae bacterium GWF2_57_35
ACCAATCCGGCCCTTGCCGACACCGACGGCGACGGAGCTTCGGATGGCGCGGAGGTTCGGTTTGGCACGAATCCCTTAAGCAACCCCGGCGACAGCGATGCGGACGGCTTGAGCGACGATTTGGAAATTACGCTGGGAACAAATCCGAACTCGCGGGATAGCGACAACGACTTTTACTTTGACGGCTACGAATACAGCAAAGGCAAAAGCCCGACCAATTCCGCCAGCCACCCGCCCTACAGCGTTTTGGTCAACGGAGGAACGGT
>MHBK01000057.1 GCA_001804865.1 Lentisphaerae bacterium GWF2_57_35
TAGACATAGGTATCGACCCGACTGAACGTCCGCGATGCGACCACGTGGCGGTGGTAAAGCGCCCAGCCCCGAAGCACTGAATTGAGCTTCGCGACGACCGCTTCGATCGGTGCGCTCAGACTGCGTCGGAGTAGTTCCCCGATCTTTTCCAGAAGGGCGAGAACGCCTTTCCGGGCCGGCACAATGTGCAGCACGGAGCCGTGCTTGCAGAAGGTCTGCCCGAGGAACGTGAATCCGTCGTGGATACGTGTGATCGCGGTCTTTTCGCTCGAGAGCTCGAGCCCGCGCTCTTTCAGGAACTTTTCCACCGCCGGACGGACGACTTCCACGAGCAGTCGTTTCGACTTGCCCGTGACGATGAAGTCGTCGGCATAGCGGACGAAGTTGACCCGTTGGCGTCGGGGGACGGCCTGGTCGATGGCGGACTCCAAGCCGTCGAGGGTCATGTTCGCCAGGAGGGGACTGATGATCCCGCCCTGCGGGGTTCCTTTGTGCGTCGGATACCAGTGGCCATCTTCGCAGTATCCGGCTTCCAGCCATTTGCGGAGGATTTCTTTATCCATCGGAATGTGGCTCAACATCCATCCTTTCGAGATGTTGTCGTAGCACCCGGCGATGTCGGCCTCCATCACCCACGTCGCCGAGTTCGATTTGGCCAGCGCGTTGAACGCCGCCGCGACGGCATCCGCGCAGCAACGGCCCTCGCGGAACCCGTAGGAGTTCCGGTCGGCCGTGGTTTCCGCGACGGGGGCCAGCGCCAGCTTGTACAACGCCTGCATGGCGCGGTCGAACAGGGTGGGGATGCCCAGAGGTCGTTTCTTTCCGTTCTTCTTCTCGAGGTAGATCCTTCGCAAGGGTTGGGGGTTGTATCCGTGTCGTCGCAGGCCGCCTAGGGCCTGCCACTTGGCGCGGGCGCCCTGCCACAGGACGCCATCGACGCCGGGAGTCTTCCTCCCCTTATTCGAGGTCACCCGTTTGACAGCCAAGGCCTTGGCGTGGAACGAGTGCGTCAGCACCCACTGCAAGGCTCTCGCCCGGCCGTGGTGTCCTTCTTGAACCGCCTTAGCGATACGAATCTGTAGTCGTCTGACTTCGCGCTGAGCGGTCTTCCAGTCGATGGAGGCCCACTTCTTGGCGTCGTCGATGAACGCACCATCCCGCTGTTGGCGGGACGTCATTTGCTTTTTCATCTGCGTCGATTCTCCAGATGCTCTCGCCAGGAAACACCTGTTGGACGTCGGCTTCCCGTTCGCGCCCCCGCGGCAGCGGCGGCGTTTTGGGTTGAGTCCACACGGGACTCTATCCGTTCCGTTACGGCCCGGCTTTCGCTTCTTCCAACTTCTCCCTGCCGCCCCTCCATCGGCCTGCCTTGCGGTTGGCTTGCTCCGGCTTTGCGCCAGGGCGGAGTGACGGCTTTTCCACGTTTCACGATCTTGACCTGTATGGACCCTTTAGGCGGAGCCTGAACACCGGTGGCGCGAGGGTTTCGTGCGGGCACGTTGGCGACCCGCCTCCTGGCCACTTCCGAAGTCGCACCGGGGACTTCGCTTCGGACCCGTCAACTTCCCTGAGCCCTGTTTTCGTTTACGATGCGTCTACGGCTCTTTGTCTATTCTCGCCTTGGGGTCCCGACCCTAGCCCTACGCCGAATTGGAAGTTATCGGTTTCGGTACATTGCCGGATGGGCTTCGCACCCCGTCATACGCGCAACGGCAGCACGCCATCCTCGGGTACTGGCGGAAACACGCCAGATGCAATCGATTCAGTTTTACCTCCTCCTTGCATATTCAAGATCGCAACCTCGTGTCGCGACCAACGTCCAAAATCTGCGGCGCTGAGCTTCTCAGCATACGCAGGATTTTTTTGACTGCTTTCTTTCATTGCTTCAATTCGGAGAATGATTTCTCAAGCTCTTTCCAAGTTGCCTGAAACTTCGCCTTCGCTTCAAGACACTCCTCGTACGCGTCGTTCCACGGTGTGCTTGTATCAACTATAAATCCGCAATTTCGACCGAATGGCGCGAGCACGATTGGGTTTCCGTCTGCATCAAATCCGATTTCACGGGTCGGAACTTCTTTGTCATCAAGTTCGACCCACCACGTGCGTAAGGCAGGGTAGAATCGCTCATAGTCGGGATTCGCCGGAGGGATGATGCGTTGCAGGAGCCTGCACCACCACGGCAAGGGCGTGTCTTTCCATGAACCAGTCTTGACCTCGATGTATTTCATTTCAATGACAGCTAACGATTGCACGAAGCGGCGCGGTTTTAGACGCGTATGCTTCAGTACTTGGTGTTGAGGAAGACGAGATCGTGGAAGCGATTGGAATCCTGACGAACTTGGTACGTCACCGCGGACGGTGAACTACCGAAATGCTTCTGAAACAGCTCTGCGAAGTCTGGTTGTCTTTTCATTCTTTATGGACCATTAGGGTCAGAGCCATTAGGGTCACATGACCCCAATGGCCACCGTCACCGCTATCCTCTAACCACAGGGCTGACCCCGCGCTGCCCGTTTTCGTAGCCGCGCCGGTAACGGCGTGGCTCGCGTCAGCACAAAAACCCGCCATGCCCATTGCGTTTTCATTTTTTCATCCCTGACTGTAAGAAGCGATTTTCAGGGTCAAAAATCGCTCCATAAATGACTTTGGAAGCGATTCCTTTTTCGGAAGACTCTAGGAGCAAATAACTTGCTGTGGTCCGAACTAGATTCCTCCAAATTCCGACCTGATTCCGACACTAAATCTTGTCCGATTTTTTCCCATTGCACCTTCTGCAGAGAAGCTGAATGTTCTTTCCGGTGTTTGCACCTCCACGGCTGACCGGAATTATGTGATCAAACTCAATGTAATCTTCTGCTCCACATTCTGCGCACTTACCTTGATCTCTGATCCATACTTCATGTCGAACTTCTTTTGATATGCGTCTTCTATCATTAATCGAGCAGTCTCCTCCTGATATGGAAATTGTCCTATTGACAGCTCTGGCAAGCGCACTCATATAAGATGCCGCTACAGGCGCGTCGGCGACAAGATAAGTACCAGATCCATGCTTTGGATTGAATAACAGAGACATATGAGTATGTCTCGCGGCATCACATCTTCTGAGATGCTCATGCGGGTGCGAAACTGAAAAGTCTTCTGACATGAATTCACAACGTGAACTTGTAATGTACAACGCTCCATGAACATGGGCCAATTGCTTATGTTTCTTGAGTAGATATTCCGCTTCTGTTTTAAAATACAGGGCTTCGTCTGATTTGAGCCAAAGAGGATTCTCTTTCAGTGGCGGAGGCAATATATTATTATTCAATCGCCATAATGTCTCCACACGTTCGAGAATCACGTCAACTTCCTGCTGCATGCTTTGCAGCCCAAAAGCATTTATGTATTCGCTAATCTTGTCTCTTTCTTCGCGGCTAACGCATCTATCGGCAATCGTATCAGCAAGCATCCTTCTCAAAAATTGAATTGCCTGAGGTTTCACTGCGTCTTGTATTTCAAATAGCTCAATGTACCTGAGTAATTCCGACAACTCATTCGGCGTCATAAGATTATCGGCGATCACATCGGCAAACACTCTATTTCCAAATTCCGTTGTTACAGGTTTGATCAGTCCAACAGCATCAGTCCATTCAATGCCATGCTGGAGAAGGTCGCCTCGTATTTTGCGCTCTTCTTCTTCTGATATGATTCCATCTTCTGTCGCTTTAAGGAATGTCTGAGGCAATTTTCCAATATAGCGTTGCCTGGATATGTGTTGCTGTGCTTTCTTAAATCCTTTAGCAACGACACCTCCCGTCGCCTTTGCAGCAATCGCCGCTGCATGAATAGCCTTTTCAGCAACCGCAGTTGATACACCTGATACTGTTGCTGAAATACCTCTTGGAGGGCCGTCGTATATCCACTGGACCCCGCAGTCACATTCAAGATGTTGACCAATAGTAACCTCGGGAATATCTCCAGCATTATAGTGACAACTTGGGCAGATAACTTTCATGTGATTCTATATTTTGGTGGTGAACATGATTGCCGTAGGCTTCTTTATTATTCATTGAAGGTTTTCTAAAAACGTCAAATCCCTTATCCGACATCTCTATCCGGAGAAGCTTCCTTCTCTTGTTCTTGCCGTGCCTTTGACAAGGCTGAGGCTACCAAGCCGGTTGGGACAGCGATAATTCCTAGTCCAACAATCAGGATGACAAATGTGAAAAGTTTTCCCCACCCTGTGATGGGATAGATGTCTCCGTATCCCACCGTGGTTAGCGTGGCGACAGCCCACCAAAGGCTGTCGAAGATGGAACGGAATTTGTCTGGTTGAGCGGCATGTTCGCAGTAGTAGATGCCGACGGCCGCTAAATAGAGGACAATGCAAGCTGTGGCTCCGAATAGCAGGAGTTCTTCCCGGGCGATAATGAACGCCCGATGGAATCGTTGCACGGCATGGCTGTAGCGAGCCAGCTTAAGAATTCGGAAGAGGCGCAGGAGCCGGAATGCCCTGAGTGATCGCAGATCAACTCCGAGGCTTAAATAGAAGGGCAAAATGGCCAAGAGATCAATTAGACCGAAAAAGCTGAAGCTGTATTTCTTTGGAGGACGTGAGAGAAGAATTCGAAGCACATACTCCACGGTAAAAATACTAATTGAACCCGTTTCAAAGTATCGGAGCATCCGAATTTGTTTCACACTTAAATCAGGGAGCGTTTCTAGGGCAAACTCAATCAGAGAAAGAACAATGATCCCTTGGATGATATATTCCAGCCATCCAAATCGCACACGACCTTCTTCATCTCTCGTTATCATCGTACTCACGTTGGGGGCTGTTGGATCGCAATCCATCCTCACGATTTGTTCTTACATAGGTGGCGGTACTGTTTGAGCGTTGGATTGCTGTACAACAACAACCGGTTCACTCGCGGGCGGAGGGATAACTTCTGATGCAGCGGTCTTTGATGTTCTAGACTTCCGCTCGGGCAACGATATTTTCATCTGATCCATCATTGCCCCCGCATTATCATTCAACAATCTTCTAATAGCGCCAACGATGTCTTCAGGATTAACAGAGGCACCTGTTTTACGACGGATTGAGTTTTTGTACGCGCGAAGTGAATCCTCCGACAATATTTCATCGAGCAAACATTCAGGTGTCAAAGCGCTTTGCGTTTCCCATAGATCTTTTAGGACTTCCTTCTTAAGGCTCCGAAGAGAGAGGATATCGAAGTGTTCTTCAAGCTCTGCAATGTCATCCAGCATCAGATTCCAAGCCTTGATCAGCATTGTTTCAGGTGGTTGACCAAATTCAATATGATGCAACTCCCATTGACGACCGTTGGTCAGCAATACCCATTCGCATCCCAAATCAACTGCATAACGCATGGCTTGCTTGAGGTGCTTTGGTGCAAGGTCAACATTCACGCGCTTCAGCTCAACAACAATGGATACTTTTTCAGGAGTCAGATTGATCGCAAAATCCAAGTGTTCCGTGTCACCCACCCCATGTACAGCATGTTCGCGCGACAAATGCTTAAACGCGTCATATCCCATTACAGCTTCAAAAATCCGCTCAACCCGTCTACGCGTCTCGGCTTCGTTCCCATCGCTCTTCTGCACATCTTCAATGATCCTCCGAGCCTCACGAATAGCTTCTCTCATTTCATTGACGGCCATATTCGATTCCTCCCATGGAATTTGTGTTTGCGAGAACCTTTTGAGGGTTCAAAAGGGTCCTCGTATTTAAGTATTTCATATTTTGCTCAATGAAAAATTGAATTACTGAGGAAAATCTAATTCCTGTCTGCCCGAGCACATTCATTTAAGTCCCTTGTTCTCTCTTCAACGAATGGATTCAGAAGCCGCTAAGAATGAAAGAGTTTATACAAAATTTCGGAAGGAAACCCAAGAAGAATTTCCGAACTTGAAGAGATTGCCTATTTCCGATTGCCGAAGGCCGAATTGAAGAGGTTTTCAATCTGCGCCCTGCCCGACATAGCGTCTCGCGAGGCGGGATTTGCGTGATGCAATTTTAGAAAAATAGAGAAAGGAGTTTCGGCTATAAAATCATTGGCCATCATAATGACGACCGTTTGGACTTGTTCACCAGAGTCTTTTGGGTTCGATCCAATTCGGCGGCTATGGTTTTCTCATCGGGCAAGGCCATGCTGTATTCTGATGAACGCAAAATCGCCGCCCAGTTCCAGGAGGAAATGCTTCTGTCTCGTAAAAGCGGCGGGCAAGCTCGTTCTTGACCGAGAGTAGACGGACATAAGCGGACCACGGGAGAGGGAAACGGGCGTCCGTCTCCCGAACGATAGATTCGGCAGACGGCGTCTGCCGAATAAATTGGCCAGACACTGTCTGACCTATTGAATTTTCAGTTTTTAGCAATTGGGCAGACATTGTCTGACTTTTTCCCCACTCTGGGCCCACAGCGCAAGAGAAGGAAAGGCCGACGTCTCAAAGAACAAAAAATACCGCCAGAGACCGGCATGTTCGCTTTAGCGACATGCCGGGTGCTACAGCGCGGCGCATGGGGTTGGGCGAGTCTGCGAGCCCCAAAACGGGGACGCGTCAGTTGGGTTCGGCTGCAAGGCGGCCAAGGCGGTGCAGGATATGTATCCGCACCGCCTTGGCCAACGCAGCAGACGGACCTAAATGGCGCGTCCCCGTTTTGCCCCATGCGCCGTGCTTTTGCGGCCCCAACGCACGCTCCTCCCCCAGGCCACCGCCTCACGGCGGCGGCTACAGGAGTCGCGGTTACGGCTGGACGATCACGCGGTAGATCCAGGGGCCGCGGCTGCCGGCGGGGGCGCAGCCATCAGGGTCGACTAGCCATCAGGGTCGGGCATCGACAATAGACTTTGTAGGCATCAGGGTCAGCATGGGCAAAGCCAAATCCATGGCGGTCGAGATCATTTGCTGTGTTTGTGGAATGATCCAACGGGCAGTAGGTCAACGGTCAGGGGTAGTCCACAAGCCGTGAGCAAACTGCTCAAGCGTCTGGCCCTTCGGCTCCACCCAAGGGCCAGAACTTCAACGGTCGATGCCTGACCCGATGGGATTAGTAAACGGGGCCAGGTGGCCCCGTCTCCAACATTGCCCCTCCAGCACCCCAACACTTCAGCCATTATAATTACGACTCAGGCTTGACTCATAAGGAGTTTCTTAAAGGACCGCGGCCATTCCTGGCCACGATGGCGGGCAAGAAGGGTGCATCCTGTGATACTGCCGCAACAGCGGACGGCGACGGAGCGCCGTCCCTACCATTCTTTGCTGTGGGTAGGGCGCTCACTCCGCTGAGCGCCTTCTTTTCCTCATACAACCTGCGGCCTTGTCGAGATGCACCCGGGCAAGAATGCCCGCCCTCCCATGAAGAGCCTCGCGTCAGGCGCCCCTGCGCAAACTTGCCGGTCCCACATCCTGAAGTAACTTGATGAAGGGTAAAACGGACTGCGCAAAACGCCCTTCGCATTCTCGTAGCCGCGCCGGTAACGGCGTGGCTCTTGCCGCCAGAATGATCGTCAAATAGGCTTAAAATGACTGTATCCATAAAAGTTCCTTTGACCCAACGTCGAGGGTCAGATTCGGCGAGCTTGCGAGCCGTAACCTGGCCCCTCTGGTTCTGCCACTTTCTTATGCCGCTTTGTTCGATTCACCAAACGAAGGCCACGATCTGTCTGCGACGCCTTCAAGCGATCGAAGAGACGACGCAAATCGTGATCACATTCAGCGGCCAGACCATCCTTGATCTCCCACAGTTCCTTGAGAATGGGGTCAGCATTCATCTTGGTCTCCCATCAGTTCTTCGGGTGTGCAAATCTCCGGACATGCGTAGCCGTGTCTGGCACAGACAGAACGAATGACCGGCTTTGTCTCGGCGTTGTCAATATGGCGGCAGTTCCAGGTGAGAAGGTAGTCCATGCCGTGAACCGCAGCCAACGCAATGTGAGCGGCCTCGACGCGACGTCGAGCGGCATCAGGGTCGCCGCGTCGGACCTCCTGTTCCACCAATGGCGAGACGAAGAGATCGAAACGCGCCCGGCGCGTGTCCCACCACTCGCGCGTCATCTGCTGACGGGCCGTCGCCAGAAGGTCGCGCGTGGGACGCGCGGTCAAGTAACTCAGAATCGATGTTTCTACGTATACCGTCGTCATAAAGATACCCTAGCACGTCCTTGGACCGTTGTCATTCCCTGGCAAAACCATTGATTGACCGGAAGATGTTCTGTGATATTAAATATTAGACAGGTATTCCGGAATTTCTCCTTATTCACTAGATGAGCCTACGATGCTTCCACTCATTTTGATCCCCCTGCTCCTCTTCAAAAGGCACGGACGTTAAATAGGTTATGAAGGAGGCAGCAGGACGAGGCAATGAAAGATTGCCGTCAGCGCAAGAGAAGGAAAGTCCGACGCCTCGAAGAACAAAAAATATTCCGCCAGGGACCGGCCTGTTCGCTTTAGCGACAGGCCGGGTGCTACAGCGCGGCGCATGGGGTTGGGCGAGTCTGCGAGTCCCAAAACGGGGACGCGTCAGTTGGGTTCGGCTGCAAGGCGGCCAAGGCAGTGCAGGATATGTATCCGCACCGCCTTGGCCAACGCAGCAGACGGACCCAAATGGCGCGTCCCCGTTTTGCCCCATGCGCCGTGCTTTCGCAGACCTAACGCTCGCCCCCCCCCCAGACCACCGCCTCACGGCGGCGGCTACAAACAGAGACCTCTTACTGCGCGATCGCCCCGGCTTCCTCCGCGGCCGACAAAGTCGCTGAAACCAGCGTGTCGATGACGCCGCCTTTTCGATAGCTGCCCACAATGCCGATGATGTTCGTTTTGTTCATAAGATCCTCCTTTGCCTGCTAACCCGCATTTCTCACCGCCCGGTGAGAAATGCGCCCCGATAAAATCGGGACGCAAACGGGGTAGCCACGTTCGCGGTGTCGGAAGACACCGCGTCACGTCTAAATGTTCATAGCCTTTCGTAGATAAATCGAGGCATCGACTTCATTAGCCAGGAAACCATTCTCCATCGTCTGGTTATGTATGCGATGGACGCCTTGCGTTTTATCGCATCATAGATTTGCAGGGCGGCTTTGTCCGCATCGGCGGCCCAGAAAATCCCCTCTCCCTGAGCCATCCGGGTTTTGACAAAACCCGGCCTCACATCGGTAATGGCAATCGGCAGCTTTAGTTTGCGCATCTTGCAGCGCAGGCCTTCCAGATAATTGGATTCAAAAGCCTTCGATGCATTGTAGGCAGGGCATATTCGGCTGCCGCGCAATGCCGCCAACGACGAAATGCCCACCAGATGGCCGGTTCCTTTGCTTATAAAATGTTTGATGGCCACATTCGCCATCGCGGTAAAACCTGTAACATTGGTCCTGATCGTTTCATCTTCAAACGGCCATTCGAGCGCTTCGTTGAGATGTCCCGTGCCGGCGCTAATCACCACCAGATCGACCCCGCCCATCGTGCTGATGAGCTTTCCCAACGCCTCCATCGAAGTCTGACTATTCGCAACATCAATCGGCTCGCTAAAGACATTAGAGCCGATCTCACGACGGAGCTCATCCAGGAGTTGAACTCGCCGCGCCATAGCTCCAACGACATACCGATTCTTGGCGAGGACAAGGCTCAACTCGCGCCCGATCCCGGAACTGGCGCCGATCACAATGGCTTTTTTCACATTATCCGCTCCTAACGCTCAAAGATCCGCCCCTATTCAAAGACGTCATATTGAGGTGGCTTATACACAGCCCCACGCGACAAGACAAGGGGAAGCCATTGCGACCGTTGCACGTGGGTGCATCTTGACACGGCCCCTCCTCAACGTCTGGCTCTGGAAAGAAACCAGCGGCTTACGCCCTGTCATTTATACATAAATCCTATGGATCTATCGTTTGCAAAAAACGCGATCTCAAAGATTTCTGGAGGGTTCCGCTCTGTCGGAACCATCTTTTCCGGTCGCGACGGAGCGCGACCCTCCAAAAAACAAGTCTTCGTGCAACAGCTACTCTTTGCGCCGATCCTTCTTGGCCCAACTCTTCATGAAGGCAAATTTGCGTATATGGCCACCGGCTTACTACGAGGAGAGGACTACATAAGCAATGCAGCGTGACTCTCTCGAGCCACGCTGCATATCAGGGATTGCCGGTTTTAACAACGGCTTATTCTTCGTTCCACAGGAGTTCCTTTATCGTCGGGGCATTCGTGCCTTGTTCCGCGCCCCAGAAGTACAGATATACATAACGCACCAGCAGCGGACTGCTCGAGGCGGTCTTGTAGTCGACCCACGAGCTTCCATCTTTGCTGACCACCATGCCCATGCTCTTCCACGGCTGGCCGTCGAACTCTACCTGCAGGTTGGACACTTCGGCCATGCGCCCCAGGTCCACCACGGCGCGCCAGGGCGCTCCGTTCGCGGCGCCCACCCACAGGGTGTTCGTGTCGCTGTCCACCAGACTGCCGGCCGGAAACGCATCCGACACATCGCTGCTGGTCCAGGCATCGGCTGCTTCGGTTGCCATGACGTACGTTCGATCGTCGTCGTCTTCATCGTCGTCGTCGTCATCGTCGTCTTCCTCCGGCGGCGGCACGCTGTCGCCCACCCTTACGAACCGCACGGCATCGGCAACGACATATCCGCTCGTTCCGTTGTTCCGGATGCGAATAGATCCGCTCGTTCCCGCGACAAACGAGTTGGTTCCCAGCACCACCCAACGGCCGCCGTTAATCCGCTGGTTGACCGTGACGGTGCGACTGCCATCCGCGGATACAATATCCACCGGCACGCTCGAAGCGCGGCCGCTGTTGGCGCTGTACCAAATGGCTACTTCATACCGGCCGCTCTGGGTCAAGTTCGGGATAAACCGAACGCTCTTGCTGCCTTTGCCGGAATTTCCGTCGTGGAGATAGTTGCGGCCCCAGTATCCGGACACCGACGCGCTGAGCGTCCAACGGCCCGACAGCACAACCGAGTTTGGCCCGTTCGTGTTGTCCACGACGATGGGACCCGCCGCCACCGGGCTCACCGTCAACGTCACCGGAATCGTCTTGGGCGAACCGGGGCCGTTGCCGCTGGTTATCGTGATATTGGCCGCATAGGCGCCGACCGCAAGACCTGCGGTATTGAATGTTATGGCCAACGGATCATGTTCGCCGGCGCTCGTGCCGCTCGTTGGCGACACGGACAACCAGCTCGCATTATCCACGATGCTGTAGGTCATGGTCCCGCCGCCGGAATTCCAAACCTCGGCCGTCTGGCCGGCTGCATTCTGTCCGGCCGGGCACGCCGCCGTCAGGGAAGCCGGGCTTACCGACAGCACGGGGCTCGGCGCAGCGCCTACCGTCAAGGTCAGGGGAATCGTCTTGGGCGAACCCGCGCCATTGGTGCTCGTCACCGTGATCGTGGCCGTGTACGTGCCCGCATGGAGATCGTCGGAATCGAAGCTCAGCGTGATCCGGTCATGCTCGCCGGTGCTCGTCCCGCTCGAAGGCGACCGCGACACCCAGCCTACATTATCGCTGACGCTGTAATTCAGCCGTCCAGGTCCCGAGTTCCACACCTCAAAGTACAGATTTGTCGCATCCCGATCCACGCCACACTGGGCCGAGAGCGAGGCCACGTTGACCGCCAGAACCGGGGTGGTCGAAACCGGCGCAACCGTCAGCGTGACGGGGATCGTCTTGGGCGAACCCGTGCCGTTGGTGCTCGTCACCGTAATGGCAGCCGTGTACGTTCCGGCATTGAGATCGTCGGTGTCGAATCTCATTGTGATCCGGTCATGTTCGCCGGTGCTCGTCCCGCTCGAAGACGACCTCGACAGCCAACCCGCATTTTCGCTGACGCGATAGCTCAACTGTCCGCCGCCCGCATTCCACACGTCAAAGGTTTGATTTGTGGCATCCCGATCCACGGCGCACTGGGCCGAGATCGACGTAACGCTAACCGCCAACACCGGCGTATTCGCGACCGGCAAAACCGTCAGCGAGACCGCAATCGTTTTGGGCGAACCGAGGGCGTTCGTGCTCGTCACGCTGATCGTGGCCGAATACGTACCGGCGGCAAGGCTTGCCGTGTTGTACGTCGCCGTAATCCGATCGTGTTCGCCGGTGCTCGTGCCGTTGGCCGGCGCGACGGACAACCAAGTCGCGTTGTCGCCGATCGAGTAGTTCAGCGACCCGCTGCCCAAATTCCAGACATCGAAGGTCTGGGCGCTGGCGTTTTGGCCGGCCGTGCAGCTCGCGGTAAGAGTCGCCAGACTGACGCTAAGCTCACTCATCCCGGAGTCGAGAATCAACAAGCCGGCTTCGTCTTCGGAAGCGAAGATCCGGTTGTTCGCCATGCCGACTCTCATGGGCTGGGTCAGACCGGTGAAGGTCCGACTGACCACGGGCGTAGCCGGCGAGGAGGCATTCATCAGTTGCGCGCCGATTTGGCCGTCGATCAGGGCGACCATCGAGGCGGCTGAAGCCACCCCAACGACCCTGCCGGCCGACGTCTTAACCAGGGTCGGGGCCGCCGGGTTGGCGACGTTCAAGGTCTGCCAGCCGTTCGCGCCGTTGGCAACGTGCGCATAATTCCCATTGACCGTCACGCCCATGGCCGGGCCGGGCGTGCTGTAGCTGCCGACCGCATTCAAGCTCGCCAAGCCATACACCCGCAGGCCGGAGCCGCCGCAGGCCGCAAAGACATGCGAGGTGGTCGCCGCGAGATCGAACACATAGCCGCCGGGCACGGATGACGCCGCGAGCGCGGGCGCCGCCGGGTTGGCGACATTAATCAACTGGATCTGGTTGCCGTCCGTAATGACCGCCCGACTGCCGGAGACAGCCAGACGACTAATCTGGCTCAGACCGTTCGCCTGATAACTGCCGACCTGCACGGGCGAGCCCGCCTGCGAGATATCGAGAATGCTCAGCTTGCCGAGACCGTCCGCCACATAGGCGAGCGAGCCGGCAAGGGTCACGCAACGAGCGTTCGCCATGGATGAAATGCTGGCCAGCAACGTGGGCAGGGCGGGATTTGCCAGACTATGCACTTGCAAGCCGCCTTCGTCGCCCGCGACAAACAAGGTCGTACCGGATGCTGCGGCATCCACAGGACGGGCGCCGGCGCTGAAGGTCTTCAACAGACGCGGAGCCAGCGGCGCCGTGCCGATGTCCCACGCCTGGCAACCGGCAAACCCGGCGGCTACATAGAGCGTCTGGCCCGACGCGCTCACGGCCACGTCGGAGCCTTCGCCGCCGGCAATGGCGCTATTGGCCAGTACGGCCAGCGTGGTCGGATTCACGGTCAACAGACCGCCCGCTCCGGCAGCCACGTAGAGAGCCTGCCCCGTCAGCGCCAACGCGCGGCCGGCGGCCGGCAAGAGCACGCTCGTCGCGAGCGTGGGCGTGGCCGGCGCTGTCGTATTGATTCGATGGAGTCCGCCGTTGGCATCGCTCACCAGCGTCGCGCCGGAGACCGTCGCCAGGTCAAGCCCGGCCGTTATGCGGCGATAAGCGCCGGCGAGGATCGGCGCCGCAGGATTGGCGGCCGACAGCATCTGCAAGCCGTCATGGCCGTCGAGTACGGAGAGGGTCTGACCGTTGACCCCGATGGCCTGCGCCGGACCGGCGGTCTGGTAGGACCCGGCCAGCGTCGGCGCCGCGGGATTGGCGACATTCAGGATGCGCACGCCGCTCAAGCCGTCCGCCACATAAAGCAGACTGCCGGAAAGCCCGAGCCGCCGCGCATTCCCGGAGCTGTCGAATGTGATGCTGTGCACCGGGCTCGAGGGAGTGCGAACATCCACAATGTGCACGCCGCTCGCACCGGCCGCGACATAGACCCAGCCGGTTCCGCCCGCAAGGTCAACGATGTTGCCCGGCAACGCGATCTGGCCCACTTTCACAGGATTGGACGGAGTCGTTCCATCCCATATTTCAAGCGTCGCGCCGCAACCGACATATACATAGTTTCCGACGGCCGCCACCGCGCCGCATCGGCCGCCAATGGAACCCACCGCACTCACTTTACGATTCACAAATGCAGGCGCCGCCACGGATACCGTGGCTGTCGCAACGTCTGCGGCGTTCGTCACGCCGTTATAGACGGCGACTGCCTGAAGCGTGTGACTGCCAGCCGTCGCCCCAAGCGTCGACCACGTGAGGCGAACTTCCGTAGATTCGCCCGGAGCCAAGGCATTCACTTGTTGAGACGCGAGAATGGCGCCGGTGGCGGCATCCTTCAGGAAAACGGTAAACGACGTAGCCGCATTGCCCGGATTGGATACAACAACGGTCACGCCGAGGGCGTCGCCCGCCTGGACCGAACCATCGGGCGTCACGGAGACCGGCGCGATGCGATAATTGCGCGGTGTCGCCGGATTCAGTGTGACAAGTTCGAGATCGAAGCCGAGGCTTGAGTTCGTGGGCGCCGATTGATGTACTTCAGCGGCCAATATATTGCGTCCCACCAGCAGATTGCTTGGAGCGATCGTGAAGCTGAAATAATTCGTTGCATTGGCGCCGGTCAGGTTCGCCGAGGCCGCCGTGGCATACGTCACAGGGCCTGCGGGCATATTCTGCCGTGCGATTTCGACGCCGTTAAGATACAACACGACGCCGTCGTCCCGCATGACGCGGGCGTTGATCGTCATCGGCGCCACATCCATGGTGAATTCGCGCCGGAAATAGGTGGTCGTGTATCGTTGAGCCGGATTCCCGCCGTAGTTCACGGTCGTGCCGAGGTTCGGCAAGCCGTAGCCCAGCGGCGCGCGGCCGGAGGCCCAGAATCCGTCATAATAGTCGACGCCGGTCTTCATCCAGGGCGCGCCCGAAATATCGAGCCCGGCATCGAGATATTTCCAAGTCGAACCTTTCGCGACCAAGACATTCGTTTCCATGTTCACGGCCACCATCGTGGCCGCAAATCGCGTGTTATTGGCGGTGTTGGTCTCCCCGGTCACCGTCGCCGCAACGGCTTGAAGCGTATGAACGCCCAACGCCGCGTTGGTCGTGTTCCAGGTGAAGGTCACATTGGACGAACCGCCGGCCGCCAGCCCGGCGATCGTGCGGGCGCCGATCGTCTGCCCCGCCGTCATATCGCTCAAGGTCAAATTGAAGGATTCGCTGTAGTTGCCGATGTTGGCTACGCCGATCGTCACGTTGGTGAGCGTGTTCGGACGCACGGCGGCCGGCGCGGTCAGAGAGTTCACGGCCACATCATGGACCAGCGCGACGAGCGTCACGGCGGTGGTCCGGGTGTTGTCGGCCAGGTTGACTTCGCCCGCAATGGGGCCCGCGCTGGACCTAAGCTGATACGAACCCGCCGCCAATCCTGCGGTATTCCAGTTGAAGGGGACGGTCGTCGAAGCGCCGGCCGCCAGCGAGTTAACCTGCTGGGAACCGATCTGCACGCGCGTGGTCATGTTGCTCAGAACGACCGGGAAGGAAGCGGCGCTGCTGCCCCGATTCGCTACGGTGATCTGAACGGCCACGGTGGAATTGACGTTGCCCGACGTGGGGGTCATGGCCGTCACGGCCACATCGCCAACGGCTGTAATCGCCGGCGTGTATGTGAGCGACATGGCGGAGAAGGTTCCCCCGCCCGCGCTCAGATTGGGGTAATTCGTTGTGACCGCGGAGGTCCCTTTCACGAATCGGCAATGACTGGCCGAATACGGGCCGCTGCCGTTCGCGCTGGTGTACTCCGCTCGCAGGTAGTAGACGCCGTCGGGAACCACCGCGCCATAGCGGTCGCGGCAATCCCACGTCACGGCGTGGGTCTGGGGCTGCGAGGTCAGGGTCGCGCCCGAGACGCCGTCGACGTTGGTGTAGCTGCCCCGCGCGGCATTCCATTGGGTCAGGTAATTGATCCGTGACTTGGCATGCCGGCATAAAGTTTTAACGAACTGATTGCTGCTGTTCACCACCCACACCGCGGCAATGTTGTCCGGATTGTAAGGAGCCGAATAACTGGCGGTGGTTGCGCGGAATGCAACCGTTCCATCCGTGTTGGCGGCGTCTGCGGCGTCCAATGCGCCCCACACGCCAAGTATCAGAAGAATCGTTGCGATCAATCGCCAGAATCTCATGCTAATCCTACCTTTGTTATGCTGATTGTATTTATTCAAAGAGATCTCTTTCATGCGCATTTCTTAGGGGGTTCCTGCTCCTGCCACTGCGTCACGATTTCGCGGATCAATTCCAAGACCCGCGGAAGGACCGCGGCCACCGACGGGGAAAGGTCCATGCCGTAACCGAGGACGGCGGGTTCGACGCCCAGGATTGCAATCTCGATTTTTGGGCTGCCGGGAGAAAGAATCCTCCTCGCTTGCAACAGACTCAACGCATGGCTGGAAACCGAATCGGCTTCCTGCGGCGACACGTCGCTCTCGGTTAACCGGTAGATCGTGCCCGGCGCCCCGCCGCCTTTGACGGCGTCGATGATCAGGGCGCGTTGGGCGGAATCCAGAAACGGCAGGGCGGATAGGAAATCCGTTCCGACATCCGCCACGCACACCCCGGAGGGTGGACGATCGGCCAGGGCTTGCGCCGCATGCGGGCCAATGCCGTCGTCCGTCAGCAATAGATTTCCCATGCCCAGAATGACAATGTTCTCGCTCATAAGCGCATCCCTCGTAGGTGCTGTTTGTATTAGACCGCGCGCCGTCTCGCCTTCATGACATGCGTCGCGCAATCGAGGCAGGGATCCACGGAATGGATCACGCGCAGGACCTCGACCGGCTGGTTTGCGTCGGCCACCGGCGTGCCCATCAGGGCCTTTTCGA
The DNA here is from genome assembly GCA_001804865.1 of Lentisphaerae bacterium GWF2_57_35. Classification (GTDB taxonomy): domain Bacteria; phylum Verrucomicrobiota; class Kiritimatiellia; order CAIQIC01; family GWF2-57-35; genus GWF2-57-35. Next base: position 16,767 of record MHBK01000057.1, read on the forward strand.
GCGGTCCGAGCTGCTCCGCGCTGTCGCGGGGCGAGATATTCCAGCAGGTAGGCGTGATGATCTGATATTGCCCAATGCGGCCCGCGGCGGCGCGCGTCCAATGCCCCAACGCGCCGCGAGGCGCTTCGGTCAGACCTTGGGTGGTCGCGTTGGCCGGAGCGGCCCACGTGGAATAGGTCGAGGCGTCCGGCGTCAATTCCGCCGCCCAACTCTGCATCGCGCGGGCAATCTTGAGCGCTTCGTAGGCCCGGGCGCGAATGCGGTCCATGACCGACACGCCGTTGCGGTAATCGCCGGCGACCCACATGCGGGCCAGCGGCCCGACCTCGTAGGGCGCGCCGCTGTAGCGCGGCGCTTTCAGCCAGCTATACGCTCCGGCCTTGGGCGTCTGCATCGCCGTTTCCCCCGAAGCAGGATTCAGGTTGTTGTACGCATCGCTGTACCAGGCATGCGTCACGTTCTCCGTGATGGCGGTCGCAGCCATCGGCTGCACGGAGCCCGCGCCGTTCACCACCCGTCCGCTGCCGAACAGTTTCGTCGCGCCGGCGTTGTCCAGTTCGAAGGCGCCATAGGCAAGGAGGTTGCCATAGCCGCGTCCGATCAGGAAGTAGTCGTTGTAAAGCGAAGCCAGGCGTTCCGCATCGGGGATGTATCGATCCGCGATAAACGCAAGAATCTCGCTCAACCCGGCCTGGAAGGCGGCGATCTTGTCGGCCGCCGGCACGGCGGTGACGCCGCCGCCGATGAAGGTCGGCGTGTGCGGCAGTTTTCCGCCAAACAACGCGCCGATTTCGTGGCAGCGCCGCCGCAGAACGATTGCCTCCAGATAGTGCGCCAGGAACTTGTCCTGCGCCGTGCTGTCCACGCGCTTGTCCATTTCCCAGCCCGGCGTCCACGGCGGCATGCCGGGACCTTGGATGAAATCCGGAAGCGACAGCAAATAGAAGTGCAGAATGTGCGACTCCAGGAAGCATGCGCCATGAACCAGATTCCGAAGAATGCGGCCCGCGGTGGGCGGATTCACTCCGGCCTGCGCGTCCAACGCCAGCGCCGCCGCCATGGCGTGCGATGTGGGGCATACGCCGCAGATGCGCGACGTGATGATGGGCGCATCGCGCGAATCGCGGCCTTCCAAAAGCTTTTCAAAGCCGCGAAACAGCGTGCCGACCGTTTGCACGTTGGTTATCTGCTGGACGCCGCCCACGGCGTCCACTTCGATGTTTACTTTAAGGTGACCCTCAATACGGGTTACCGGATCGATAGATGCTACGATTACTGGCATGGTTCAGTCCCTCATTCCATAGGTGTGATTCAACTGGCTTACCCTTCGTAAAACTCGAAAAACGACTGTGGCCCCGGAAACGTCTTTTCGACGCACCCCTGGCAGGGCGCGTTGGCCCCGACGCACCAATTCCGCCAGCGTTCGCTTGGGGGATCCGTCGGATCGGCGGCCTTAATATTCCAGCAGCCGTCGCAACGCGATTTGACGACAGGCCCGCGGCATCCCAGATCGAGCAGGCAGCGTCCGTTGCAATTATCGAAGCTGGTCGCCGCCGTCGGCGCATTGGGATTCACGTCGCGGTTTCGGGGACATTTGTCGTGAAGCGTGGCCGGAGCCACGGCGCCGGCCAGGTTCGTCCCGTACAGGGCGGTCGGCCGACCGTCGCTGTCGAGATCGACCGGCGTGCCGGTCAGCAATTGAACGACAGCCCACACCACCCAGTCGGGGTTGGCGGGGCAACCGGAGATATTGATCGTCGGACGACCCGTGAGCTGGCTGACGCCCACCACCGAGGTCGGATTCGAGCCGGAAGCCGGAATGCCGCCGAACGACGAACACGTCCCGACGCATACCGTCGCCAACGCGCGGGCCGTCATTTCCTGCACGGCCTGCTGGAAGGTGGTTTCTTCGCCGTGCAAGCTGTGGGCAATGCACGTGGCGCCGCCGGCTGCCGTGGGCACGCCGCCTTCCAATACCAAGACATAGCTGCCGTTTTCATACACCCGGCGCAGTTCCGCGACCGCCGGATCGCCGGCCGGCGTCATCAGCGTGGTGTGGTACACCAAGTTGATCGCGCCGGTCAGCACCTCGGTCACGGTAGCGGGCCCGGCATCGGAAATACGATTCAACAACGACACCGAGCACCCGGCGCACGCAGCGCCTTGCAGCCAAATGACCGAGGGCGCCAACGGATTCGCGAGCGCCTTTTGCAGAAGACCCAAACCGGTTGAGTCCAATCCCAACGCCCCCGCGGCGAGTCCACAATATTTCATGAATGATCTGCGCGTAATTGCCATTTTTTCTCCTGCTTTCTCCCGTCCTCTGACGGACACCTCATCGCAATGGAGACTAGTGATACTCGACGAATAGACGCCGCGGTACAGGCCATATCTACGAATAATAGGACATTCCTTCGTTGGTCCCGGTCCCTCGGTCCAGGCATCGGAAATACCGCGCTCAAATGCGGCAAAGGCCTTCATGGGCGTACGTATTCGGTTCAGGTTTTTCCAAGGTCCAAATCAGGGTTGAACCCATAGGGATGGAGAGCGGATGAGCTGTATATTGAACCGTGTCATACAAAGAGAGGAGACGATCATGCCAGCAAGAAAAGCCAACGCAGTTTGGACCGGAAACTTGAAACAAGGCCGGGGAACGATGCGCCTGGGCAGCGGCGCTTTCGAAGGTCCCTACAGCTTCACTTCCCGCTTCGAGAACGGAAACGGGACGAATCCCGAAGAATTGATTGCGGCCGCACACGCAGGATGTTTTTCGATGGCCCTCGCCCATCTGCTCTCGCAAAAGGGGCATGAGCCCAAGGAAGTAAAAGCCACGTCCGATGTGCATCTCGAAGCCAAGGGCGCAGACTTCGCCATTACAACCATCGATCTGGAAGTGAAGGCAACCGTCCCGGGTCTCTCCGACGATGAATTTCGAAAATATGCGGAAGAGGCGAAAAATAACTGCCTAGTGTCAAAGGTTCTATCCGGCGCTGAGATCCGGTTAAGAAAAGCCGAATTGTCGAAATAGGAAATGAGGCAAACCATGAAAAGGCATCTACTGCCCCTGAGCCTGTTGTATCTGGCGATCGCCATCAGTCCGTGTTGGGCGCAGGACATGGCAACGACCAATAAACATAAAAAGCCCGTGATGGCCATAGCGGTCATTCATCCCACCGAAGGCCAGTCGGCTCATGGAACAGTCTTCTTTGAACAGGTGGGCCAACAGGTCAAAGTCGGCGCCGACCTGAAGGGGCTGAAGCCCCATACCCGGCATGGATTCCACATCCATGAATATGGCGATTGCAGCGCGCCCGACGCCGCCAGCGCCGGCGGCCACTACAACCCGGAAGGATATCCCCACGGCGCACCCACCGATGCCGAACGGCATGCCGGCGATTTGGGCAATGTCGAATCCGATGCCGAGGGCCGGGCTCATCATGAGATAACGGTGGATTTCATCACCATCGATGGCGACCGGAATCCGATACTCGGCAAGGCGGTGATCGTGCACTCCAAGGCGGACGACCTGAAAACGCAGCCGACCGGCGATGCCGGCGGCCGAATCGGCTGCGGCGTGATCGGCCTCGCGAATCCCAAGACGATATTCGACGGCCATAAATCACATTAAACGCTCGCGAACCCCAAGACTTGCCACCGCCTCACGGCGGCGGCTACGTGACCTGCGGACTATCCCGGTCTGCTACATAATCGCCCATCACCAGCGCATCGAGGCTGCTCGCTTTATAGGTTCGAAGGGCATCACGGGGAGAGCAGACGATGGGTTCTTTTACATTGAAGCTGGTATTCAACAGCATGGCGCAGCCCGTCAGCTTTTCGAACTCGCACAGCAATCGATGCAGCCGTTCGTTGGTGGAAGCGGTTACGACCTGGATGCGCGAAGATCCGTCCACATGCACAACGGCGGCCAGTCGTTCCCGGTATTCCGGCCGCACATGGACGGTCAGCAGCATGTAATAAGCCAACGACGGCAACGGTGCTTCCACCTCGAAGTATTTCTCCGCGGCCTCCTCGGTCAGAACGGGGGCAAACGGACGGAAGTTCTCTCGCTTTTTAATCCCATCGTTAAGCCGGTCGCGAGTTGATGCATCAAAAGGCGCGGCCAATATGGATCGGTTGCCCAACGCCCGCGGACCGCTTTCCATGCGCCCCTGAAACCAGCCGACGATCTTTCCGTCGGCCAGGATTTGTGCGGCATCCCGGCACACGCGGCTGCTTTTTATGCACGGTATCTGGGCCTGGACAAAAGCGCTTTCGACAACATCCGGCCCGTACTCCGGGCCCCAGTAAGGCGAGAAAAACGCGCCGTCCTTTTTAAGCTCCTCTTTGGCCTCGACGGCCCCCCAAAGAGCGGAACCCATGGCGCCGCCGGAGTCCGAGGTAAAAGGCGGAATGAAGATCCGGTCATAACATTCGCTTTCCAGGATGGACTTATTGATGTCGCAGTTCAGAAATACGCCGCCGCCCAGACACAAATTCCGGCGGTTGGACTTCGCGGCCAAATGGCGCACCATGTGAAGCATGGAATTTTTCACGCAAGCTTGAAGACTGGCGGCGATATCTTTGTCCCGTTGCGTCAGGGGGTCCAAGCTCCGGCGGAGCGGTCCTAACTCTTTCGCGATGGCTCCATCCAGGTAGTGCCACCACCCCATGCAACTGCTGTGAATCCGGATTTTTCCGTTGGGCAAGAGCTTGACCTTGCCGTTGAAGAAGTCCTTGTACGCGTCCCGCCCATAGGCAGCAAGCGCCATGATAACGCCTTCTTGATAGTCATGAAACCCGAGATACTGCGTAAAGTTTCGATACAGGATGCCCAGCGAAGAAAGGATGGGCAACGTCCACTGCCTCGTAAGTGTATTTCCACGGGCGCTGTAGCAGCTGGTAGACGCATTTTCGCCATGTCCATCTACGACCAAAATGTCCGCCTCATGAAATGGAGACAAGCAGTAGCTGGCCGCGGCATGCGCTTGATGATGGCCGACCCACTTGATGGGCGCCGAAATTTTCTCTCCCAGGCATTGCTGCAAATGCCGGCGAAGCCGGTGGGACGAAAAAATGGTTGTAAAGTTTTTGGGAGGACGATTGTACTTCAGGATCTTGAGGTAAAGCGGCAGGCAAAGGGCTTTGCCCAACTCATGCAACAGGGACGTCCACGGATTCCAGTTAAAGGTAACCAGATCGATTTCATGAGGAGCGATGCGTCCGGCTTCAAGTACGTACCGGATGGCCTGAGCAGGAAACGCCTGGGTATGTTTTTCCCTGTTGAAGCGTTCTTCCTCCGCATTGGCGACCACTTGCCCGTCGATCACCAGGCAAGCCGCGGAATCATGCACAAAGGCGGTTATCCCCAAAATATTCATAGTTTTTACCGAAGCGGTTTCCGATCCAATCGGCCACCACCCATTCGACAGCTGAAGGGCTGGGGACGGAGCATAACGGCGCTGGTAACTTTAACTTGTATGAAAAGTACGAGGGATGAGTCAAGGGTTTGAGAAGGAGAAGGCCTATAGAAAGAAGTTGATGTCTTTACATTCCCCACCGTCTTTTTCTATCATGCGCGGAACGAATTTCTAACGTATAATTCAGACAACACTCGCATCGCGAGGAGGAAAGGAGCTTATATGGCCGGAAAAGAGCAAAACAAAAGCCCCGTCTACAAGCGTGTACTTCTAAAGTTGAGCGGCGAAGTCTTCCAAAATCGTAATGAAGGCGAAAGCCTCGATCCCAAGGTCTTGTCCTCCATTGCAGGACAAATCAAAAGCGTCCGGGATTTGGGCGTAGAAGTGGCCATTGTGGTCGGCGGCGGCAACATCTTTCGCGGCATGCCTGGGCAGAGCTGCGGGATCGACCGCACCACCGGCGATTTCATGGGCATGCTCGCCACGGTCATCAACAGCCTAGCCCTGCAAGCCGCTCTGGAAAACCTGGACGTGCAAACGCGCGTTATGACCGCCATCGCCATGCCCGCAGTCGCCGAACCCTTCATCCGCCGACGCGCCATGCGCCATATGGAAAAAGGCCGCACCGTCATCTTCGGAGCCGGCACCGGCAACCCCTACTTCACGACCGATACCGCCGCCGCCCTGCGCGCCAGCGAAATCGGGGCCGATGCCCTGCTCAAGGGCACCAAAGTCGACGGCGTTTATACGGCCGATCCATTCAAGGTCCCCTCCGCCAAACGCTACAAACAATTGTCTTACGCCACGGCGCTCAGCAAGAACCTCCGCGTCATGGACGCGGCCGCTTTCTCGCTGTGCATGGACAACAAAATCCCCATCGTGGTCTTCAATTTCTTCAAGAAAGACGAAATCATCCGCGTGGTCATGGGCGAACCGGTTGGAACGCTCGTACACGACGGCAATTAAGGAGAATAAAACATGGAATCCGTTGACGAAATTCTGCTCGAAGCCGACGACAAGATGGCCAAATCGATTGCCTTCCTCCAACAGGAATTGGCCGGACTGCGCACCGGCAAGGCCTCCCCCAGCCTGGTCGAAAACATCAATGTCGACTATTATGGCGTCCAAACCCGCCTGCGCCAGATTGCCGGCATCTCCACGCCGGAACCTCGGCTGATTGTGATCAACACCTACGATCCGACCGCCCTCCCGGCCATCGAAAAAGCGATCCTGGCGTCCAACCTCGGCATTACGCCCATGAACGATGGCCGCGTCATTCGCGTCCCCATCCCCGAACTGAGCGAAGAACGCCGCAAGGACCTGACCAAGGTCGCGCACCGCATGGCTGAAGAAGCCCGCGTGGCCATCCGCAGCGTCCGCCGCGAAGCCAACGATCAGGCCAAAGCCATCGAAAAAGGCCACAAGATCACCGAGGACGAACGCGACAATGCCCTGGAAGAAATCCAGAAGTATACCGACGCCTTTATTAAAAAGGTCGACGACCTGCTGGCGGCCAAGGAAAAGGACATCATGGCTGTTTAACGCAGAATAGCTTGTACACCGAGAACCGGAGCCGTCAGGCTCCGGTTTTTTTGTTTCTTTTGCTTCCACACCCGCCGTAGATTTTCCATTTTTGCCCTTTACACGCATTTGCATACTGGTATCATACTAGTATGTTCTTATCGATGGTTGGTTGCGGAGGCACTCAGCCCACAACCACAGTCAAGGGTTCAAGGCGGAAAGGACTGCTATATGAAGACAAGAAGCTCAACCTCGTCGAAAAGCGTCGGGCATCCATTGTCGGGGCTTTACAATTTGAAAAACAATTCCATGCGCATACCCATCAAACAAATCCTGGTGCTGTTTGCAGGCTTGCTGGTCTTGGTGGCTTTTGCAGGGCGGGCAACCCGCGAGGAGGAAATCGTCTGGCGCATTAATTTCTCCGAGCTGCGAACGCCGGCGCAGCCCGTGAATACGGCCGTCCCGATCGAGGAACTGGCAGGGCAATCCGTCAAACCCGGCCGAGCGGAACCGATCGCGAAAAATAGGGACGCGACTCCCACAAGCGACTTGCGCTCCGATCCCATTGATTACGGATTGTCCCTGGCTCAAGCGGGCGACGACAAATCCATTGAAAAATTGTTTCAACTGCTCGAACAAACTTCCGATGCCGCTCAGCGCGAGGCCTTGGTCCAATGCTTCTCGGCCATCTCATCCCCTTCTGCCAAGACGGCATTACTTGGCCGGCTGAGAGAGGAAGCTACGAATGCTTCCGTGGTTCTGGCGGCAGAAACGGGCTTGGCGGCCATTGGCCATCTGGGTTTTGTGGAAGAAGTGCCGCAACTGATGGAAAAATGGACGGACAAAGAATTCCAGCTTCGCCTTCAGGTTGCCGTGTCCCTGGTCACCAATGCGGCCTGCGTACGGGCGGTGACCAAAACAGCCACCTACGGCCTTTTGGGCGGCCAGCCCAATTTGGCTGGCGCAGGCGCTCATGCGCTGGCGAATATGGGCACGCCGGAAGCCGATGAACAATTGGTTATCCTGGCCGGCATGCCAGACTTTCCATCCGACCAGAGCGAGGTCCTCCAGCGAGTTCGATCGGAAAAAGCGCGGCCTGGTCTTCAAGCCCTGGCCGAGGGGCGTTTGCTGTTTGCTGCCGCCGAAACATGCAGGGCCGCACGGCAAGCCTTGTCCAATTACCCTTTGGACATCACCAGCACGGCCGATTCCAGATGACGGAACGATTCAACTCTTCTCCACCCACTCCCCATTCTCCAGCTTCCAAGAGGCAAAGCCGGAAAGATCGAAAACTTCTTTCACGGCGCCGCCCAGATTATAAAGCAAGAGCTTGCCGCCTTTTTCGGCGGCTCTCTTGCTGATCACCAGAATGCTGCGCAAGCCCGCGCTGCTGATTTGGTCTACCCCGCCCAAATCGGCAATGATTTGAGTGACTCCTTGATCCAATAAATGATTGCATTGCTGCTCGAACAGGGTCGACGCGGCGGCATCCAGACGGCCCTTGGCTTTGACCACCATCGCATTGCCTTGCTTGATTGTCTCGATTTCCATGCGCGACCTTCCCTTCCCCCGGACTCGTCGGATCTCCTCGATTAATGACATCTGATGCGCTTACTTATATGCTTTCCCAGCCGAAAAAGATAGAGCTTCCCGTTACCGTTGAGACGCTTGGTTCATCGCCGGCTTCGGCTGGGCCGTCGCCAAATCGACCAACGATTGCTGGGACGCTTGCTGAAAGAGCAGCGCTCCGTCCGACCCAAAAAGACTGACGATAAAGCCATATAATTCTTTGCCGGAAACTTGCTTGTAATCCGTACTCTTGTATGTAAATCGATACGTTCCCAGCTCGCCGGCATCCACCATCAAATCTTTGCCCCGTTCGATGCCGGGAATGGGAATGTGCTGAACGGCCTCCAGATTGCGCGCCGATCCGCCGGCACTGGACGGGCGACTGTAATACTCGACCGTCAACAACGATTGAGGAGGAATGGGCTTGTTCCGGGCCGTGATCTTGATGCGAGGCGTGTAGTAAACCACGCCATCTTCCTGATGATAATTATACCAGGTGCTGGCATCCTTGCTCACTCGTATTTGGTCCGACCGAAGGCCCATCGAAGCCTCAAAACCGAAAAAGGCAGAACTCGCCCGGCTTTCCTTGGAAGTGAAAAATAAGCGGCAGGATTTGAAATCCTTAACCGGCCCCGGCGGCGTCTGACCCGTTTCATAAACAACCGGGGCGCTCGGGTACGATGACGGCGAGGCAACCGGGCCAGGTTGAGGAGCGACGACGGGAGCTTTAATGCCCGGCGGAGGCGGTTGAGCCGGCACGGCCGCGACGTCCTGCTTTTGTCCACGAACGAGATAATCCACCAAGTTCAGAAACAAGGCCCGCCCCTCTGCCGACATGACATCGGGAGAGCCGGGAAACCCCCAGAATAGGAAGCGATTGTCCTCCAGCACCACGGGATAGGAATTCGCCCGGTCGAATGTTTGTGCAATCGGCCTCATATACGCCGGAACAGCCGCCAACAGGATGGAGAATCCGTTCTGCACTTTATTGTACAAGGCCATTTCCCCATTGGACGTGGAGATCTGTTGCGGACCTTGAAAGACTGGGTGGCCAGGAATCGAAGGAATAATCCGCGTCTCCGAGGAGGCCATGTTGTTCTGTCCAATGGAAAGCTCCAATTGCCGAAGTACGATGCGGGCGGAATCGGCCAGTGCGATAACCGGCACTCTTGTTTTTTTCAGGGCCAGTAAAAAAGCCGCCAAAGATTCATCGGCGGGAGGTTGAAAGGAAGAGACCAGAATGAGCAATTTCGTTTGGTCCAGGAAATCCGTCTTCAGCTCCGCACTCGACAGCACCGTAATGCTGTAGCCCTGCTCTTTTAAAAAATCTTCAAATGAAGCCGTGATCAAGGTATCCGGCCCGCGAATCAACGTGATGGATTTAGCCTTCGACTGTTCTTTTAGATACTGAATATCCGGGTCGGATAGAAATTGCTTCCCAATACGCAGGGTTTTTCCGGCCTTGTTTTCAAGCAATACGAACGACGAGCCATCCTCCATCAATTTGGCTTCGAGCGTTTGGCCGTCCCGGGAATACCACGTGCGAAACGAATCGTCATCCGCCCTTGCCGCCAACACATAACTTCCGAGCAGGAAGCTCATGCTCAAGCAGAAATGTAAGATTCGATTCATGTGTGCGTACCGGAAACCACAAGCAACCCTTTGACGATAAATCTGAACGAATACTAGATCCATTCAGCCTGGAGGGAAAGACTTTTGTGCAGATGCCGGATGCATCATATCTGCCCCCGCGCATAGGAATCCACGTCCTTATCCCGCTTCGAGGGACGACTACGTAGCCGCGTCCGTAAGGGCGTGGATTCTTATTCCTATGCGCGGGGGCCGCGTCAAAACGCACCCTAAGAGGCCTGCCTTGCCGATAATGTCTTGCTTCCTTCCGCATTCTTTCAAATCCTAGGGTCATGCAGACGAATACGGTTATGGCGGCAGATACATGGTATCGAATGAATCGGCAGGTCCTGTCCGGTCATGGGCTCGGCCTGGATGGCGGGGAGCCCGGGCGGCCCGATCCGGCTGATTTCGAGCGAGCGGCTCTGCGTGTTTTGATCTGCCGCCTTTCGCCGTACGAAGATGTTCTGCCGTCCATTTCTCATCGCATGCTCCTGCAAGCGGCCTTGCAGGTCCCCGGGGTTTATGCCGATCTGGCGTTTTTTCCGCGCGCTTCCGACGCGCGACGCATGATTGAGGACGGAATTCCTCTCTGGCTCGCTACGGGATGCAAGCGGCCTCCTCGCGATTTCGATATCGTGGCCATCAGCATTTCTGTTCAGCAGGAAGCCTTCAATCTGCCGGCGGCCCTGAAAGACTCGGACCTTGCCTTGAGCTATCGCGAACGAAGGACCGCTCCCGACCATCCGTGGGTCCTGCTCGGCGGCCACGCGGCTGGCGCAGTCCCCTTTATCCACGGCGACGCAGGAAGGGAGGACGGCTCCGGCGGGCTGGTCGACGCGGTTTGTTTCGGCGACGGAATCACCTGGCTTCAGTCATTTTTACGACGATGGATGGCGGCACGGGAAAACGGCCTGTCCCGTGAAAGCTTCTTGCGCCAATTCGCCGCAGAAACGACCGGCGCCTATGTTCCCTCTTTTTATCGTCATGAAATCCATGACGGCTGCACAACGGGCATCGTCCTCGCCGAACCCTCCGCCCCTCTGCCGGTCCGCTATCGTACGGATCAGATGGACATCTGGCTGGAGAATTACAGCGGCGCATACATTCCGTTTTCGAACGAAGAACTCGAGGAGACCCTGCCCCTCTCCGTCGGCTGCGTTTATCGCTGTCGCTTCTGCCAGACCGGCTGGATGCGGGGAGCGTTGTCCGCCTCGGCCACCGAGTCGCTCACGCGCGCGGCATTGCGCCTGAAGGCGGCCATGGCCAATTCGGACCTCAACCTGCTGGCCTCCGATGCGTGCAGCGTACCCGCTCTCGCCTCGTCGGTGGAGGCCCTTCTCGGGCTTTTCCGGCATGTGTCCATCAAGAGTCTGGCCTTGTCCAGCCTGGCCCGGCGCGAAGAAAACCGCTGGCTCGTTCGCAAGCTCGAAAAACACGAATTTACGTTCGGCATCGAAGGCATCAGCGCCCGACTCAGGACGTATCTGGGCAAGCAGGCCGACACGGAAACCCTGGCCGCGATCGTTCGCGACCTCGCCTCGTCCGGCATCCGCCAGTTGAAACTGTTCTTCATCGCCACCGGTCTGGAAACCGACGACGACTTCGCCGACTTTGACCAGCTCCTGAAGCGGGTCCGCGCGGCGGCGCCTGAAACGCGGCTGATTGCCAGCTTCATGCCTTTGTTCAATGCCCCTTTCACCCCGCTGCAATTCGATGCCGTTCGTACGGTTTCCGGCGCGCTAGGTCATCGGTTGGAATCCACGGTGCAAAAGGTCCGCGGCGAATTCCGCTGGAGCGCGTCGCCTTCGGAAGTGCGCCTGATCAATCTGCTTTGCCGCCTGGGACGTTCTGCCACCCGCCTGCTCGTACGCTTGTCCGTGGAACAAGGCTTCCGATATTACGACGACCTTTCCCCGTCCGCGCTGGCCGAAACGGAAGCGTTCATCCAGCAGAATGGCATCGATCTTGCGGCGCTTGGGGCCGACGGCCTGGAGACGGCCGTTTACCCGTGGGATGACCTCGAGAGCGGAACTCCTCGGTCCGCGTTGTGGACCTCGTTCGAAAAAACGATTTCTATGGAAAAGCCGGCGCCGGCCCCTCCGATCGTGCGTTCGTCCACGCAACCGCCTCCCTCGTCTCCGTCCATCCCAGAATCCGCACCGTCATATTTCTGGGCTTGGCTCGAACCGAAGGACGCGTGGCGGCCCGACATCACGCTGGCCCGGGCCCTTCTCAGCCAAATCTTTACCCAACAACCCGACGCCGTTCCGGCCTACCTGGGCCTGCCGAAGTTGTTTCGTCCCGCCGGGATGTCGGGCCTCGCTTTGTTGAAAGCCGATTTTAAAAGCACGCATATTTTCAAGCCCCTCTCTGCAAGCCCGTCATGCAGAACGAACTTAAAGGGCCCTCTCCCCACCGCTCCGAACCTGGACGAATTATTCTGGCTGGTCGAATTCGACCCGAACGACAACCGCTTGCCTCAACTCCTGGAATCGCTGAGGGCCGCGAAGATTTCGTATCAAACCTTTCGTCGCGAAGATAAACGCTGGCATGTGATCGGAAAGCGCTTTCGAAAGCGGGCCGGCGTTGCCGTTCTCTGCGAAATGAACGAAACCACCGCTCTGGCCCTGTTGCCCCCCTCGTCTCTTGAGAAGAGATTGCTGGACGGGGCGAGGGTCAAAGGCGTCTTGGCGGAGTCGCCGAATAAGTGCCCCCATTGCGGTTCTTTCCTGATGACTCCGCTGTTTACCACGGAAAATCCCGCCTGGCCCGCCTGTCTGGATTGCCTGTCCTGAGGCGCGGCGCAGCCGGACTTTTCAGTAAAAAACAGAACGACGATTCAACTTACGCAGCGGCCTTCAACGGCAGCGCCACCTGGAAGCAAGCCCCGCCCAGATCGGACTCTTTGATAACCACCGCTCCCTTATGGAAGGCCGCGCAAGCCTTCACGGACAACAGGCCCAAACCCACGTGGTTACGCTTCGTCGAGAAATGCGCATCGAAGACCTGATCGCGTTTTTCAGAAGGAATGCCCGGACCGTTGTCATGCACTTCAATCAAGGCGGCATCTGAACTCGTAGAGACGCGCACTTCAATGCGGCCGCCATTACTGGGAACGGCGTCCGCGGCATTGACGATCAGATTCAACATCATCTGCTGAATGATGGTCTCGTTCCCCCTTAATTCGATATCGTCGGAGTCTTGCACGGCTTCAATCCGGCAGCCCTTCTGCTTGCAATGGGCCCGGCCCAATTCCAGCGCTTCGCCCACCAGTTGCTTCAGATTTATTTGCGTCATTTCGCCCGGAATATTTGCCCGCCCCGACTCCATCAGCCGCCGGGCCAATCGCTTCATGTTCTGATTGGCTAAAACCATCTCCGTCAACAACTCCTTTTCCAAATAGGACAGATGCCCTGTCTGGGAAAACCGCTCCAACCCCAAGGTAATGATCAGAAGAATATTGTTGATGTCATGAGCCACGGACGATGCCAGCATGCCCGCCAGCGCCTTGCGCTCGGCAAAGACCAAATCTTCGCGCTGCCGGGCGATTTCGACTTCCCGACGGGCAATACCGTGCAGCAAGAGCCAGGAAAACACAAAAAGAAACACGGACGTCGCCACGACAAAACCGATACCCTTGTAGGTTTCGATAGCCTGAAGTTCCTCGATGGAATGAGCCCATTGTGCGGCTAACATTCCGGAAAACAAAATATAGACCACGCAAAGCGTCAGATACGATACGGCCAAGAGAATCGCGATGCGCTGAGGCCGGAATACAGGGGTAAACTCCTTTGACGCATTTCCATTCCCCCCTAGATTAAGCTTCCATTCTCGCATGACGCCCTTACGATTTATTGCAGCAGCCTGACGAAATAAACTACCATTTCCCAAGCCAATTGCAATGAGATGGCGATCGCAGCGCTAAACGTTTTATCGCGATGGCTGTTTGTGTTTCCAAGCATTGGAAACTCGGGTACATTGGCGAAGATTATTTTAACCCGGCATTTAAAATCGGAGCATCGACATGCAAAAAAACGAATTGAATCTTACGCAGAAAAAGGCGGAAGGCTACGTGATCCCCATCGGCCAGGTCAACCTGGTGTTCGCCACCACGGATAAGGGCCTCGTGGGCTGCGGCGCCATCGACGTGATGGCGCTCGACAAATTCTCCTATCCCGCCGCCCGCGTAAAACCTTCGCAAGGCCATTCCATCGGCACGCTGGACGATTTGCTGGCCGGCGTGGTCAAAGAAGCCAACGCAGCGGCGGGCCTATTGGGCGTTCAAGTCGGGATGTCAGGCCGCGAAGCGCTTGAGCGCTTATAGGCATCGTTTTTTACATTTGTTTTTAACCGGATTTTTACCCAAGGATTTCCATACCTTGAAGATATTGCTTTTTCGACTGATGGCTCTAGGCTGCATGTTCGTTGGCTTGATGGGCTGCGGGCGCAAAGAAGATTATTCCCCAACCGAAATTCCGACGGTTCCCGTCGCCATGCCGGAAGCGCCCCGAAATCCCTGGCAAGTTGTAAGTTTTCCCACAGACCAGAAAAGACTGCTGGAGACACGCCCCAGCGGGGTCTTCCAAGCAACGGCCTCGGGGCGCTTTGAATCGGCGCTGTACGGCACCGTGCGGATAGCCATGAAGGGAAAACGTCTCATGCCCTCATTCCATGAAGGCATCGACATTGCCCCCATGAAACGCGATCGGGCCAAACGCCCGCTGGATTCGGTTTATGCCGTCGCCGAAGGAAAAGCGGCCTACGTCAACCGCATATCGGGCAACTCGAACTACGGCGTTTATGTCGTACTGACACACGACGATCCGGTCGGGGAATTCTATACGCTCTACGCTCACCTGGCTTCGGTCGCACCGGGCCTCCGGCAGGGACAACTCGTTCAACCCGGCGATGTGCTGGGCGTCATGGGACATAGTTCCTCTTCGGCCATTCCCGTCGAACGGTCGCATCTTCATTTTGAAGTCGGACTGATCGCCAATGCGCGGTTTGCCGAATGGTATAACGCCAAGAAGCTGAAACCGGATCATGGACTCTTCAACGGAAGAAACCTGCTCGCCATCGATCCCCTGGAGGTTTTTCGCCAACGGCAACAGAATCCGGCTTTTACGTTGCGACAACACCTGTCGACCATCCCCGTCGCCTATGAATTGGTTTTAACCGTCCGGAAACTGCCCGACTATTTTCGACGCTATCCTTCGCTTTGGGAGGGCGACCCGTATAGCGGAAAAGCCATCGTGATGGCCTGCTCCGAAAATGGAGTTCCGTTGCGCGTCCGCAATGCCAATGAAACGGAACGCACCCGGCTGGGGCAAAACCGGCAGCGCGTTCAGAACGTCAACGCCAACGTGCTCGGCAAGAACGGCCGCCGCTTGGTCGTTCTGGATCAAAACGGCTGGCGCGTCGGTCAGAACGGCAAGGATTGGCAGGAAATTCTGAATTTCTGATCCGGCAGGTAGACCGCGTTCTCCGTAACGCGGTCTTTTTTCACGCTTTTCGAACAGGGCGTCGCTCTTGTCCGGCGCAGCCCCTACAGGAGCAAAGATACGCCTGGCTGAGATTCGATCAGACGACCCAATTTTGCGTCCGCATGTAGCCGCCGGCGTTAGCCGGTGGCCTTCCAGGCCTGCGCAAACAAGCCAATCATCTTCCTTCTTGTTCCCAGGACAGCTCTTTGAGAGCATAGGCCATAACTATTTCAGCCAGTAAGGAGTGTCCCATGAAAAATTATTTTCGACCTGCGTTAATAGTCTGTGGTGTTTTTCTTTCTTTTGGAGCCTTGGCAGCAACCTCCGAAACATCGGAGTACATGGATACCAATGCCCTTGCATGGATTCATCGCACGGCAAATTTATACACCGCTTTGAAAACGATGAGCGTCGACGTGGAGTCCGCCATTTCCATCAAAGCCGAAGGAATGCGCCAGGAATTTGTCTCCCGGCATCATGTCAGCCTTGAGCGCCCCGACAAGCTTGCCGTGGAACATACGTATGGGGTTCTCGGCAGCACCCTGGTTTATCGGGAAACGAACATCGTCATCTACATCCCCGAATTGAAGCGGTATTTCGAAAAAGAAGCCCCTGCCGGCATCGATGGTCTTCTGACCGAGGAAGGACTGGAAATCTCCGGGGTCTTGGATCGGGCCGTTCCTGTTTTGACGACGCTGATTTCTACCAACCCGTACGAACGAATCATGCAGGACAATACTGAAGTCAAGCTGCTCCCCTCCGAGACGATCGAAGGGAAAGAGTACGTCCGCCTTCACCTCTCGGAGAAACTGGGATCTGTAGAACTATGGATCGCCGTCGGCGAGGAACCGCTCCTCTACAAGGTGGAAGCCGACGTCTCTCAGAAGATGGCCGAAGAACAAGGCGTGACCGAAGGCGAATTCGAATTCAAAATGACGACCCTTTTTACGCACTGGAACCTGAATCGGCCGATCGAATCGCGCCGGTTTATCTTTACGCCGCCGCCCGGCGCACTCCCAGGAAACATGGAAGAAGAGGCCGATGAGGAATCGCTTTTCAGCGACGAGCCGGAAGGTCCGTGAGACGAAAGAAACGCACTCATTCGTTGAAGTCAAGCCGATCTAACCGAATTCTTACACAGCGTTAGTCGTATTCTAATGACAATGTGCGATCTTGCATGAAATATTTAAACGGGGGGGTAAGCCATTTATGACCGCCGGCGAAAGCGTCAGCGGCAAAGGCAACCCCTTCATCGTTCCGTCAAATATCGTAAATAATTTGAACTGCCTCCCGCAATGGGGGTAGTATTTATGAAGCAAAAAAGGAGAACGACATGGTAATCGACAATCGCCCTCTGACGCTGAAACCGGATAACGATCTCGTGTTCTCCATCAGTTGTCTCCTCAGGCGCCGTTCCGTGATGAATGCAGCCGAGATGGCCCGTTATTTTTCCATCGATGTTCGAACGATTCGCGAAGGGTTGTTTCAGCTCGCCCAAACCGGTCAAATCGAAATTCTACGCCCGGTCGGGTGTCTGACGGACTCCGCCAACAACTCCTCGGATTTCAACGAAGACTACGAATACTTCCGCTGGAAGCAAGAGAGCGATCGGATGTACCTCTGGCAAACGACCCTGCGACGCAGACCGATGCTGCCCCTGCATCGGCTCTTCGATCTAAATCGGTCGATCGCCTGATTTTTTCTTCCGGCATTTGAAGCGGACAAATTGCGGGCGGCACAGGCAAATAAACGATTCGTTCCCAAGCAGAAAGCTCCATGTCCTCCATCGTGTATCCTCCAGATTACCACACGCACACAGAGCTTTGTCATCATGCGAGCGGCATGCCGGTTGATTACGCAGAATTTGCCGAACTAAAGGGCCTTGAGGAAATCGCCTGCACCGATCACGCCCCGGCGCCGTGGAAATACGATCCGGAACACCGCATGGTTTCGCCGCAATTTGTTCGCTATCGCGACGGCGTGCTTAAAGCCCAGGCAACAGGGAAATGCCGCGTTCTTTACGGGATCGAAGCAGATTATTACGACGGCTGCGAACCCTATCTCGCACGCTGGCTCCCCGAACAATCGTTCGACTTGGTTCTCGGCTCAGTACATACCGGCGATTTCTGGAAATTCGACGCCCGCAGAGAGTATCCGGACCCTTTCATCAAGAATCTCTGGAGAGTGTATTTCACGCAGCTCCAAAAACTGGTACGCACCGGGTTGTACGACGTCATCGCCCATTTCGACCTGCCGAAACGAAGTGGAATCGGCATAACGGACGCGATTCTTCGTGAAATCGTGATTCCTACGCTCGATGCCGTGGCGCAAGCGGGCATGGGCATCGAAATCAACACCTCGGGCCTTCACCACCCCGCCGGAGAGACGTATCCCTCCCCTCAAATTTTGTCCTGGGCCTGCGAGCGGAGCATCCCCATTACATTCGGTTCCGATGCCCATTCCCCGGATCGCGTGGGCAACGATTTCGAGACGGCCATGCAGCTCGCCCGTGAAGCCGGTTATACGCACAGCGCCCGCTATCGCCAACGACAACGCACGCTCGAACCGTTTTGAAGATATCCGGAGCCGATCAGTAGCCGCCGCCGTAAGGCGGTGGACGCATGTGCTTCAGACCCATTGACTACTACATCAGCGTCTTGTTCAACTGCAGCACCGGCATGAGAATGGAAAGCGATATGGCCAGGACAAATCCACCCACCAGGATGATCAGGGCGGGTTCAAGGACGCTTAAAAGCCGGGAGATCATTTTGTCCCATTGCTGTTGATAGCGATCGGCGGCATTGTCGAGCAAGCCCTCCAGCTTCCCGCTGGCCTCACCGGCCCGAATCCAACCGGGAAGCGATGCCCCCAATGGGCCCATGCGCCGGACCGCTTCGGATAGACTGGAGCCATGACGCACTTGCTCCGCCTGTTCCATCGACATGCGATGAATCCAGGCATTGCCGGTCGACCGGCCGGCCAACGCCAAGCCTTCCACCAAGGGAACCCCGCCCCGCAGCAACAGCGCCAGCGTACGGGCAAAACGCAAGTTGACCAGATAGGCATACGCCCGACCCACTAGCGGCAGGCTGAACCATTTTCGGTCCCAGTTCTCCCGCACCTCGGCCCGTTGCGCCATTTGTCGGCGCAAGGCCATGCCCCAAACCACGCCGCCCAAAAGTACTGGCGCCAGAAGCGGCAGAATCCATTGCCCGCCGAACATCATGACCCGGGTCAGAAAGGGCAGCGGAATATGGCTTTCCGACAGCATCCGTCCCATCGCCGGCACCATAACGCCCAATAATACGACGATAATAACCACGGCAAGAACCAGGACGACCAAGGGATAAATCAAAGCGGTCTGCACCCGCTCGGCGACGCGGACCTGCTCTTCCATGAACGTCGCCAGCCGCTCCAGGATTTCTTCCAGCGTACCGGCTCGTTCCCCGACCTCCACGACCGCTTGTTCAAAGGGCGACACTTTGCGGCTGGCCCCGCCCAAAGCCGCAGCAAAGGAAGACCCCTCCCGCACCCGGTCGCGCAGACCAGCCAGCGAAATGCGATGCTCGCCCAATTCCGGGGCCTGAATCAGAACATCCAAGGCTTGCGTCAACGGAAGCCCGGCGCGCAACAGGGACCCCAGCTCGCGATACAGCATGGCGCGCACGTCCATGCCGAAATGGCGGCTGAACATCCCCGCGCGGGAGGCCTTGGCGCGGCCTGCCGCGGAAACTTTTTCCGGCAGGATGCCCAACGCGTTGATTTTCTCGCGGGCTTCCTTGAGATCCAAGGCTTCGATCATTCCACGGCAAACGCGCCCGCCATGATCGAATCCCTTATATTCGAAAGTCGTCATCCCTTATCCGCCCACGTTGCGGCCCACGGCCCGAAGAACCTCCGCCATGCTGGTTTCCCCCTGCCGAACCTTGGCCAGCCCGTCTTCCAGCAGCGTATGCATGCCCATCGCTTCGGCCATACGCGCCAATTCCTCGACGCTACGACCCTCCCGTATGGCTTCCTGGATCTTGCTGTCGACGATCATGAGTTCGTAAATGCCGGTTCGTCCCTTGTACCCGCCCAAGCAGGACGAACAGCCCCGGGCCTTCCACACCCGCGCGCCGGCCAATCGCTCCGCCAGAGAGCCCATCGCGCGCAGCTCGTCGGCGGTCGGAGGAACTTCTTCCCGACAAAGAGGGCATAGCCGGCGGACCAGCCGTTGCGCCATCGCCGCGCGGACGGACGAGGCCAGCAGATAAGAAGGCACGCCCATGTCCATCAACCGGATCACGGCGCCGGCTGCATCGTTGGTGTGCAGCGTGCTGAACACCAGATGTCCCGTCATCGAGGCGCGCACCACAATCTCGGCCGTTTCCAAATCGCGCGTCTCGCCGACAAGGATAACGTCGGGGTCCTGCCTCAGGATGTGCCGCAGCCCCTGGGCAAACGTCAGCCCGATTTTCGGCTTCACCTGCATTTGGCCGATATGCGGCAACTGATATTCGATCGGGTCTTCGATGGTCAGCACATTCAAATGGCCGGTATCGATTTCCTGTAAGGAAGCATAGAGCGTGGTCGTTTTGCCGCTGCCGGTAGGGCCGGTCACCAACACCACCCCATTGGGCTCCTTGAGCGCCTCCCGGAAACGGAGGAGGACATCGTCCGGCATGCCGAGATCCTCCAGGGGCAGGAGCGTGGACTCGCGATTCAGCAATCGCAGCACCACCCGCTCGCCTTCCGCAACGGGAATGGTCGACACGCGAATATCGATTTCACGTTCGCCTACGCGCACGCGTGCGACGCCGTCCTGAGGAAGCCGTTTTTCGGCGATATCCAGCCGGGCCATCACCTTCAATCGGGAGATCAGAGCCGCTTCCAGATGCTTCGGCGGCGAAGCCTGCTCGTATAAAAGTCCATCGATCCGGTAGCGCACCACAATCTTCTTCTCGAACGGCTCGATGTGTACATCCGACGCGCGGGCCTTCACGGCCTCCAAAAGGATTACATTGGCCAACTGCGCCACCGGCGCCTGGTCGGCTTTGCGCAACAAGTCGTCCCCGACGGCTTCCACGTCGGGCGGGCGAACCGACGACGCCTTCATGTCGCGCAATAAATCTTCCGCGCTGTCGTGTTTTTGGAAATAGCATCGCTCGATGGCCCGTAGAATCTCGCGGCGCGGCGCCAGCATCGGGACCGGCTCGCAGTCCAGCAGAAGCGCCAGATCCTCCAGGGGCGCCATACGGGTAGGATCGCAGGTCAAGACCGCTATGCGCCCTTCCCGCCGCACCGGCAGCATCTGGTTGGCGCGAGCCCACTCGACCGGCAGCCGGGCCACCAGCAAGGAGTCCAACAGTTCTTCCCCGACCGTGGATGCCACGTCGGCGCCGAATTGGCGTCCCAGCGCCTGAAGCAAATCGGCTTCCTGAATAACGCCCTCTTCAATCAGGATTTCGCCCAGACGGCGGCGCACGGGTTCACGCCGTTGCTTTTCCAGTGCGCTTTCGATTTGCGGACGGCTGGCTTTCCCCCACTCGATCAGGATTTCGCCCAGTTGCATAAGCAGCAGTCCTATTTAAACGGGGTGGCGTTCAGGTTGGTCGTCACATTTTCCATCGACGTTACTTTTTCGAGCCGCTTTTTCATGACATCGGCCGCTTCCATTTCCGTCACGATGTGAGGCGTCACAAAAATCAACAGGTTGGTGCGTTCCCGTCGTTCGGTCTGGCTCCTAAAGAGAAACCCGATCAGCGGGATATCGCCCAACAACGGAATCTTCGAAACGGATTTGACCCGGTCCTCGCGAATCAAACCGCTGATGATCACCGTGGATTGGTCCGGCACCGTAACGGTCGTGGACACTTCCCGCTTCGCGATCGTCGGGGCAAACAGGGTGCCTGAAGGCCCTTCATCGACAATCGCTTCGATGCTGGGATTCAATTGCATGAGAATCTGGCGGTCCGGATTGACGTGGGGCGTCAACTTCAACTTGATGCCCACATCGACGCGATCGATGTTCTGGATGACATCCCGCGCCGTGCCCGCCCCGCCTTCGATCGTCGACTTCAGGATCGGGATGTTGTTCACCACGCTCACCGAAGCTTCCGTATTATTCTGCGCCCACAGCGGCACGTTGGATAGAATGCGGATGTCCTTATTCTGCGCCAGCGCCTTGATGTAGAAAGGAATATTCGGAAGCACCTTGCCGCTGGAATCCGTATACGTTCCATGCGCGACCCCCAAGGCCAAACCCTGAGGAAATATGCTTTTGGTGACGATGTCGGACAACTCGTCCTTCGCCCCCAGCCGGCTGCGTCCAAGGAGCGAAGTCTCCCCTTCCCCGGGAATCTGCAAATTCGACCACTCCACTCCCAAATCAAGATTCTTGCCAAGGGTGACTTCCGCGATCAGAACCTCCACCATCACCTGCTGCGGCATCCGGTCCAAAGTTTCAACCAGTCGACGCACATATTCGAAGTCCTGCGGCGAGGCGTCGACGATTAAGGCATTATTCGGAATGCTCGGCTCGATCGCCATGCGCTGGCGCTGATCCTTCTCCACGGATTTAGCCAGCAAAGCATTCAAATTCTTGGACGCCTCTTCGGCGGAGAGATATTTGAGAAAAATGGAGTTAAGCCGCCCAAAGCCGGTTGTCGATTCGACGTCCATCAATTGGACGACCTTCCGGATTTCGTTCAACTGCATTGGGGTTCCCACGAGAATCAGGCTGTTGGCCTGGGGCGAGGGCACGACCATGACATCCGTCGGCAACGATCCGCTGCCTTCGGCCATCTGCTGAAAATGCCGGTTGATCCGGTTGCCGGCGCTATCCAACCCCTGCATGGCCGCAATGATTTGCCCGGCCACATCCTCCGCCGCGGCATGCGCCAGCTTGACGATTTCCACGACGCGGGATGCCCCCGGCTTGTCCAACTCGGCCAGGATGCGCTCCAAACGAGCGACGTTTTCAGCCGTGTCGGTCACAATCAAATGATTGGTCGTTCCAAAAGCCGCCAGGCTTCCCGTCTTGGCGCCGCGCATCAACGGGTCCAGGATTTTCTTTAATTCGATGACGCTGACATTCTGGACCGCGATCACTTTCGTGATCAAGCCCTTCGACCCCTCCTTGTCGCCGGCGCCCACCACGGGCGGCATGGCCAGCCCCCGATCCGGCAAGGGAACAATGTTATAGGCGTTGCCCGACTCCAGCACGGTATAACCGCTGGCTTCAAGGACAGAAAGGAACAAAGGATAGACTTCCTCCGCAGGGATCTGCGGAGGAGTGATCACGGTGACTTTTCCCGAAACGGCATCGTTCACGATGAACCGTTTGCCCGTCAGTTCGCCGACCAGTTTCACCAACAACCGGATATCGACCTGATCGAAACTGAAGTTTACATACGGCTGAGCCGGTTCATTCGTCGCGTCCACCCCGCTCGTGAATGTCCAACCGCCCAATAGGACCGCCACAAAAAGGCTTTTAAGCCTGTACGTCATTATTTTGTGATGCCTCTTTCGGAATTTTTAATAAACGACACCAGATACTGAACTTCCGTATTCTGTTCCAGTTCCGCCTCGATTTTTTCCGTTGCCTGACGGGTAGACAACCCTTCACGATAAAGGATTTTATAGGCCTTCTTCAGCAACTGCTGCGACGATTCCGAAATCCCCCGACGCTTCAAACCTTCCGAATTGATCGTATGAACGCCCAGAGGATTGCCGTCGGCGATCATGAACGGCGGAATATCCTGCGTGGCCTTCGTCATGCCGCCAAGATAACACAGCCGGCCCAACCGCACAAACTGATGAATGCCGCACATGCCCCCAATACCCACTTGATCCTCGACGGTAACATGCCCTGCCAACGTCGCGGCATTGGCCATGATGACCCCATTGCCCACCTTGCAGTCGTGCGCGATATGCGCATAAGCCATGATATGACACTGCGAGCCCACCCGGGTCGATTCCCCATCAAAGGTCGCCGCATTGACGGTCACATACTCGCGGATGGTCGTCTGATCCCCAATTTCCACGCGGGGCGCCCCCCCCTTATACTTCAAATCCTGCGTCTGCATGCCCAGGCTCGCAAACGGAAAAACAATGCAGTCCGCGCCGAGTGAGGTCCACCCATCGACCACCACGTGCGACAGCAAGCGCGTCCGCGCGCCGATCTGCACATGCGGGCCGATCACACAATAAGGACCGATCGTCGCGGAATCGTCGATGACGGCCTCAGGCGCCACCACCGCGGAGGGATGAATTACAGCCATGACAGTATCAATCCTCCTTGGAACCGAACATCATATCCGCTTCGCAAGCCAGCTCGCCATCGACCAGTACTTTTCCGTGCAACCGATACATGTTCAACCGGGTCTTGAGCAGCACGACTTCCATGCGCATCGTATCGCCCGGCTTGATCAGCTTGCGAAACCGCGCATTGTCGACTGCGAGATAATAGGCAATCCCGCCTTCCTTATTCATCTTCTTGTTCAACAAAACGCCGGCCGTCTGCGCCATGGCCTCCAATTCCAACACGCCCGGCATGACGGGATGCCCCGGAAAATGCCCCTGGAAAAAGGGCTCGTTGATCGTAAGATTCTTGATGCCCACAATTTTCTCGTTGAAATCGCATTCGATGATCTTGTCCACCAACAGCATCGGGAAGCGATGCGGCAGGATCTTCATGATGTCTTCGGTCTCAAGTATGGCCATGCTGCTCTCCTGTTTTTTTATAATTTGCGTATCCAAGAATCTATATCAAACCAGCGGGCCGCTGAAAACCTATAAAAACGAAGAAGGGCATCTTGCACGCCATCTGTAGGCCGACTCTGCCGCGTGAGTCGGCGTTCCTTTCGCCTACACTTCCTCCACCTCCACCGGGCATTCCGGAATCGAGGCCAGAAACAGCTTCCCATACCATTTGGTCACGATCCGCGAGTCCAGCACCACCACAATGCCCTCATCCGTGGCCGTCCGGATCAACCGCCCCACTCCTTGTCGGAACTTGAGGATGGCTTCCGGCAGGGAATAATCCTTGAAGGGATCTCCGCCTTTTTCGCGAATGCGATCCATGCGGGCTTTTACCACCGGCTGATCCGGCACGGAAAACGGAAGCCGGGCGATGATCACGTTGCTAAGCGCTTCGCCGCGCACGTCCACACCCATCCAGAAGCTATCCAGGCCGAACAAAACGCAGGCAGGTCCCTTCCGAAAATGCTCCAGCATCACGTGCCGGGGCATGCCGGCGCCCTGCATCAACAGGCGCAGACCCTCGTCCTTGAAAAAGCCCTCAAGCTGCTTGGCCACCAGCCGCATCTGGTTGGAACTCGTAAACAACACAAATGCCTGGCCGTGGGTTTTCGCAACGTAATGCCGGATCACGCGCGCGGAGGCCGTCGCAAAAGTTTCCGATTCGTTGGGATCCGGCATGTTCTTGGGAATGAACATCCTCATCTGGCGGGAATAGTCGAACGGAGAGCCCAGGCAAAGCGTCTCGCATTCGTCGCCCCCGATGCGCCGGCGGAAATAGTCGAGCTCGCCCCGGACGGCCAGGGTAGCGCTGGTCAGAATGGCGCATTCCAAGCCCTCGAAAAAAGCTTTTCTCATCACGGGCGCCACTTCGATGGGAGCGGAATACAAAACAATCTGCTGCCGTCTACGACCTTCGCTTTCCACCCAGTAAACCTGGTCGGGCATGGCCTGTTTCATGAAGGCATCCAGCGAATCTTTCATCCCACAGCCATGCGACTGGATGGCCTTGAGTTCGCTGCGCAGGTCGGGATCTTTGGTTTTGCGGACCACCTCGTCCAGCAGCTTGAGCAGGCGCCCCAGCAAATCCGGCAGTGAAGTGCCGATATCCATCGGTTGCTGCACCACGCGCTGACCGCCCTCACGATCGAAATGAGCCCACTTGCGGACCTCGCCGTAGTAGCGGTCGACTTCCTCCCAGATCTTCGTTACCTCATGAGCGGCCTCGCCTTCCCTCAGAGCGGCCAGGAGCCCCTTGCTGTTCTCCGGAATGTAAAGCCGCCGCAGCCAGTGCTCGAACGAATGATGCGACAACCGCAGCCCCATGTGTTCGGAAGCCACGTTTTCGATCATATGCGCTTCGTCCATGACGGCCACCGAATACGGCGGAAGGAACGAAGCCCCCTGCGATCGCAACGCCAGCTCGGAAAAAAAGAGATGATGATTAACCACCACCAAATGAGCCTCTCGCATCTGGCTGCGAGCCCGCATCAGAAAACAGCGTCGCCGGTCGGCGCACTTCGGCCCGAGGCAATTCCCGTGTTCCGCGCACACGGCGCTCCAGGCTTCTGACGAAGGCTGTTCGGACAGATCCTGCAAACTGCCGTCGGTCGTATGTTCCGCCCAATCCCGGATTCGCTGCAACTCCACCTCGGTTTCGGATTTAAACAGTTCCCCCTGATGCCGGCTGGAACGGAAAAGACGCCGCAAACACAGGTAATTGCTGCGGCCCTTCACCAAAACCGCCTTGAAGGGCTCCTTGATGTGCTTTTGAAGAAAAGGAATGTCCTTGGCGATCAATTGCTCTTGAAGGGAAATCGTATACGTCGAAACCACCACCTGAATCTGCCGTTCCAAGGCCGCCAGAATTACGGGGACCAAATAGGCAAAGCTCTTGCCCACCCCAGTGCCGGCTTCGACAATCAAATGCTGCGAATTTTCAATCGCCTCGGCCACGGCCTCGGCCATTTGGGCCTGTTGAGGCCGCGGTTCAAAGGGAAAAGCCTCCCCGGCGCAAGCCTTTTCCAGCACCCCGCCCGAACGAAAAAATGCACTCGCCCTCGACCGTATGCTCGTCGAGGGCTCATTCTCGTCCTGTTCTGTTCGAGGCGCTATCATGGTATGTCCGAAGGCTGATTTCTTCTTTCAGGTTTCCGGTCTCAGATTTCAGGTTTCTCTTGTAGCTTCCCATTCGATAAAGAAAATTTAAAACAAAAACTTGCAATGTCGTTTGAAATTCACATAATCGCACCTGTTCTTGAATTACAAGAGCGAGCGTAGCTCAGTGGTAGAGCTCCACCTTGCCAAGGTGGTTGTCGTGGGTTCAAATCCCATCGCTCGCTCCATTTTTTTTGGAGTTTAGCTCCCCATCGCTAACAGCGGACGGCGACGGAGCGCCGTCCCGACCTTTCTTTGCTGTGGGTAGGGACGACGCTCCGTCGCCGTCCGCTGTTGTGGCCGTATCGACACTGACGAACGCGACATTGGATATAACGTCCCCAGCGCTCCACCACCCCATTCGCCTCAGAACCGAACGCCGGCCGTGGAAAATGGGCCTTCCATCACATTTCGATCGGAGGCGACGCCATTGCTGAGTCTGGGCGGAAGGTCGCGGTATCGTTCGTAGCGGTAGCCGAGCGATAAAAATAGCTTTTTGAAAGCAACCTCAAGACCCGCTTCCACCGAAGCATGAGAGCCATCGTATCCCAAATCGTCCAATTCCCCAAAATCCTTGAACATCCAGGCCGTGGAAAGCCTCCACTTCAAATGACGACAAAACAAGGGGCCTTGAAGACCGGCCGCAAGATAAGGACCGTAAATATCGGCATTCCGTTCCTCGCGCTCGGGCCGGTCGTCATCCCACACCCACCCGGGCTTGAGTTCGGTATTCACCTGCCGATAAGAAAAACCCGCGCCCGCGTAACCATACCTGAATCGGCGCCGGCACTCGCCTTCAAAATACCGATGCGTCTCCACGTCGCCTTCGTTATGGAAATCGCCCTGAAGAAACTCGCCCTCCACCTCGACCGATCGAAGAAGCTTGGCCGACAAGACCGCCCCGCCCAGCAAGGCGTGCTCCTGGCCATTGTCGGCATACCAAATTTTTGCGCCAAGGTCGGCCCGCGAGGGTTCATCCGCAAAGGCCAGATGGAGCGGAACCGCGCACAAAAAGAGTGAAACAAAGACCGCCGGTTCGCAGAACCGGCCTACAACAAAGGCCCCCTTCACAAGCTGACCCCTAATTTTAAGCCAATGATGTCGGCCGTCGATTCCGGCTGATAATATCCGGATTCATCGACATCCGACGCTCCGAAATTGAGCTTCTCGTAATACAACGCCCATCGATAATCCTTCCAATCTGCGCCC
This sequence comes from Lentisphaerae bacterium GWF2_57_35, assembly GCA_001804865.1. Taxonomy (GTDB): domain Bacteria; phylum Verrucomicrobiota; class Kiritimatiellia; order CAIQIC01; family GWF2-57-35; genus GWF2-57-35. The sequence goes on from MHBK01000057.1 coordinate 44,497, forward strand.
AAATCGACGGCAGGCGACCACTCGCGACCGGGATTAACGGAAAAATTAGAGGAATCTTGAGACGTCCGGAGATAAACCGTTTCATGATTGTACATCGGCAGAAGGGCAGAAACCTCGGCAAAAAACGACCAATTCGCCGTCGCCTGCCACGAAGCTCTCAATCCGGCGCGGCCATACAGGGAAAGCCAATTCTCGTCATAGCCGTAGAGCTGTTCGTCCGTGTTATCCAACCGCCGTTTCCACCAGCGCGCGCCGCCGCCCAGAAAGGGCTCCAGCCGGGCAGCGCCCGGAGGCAGCAGGTCGTACGAGGCATCGGTTTCCGCTTTGACGCCCAGATAAAACGTCTTGCTACGAAAAGGCTCCGCATTGAATCGGGTCCCGTCGTAATCGACTTCGCCGATAAACCCATTAACTTCCGCATTCCACCAGCCCCGGTCAAAGAGTCTCCTTCCACCCTGAGCGCCAAGACCGTAAATCATCCCGGACTCCCTGACATAAAGCCCCTTTTCCTCCCATTGGAAATACTCCGCGAAAGGATAGACGGTCAGCGCGCGTTGAGGCCGGTCATCGGCAAAAACCATATCGCACCGTATTAGGCCAGAGAAGAAAGCTGAAGCAGTAATCAGTGACCAGTAAACAGTAATCAGTGCAAACGGTCGATTAAACACCTTTATCCTCATTCTTTTTCACGGATCACAGCCCACTGATCACTCATCACTGATAACTGATTACTGATTACTGATCACTGATAACTGATAACTGATTACTGATTACTGATAACTGATAACTGATCACTGATAACTTCCCCCTCCCCATCCCCTCTCGCCTCAGATCCTCATCCCCGCCGGAATCACGGTGTTTTTCGGAATGACAATGACGCCTTCCTGCACCGAAAACAGCTCCGTTGTCGTTCCTTCGGGCTTGCCGTCGGGCGTGATGTAGGCCCCATCGCCAATGCGGGCGTTCTTGTCGATGATCGCATTCTTGATGAAGCAATCGCGGCCCACGCCCAAGTGCGGAATCCCCGGAGGCGGCGCCGATTTTTCCATGAAGTCGGAACCCATGAGAACCGTATGCTCGATGACGCTGCCGTCGCCGACAATCGCCCGTACGCCAACGATCGAGTGCAGTATCCGGTGCCCGGAAATGATACACCCCTCGCACAGCAGGCAGCGGTTCAAATCGCAGCAATTGATCTTGGACGGAGGAAGATACCGCATGCGCGTATAGATCGGCGCTTTGGTGTCGTAGAAATTGAATTCGGGCACCCGGTCGGTCAAGGCCAGATTGGCCTCCCAAAAAGCGCGCACCGTCCCGATGTCTTTCCAGTAGCCCTCGAAGCCGTAGCTAAACACCTTGGTCTGGCTGATCGAGGCAGGAATGATGTCCTTGCCGAAATCGCTGAACTCGTTATCCAGGAGCTTTTCGAGCACCTTCTTGTTGAACACATAAATGCCCATGCTGGCCATGAAGCGTTCGTCCTTGTACAGCGACGCACGATACTCGTCCAGCGCAGGACCTGTCCCGGGCTTCTCGACAAATTTCGTAATGCGCTTGTTGGCATCCACCTGCATGATGCCCAAGGCCCCAGCCTCCGAGCGTTCGACCGGCTTCGTGCAGATCGTGACATCCGCGCCCTTTTCGATGTGCTGATGCACCACATCGGCGAAATTCATGCGATATAATTGATCGCCCGAAAGCACAACCACCAAATCGGGCTCCTCGTCCATCAGGTAGCGGTAGTTCTGCCGGACCGCGTCCGCCGTGCCCTGATACCACAACTCGGACCCAGGCGTCTGCTGGGCGGCCAGAATGCGCACAAAACCGCTGTTGAACTGATCGAAACGATACGTCGACTGCACATGCTGATGCAGCGAAACGCTGTTGAATTGAGTTAGCAAATAGATGCGGCGGATTCCACTGTTGATGCAGTTGCTGATGGGAATATCCACGAGCCGATACTTCCCTCCGATCGGCACCGCCGGTTTGGCCCGATCGCGCGTTAACGGTTGAAGTCGTTTACCCTGTCCCCCACCCATAATCACGGAAACTACATTCATGTAAAATCCTTTTTATAAAAAGTGCCTTACCTCCGCTTAAGCTAGGATCATGATCCCGGTCACGCAACTTAAAAAACGCAAAAGTTTCCTGACAAAACGAACCTCAGGATCCGCGGGACGCTTTGCCATCCAAGGGGCTCATCAAAGTAGACCCACTCGGGTGAGAGCGAAGACCGACTAAAAGCAGCACGAAAACAAGGAATCGTTGTAGCGCTGGCTTCTAACCCTGGAAGAGTCGCCCCACAGATGGCCAAGCGGTCCAACGGATCATCAAGTGAGGGAAATGACCGTCGAACACATCACCAGCGACAAGCAAACGCCAACGACGCAGCGATGGAAGCTTGGGTTGCGCATCCCTGGGATGGGAAGGCCCGTGCCAACGAAGATTGAGTTTTCAAGGCGCAGCATGGAGGACGAGCAGGAGTTTGCGTCCGCCGGCTATGACCTGCAACCGATTTTGACGAATCACTACACGAAGCAAGCCGCCTGTAGCCAGAAAATACGGGTCTTAGAAGGGACCGCTACCTGTTATTTTTATTATATTAAGATGTTTACAAGCATATTTCAGCCTGCTAGCATGCGCTACAACAACGGGAGCGCTCCCGTTGATACGACCTAAAACAAGCAAGAAGGGAGTACGTTGTGAGCAGAAAGTTTTCCTGTCAAACCATTGGTGGGCGCACGGTTGCATGCGCCTTACTTGCACTTTGCACCGGAACCGCTTCGGTGAAAGCCCAGATGGCTTATGTAGTCGGCAAAGAATACAACATGCACAAGTCGGGGGATTGGTTTGGCGCCGGGGTCGGGTTGCGGGCCGGCTTGAGTGCAAATCCTCTCGCATCTCCCTATTTTAGCCTTGGAAGCGATGCATCGGCGTATTTGGTGATATTGAAATCCAGAATGGACGTCACGAAAGCCGGCGCCGAGATGTTTTTGAAGGATTCCGGCCTGGGTTACGGAGCGTATCTCAAATTATTGAACCAGACCATCTGGCAAACCTCCTTCAACGATCCGGAAGTCGAAAACTCGGTTCAGGTCACGCCCGCGGAACGCTCACAAGCGCTGGAGGCTTTTCGACTCGGAATGAAAGACGACTTCAAGCGCGCCTCGAGCGCCTGGAGCGCCTTCAAGTCCGCCCGAGGCTGTCCGTCCGGATATCAGGCGGCCGCGCCCTATCTAATTCTTTCCGGCGTAATCGCGAATGCGGGCCTTGCGCCGAATTGCGCTTTGTTCGCGAATCGCGCCGACATGGAAAGCGCGCTCAACACCGCTTCGCATCCCTCGCAGGTCTTCCTGGGCGAAGTCATGCGCGCTTATGCCGGCGCTCCGATGGATGCGCGCAAAGCGACGGGAATTCTGGCGGATCTGGTAAAGGAGCAACTGCTCGACTACGGCGCCCAAGCGTTGCCGCCCCCGGTTTGTTACGCCCCCGCCCCCACCAAGTTCTACAAGAAGTTCATGGAAGTGCAAACCACGTTCCCCATCGTGATCATTCCCGTCACGGTTAAAGCCGGTGCGGACGGCGAGCTCGGCTGGAATTGGCAAGTGGGCGCGAACCACACGGTCTGCCGCGTTCCGTTCAAGTCCACGACGCTGGAAACGGCGGTTCCTTTCGACCGTCCTTTCGCGGCGGCCACCTCCTTCGTGGATGCCGGCGGCTATGCCAGCGCCGAGGCCAACCTCATCATCGCCGGCGCGGGCGTGGAAGGCAAACTGTCGTTGGCGCGGGACGAACTCAAGGCGCAGGCGCAAACCCGCCTGTTTACGGGTTCGGGCGTCAGCGCGTCGGTCGTCAACTCTTTCAGCGGTCCTTCCGGCAAGATCGACGCCTTTGTGCGTTATCCCGAGCTGACCTGGGTGCGTCGCTGCTGGCGCGTGTGCTGGTGGAAGGTATGCATCTCTTTGCCGGCCATTGTGGAACGCAAGTCCTACTGGCCTTTGGCTAACTTCCCCGCGAACGTCACGCAAGCCACCCTCGCTGCATGGCAACAGGGAGCGCTCTAACCTCATCGGACGACCACCATTTAACGACACTGTTATAGAAAGGGAGAGATCAGCATGAAAAAATGGACTTTCGCAACCATCGCATCGATAACACTGGCGGCGCACTTGGCGACGCCGGCCCAGGCAGCCTGGGATCCGTTCAAATACTTGATGTTGCTGCCGGACGCCTGGAGCCGGAACGACAGCGTCAAACCCACGACCGGCGTGCTGGCAACCCGCATGGCTGCCGAGACGGGCCGGATTACCTCCGACGGCGATTTGTTGTCCACCGGCTATAATCGCAACATGAATTTGTTGTTCGCCTGCGCCAGTGAAGAAGCCTACCAGGATCTGACCGTGGAGGGGCGCACCTCAGCCAGCGGCGCTTTGCGCAAGGAAGGGTTTAGCGAGTTGCGCGTCATCGCCGGGGCTGACGGCGGTCTGGGCGCGGTGGTGATGGAGAAAAAGCTGTCGAGCGATCGGCGCGTGCTGGCCATCGGATTCAAAGGCACGTGCGAGACCTTCGACCTGATTTACGATGGGTATGGATATCTGACCTCCTTCCCAGGCGGCAGTCTTCAGGTGCATTCGGGCTTCAAGTCGCAGATGGACCAGTTTGTGAAGGTAGAACCCACGGTCCGCACCTCCGACGGCTTCACGTTGAACGATTTCATTTACCGGGAGAGCCAGAAGCCGGCCGCGCAGCGCACGCGCTTCATCCTCTATGGACACAGCCTGGGCGGCGCTTCGGCCAAACTCTATGGCGCACTGCTCGCCGACCGGGGCATGCCGGTAACGGTCTACACCTTCGGCGCGCCGCCGGTCAGCCAGCAGCCCTTTGTCAACGCCTACAAAGGAAAGATGGCTCTGTATGAATTCTATCACCCGAACGATCCGGTGGCGCAACTGGTCGGGGCGCTGACCACCCTGGGTTCCGGCATCGTCTCGCCCGCGTTTTCAACGCTGACGCATTTTCCGGGGCGTTATTATTATCATGGGCCGTTGGCGCCGGTGTTCGCCCAGGGCGAAGCGGCGCCCGATTTTGCCGTGCCCACCATGCATCACCATAACATATGGAAGTACATCCTCTATGCCGAGGTGGATCGCGCCGGAAATGCCGGCCGAGATGCGCGCATGACGGCGGCTTCCATGAACGCCCTCGACGTGTTCCAATAAACCGGAAGGAACCTAGCCATGACGAACACCCCCTCCCCCCGGCGGACGATCGCCTACGGCCTCCGCCTGACTGCGGCCGCCATCGTTATGCTGGCCGCATGGGGAGGGGTTTCGTGGTGGAATGCGCGGCATGAGCCCTGCGGCGCGCCGCCGCCGGCCGCAGAGGCCGGTTCAAGCGGCAAGCCGCAGGTCGAAGCCGCGTCGCAGACGCCCTCCCTCCTATGGGTCGCCGATGCACGGCAAATGTACGACTATGCGCTGCATACCGAAGTTGCCCTGCGCCCATTGGCGTTGGACGCCCCGGCGGCATCCAATCCCGTCGTCACCCGCATCGCCGTGGACATCGAAGGCGTCTTGAACATGCGCGTGGCGGATACGACGGAGGTGGTTACCGTGGCTTTTCAACTGACGCCGGCGAAGGTAAGCCTCAACAACACGGAAGCGCCGGAACTGGAAGAGCTGTTTCAAACGCCCTTTATGGTCGGATTCAGCCCCGACGGCGAAACGCTGTTCAAAGTCTTTCCGATGAAGCTGACGCAACAGGAAAAAGACTCGCTCGAAGGCCTGTTTAACTTGCTGCAAATTTCGATTCCAACGGCATCTTCCCGGACGGATTCGTTGCCGTGGCACACGATCGAGTATGACGCCATCGGCAGCTACGTGGCCGACTACCTTCCGCTCGATGCCGCGCGCATTGCCAAGGCCAAGACGGCTTATACCGCCTTCGGCGCCAAACGACCGGCGCTCGGCGACGACGAGGCCGGCGAAACTGCCCCGCCGCCAACCCAGCCCGGGGAAGATCTTTTGAAGGATTTGATGTCGGCAAAGATCTGCAGCTCCTCCAATGTCTATACGCTTCAGCCGGGCGTGTCCTGGCTGTCGGCTTGCGAGAGCGAGGAACGCCTGGAGGTCTATGCCCAGCAGTCGCTGTTCAGCGAAAGCTACTCCACGCTCCGGATGACTCCGCGAGCTTATCGAACGAATCCCCGGGTGGACATCTGGTCGCTCAGCGGCCATCGCGACCAACTCATGCAAACGCTGGCCATGTGGGGCTTTTATTCGGAAACCCGGAAATTCGACGATGCCTGGGAGCAAGCCAAACTTCAGGAACTGAGAAAAAAATACGCGAATACAACCGTGGAAGACCTGTACGACGATCTCGTCGACGCCGTCAACTCCAGTTCCAACCATGTGGACACCATTCCCGCCATTCACGCCCTGCGCGATTATTTGAAGGCCTATCCCGAGCGCGCGGCGGGCGTGCCCCAACTGCTGAGAAACGACCAGCTGCCCGATGAAATGGCCGGCCGCATCATTCATGCCCTGGAGTTGGCGGGAACCCCTGAAGCCCAGCAAGCCTTGGGTTCCATCATGCTGAACGAAGAACAACAGCCCTCGCAACGGTTGCAAGCCGTGGTGGCTTCCGGCGGCGTCGAACAACCCTCCGAGGAAATGGTCGACGATCTCTGGGCCTTGTCGCGATCGCCCACGCTAAACGAACCCATGTCCAATTGCGCCGTCCTCGCCCTGGGCATCGTCAGCGGAACCCTCTCCAACACCAACCAGACGGAGCGCGCGGACGCCATTAATAACGAAATCGCCGCACTGCTGAAATCTCCCAATCCCACCACGCGCGCCCTGGCCCTGACCGCCCTGGAAAACGCCCAGGCCGCTGCCTACGAAGCGATCGCACCCCACCTGCAAGCCGCAGACGAACAAGAACGGGCCGCAGCGTACAGCGCCTTGCGCGTATGCTCCGAGCCGGACGCGCTGACCAGCCTGCGCCAGGCTTTCGACGCCGATGCCTCCGCCATCGTCCGCAAGGCCGCCTTTGACGCAATGGCGTCGCGCGACCCCGCGCAAGCCAGTCTATGGGCCCGGGAACGCCTGGGCGCCGAGAACAACGAGCTGCTGCGACTGCAATTGGTCATGGCGCTCGGGAAGCAAGCAGCCCTGCCGGCCAACCGCGCAACGCTGGAAGCCCAACTTGCGCGCGAATTGTCGCCCGGTATCACCAACGCCATTCATCGGATTCTGTCCGGCGCCGACCTGACCGACGGCCATCAATAAACCATCCAAGTACACTCCGGGAATACGGCATATTTCACCGTCATAGGGCCGCCCTGTTCGCGACGTCGCATGATGCGGAATCACGCCTGGCCCTATCGTTTCGTAAAAAATGCATTTACTTTCTGGGCCGTTACCAGATATACGTATTTTAACGCAGAAGAGTGCTATTGGGTTGATTTGGCTCATTGCCGTTTGAGACGTTTTTAAACGTGCGCATGTGAGCAGCCAGATAAAGGAGTGCACTTGTGTCTGAAGAAAAAGAGCAGAGCTTGGGCGTGACGGGCAGGTATGAAATTCAGGGCGTCATGCATCGGGGCGGGTTTGGCACTATTTACAAAGTCTGGGATAAACAACTGCAACGCCAAGCGGCTTTGAAGCGACTCGACCAGGAAAACGCGGACGAAGTCACCAAAGTGGACGACTTGTGGTGGGAAGCCATATCCCTGGCCTCCCTTCAACATCCCAATATTCTCTCCGTCTACGACTTCGGCACCGATGAGCAAGGTCCGTATATCGTGATGGAATTTATCGACGGGGAAAACCTCGGGACTTTTGTAAATAACTTCAAGTACGACCTGAACTCCTTTACCGACGCGGCCATCCAGACCTTGCGGGGGCTCATCGCGGCACATGAAAAAGACCTGATCCACCGCGACATCAAACCCTTCAACATCATGGTCACCCGCCTGCCCAGCGACTATCTTCTCTATAAAATCCTGGACTTTGGACTGGTGGACATTCTCGAACAGCAGATCAATAACCCTTTCGTGAAGCGCAACAAAATTTACGGGTCTCTTCATTACATCGCCCCGGAGCAACTCCAGCAGAAACCTCCCGACTTCAGGACCGACCTCTATGCCATCGGGTGCGTTTACTATTTCATGCTGACAAAACAGCACGCATTCGGCGGAAAGAGTACGGAAGAAATTATGAAGAGCCATCTGCTCCACGAATTCGAGCTCTTGGACTCCTTACGCCCCGATCTTCCCGCCGCGGTGACGGACTGGGTCATGAAGCTCATGAACCGGGACCCGGAAGACCGCCCCGCTTCCGCCAAAGAAGCGCTCGCGAATCTCGTCCAGATCCTCGACAGCCTTTAGCCCGCTCAAAGCCGGATTAGGCATCCCATTCGAGCATGAAGCCATTGTGCGCCCTCGGGTGCACTTCGCAGGTCCAGTTGCCGTTGAAGAACACCTTCGGCCCTGGCGTCTGCTCGCGAAGCGGATCGAGGAACATGCGGAAGTCGCACGGCTCGCCGTGGGTCCACTGCAAGACGCCGTCCCGATTTTCCAAACCGATCCAGAACCAACTGCCCTGCGGCAGCATGGCGTTCAGGAAGTCGTTCACCTCTCGGCTGGGAATAAAGACCAGACGCCCGCCGCAATGCTCCGCAAAAGCGCGAGCATCGGACCACGACAGGAATCGAGGCACAAAGAGATAATGCTTTCCGTTGTATTCGCGCGCCAGCTTCCGCAGCCTCTTCACGTTGTCCGCCCGGCAAGCCAGCAAGGTTTCCGCATACAACGCGTGCGCGGCAAAACGAAAATCGCGCGACCACAACTGATGCATCCACTCCAGTTCCTGCACCGGGATGCTCGGGCAGTCATAGAAGAAGTTGGCGGGCGGGCGCTTGATCAACGACCCCACATTGCGCAATTGGTTGTTCCCGCATGTCAGCGTCGCCAGCCGCATGTCCTGCACCGGAGCCAGGCTGGCGATCGCATTGTTCTGACAGCTCAGCAGCGTCAACGGCAGCGTCCTCAGCGGAGAGAGATCCTCGACCCGGTTGTCGGGGAAATGCAGGCCCGTCAACGGCAGCTCTTGCAGCGGGGAAAGATCGCGTACGCGATTGCCGCTGATGATCAGCGTTCGCAAGGGCATCTTGAGCAGCGGCGAGAGATCTTCGATTTGATTGCCGTCGGCGTAGAGCCCCGTTAACGGCATGTGTTGCAGCGGCGCCAGGCTTTCGATGCCGCAGCCCCAGCAACACAGCCACGTCAGCTTCATCCCCCGCAACGGCTCCAGCCCATTGCTCAGCCGGCCCCCGCCGCAATTCAGCATGGTCAACGGCATGCCGCGCAACGGTTCCAGGCTTTCGATGGGACAGCCTTCGCACAGCAGCGTCTGCAAAGGCATGCCGTGCAGCGGCCCCAGATCGGCAATCGGATTGCCGTTGCAGTTCAATGTGACCAGCGGCTTGCCTTGCAACGGCGACAGATCGGCGATCCGGTTGTAGGCGCAGTACAACGTGGTGACCGGCAACTCCCGCAAGGGCTCCAGGGAGACCAGGCCGCCTCTGGAAATATCCACGGTCAGTCCGTTGTTGTCCATGCGCACGTCCACAGGCGCCCCCGGCCAGGCCGCTTGAAGCCGGGCACGCCATTCGGGAAGGCGTTCGTGCATCTGGCGCCGCGTGCGCGCCGCAACGGCGCCCTTCTGCGCGCGCGCCAAGCGCACCGCGTCGGGGGAAGAATCGGCCACTTCTTCGTACAAATCCAAAGCTGTAATATAGTGACCCTTCTGCAAATGCCGGTCCGCGGTATCCAGCAGGTCCGCCTTCCAGGGCGTTCCCAACGTGTAGACCCGGACGCGGGTATACCGGCTGTCGGTCAACCAGCCCAGCAGGCCTGCCGCAGTTCGTTCGGAGCCGCTTAGCGGATCGGGATCCACCACATTGAACACTTCCCGTCCATTCACCGACATCCGCAAATGTCCGCCCACGCGTTCGGCCCGCACGCTGTACGCAACCCCCTTGTCCAGAGGCGCCGCCGCTTCGCTCCATAGCTTCGTGTCCGAACGCGACAGCACATTGGCCGAATTCTCGTATCCGCCATACTTGAACTCATAGCCGCTGGCCGGAATATCCTTGAGGTTCCGGGAGCGCACCGCGCTCATAAAGCACGCGACATCGTTCAAAAAGACGCTTTCGATCCGGCACTCGAAATCGATGCGCACGTCGCCGCTCAACGGCTGCTTCAACATCAAAAACTGCGGTTCCCCGCCGTAAAGACGCAGCTCGCCGTCGCGCCATGCCCACTCGCCGCAAATATCCCATCGCGCATCCACGTGCGGATCGCTAAAGTCGTCCTCCAACACCAGATTCCACGTCAAACCGCTCTGATAGGCCTCGATTTCGCGCTGCAAATCCCTGACCGTCGGAAAGCGCTCTTCCGGACGGCAAGCCATGGCCTTCATGGCAATGTCCGACAACGTCCCGGGTATTCGGCCCGTCGGACAATGACACAAAGGGATATCTCGTCCGTCCGGAGGCAAGGGATTCAACGGCGCCCGCACGGGACCGGTCGGCGCCGCCACCGGGTTGAACGCGGTGGGCGCCGCAATTTCGCCGTTAATGATCTTGCGCAGCACTTCCTGCAAGCTGCCGGAGGCCGAAGGCGCCCGCAGCGTCAAAATGCTGTACAGAATGGCGCCCAGCGAATAAATATCCGCCCGCTTGTCGTCCTTTCGCGCAGAGGGAGAAATCTGTTCCGGGGCCATGAATCCCGGCGTTCCCACGGCGGTTCCCGTGATGGTTCGCAAATCGGAGCCCACCTCATCCGTATGCACGAGCATGGTTTCGCCGTTCAACATCACGGCGTGTTCCCCGCCGGGCTTATCGATAACCTTCGCCAGCCCCCAATCGAGCACCAGCACCTCGCCATAGTCCCCCACCATGATGTTGCCGGGTTTCAAATCGTGATGTACGACTTCGCGCGAGTGAGCGAAGGATACCGCGTCGCATACTTTGAGAAAAACCGACAATAAACGGCTTAGCGGGTATTCGTCGATGGTCTTGGTATCCCCTTTGCGCAACCGATTGAGCACATCCGTCAGCGTCAGCCCCTGCACCCGCTTCATGGTAAAGAAGACATTGCCCTTCCGATCGTTCCCCATCTCGTGCACAGGCACGATGTTCGGATGCTCCAGCCGCGACGTAATCCGCGCCTCTTCAACGAACCGCTCGCGATCCTGATCGTTGGAGTTGATCTCCCCCAACATGACCTTCATGGCCACTTTGCGATCGAAGGTCATGTCATGAGCTTCGTACACCACCCCCATGCCGCCCTTACCCAGCACTTCGCCCAGCTCGTACTCTCCCGCTTCGAAAACCGTTTCGACCGCCTCCCCGCCCCCATCTTCCTGGACGTCAACCTTGTCCGTCACGCTCAGAACGCGCGTAACGCTCACCTTCATCGTGCTCTCGCCCAATCCAGACGCATCTTGCCTCTGTGTTTCTTCTATGCAATCTTGGCCGTCTTTGTCCTGTTCGTTCATCATCCAGACCTCGAAGCTTGTTTTAACGCTCAACGCAGTCCATCCGATTTGCAGCCTGCATTTTTTCAGTATGAACAATAACCCTCGCGCGTTCAACGCGATAGGGTGTTCATCTTAGCGCGATCCGATCAGAAGCCTATGGGATCGCATCGGCTTACCGGGCCGGGTTGATCAACGAATCGGGAAGAGTCAGTTTGATGTCGGCGGCCACGGTGCGATTATAGCCCGTGCGTTTTCTTAGTGCGCGGTCATTTTCGAACGGCATGAGAGACGGATCGGCGCCCTGTACGATGCGAACGACCATTTGCGCGAACTGGTCTCCAATCTCCTTGCGGTCGGTGGAACAGGCGATGACCGCGCCGATTCGCTCCATGTTGAAGACCACGGAGAACACGGGAAGCTTCCGGCGCGATGCATTTTTGAAGAGCGCCGGAAAAGTGACGTCCTGCGCGGGATCCTGCAAGTGCATGACCGCTTGCGGATGGGAAGCCATCAGGGCCTCGGCCGCCGTGGCGATTTCATGCTGGGCCGTGTAAGGCACGGTCGCCAACTGCATGCCCCTGGCGTTTACAAATCGCTCCAGCTCGTTTTTCCGGTACACGGAATCGTCATTGCCGGAATCGTAGATGACTCCAACCGTCCGGATGGACGGCTTGCATTCCTCCATCATCCCAAACAACTCCTCAAAGGGCGGAACCAGATACATGCCGGTCAGACGGGCCATGTGGTCGGCATCCGATTGTCCGGCCCCCAGGATGAATGGATTCTGCAACAAGGTGAACGCCTTGTTGACGGAGGGCGCCCGCTGAATGGCCGTGTACAGCGTCGGGGCCTGAAACGTGATGAGCAGATCCGTTTTGGAACTCTCGGCGGCGTCGATCAGCATGCTCAGCGTCGACATGTCCCCTTGCGCCGATCGCGTTTTCAGCCGGTAATCCCGGCCGGCGACCAACCCGGCGGCGCTCAGCCCCTCCTGCAAACTCTCTTCAAAGCTTTGCGTGTAGGAGTTTTCAATGTACTTCACCAGATCGATATGGAAGGCCGTATCCTTTTCCTTACACGACACGCCGCCCATGAGCAGAACCGTCATCATCAGGGACAAGAGAAGTTGTTTCATGTACGTCAGACTACCGGATCATGGAATTGACCTACAAGCGGCAAATCGTCCTTCTCCGCATAGGAGGCATAAACAGCGAACAATGCTCCCATCGTTTTTTCCAACCATTGGAAAACAGGGCTCCATTTTTTCCAATGGTTGGAAAATCCAGAACCCACCCGCAGGACTTGAGCGCTCAACAACCGACCGCAAATCGAAATACCACCGCGAATTTACTTGCGTGCGGTTGATTTACGCCCTCTGCCGACGAGAAACATCAATGACCGCCTGCGATCAATCTGTCCGCTAACCTCTAAACACAGGGCTGACCCCAAAGGGCCCGGGACGAGGTCGTCCCGGCTCCAAAACAAGACCATTCGGCCATGGAATTTCATGCCCACTTGGCGGCCTACGAACAGGACGAAACAAAAGCCGGCTGCAAAAAACGTTCGTTTTCGAAAACCCGCTTGTGTAGGATTCGACTTATGAATGACATTCCCATTTCAGTCATCAGCGGCATCATTGGTTTGTTATTAGCGGCTTCTTTTTCGGCGATTTTGTTTCGCCGCATCAAATTTCCTTACACGATCGGCTTGGTCCTGGTGGGAATACTTCTATTCGTGCTCGGCGACCAGATTCGCATGTTGAAGGTGATGCAGCACATTCACCTGACGCCCAATATCATCCTGTACATTCTGTTGCCGACCCTGATCTTCGATGCGGCCATCCATATCGACAGCCGGTTGCTCTTGAAAAACCTCACCCCGGTGCTCACGCTGGCCGCGCCCGGGCTGGTGCTCGCCACGGCGGTGACGGGTCTCATTATCGCCTGGCTGACGCCGCTGAGCATCGGCAGCGCCATGCTGTTTGGGGCGCTGATTTCCGCCACGGATCCCGTGGCCGTGATTGCCCTGTTCAAGGAGCTGGGCGCACCGCGCCGGCTGACGATGCTGGTCGACGGAGAAAGCCTCTTCAACGATGCGACCGCGATTGTGGCCTTTAATATTGTCATGGGCATCGTGGCCGGCGGCGCCTGGTCGGCCGGCGTCCTGGCGAGTTCGGCTCTGAATTTCGTCGTGGTCTTCGCGGGCGGCACGCTGGTGGGCGCGATCATCGGGTATCTCATGATTCTCATCATCCGCATGGCCGGCAACGATCCGCTGATTGAAATCGCGTTTTCGACCGTGGTGGCCTATGCCGCCTTTATCCTGGCCAATTATTATATGGAGCTGTCCGGCGTCATGGCGGCCGTCGGCGCGGGCATGGTGGTGAATTACTACAGCTCCACGCGCCTGACGCCCGAGGTGCGGCAATATCTCCATCAATTTTGGGGCTATGCCTCGTTCGTGGCCAACAGCTTCATCTTCCTGCTGCTGGGCTTGACGGAAACTTATCTCGCGCGCGACCTCGGATCGATTCCCCGTTTGCTGGGTTATGTGGCGGCGGCGGTTTTTGCCATCATGGCGTCTCGTGCGCTTATCGTCTTTTTGTTGGTGCCGCTGTTGAACCGCCTGCCCCGCGCCGAACCCATCGACTGGAAGAACCAGGCGGTCATGTTCTGGGGCGGCCTGCGCGGCGCCTTGCCGATCGGATTGGCGGTCAGTCTGGCCTGGGATTTCCCAGGACGCAGCCTGATCATTCAGCTTACCCTCGGCGTCGTGCTCTTCACCCTGCTGGTACAGGGAACCACGATCAAATGGCTGATGACGCGCCTGAAAATGAATAAGCCCACGCTGGTGGACCGCATTGCCCGACTGACGGCCTTGGAAGCGGCCTTTCAAGGCGGTTTGCACCGCATCGACGCCGTCGAAAAGCGGTTTTGGCAACCCGCTGAAGAAAATTTGCAGAAGTTGCGGGAGCAATACCGCGCCGCCATCGATTCCACCATGCGGGAGTTGAACGAAACGCGCAACAGCCCGTCGAATATCGACCGGGTGCGCCGGACAACCCTCTGGCTGCAAGCCAACGCCGTCGAACGAAAAGCAAACGTCCTGCTTTTCGAACAGGGCTTCCTTTCGGAAAACACGTTTCGAGAGATGGATTATCGAACGGAGGTGCGGCGCGGGCTGATTCTCAAAGGCGAAATTCCCCCGCCGCATGTGCCCAGCAATCCCGTGATGCTGCGAGTGCGAGTGTTGACGACCAGCCTGTTCGAACGCCTGCTTCCCAACGCCGCCTGGACGCAGTTACGGATCGTGCGCGACCGGGTGATTAAGCTCGAGTTGGCGGGCGCTGTGCGCATGAGCGGAAACGCCGTACTGGCGGAATTGCCCCGTTTCGCTCCTTTGTGCGGGGCCTCCGAAAGCATGACGGAGGAATGCCGCTCTCATTATCAATCGACGGCCCATCAAGCCTTGGAACAGACTCAAGCCCTCGCCCGCGAGTACCCTGTAATTTTCCATGACCTTCAAGACCGTATCGTCAGACGAGCGGCGCTCATAGCCGAACGGGACACCGTAGCCAAACTGCAACAGGACAACGCCATCCCGGGCACGGTGGCCCAAGGCATCTTAAACGACCTGGAAACCCAACTGGACAAAGCCTCCGTTTACAAGAGCCCATTCCAGTAGACAGTCCTCTGACCGCACAACCCATTCGTTACAGAAGGGTTGACGACCTTCGATCCGACCAGAAGCCAGGGCTTCTTTTGCAGTGAGCAAAGGCAATGATCCAGATCTGAGTGACGTGTGAGATATCGTCGCGTTCCGTCGTCACGAAGAGGCCATCGCTCAGGAGCTTGTCGTATGGCTTGGACAGCTCGTTCAACTTCAGCCTGGAAATCCAAGCCAAGGCCTGGAGTTTTGTCTTCGTAATACGCAACCGCTTCCTAAAGTTCTACTTCAGCTTCGTGAAGGATCACGACTGGAGTCGTCATCGGTATTTAGCCTTGATATCAACAAAGACCTCATCGGAAGATCGCCCCGTTGCCTTGTCTTCCCGAACCATTTGGACACGCCGTTGAACTTCGGCTTCCTGTTCGGCGCTGAGCTCCAAACTGGAGGGGTCTTCCAAACTCAAAATGAGGTCGTGAGCAAGGCTGGCACGCTCACGAACCGATAAACCCAATAATAAGAGTAGCGGCGCATAAGGCGTATAACAGTTCATCCCGTTTTAGCGTATGATGGGCACATGAAGCTTATGAAATTCCGACTAACCATCGCGGTTGTACTCGTGGGATGTATGTTCATTTCATCGCTCGAGGCCTTGGAGGCGCCGCTCACGGTCAAGGAAAACGCCGGGGTGGGATCTGGCGGATATCCGGTCTCGGCCGTAGTCCCCCTGCCCCGCGGACAATTTTTCGACACGACAAACTTCACGATCTCCGGCCCGACGGGTCAGGCGGTTGCGAGCCAGTGCGAGGCGCTGGAGCGGTGGCGGGCGGATGACAGCCTGCGTCATGTGCGGGTACATTTCCAACCGTCGGTCCAGGCCGGTTCCAATGCCGTCTACACGTTGCGCGACGGGACTCCGGTACTGCCGGCGCAAGCCGTAAGCGTCGTCGACACGCCCAGCAACATCGTGCTGGCGACCGGCCCTCTGCGTTGCACGATCTCCCGGGGAAGCGGCCGCCTGCTGGAGGCGGTCTGGCTGGATCAGAACGGCGACCAGCAGTTCACGGAGGAAGAACAGATTCTCGCGCCGCATGCCCAGAACGGCGGCGTCTTCGTGCCGCGCAACGGCGCGGGCGCGACGCAGTACGATCACGATCGCACGAATGTGACCCTCGACATCGAGGAAACGGGGCCTTTGCGGGCGGTGATTCGCATCGAATCGCCGGCTTATTTTACGGACACCAACAACCACCCGCACGGCTTTGCCGCGCGGGTTTACGCCTATGCCGGGCAGCCGTTCCTGCAAGTGGATTACCAACTCCAAAACTCCGCGAAAAACGTCGTGCGGTCCTGGCCGCTCTATTTCGAAGATATGCGCCTCGATTATCGGGTGAACCTCACGTCGCCTACCACGGTGCGCTTCGGGACAGGAAAAACCACCGCGTTTTCCGTCATCAACACCAACGGCGTTTATCAAGCCCAGGAAATGCACAACGCGATGCGGATTTATCGATTGAGCAACGGGCAAACGCTCTACTCGACCAACTACCCGGATGGCGCGGGCCCGGAGGGTTTCATCGACATCCGCGACGGCCAACGCGGCGTAACGGCGGTCGTGCGGCATTTCTGGGAAATGTGGCCGAACGGGCTTCAAGCGAATACACAAAATATGCTGTCGCTGCAATTGTTCCCAAGCTGGAGCCAGCAGTTCTATCAGCATCCCGATACGGCCCCGCCCGCGTTCGGCGGCACCGGACTCTACTGGCTGGAAGACATGCAGCATGTCGTCAAGGAAACCCTGCTCTATTTTCATGGGCCGTCCGTGGCCGACAGCAATCTGACCGCCCTGGCGCGCACCTTCCAATTCCCGCCGGTGGTCGTTGTTTCGCGCGACTGGCAACGGCAAACCCAGGCGACGCTTGATCTGGGCGGCGTCCTGCCTCCGGATGAAGAACTGCCGATTCCCTCCGACGATCCACAGCCGACCTATGACTTCCTGTGTTTTACCGGGGCAACGTACGCCTTCAACTGGTCGATCTTTCGCGATCCGGAGCCGGGCTATCGGGCGGCCTCCTGCACGCCCGGAGGCTGGCCGTACAGCGGCGCGAAGGTAATCGCCACCGAAGCGCCGGCCGACTATTTTGCCGATCAGAATCAGGCCTTGGCGGAACTCAATACGCGGCCCGAGTGGATGACCCAATACCGCCACGAGGACGATTGGCCTCTCCTGCAACTGACGGAAAACCCCTATTGCGGAGGGCGGTGGCGCATCTTCGAAGGGCATGGCATTTCCGCATTGGCTGCACCGCCTTTAGCCAACACCAGCGAGGAGACGCCGGTTTATTATGCGCGCGACGACGAGCACGGCTGGTTCTATCACGTGGCCGAGGCGTATTTCTGCTCGGGCAATCCGTGGATCCGCGACTGGTATCGTTTTGTCGCCCAATTCCGGCTCGTGCGCCTGGAGCAACTCGATCCGTGGCCCGACTACACCAGCCGCGCCATCGGGCACAGCCTGAACCACGCGATGCAAGCCTACCGCGTAACGGGCGACACCAACCTCCTCGTGAAGTTCCGCGCCTACCTCCGCGACTACCTGCGCCCCGATCAGGATCGCCTCTATGGCGATCAGTTGCCTGAGCGCGAAAGCGAGGGCGGCGGTTTCCAGACGGGCTATCTCATGCGCAGCGTCATCGACTATCTGGAGGAGGTCAAAGACTGGGACCGGCAAGCCTACGCGGAAGGATTTAACTATCTCTCCGGCCTTGCGGAATGGAATCTTCGCTTTGGAAATTTTCCTTTCTACTTCAATGCGCGAGATGGCGGCGCGGGCAGTTCGAGCGGAACGGGACTGACGCTGGTCGATCCGCAAGCCTGGTACTATTGGCATACCGGCAAAAAAGTTTATTGGACTCAGCTTGAAGACTATTTCGATGGCGGCATCAACGGCGGCGAAACGCCCTACGGCGAGTTCAACGAATGGCACGGCCAATTCGAAAGCCGCTATTACCTGTATGTGAAAAACACTATCCGGACAGACACCAATCCCCCACCCACGACCGCCGGAGTACAAGCAGTGCCCGGCGGCGGGCGCGTGCTGGTGAAATGGCTCGCGCCGGCGGATGCCGTCCGTTATCACATCGTCTGGGCCGATCGGCCCATTACGGCTCAAACCACCACCAACGCCGGCTCCATGAACTGGTGGGCGGCCCAGGCCATCGGCCCGGAGCTGACGCCCCGCTCCGGACACGTACAACGGGTCGCCTTCGATCCCGGCCTCGTCAATCCAGTCTATGCCGCTGTGTTCAGCTTCGATGCCGCGGACAACTTGAGCGAGATGTCCGTCGTCGCGACCACCGACGGCGTCGCGCCCGACACGCAACCGCCGCTATTCCAGGCCGCGAGCCCGATCGCGTTATGGACCGGCTCCACGAATCTTTCCGAAGGCCTATCCGTCTTCTACTCGCTGAGCGCAACCGACGCCATCGATCCGGAAATTACCTTCGCCTATTCCCCGCCGTCAGGCAGCGTCTTCGCGCCCGGCACGAACACGGCGCAATGCGTCGCAACGGATTTTGCCGGAAACTCGGCGACCACCACCTTCTTGGTGATCATCCTGCCGGGATCGCCCCGGATGACCGGCACGGCCCTGCAAGGGACCTTCATGAACGTCTATCTGCCCGCGTCCTGCACGGACTATCTGCTGGAATCGACCACCAACCTCGAACTGCACCCAACCTGGCAAAACGAGCCCGCCGCCTTACGAACCAACGGCCAACTGCATTACGAACTGCCGCTTCAGCGCGATCGCTCGTTCTTCCGGCTGCGCAATGGGCCGTAAGCGACTGCATCATAAAAGGCGGCCCGGCTTCTCCCTGCCCGCAACGCTTCGCGTAGCGACCCGCCTGCAACGCTATGCGTAGCATTGCGGGCAGGTGCGCAGGCGGGCGAAGACGAGGGCGTTCGTGGAGCCCAAATCACCACCGCCTTACGGCGGCGGCTACGGGCTCTAGCCCGGATACCGGTCGCGCAGTTCCTGGAAGGAGCGGAAGGCTTTGAAGTCATCTAAGCCGGCAAGGGATTGAATGGTGATGCGGGCGCCGGTTTCGTGGATGGCGGCCACGGGATTCATGCCGCCGGTCACGACCATGCCGGCCCGGCCCGCGGCCACGGGGATGTCGAACAAGGATTGGCCCGGGCGGCCGATGGCCAGGATGCCGCCCAAGCCGTATTTCTCCATGTCCTTGCGAATGCGATGCACGTCGTCGATGGCCGCGGCGGGAATCTCCCGGAAGCTGGCGCCGATGAGGCCCGAACCGCTCCGGGCGCACTCGCGCACGCGGGTCATGTTCGCCTTGATGAAAAATTCCAGCGGATCGATCGAGGTGCCTTGATATTCGATCAGTTCCACAAACCGGATCGGTTTGCCGTCGCGGATTTCCATCAGCCCGCCGAAGCGCGAGACGACGGGAATGCCTTCGTCGAGCAGGATGCCGTTGACCGTCACGCTGCACACCGTGCCGAACGCCACGGAATCGCGGGGAACCACGCAACCACCGAGCGTCTGGCCTTCGCGCGCCACGGCAATCCGGCTGCCCATGCCCAACCGGCGGCTGAACACCGGCTTCATGTCCTCCAGCGCCCGCAACAAGTAGCTCTTGTGAATCGTCGAGACATTGGCGATCAGCGTCCCCTGCCCCGTACCCAGCGAAAACGACATCCGATAGCCGAGCGAATCGATCTTGGAGGAAATGAAGCCGACTTTCTCAAGCACGTTGGCATGGGCCAATTCGGCGCGACCGCGATCGGTGATTTCGCGGCCGCGGCGGCGGCTGACGAAGCGCGTCAAACCCTCGCGATCCATTTGCAGCAGGTAGTAGCGAATCGTTCGCGGTTGAAGGTCGGCGCCGGAAGATAGCAGCCGATCGGTAATCCGCGAAGCGCCCGCCGGACCATCCAGGCTCAACAGCGTCTTCAAGATGTCCAGCTTCACGCTCTGGTTTTGTTGCGTCATTACCACCCTATTCCTTCCGCCGGCCTTGCCGTTTAAAACTGCCGTATGATCAAGGCAAATACGGCAGAACCAACCACAATCTCTCAAGAATCGATTGATCCTGCAATCTCTTTATTACGGCAATATTGCCGTATTATTGATCCGATTGTTTTCATGTTTAAAGCTAATTTTATTTGATCATGCCGAATGGTTCCCTCAAATTACGGCTAGTTATTACCGTTACTTTTCACGCGACAGCCATCAAGAGAAAGGAAGAGCAAATGAGCTACATTCATGACGTGATCGACATCGTCGAACGGCGCAACGCAGGAGAACCGGAGTTTCTGCAAGCGGTGCGCGAGGTCCTGGAATCTTTGGAGCCGGTCATTCAGCGTCATAAGAAGTATCAAGACGCCCGCATTCTGGAACGCCTCGTGGAACCGGAACGGCAAATCATGTTCCGCGTGCCCTGGATGGACGACAAGAACCAAGTCCAGGTCAACCGCGGCTTCCGTTTCGAATTCAACAGCGCGATCGGCCCCTACAAGGGCGGCCTGCGCTTCCATCCCAGCGTCAACCAAAGCATCCTGAAGTTCCTGGGCTTCGAGCAGGTCTTCAAGAACTCCCTGACCACGCTGCCGATGGGCGGCGGCAAGGGCGGGTCGGACTTCGATCCGAAAGGCAAATCTGACGCGGAAGTCATGCGCTTCTGCCAGAGCTTCATGACGGAACTGTATCGGCACATCGGCGCGGACACGGACGTGCCGGCCGGCGACATCGGAGTGGGCGGACGGGAAATCGGCTTCATGTTCGGCCAGTACAAGCGCCTGACGAACGAATTTACCGGCGTGCTGACGGGCAAGGGCTTGAAGTGGGGCGGCTCGCTGATTCGTCCGGAAGCCACCGGCTACGGCGCGGTGTACTTTGCCGAGGAAATGCTCAAGACGCGCAACGAAACCTTCAAGGGCAAGGTCTGCACGGTTTCGGGCTCGGGCAATGTGGCCCAATACACGGTGGAAAAACTGAATCAGTTGGGCGCCAAGGTCGTCAGCCTGTCTGACTCCGCGGGCACCATCTACGACAAGGACGGCATCACCGCCGAGAAACTCGCCTGGGTGCTGAACCTGAAGAACGTCAAGCGAGGCCGGATCAAGGAATACACCGAGAAGTTCAAGAGCGAATATCTCGACGGACAACGTCCGTGGTCCATCCCCTGCCAATGCGCCTTCCCGAGCGCCACGCAGAACGAAATTTCGGGCGACGACGCCAAGGCGCTCGTCAAGAACGGCTGCTACGTGGTCAGCGAAGGCGCCAACATGCCGAGCACGCCGGCGGCCGTGGATCACTTCATCGAGAGCAAGATCCTCTACGGACCGGGCAAAGCGGCCAACGCCGGCGGCGTGGCCACCTCCGGGCTGGAGATGAGCCAGAATTCGATGCGGCTCGCCTGGACCCGCGAAGAAGTGGACCGTCGCTTGAACGGCATCATGGTCGCCATTCACAATGCCTGCCATGACACCGCCAAGGAATACGGGCATCAGGGCAACTACGTCATCGGCGCCAACATCGCCGGTTTCGTCAAAGTCGCCGACGCCATGCTCGATCAGGGACTGGTCTAATCCCTCGTCGCAGGACGGCAAAAAGGGCGGTCCCGCAGGGGGGCCGCCCTTTTTTGCGTAGCGCCGATTCTTAATCTTAATCGTAATCCTAATCTTAATCTTAATCTTTCTTAATCCCAGATCAGTTCGAAGAAAGAGAGATTATGATTAAGATTACGATTAAGATTAGGATTAGGAAAAAGAATACCGTCGAAATAGGCTCTTCATCAAAAGAAACACTTTCGCGCCTGTTGTTTTGAAGCTAAAATAGAGATGGCAACTCAACTACAATATGGCGAAAACGATGAGCGATAAGCTGCAAAACGAAGCTTCTTCATTGACCACCGGGCTGCCCGGCCTTGACCAGGTGCTCAAGGGAGTCATGCCCGGCGACAACATCGTCTGGCAAGTCGAGTCGACCGACGATTATCTCGCGCTGGTGAAACCCTATGCCGCGGCCGCGCGCGCCTCGGACCGAAAACTGATTTACTTTCGGTTCGCCACGCATCCGCAACTGCTGCCAGACGATTTCGGCGCCGAGATTCACCGGCCCCGCCCCGAACTGGGATTCGAAAGCTTTACGACCGAGGTCCATCAAGTCATCGGCGAGGCCGGCCGGGGCGCGATTTATGTGTTCGATTGCCTTTCGGAACTGGCCTCGACCTGGTGCTCCGACCAGATGCTCGGCAACTTTTTCATGCTGACCTGCCCCCGGCTGCTGGACCTCGAAACGGTAACCTATTTCGCCATCTATCGGAATTATCACGCCTCGTTTGCATTGCGGCCGATCACGGAGACGACCCAATTCCTTTTGGACGTATTCCGGCACGAGGACCACCTCTACATCCGCCCCATCAAGGTGCAATATCGCTCCACGTCGGCGATGAACATGATCCACGCCTGGGAAGGCGACGAATTCAAACCGGTCACCGCCAGCGCCATTGTCTCCAAGCTGTTGGTCTCCTCCCGCTGGCCGGGCCTGCGCACCGACAACCGCCGCGGTTTCTGGCGGCGCATTTTTTCCGAAGCCGAGACCCTGTACGAGCAGATCAAAGCCGGACAGTGCCCCCCGGAAGTCGAGAGGGACCTGTTCGAGCGCCTCAGCCGGATGGTCCTGTCGCACGACGAGGGCATGCTCAAGCTGATCTCCCGCTACCTCACCCTGGAGGATATTTTCAGCATCCACGACCGGATGATCGGCATCGGGTTGATCGGCGGCAAAGCCGTCGGCATGTTGATTGCCCGCGCCATTCTACAGAAGACCGAGCCCAAATTCCGCGACTTGCTCGAAACGCACGATTCGTTTTTTATCGGATCGGATGTTTTCTACACATTTCTGGTTCGCAATAAGATCTGGTGGATTCGGCAAAAGCAGCAGGATCCGGAGACTTTTCTTGAAGGGGCCGCCGAGGCGCGCGAATTGATCATGAAGGGAGTTTTCCCGGATTACACGGTCGAGCAATTCCGCGAGATGCTCGACTACTTCGGCGAATCGCCGTTCATTGTCCGGTCCAGCTCCCTGCTCGAAGACAACTACGGCAATGCCTTTGCCGGCAAGTACGACAGCGTCTTTTGCGTCAACCAGGGCTCGCGCGAAAAACGGCTGGAGGAGTTTCTGCAAGCGGTCCGGGAAATCTATGCCAGCACCCTGAGCGAAAAAGCCCTGCGCTACCGGGCGCAGCGGAACATGCTGGACCGCGACGAGCAGATGGCCTTGCTGGTAATGCGCGTCTCGGGCTCCATCCAGGGCAAGAAGTTCTATCCGCAGGTAGCCGGCGTCGGGTTCTCGTTCAATCCTTATGCCTGGAACGAATACATCGATCCCAAGGCCGGCGTGGTCCGGCTCGTTTTCGGCCTGGGCACCCGCGCCGTGGACCGCGCCGACGACGACTACACCCGGCTCGTCGCCCTCAACGCCCCGGAGCGCCGCCCGGAAGCCAACTTCGACGAAGTCTGCCAATACGCCCAGCGCCGCGTGGACTACCTGGACTTGCAAAGCAACCAACTGACGTCCGGTTATTTCAGCGATCTGCTGGAAGAGCCGTCCGATTTTCCGCTCGATCTTTTCGCCTCGCAGGAAGCCTCGCACGACGGCAACAGCGACCCGACGCACCGCATCCTGACGTTTGACGAACTGCTCTCCTCCACCGACTTTGTAGACCGCCTCCGGGAGATGCTGCGCCTCCTCCACGAAGCCTATCAATATCCCGTGGACATCGAATTTGCGGCCAACTTTCTCAACGAAAAGCATTACACCATCAACCTGCTGCAATGCCGCCCGCTGCAAGTTCAAGGCGCGGAAGTCATCCGCGTGCCCGAGGTGGACATCCGCGACGAGGATCGCATCCTCGAAGCGCACGGCGCCGTCATCGGCCAGGGGCGCATCCTGGACATCGATCGCTTTATTTATGTCGTCCCTTCGGCCTACGGCGCATTGCCCATCCAGGCGCGGTATGAGGTGGCCCATCTCATCGGCAAGATCAACCGCCTCGCCCCCGCGGATGACGCGTCCATCACCATGCTGCTCGGGCCGGGCCGCTGGGGCACCAGCAGCCCATCGCTGGGCATCCCGGTAAACTTCGGCGAGATCAGCCGGGTCTCGATTCTATGCGAGATCGTCGCGATGCGCGAAAACCTGATCCCGGACGTTTCGCTGGGCACGCATTTCCTGAACGAACTGGTCGAGATGAACATGCTGTACATCGCCCTGTTCCCGCGCCAAAAAAAGAACATCCTCCATGAGGCCTTTTTTCTAAAAGCGCCGAACCGGCTGGCGGAACTCGTCCCAGAGGCGGCCTCGTGGGCCGACACCGTGAAGGTCATCGATGTGCGCGAGGCCGCAGCCCAGGATCGGGTCGTCACCTTGAGCGCCAATGCGGTCGAACAAAAAGCCGTTTGCTATTTCCGCGTCCCGTCCGCGGAGGCCAGTTCCTTTATCAAAAACCACAAGGAGAAATGATCATGCAGGATTACCAGAACCCATTTGAAATGGCGCAGGCCCAGTTCGACGAAGCCGCCTCGGTGCTTGGGCTCGAGCCCGCCATGAAGGACATTCTCCGCTGGCCGCGCCGCGAATACAGCTTCACCATTCCCGTCCGCATGGACGACGGGTCCGTGCGCATCTTCCACGGCTATCGGGTCCAATACAACGATGCGCGCGGCCCGAACAAAGGCGGCATCCGCTGGCATCCGGCGGAAACCATCGACACCATTCGCGCGCTGGCCGCATGGATGACCTGGAAATGCGCCGTGGTCGACATTCCGCTCGGCGGCGGCGAAGGCGGCATTGCCTGCAATCCGAAGACGCTCTCCGAGGGCGAGAAGGAACGGCTGGCCCGCGGCTGGGTGCGGTGCGTGGCCCGCGAATTGGGCGAGCATCGCGACATTCCCGGCCCGGATGTCTACACCACCCCGCAAATTATGGCCTGGATGCTGGACGAATACGAAACCATCGTCGGGCGGTCGCATCCGGCCGGATTCGCCGGCAAACCGCCGGCGCTGGGCGGCTCGCTTGGCCGCAACGAGGCCACGGCGCGCGGAGGCGTGTACGCCGTACGGGAGGCGTGCAAGGCCCTGAACGTCGATCCCTGCGGCGGCACGTTTGCCATCCAGGGCTTCGGCAATGCGGGACAATACGCCGCTTTGCTGCATCCGGAGATTCTGGGCGGAGGCAAACTGATCGCCGTTTCCGACACCAGCGGCGGCATCCACGATTCCGCCGGCCTGGACCCCAAGGCCGTTGTGGACTATAAACGCAAGACGGGTCGCCTGATCGGCTTCCCGAATGCCAAGCCCATTGCCAACGAGGACATCCTCGAACTGGATGTGGACATCCTTTATCCCGCGGCCCTCGAAAATGTGATCACCCGCGAAAACGCGGAAAGCATCAAGGCCCAGATTGTCTGCGAACTGGCCGATGGCCCCACCACCCCCGATGCCGACCGCATCCTGCACGTCAACGGCGTACACGTCATTCCCGACTTTTTGGCGAACGCCGGAGGCGTGACCGTCAGCTATTTCGAGCAAGTGCAGGGCCTGTACAATTACTATTGGACCCAGGACGACGTGAACCGCCAGTTGGACCGCAAGATGACCGAAGCCTACCGCGTCGTAAATCAGCTGCATCATGAGCACAAAGCCCACATGCGGCTCGCGGCCTACCTGGTGGCCATCCAACGCGTGGCGGAAGCCGTCAAACTGCGAGGATGGGTCTGAAAAATGGAGCCGGGACGACCTCGTCCCGGCTCTTCAAATGACTTACCGGCGATTCCGGCTATGGCGTGGCCGTTCCGCGTAATCCTCTACCCAGATTTTAACGGTCACATCCTGGTAATACCCAGGCTGCCACACCTGGCGTAGCCGCCCATGATACGACTCCTCAAATACCCACTGGCCGGGCACCCACTCCTGCCGCGTCTGATACTCGTAGTGGCCGGACGGCGGCGGCTCCCGAACGATCACCCGCTCCACCGGCGGTTCGATGTACACCGGCCGCTCCACCACGACCTCCCGGTTGACATACACCGGACGTTCCACCACCACCTCCCGGTAGTCCGTTCGGCAGTGGTTGTTGACCGAATCGGCTACCAGCACCCCGCCTAAAAATCCGAGTGCAGCAGCCCATTCCCTGTTCAAGGCCATAGCCGGAGTCATGGTCCCCGCAACGAGCACTGCCGCCAACACCGCCATCCAAATCCGCGTTCTCATTTTAGATCTCCTTTCCATCGCTTCATGGAGTGAGACGGCGCGCCTGGAGATTTATTCAATGGCCTATGTAAGCCATTGATTTTGCAGGAGAACAAAAAATTGGTCCGCCTATCGCGGAAAAATCGTCAAAAGGCTTCGGAATAGATTATCCGGGTCGTAAGTCTGCTTCACAGCCTGCAGCCTCGCGTAATTCTTTCCATAAGCCGCTTTCAACAACGACTCCCCCTCTTCGGCCAGACCGGCAAAATTCAAATAGGTCCGGGCCTGGGACAGAGACTGGGTCTTGGCCAGCGAATTCCGCGCCCACTGGATATTGGCCTGGTCCTTATCCGGCTCTTCCCAGTTGGCTTCGTAGTTGACCACAAATCCCGCGCTCCGATCTCCAAAAGCGGTGGCCGACGCGTCCACGCGCCCATACGCGCCGCCCAACTTCCAGATGTCGATGGAGGTCAGCAGGGACGGACGGGCGAGCGTATGCTCGATTAAGGCATCGATCATGGCATCGGTCAGCTCGTTAACGATGGTCGATTTCCAGTAATACCGGCGGCCATTGGGATAATCGTCGTCGAAGAATTGTTGAATCCCCAGCCAATTCATGCGACTCGTCAGATCGGCGATGGTCGGCTCGCAGTGCCGCAACGGGGCAACAACCCGCTCGCCCTCCTCCGGATCTCCGAGATAGCAGGCGAGCAAAAACAGCGCGTGCTCGCCGATATGCTGCGACGGAATTTCCGGCTTGTCCGGAACCGTCCACAGCGCGCCCAACACCATCAATTTGTCAGGCGCATGCGCCATGAATTCCCTCATAAAGCGAAGGACATTCCCCGCCCTATCGAGAGAAAAAACGGGGACCGCAAGCAGGACTTCTTTGGGCATTGGATAGAGGCGCGACCGAAAAGACGTGACGACTCCAAAGCTGCCGCCGCCGCCGCGCAACGCCCACCACAAATCGGGATTCTCGTTGGCATCGGCCTTTAGCAAACGGCCGTCGGCGGTGACGATCTCCACGCCCACGACGTTGTCCGCCGCAAGTCCATGCTCGCGCAATTGCCATCCCATGCCGCCGTGCAGCGTCAAACCGGCGTAGCCCGTGGCCGTCACCACCCCCATCGGCGTCGCCAAATCATGGCGGAAGGTCGCCAGATCCACCTCGCCGAGCGTCGCTCCGCCCTCGATGACAACCGTTTCATGGCTGGCTTCCACCTCGACCGCCGCCATATCCGACAAATCCACCACCAATCCATTATCGCAAATGGAGCTGCCGGCCACATTATGGCCTCCACCCCGCACCGAAAGACGCACCCCCTGGTCGCGGGCAAAGTTGATGCAGGCAACCACGTCTTGGGCGCTATGGCATTGCACAATAAGCGCCGGCTTACGGTCGATCATACCGTTCCAAACAGCACGAACGTCATCGTAGACGCTCTCGCTGGGCAGGATCAGAACCCCCTCCAACCTGGACTTGAATTGATCAACGATAGCGCCTGGAAGCGCAGTCACCTCGCCTGAACTCGCGGCTATTTTGATTTCCGACATGATGCCCTTCCTTCCTGCTTCTCCACAAAGCTTGGATCGTATTCTTTAAGATAAGAAAAAACTGACGCAGGAGCTATCGGGCGAACGATGACCAACTCGGTCCAAAAACCTCAGAAGAATTCGGGTGCAGCTCGACACTGCCGCAGATTGTATGGGGAAAAGAAGGCGCTCAGCGTCCGCCTGCAGCGCTATGCGCAGCATTGCGGGCAGGGAGTGAGCGCCCTACCCACGGCAAAGAAAGGTAGGGACGGCGCTCCCTGCCCGCAGTGCTGCGCACAGCGTTGCAGGCGGGCGTCGCCGTCCGTTGTTGCGGCAGTCGAGATGCACCCGAAGAATTCCCCTCCCCTTAAAACAGCTTTCCAACGATTGGAAAAATCGGCTATAAGTTTTCCAATGGTTGGAAAAAATGGACTGGATCAAACAAACCGCAGACGGGGTTGAACTGAGCATTCGCGCGGCGCCGCGCGCGTCGAAGAATGCCGTACAAGGCGTGCTCGGCGACGCCTTGAAAATCCGTCTGCAAGCGCCCCCGGTCGAAGGCCAGGCCAACGAAGCGTTGCTGGATTTCCTCGCCGACGAACTGGACGTGCCCCCTCGTACGCTCCGATTGATCTCCGGCGAGACCGGCCGCAACAAGCGGGTTTTCATCGCCGGAGCCAAAGCCGAAGTCGTCAGAAATAAGCTAATAAAGTAATCGTCGAACAGGGCGAACCAGGCGAATACACCCCATGCGAAGCGGATCAAACAGCCCTTCATAAGCAAAACACCCCTGTCCCGCACTTTGCAAAGTGTGGGACAGGGGTGTTGACTATAAAACAGCAGGAATACGGCTTCCTGCGGTACGGAAGGACGGGGCCGGGCGAGCGGCGAGAAAAACCAGGCTGCGGAAAAACGTCAGATCTTGATTTGCTCCATCGCGGCACGATATCCCAATTCCATGGCCTCACGGGCGCGAAAGAATTCCATATAGCTGATGTGGCCCAGCTCGGGGCGAATGAGAATATCCGCCGGTTCGGTTAGCAATCGGGCCTGGGTGATTTGCGATTGGGCAATCAAGATCGAATTGCCGAGGATGTCGAAAATATTAATCGTGCCCGGCTTATCGCGGACCAGCCATTCCTGCGCCGCCTTGATGAATTTATTGCCGAGTTTCTGAAACTGCGCATTCATGCTCTGTACAATGGCATTCGAGGGCTCGACATGAACTTCCATTGGCGCGATGACCGGCGTGCTGGTTTTGGACGGGCGCTTGTTTTTCCCATCCGTCGGAAACCGGAAGTTGAGATCCACGGCAATGACGACATCCGCGCCCATCTGGCGCACGACATTGACGGGCATCGGGTTGACCAACCCGCCGTCGACCAGCAACTGCGTCTTGCGCCGCACGGGGGTGAAGATGCCCGGAATGGCCATGCTGGCGCGGATGGCATCCACCACATCCCCATCCTGAAGCACGACCTCTTCACCCGTCATGACGTCCGTGGCAATCGCCCGGAAAGGCACCGGCAGGGAACGCAGATCCTGTCGTTTGACGTGCTGCCGAAAGAGCTCCACAATTTTTTTGCCGTCGACGAGACCTTCCTTCGGGAACGAAATTTCGAAGAAATAATAGCCGACCTGCCGCCAATCGAGCTTCAGCGCCAACGCGACCAGTTGGTCAAGATTACCGGCCGCATAAAACCCTCCGACCAAGGCGCCGATACTCGTACCGGCCACGTAATCGACTTGGATTCCTTTTTCCTTCAGCGCCTGAAAGACGCCGAGATGCGCCCAACCTCGGGCGGCGCCGCCCCCCAAGGCCAAGCCAACGGTTTTCTTTTTTCGAGTGAAGCGCATGTTGCCGATCCTATTCCATGAAGACCAGCGTTGCCGATCCAATCATGCCGGCATCGTTGCCCAATTCGGCGGTCTTGACGACAATGTGTTCCGAAAAATACGGGCTCAATCGTTCCTTCAAATGCTGTTGCAGCGGCTCGAACAAAAACTTTCCGGCCTGCGCCACGCCGCCGCCAACAATGAATGCCTGCGGTTGAATCAGATAAGTCACCGAGGCAAATACCGTCGCCAGGCAGTCGGCCACATAGTCGAAGATTTCGAGGGCCAGGGCGTCCCCTTTGCGGGCAGCCTGTTCAATGAGCTTGGGCGTGATGTCGTCGGAGGCCTCCTTGGCCATCTCTTTGATGATGGATTTGCGGCCTTCGTTCATCAGACGGACAGCGCGTTCCACAATCTGGCGATTCCCGATGTACTGTTCCAACCCGCCTTTGCCGGTCGGAGACTTGACGCCGTTCATGTCGATGGAGACATGACCGATTTCGCCGGCCATCGAATAGGCGCCGCGGAACAAATTGTTGTTAAGCAGAATGCCGCCGCCAACGCCGGTGCCCAGCGTAACGAATACCGCATTTTGGTAGGCCCGCCCCGCCCCAAACGTGCATTCGCCAAGCGCCATGGCATTGACGTCGTTATCTACCCGTGCAATTTTTCCAAAACGTTTTTCCAACAGTTGGACCAAGGGAACAGCGGTCCAACCGGGCACATTGGTCAGGTTGTAGACGAAGCCGCGATCGAAATCCACGAAGCCCGGCACCCCCACCCCAATGCCGGCAAAGGTCGCCTCAGCGGACGGAACCTCCTTGAACATCAGTTCGATGTTCTTCGATACACTGTCCAGCCACGCCTCCTGCGAGGGAGCTTCGCTGGTATTGAATTTCCGCTTGGCCTTGATTTCGCCGCGCTCGTTGACCAACCCCATCTTGATCGAGGTTCCGCCAAAATCGATGCCCACCGCATGCCGTACTTTTTTATCTTTCATCGAATTCCTTCCATCTTCAAAACCGTCTACCGCGAATGGAGCGGTTCAAATCTTTCCTTGAGTCCAAAAAGCTTGTCCGTGTTGCGCTGCGTAATAGCCGACAATTCCGCCGGCTCCACCCCGCGAAGTCTGGCCACGGTTTCCGCCACGGCGACCAAATACGCCGGCTGGTTTTTCTTGCCGCGGTGCGGGACCGGGGCGAGGAACGGAGAATCCGTCTCGATCAACAGCCGATCGTCGGGAATGGCCGGCGCCGTCTGGCGCAGTTCGTCGGCGTTGCGGAAGGTTATAATGCCGCTGAAGCTGATCATCAATCCCAACTCAAGGAGCTTATCCGCAAAAGCGCGATTGCCGGTATAGCAGTGCAGCACGCCCGGACACTCCGAAGGTCCGAGCCACAAGGGGGCGTGATTCCGAAGAATGGCCAGGGTGTCGTCGTCGGCTTCCCGGCTGTGAATGACCACCGGGCGGGCATGTCGGCGGGCGATTTCGAGCATTTCCTCAAACAAGGCCCGCTGGGCGGAGGCGGTTTCGGGGCTGTAGTGATAGTCCAGGCCAATTTCTCCAACGGCGACCACGCGGGGATCGAGCAGCCACTCGTTGAGCCGGTTGGGCAGGCGGTCGACGGACGTCTGATCGCGATCGTACCCCACGGCGGCCCAGATATGGGCTTGTTGCGACAACTCCACCGCGATTTCGTTGCCCACGGCGTTGCCGCCGATGGCGATCAAGCGGGTCACACCGGCGGCGCGCGCCGCTTCGATCACGGCGGCCCGCTCGCCATCGTCCCTGAAGGCGTCGAGGTGTACATGCGTATCCGTGAATGAAATCGGCGGCGTCATGGCTTGGACGACTCCAACCAGGGAAGAATCGGACTGCCCTTCCAGCGTTCGCGAAGGGAGGCCTCCAGTTGGTCCGCCTTCTCCTTTTGCCCGAGCAGGCGCAGGATGAGAATCCAGCGGGCGCCCACCCGAAGGGCCGTTTCGGCGGTGTCGGCTTGCCTAATCGCCTTTTCGTATTGCTCCCCCGCCTCGGGATAGAGTTCGTTACGGGCATATAAATCGCCGAGCTTCTCGCGCAAGACCAGGCTCTCGCGTTGCGCCAGGCGGGTTCGGCAAAATTGCAGCGCCAGATTGAAGCGGCCTTCCCGGACCAGCAGGTTCACCTTCCGCACGAGCGCCCAATCGAGTTCGGGGCGGCCATCGGCCTCCAGATTGCGGATTTGCTCGTCCAACGACAACCGGAAAGGCCGGTAGAGCGGATCGCCCACGACGGTAATTTGCCAGGACACCGCGCTAAGCGACATGTACGCGCTTTCGCCGAAGGTATGCCCGTCGCACAACCGATGGACGAAGATGTCCAACTGCGGCGTGAAAGGCAAATCCGGCTCGCGCACGGCCCCCATCGTGGCCGCCGCTCCGCACGTCAGCAGCGGTCCCGCCCACGACTGCGAACGAAAGCGAAGCGTGGACGCGCTGCCGGAATGCAAATGATACGCCACGGCGCCGGGTAGGAACTTAAAGTCCGGACGAAGGAACGGCCCCTGCACATCCTCGGTGTACCAGCCCATGTAAAAACCGGCGTCTTCCATCGGATAGGCCTGGCCCCATATCGGATCGAGCTCGTCGAGAATGCATTCGTAGCCTTCGCGCCGCATCCGTTCGCAGGCCTCGCGCAGCCAATAATCGCCCGCATAGTAGGCGTCCGACTTCAAGCCGCGCCCGTCGAAATAGCCCCGGCCCTGAATCCCATACCGCTCGGCAACCAGGGCGTCGTCCACCAGCCGGCGCGCCGTCGCGGGGTCGGGCCCGTCGAGCCGCGCCGCCAGCAAAAGGAACCGACCGGAACCGCCCAGCTCAATCCAATTGAGTTGGTTGTAAAGTGGATTTTGCTGCGGCCCTTCCAGGGAATAGTTCGGGAACAGGAGAAGGGCCAATTCGGAGTCGACCGCCGCATCGGTCCGGGACGCCACCGCTTCGTCGCGCCCCAGCAGCCGTTTGACATAATTCATTGGCGTATCGGCAATCCGCAAAGGAACGCCGTAGACCGACACGAGATACCGGACCGACGACTTCAACGTGGTCCAATTCTTCTCCGAGTCAGGATCGTCTCCGGCGCGGTCAGGAACCTGCACAACAAAATCGTTTCCGCGCAGGAATTCAAGCAGCGGTTCGCGTAACTGCTGGGTGTAATACTTGCGGGAGATCACCTCTCCGGCGGGCAGATCCAACCGGCAAAGATTGCGCTCGGGAATACCCCGGGCCTTCATGTAGTAGTGGGCTAATTCCACCGATTCCGGAACATTCTTGTTCGCCAGCACTACGGTATCCGCCTCATCGGCAGACCAGACCTCAGCGGCCGCGACCAGCCAGCCAGCCAGCGACAAAAGAGCCAGCCATCCCTTGTTGTTTCCTTGGAACACGCAGAACCTCTTGGCTATGCGCGCACAATTTCCCGCGCGAATAGTTGGTGCAATATGACAGGTCTTGACTAAAAATTCATTGAAATTCTTGCACGAAATCCCCCGGCTCATACGACTGCTAGAGTAGAAACATTAAGGAGCCGTGCATATGATCAACTCATTGATAATTACGACCGTGGCCATCACCCTGATGCTTTCGACCGAAATATTCATCCGCTGCATGACGCCCAAGCGAAAAAAAACGACCGGCAGGCAATAAGAGCCTATTTCACTCATAATCATAATCTTAATCGTAATCTTAATCTCTTTCTGGATAAAACAAATGCAGATTATGATTATGATTACGATTATGAGATGGAATCAGAACGGCGTCCTACCGAAATAGACTCTAAGAAAACAAGCCGGCCCGGCTTCTCCGAAGACGGGCTTCTTGTCGTCTTTACTTTTTACGACCGCGTTCCGGAGAACGCGTTCTACCCGTCAGAAACAGCGCGATGAAGCCAAAAAAATGGATTCCGCCGAAGCGGAATCCATTTTCTACAACTTACGTTGACGTCCCGATTACTTCAACAACGGGATCGCGTTCTTGAGGATCGGGGCGATGACCAAAGCCACGACGCTCATGAGCTTCATCAGAATGTTCAGGGACGGTCCGGCGGTGTCTTTGAACGGATCGCCGACGGTATCGCCTACGACGGCGCCCTTGTGAGCCGGAGAACCCTTGCCGCCGTGCGCGCCGCCTTCGATGTGCTTCTTGGCGTTATCCCAGGCGCCGCCCGCGTTCGACATGAACAGGGCCATTAACACGCCCGAAGCCGTCACGCCGGCCAGCAAGCCGCCCAGCATTTCCTTGCCGAACACAAAACCAATGACCACCGGGCTCAGGATGCCCAACAGCGCGGGCACCGTCATCTTCTTGATGGCGGCCGCCGTGGAGATATCGACGCACCGGGCGTAATCCGCGCGGACGCCTTCCTTGCCTTCCAGCAAGCCCGGGATGGTCTTGAACTGGCGGCGAACTTCTTCCACCATGGCAAACGCCGCCTGGCCGACCGCGGTCATGGCGAATGCGGAGAACAGGAAAGGCATCATCGAACCGAGCAGCAAGCCCGTCATGACCTTCGGATCGGTCACGTCGATGACCGGCAGGCCAACGGTTTCACGGAAGGCCGCGAAGAGCGCCAGGGCGGTCAACGCTGCGGAACCGATGGCAAAACCCTTGCCGATGGCGGCGGTGGTGTTGCCGACGGCATCCAGCTTGTCGGTGCGTTGGCGAACTTCCTTCTCAAGGTGAGCCATTTCCGCCAGACCGCCGGCGTTGTCGGCGATGGGGCCATAGGCGTCCACAGCCAATTGGATGCCGGTGGTGGCCAGCATGCCCAGACCGCCCAGCGCGATGCCGTAGAGACCGGCCATCTTGTAGGCCAGAATAATGGCCGCGCCCAAGACAATGACCGGCAGGGCCGTCGACATCATGCCCACGCCCAGGCCGGCGATGATGTTGGTGGCCGCGCCCGTTTCAGCGGCGGCGGCGATGCGGTTGGAGGGGCCTTTGCCTTCGGCGGTGTAGTATTCAGCCAAAAGACCGATGATCACGCCGGCGACCAAGCCGACGATCGTCGCCCAGTAAATCCCGGCGGCGGTATAGTGTTCCTGGAAGGTCTGAACGACGCCGTCGCGGAAGGTCATCGCGGTCAATTCGAAATGGGCCGGGGCAATCTTGGTGATGATCCAGTAGGACGCGATCGCCATGATCAGGCCGGCGCCGATGGTGCCGGTGTTGAGGGCCTTCTGGGGATTTCCACCTTCGCGGGTACGGACAAAGAACGTGCCGAGGGCCGAGAAAATAATGCCCGCGCCGGCAATAACCAGCGGCAACAAAATCAGGTTCATCAGCGGCTTGTCGCCCACGGTGGGCACCAACGCGGTCGCGCCAAGGACCATGGCGCTGACGATGGCGCCTACATACGATTCGAACAGGTCGGCGCCCATGCCGGCCACATCGCCGACGTTGTCGCCGACGTTATCGGCGATGACGGCCGGATTGCGGGGATCGTCTTCCGGAATGCCGGCTTCGACCTTACCCACCAAGTCCGCGCCCACATCGGCCGCCTTGGTGTAGATGCCGCCGCCCACGCGGGCAAAGAGCGCGATCGAACTGGCGCCCATCGAGAAGCCCGTGACGATCGGGAGAACCACATCGCGCAGCAGGGAGATGTCGCTGGTGGCGGTAACGCCGAAATATTTGAAATAGACAATGATCAACGCCGAAAGCCCGGCCAAACCGAGACCCACCACGCACATCCCCATGACCGTTCCGCCGGAAAAGGCGACTTGCAACGCGGCCGACAAACTTTTGCGGGCGGCATTGGTCGTTCGCATGTTGGCGGCTGTCGCCACGCGCATGCCGAAGAAACCCGACAACGCCGAACAGAAGGCGCCGACGACAAACGAAATGGCGACCATCCGGACGGGGCCCTTATTAATGGCGGCCAGCACGACGGCGACCACCGCCACCACGACCGCGATCACCTTGTATTCGCGCGCCAGAAAGGCCATCGCGCCTTCGCGGACCGCGGCGCCGATTTCCTGCATTCTCGCCGTGCCCGGGTCTTGTTTGTTGATCCACATTGCCTTCCACCAGGCGAAGGCCAATCCAATAAGGCCCGCGATAAGGGCCATATACAGCATCTGCATCATATCCACGTTCTATCTCCTTGTTTGGTTGCCAGTATTACTTTGAGTTACAATGCCGAGTAGTTTTGCGCATTAGGCGTTCAAAGATGGGCGTAGACTCTATGAAGCCGGGTTGGTCGTGTCAATAACAGATAATCGCCGGCCAACACGGTCCAAAGCCAAAAAGAGTGAGATTTCGGGCAAAAACGGCCATTTTCAAGGCCCAAAAAGAGCCATAAACCTCTGCTTTTCAGGCCGAAATGGCCAAAACAGGCAAAAAAGCGTTTTTTACGCGCGTTTTTGCCTGTTTTTCCGGCCCAAGTCAGGCGGCGGGCTCTTCTCCGCGGCCCATCCGCAGGATTACGAGCCTCATACTCATACTCGATTTCGACGAATTACGAGTACGAGTTTGAACTTATGCCGCCCATTACTCTTTGCTCTCGTAGAACACTTCGTTGCTCTCGGCGTTGGCAATGGCGAACTCTTCCATGTGCATGTTGAGATCCGACACGAAGGTCAGGCGCCCGTGATGTTTCTTTTCGAGATCGATCAGAGTGGCCTCGTCCTCCTTGCGCAAACGATCCATGACGGTCGGGTTGACGGTGACCTTGAGCGATAGGGTTTCCTTGGCATGATGACGGCGCATGACTTCGCCGATGCGGCGCTGGATTTCCACGCTCATCGAGAGCGGCGACATGACCTTGCCGCGACCCTGGCAATACGGACAATCCGTATAGGTGCTGGAACGGATGCTCTCCTCCACGCGTTGGCGGGTCATTTCCAGCAGCCCGAGCTGCGAAATCTGCAAGACGTTCGTCCGGGCCTTGTCGGTGCGGAGCGCATCTTTCAGGACCTTGTAAACGGAGTTCTGGTGCCGCTTTTGCTTCATGTCGATGAAGTCGATGACGACCAGCCCGCCGACGTTGCGCAGGCGGAGTTGCCGGGCCACTTCCTCGGCGGCCTCGGTATTGACCTGGACGATGGATTCCTCCTGCGAATTTCCGCCTTTGTGGCGGCCGGTATTGACGTCGATGGCCACCAACGCCTCGGTTTCGTCAAAGATCAGATAGCCGCCGGACTTCAGCCAGACCTTGCGCCGAAAGGCGTTCTCCAACTGGCGCTCGACCTCGAAATGCTCGAAGATCGGCGCTTCGCCGTCGTAGAGCTTGATCTTGCCGCGGGCGCGCCGGGAGATGCGGGAGACCGTGTTCTTGATGTTCTCGAATTCCTCGCGGGAATCGATGACAATACGGTCGATGTCCTCGGTGAGCGAGTCGCGCACGACCCGTTCCACGAGATCGGGTTCCTGGTAAAGGCGGCAGGGCGATGGCTTCTCGCGAATGCCGGTTTCGATGTCCTTCCAAATCTCCAGCAGCGAGCGCAGGTCGCGCACGAAGCTGACCTTGCGGGCGCCGGCGCCCGCCGTGCGGACGATCAGGCCGATGCCCGCGGGAATCGGCAGCCGGGCGATCACCTTTTTCAGGCGCGTGCGCTCTTCGGCGTCCTCGATTTTACGCGAAACGCCCTTGAGATTGCAGCCGGGCATCATTACGAGATACCGGCCCGGGATGCTCAGGTTGGCCGTCACGCGGGGCCCCTTGGTGCCGATGGCCCCCTTGGTCACCTGCACGACAATTTCGGACCCGATCGGAAATCGCTTGGCCATTTCGCCGGGCGAAAATTTCTTCTGCCGGGCGGAACGCGCGATGCCTTCCTCGGCTTCCAGCCGGGCGGCGTCTTCCGGGATCATGTCCCAATAGTGCACAAAGGCATTCTTTTTCATGCCGACGTCGATGAACGCCGCTTGCAGGCCGTCTTCCAGGTTTTGCACTTTGCCCTTGAAGATGCTGCCAACGATGCGTTCCTCGCTGTTGCGCTCGATGAAAAACTCTTCCAGATTCCCGTTTTCCATCACCGCCACGCGAGTCTCAAGACTCTCGGCATTGATGATGATTTCTTTTTTAATTTTTTTCCCTATGCCGAACATTCGTAGATACTCCCACATTTTATCTTCCTTTTATCGCCGGAAACGGCGTACGTAGACGCTTTGCACAATGCCCAGCCCCACCATCGTGCTAATCATAAACGATCCCCCATAACTTAACAACGGCAGAGGGATGCCCGTGATAGGCAACAGCCCTATCGTCATGGCCATATTAACCGTTACATGGCAGAAGAGCGAGCTGGTAACGCCCACTGCCAACAGCCGTCCCATTTTGTCGCGAGCCACCAGGGCCGCCCGAATTCCGGCGGTCAACAAGGCGGCATAAAGCGCCAATAACAGGACGGACCCTGCAAAACCCATCTCTTCGGCAACCACCGAATAGATGAAATCCGTCGGGGCCACCGTCCGGGGCAAAAAGCCCAACAGATTTTGTGTCCCCTTCAAATACCCTTTTCCCCAAAATCCACCCGACCCCACGGCAATCTCGGACTGGATGTTGTTCCAGCCCGCGCCTAGCGGGTCTCTCCCTGGGTCGAGGAACACCAGGATACGTTCTTTCTGGTAGTCCCCGAGCGCAAACCAACCCAACGGCATCAGCAGAAGGCCGATCGCGACCAGGATGAGCAAGGTCTTGAGCGGCACTCCGGCTGCGTACATCAAAAAAAACGCCAACGGAATCAATACCGAAGCCGAACCGAGATCCGGCTCCTTCAGAATCAACAGGAACGGTACAGCCACAATCAACAAAACCTGCCCCACCACCACGGGCTCGTCGAGATTGCGGCCCGGACGGCTGAGAAACCGCG
Source organism: Lentisphaerae bacterium GWF2_57_35 (assembly GCA_001804865.1). Taxonomy (GTDB): domain Bacteria; phylum Verrucomicrobiota; class Kiritimatiellia; order CAIQIC01; family GWF2-57-35; genus GWF2-57-35. Next base: position 83,207 of record MHBK01000057.1, read on the forward strand.
CCAGCGCCAGCAGGGTGGTCAGCTTGGCAAATTCGGAGGGCTGGATTTGGATGCCGAAGAGGTTGAGCCAGCGGTAGGCGCCATAGACTTTTTTGCCGACCAGCAGCACGAGCACCAGCAAAACCAGCCCAAGGGCATAAAACCCCCACGAAACATTCCGGAGATGGTGGTAATCCACCAGGGTGCAGACCATGAAAATGCCCAACCCCAGCAGCGCCCACACAATCTGTTTTTCGAAGAACGAGCCGGCAGGAATGTCGTCGCTGCGATACGAGGCGCTGTAAATGAAGGTGATGCCGAAAACCAGCAGCGCGAGCATGGTCAGGATCAGGGTCCAATCCATGCGGCCAAGCGCTTGTTTTAATTTGGCCCAGGTCATCAGCCCTCCCCTTTCCCGGCGGAGGCCGCGTCTTCAAACAAGCCGCTCAATACTTTTTTCATCAGCGGCGCGACGGTAGTGCCGCCGCTAACGGCGTCTTCCACCATCATGGCAATGGCGTAACGAGGCTGTTCGAAGGGCGCAAAAACGATCATCCAGCCGAGCTTCTTGCCCTCTTCTTTGCGTCCATATTCCGCCGTGCCGGTTTTGCCGGCCACTTGCACGTTGGGAATAGCGGCGTAGCGGCCGGTGCCCCGTTCGCCCTGGACGACGTCGAGCATGCCGTTGCGCACGACTCGGATATGCGCCGGATTCCAATGCAAATCGTTGGCCGCCTGCGGCGCAATCCGCTGGGTTGCCAAGCCATTGGCGCCGATCGTTTCGAGCAAAAGCCGCGGTCGATACAGCGTGCCTCCGTTGGCCAGGGTGGCCGTCACCATGGCCATTTGCAGCGGGGTCACCGTCAGAAAGCCCTGCCCAATGGACAGGTTGCAGGTGTCGCCGTCGCGCCAGCCGTCGTTCTGCGTCCGACGCTTCCAGGCGTCGTTGGGAAGCGTGCCGGCGACTTCGTAATCGAGCCCGATGCCCGTTTTCTGGCCCAACCCCAACGCCTGGCTCATGTGATAAATCGCATCCGCCCCGGTCTGCAAACCCAAATGGAAGAAGTATACGTTGCAGGAGTGCTTGAGGGCCTGCTGCAGGTTGACCACGCCGTGTCCCGGCGTGAACCAGCACCGAAAGCGCGCCCGCCCCAACTCGAAATGGCCGGGACAATTATAAGCCTGTTGGGCGGTCGACTTGCCATTCTCCAACGCCGACATGGCCACGACCGGCTTGAAAATACTGCCCGGCGCATAAGCCCCGGCCGCCGCCCGGTTGATCAGCGGCTTGGAGGGATCGCCGGTCAAGGTCGCCCAATCGCCCGCGGAGATCCGGGGAATGAAGAGGTTGGGATCGTAGCCCGGAGAACTCGCCATGGCCAGCACGTCGCCGTTTTGAGGATCCACGACCACTGCGACGCCGCGGACGCCCGACAGGGCCTCCTCCGCCAGTTTCTGCACCCGGATATCGATGCTGAGCCGAAGGTCGTTGCCGTTTTTCGGCTCGCGCACGCCCAGGTCGTCGTGCCGGAACCCGGCCACATCGACGCGCACCAGACGCCCGCCGGCCTCGCCCTTGAGCAAGTCGTCGAACCGTCTCTCGACGCCGGATTTTCCGGCCATTTCCGGCAGATAGTAATGATAAGGCTCATCCTCTTCGTTCTTATCGATTTCGGCGCGGCCCACGTAACCCAGCACATGACAGGCGGCCTTGCCCTGCGGATATACCCGGACGGCTTCGGTGCTGACCTCCACCCCCGGCGTCAATAACGTCTTCTCCGCCAGACGCGCCATCGCGACGTCGTCCAAGTCCTTCCATGCCAGCAACGGCAGCGGCAGGCGTTTGCCGATGTGCATCTGGATGTCTTCGCGGGTGAGACGGCGCGGTACGCCGATGATCTGCGACAGCTCGTCGAGCTGCTTCTCGACGGCGGCAATCGTCTTGGGCCACCGCCCCGGCTGCCGCAGTTCTTCCAGATAGACGGCGATGCAATAGCTCGGGCGATTATCGGCCAGGCGGACGCCCTGCCGGTCGAAAATCCGGCCGCGCATCCCGGGAATGCGGACGCGGCGCACGCTTTGCTTCATCAGGTCGCGCTGATAATCCTTGCCCTCCGCCACCTGGATTTTCCAAATGGCCGCGGCCAGCACAATAAAGACCGCCATCATGCCGATCAGCATAACGCGCAAGCGCAGATATTCATCGTCCCATAAATCGCGGAGAGCCACTAGCGACCCCTCTCATGAAGATTGCCCAACATCCGATCCAGCGCTTCCAATACCCGAAACTCGAAAGGAATGACGATCGCCCCCAACAAGCCCGCACCGAAGGCCTTCAGGATCGTCCATCCCGGGCCAATCAACAGGCGTCCGTCGTGCGACAGCAGCAGGGACAACACCAGGCTGACGCCCGCGGCGGCCACGGCCCCGAACAGAATGTGCGCCGGCCAGTCCCCCGAAAAAACCATCTCGCGGAACCGGCTGACGATCAGGGCCGTCAAACAAAAACAAAACGACGAATAGCCCAGCGGAATCAGGCCCAAGGCGTCCTGCAGCAGGCCCGCCAACACCGCCGCCAGCAGCATAAACCCGTCGCCGTGCGACAAGGCGTAATAGAGCACCAAGCCCAGCAAAAAAGGCGCCGAAGCCTGTCCCAGCCAGAGCCAGGTGGGCCATACGGCCTGAAGCACCGCTCCACACACCAAACAAAAAAACATGACCACAACAATCAAGGCTTAACCTCTTTGACCAATTGCTTTTTTCGAAGATAAAGATCTTGCGCGTCGCCCTGCTCGACCACGGCAAATACATATTCCAACAGCCCCAAATCGGCCCGGGGAATCACATCCGCCCGCTGATACAAACCCGACTCGTCCATGACCACCTTGTCGGCATAGCCCACCAGCAGGCCTTTCGGGAACACCCCGCCCAGCCCCGAGGTAATCACCTCGTCGCCGGGTTGAATCGAAACGGTCTTGTTGATGAATTCCATGCGACAGGTCACCTGGCCCCGCTCGGTCGGTCCGCTGCCGGACACGATGCCGAAGGCGCCGGTCCGGATAATCTGGGCAGACACCCGGCAGGTGGGATCGGAAATCAGCAGAACATCCGCCGTGCGAGAGGACACCGCCACGGTTTTCCCCACCAATCCATCCGAGGAAATCACGGCCATATTGGGCAAAATGCCGTCCGTGGACCCCTTGCCCAGCCGGATGGTTTGCCACCAGCCGGTAATATCGCGGGCAATCACTTCGCAAGGAATCATCTGAAGGGAGGTTTTCTTGTAGAACTTCAACTGGTCGCGCAAGGCGCCGTTTTCGCGATCCAAGGCTTTCAAATCGCGGACTTCGTTGCGCAAACGAACCACCTCGGCCGCCAATTGCTCGTTTTCGACAGCCAAGCCGCCGAAACCGCGAATCAGGCGAAAAATTTCCTTCGTGTTGCGGACAGAGGAAGCCAGGGCGCCCTGTAAAGGAGCCACGCCATCCCGCAAAGCGGCTTTCACCTGAAGGGAGACGGCTTCGGGTAGATTCAGTACCGCCAAAAGCACAACGCCCAGCGCTATCCAGACCAATATACCCTTTTCTCTCATCGTCTCCTGTCATCACGGGCCATCGCGTCTTCAAGGATCGGCCTCAAAGACTAATAAATACGGCACTCGGCTTCAGACGAAGGTGTCGCGTGCTCCAATGGACACGGTGTGACGGGTATGATTTGCGGGAATAATGATGATGTTAGGCGTTTAGCGAATCAGACGCGGCCGCCGCCGGCCACTTTCCGGAGAAAATTGAGTTCATGCAGTACGACGCCGGTGCCCTCGGCCACGGCGCTCAAAGGATCTTCCGCCAGATGCACCGGCAGACCGGTTTGTTCTGCAATCAACTTGTCGAGACCGCGCAAAAGCGACGTACCGCCGGCCAAAACAATGCCGCGGTCCACCAAGTCGGACGACAACTCCGGAGGACAACGCTCCAACGTGATCCGGATGGCTTCCACAATCGCCGAAACCGGCTCTTGCAGCGCTTCCCGAATTTCCTCGGAGGTAATGGTCAAGGTCTTGGGCAGTCCGGCCACCAGGTCGCGCCCTTTGACTTCCATGCTCATTTCTTCGCCAATCGGATACGCGGAACCTATCGCAATCTTAACTTCTTCCGCCGTTCGCTCCCCAATCATCAAATTGTAAACCCGCTTCATGTACTGGACGATTGCCTCGTCCATTTCGTCACCACCGACTCGCACACTTCGGCTTAAAACAATGCCGGCCAGCGAAATCAGCGCCACTTCCGTGGTGCCCCCGCCCATGTCAACGATCATGTTGCCGGCGGGCTCCTGGACCGGAAGGCCCACGCCGATCGCGGCGGCCATCGGTTCTTCAATCAAATACACCTCGCGCGCTCCCGCATGGGTCGCGGAATCTTTAACGGCGCGCTTTTCAACCTCCGTAATGCCGCTGGGAACGGATACAATAACCCGGGGGCGAACCAGCTTCCGCCTGTTGTGCACTTTACGGATAAAATAGCGCAACATGGCTTCGGTGATTTCAAAATCGGCAATCACGCCGGCCTTTAAAGGCCTGATGGCTACGATATTGCCCGGTGTGCGTCCCAGCATTCGTTTTGCTTCTTCACCCACGGCCAGTACCCGGTTCGTACCCGCCTGAATGGCTACCACGGAGGGTTCTCGAAGTACAATGCCCCGGTCTTTTACATAAACCAGGGTGTTAGCCGTACCTAAATCAATTCCAATGTCGTTAGAAAACAAACCCAACAAACGATTAAACATGAAAGATTCCTTGGCCGTTTGCCGTCCAGCATTTAACCGGGCTACTTTGCGATAAGAAACAATGACCCGTCAAGCGCGAAAGCGATCTGCGCCCCGTTTCATTTTTTATTCCGGCTGCCGTCACTCCGGAGCCGGCTCCTCGCCCTCTCCTTGCCACCGGTTGACGCACAGGCCTCGTTTGGATTGTTCGATAAACTGCACAAATTCGTCGACCGGACCGCCCGTAAGCTGCTCTTTCATCCGCTCCACGGCCTGACTGACGTTTAAACCGGACCGATACAACAACTTAAAGGCGTCCTTGACGGCTTTTCGCTCCACGGGAGTAAACCCGGCGCGGCGCATGCCGACCAGATTCAGCCCCCCAATGCCGTTCAAACTGGCGGAAACGATCGTGCAAAACGGCGGGACATCCTTGTTGATCGCGCTTTCCCCCCCCACCATGGCCAACCGCCCAACGCGCACAAACTGATGAATCGCCGCATTGCCGCTGACAAAGACCCGGTCGCCAATCTCCACATAACCGGCCAATAACACGCCGTTGGCCAGAATCACTTGATTCCCCATGACCACATTATGGCCCAAGTGGCTGTTGGCCATAAGAAAACAGCCATTCCCCATTACTGTGGCCGTCCCTTCCTTGGTCCCGCGATGAATCGTCACGCCTTCGCGCAGGACGCAATCGTTGCCGATGCGGACAAAGGTTTCCTGATCCTTAAAAGCCAGATCCTGCGGCGCATCGCCGATCACCGCATGGGCATGAACCTTGCAGCCGGTTCCCAGCGTGCTATGCCCGTAAATAACGGCATGAGGCCCAATAACGCAACCGTCTCCGATCGTTGCGCCCTTTTCGATGTAAGCTCCGGGCCCAACGTTTACGTTCTGGCCCAAGTTAGCCCCCGCTTCGACGACCGCCGAGGGATGTATGCTCATGCTTTTCCACCTCTTAATGTAAAATCAATCAATCCCGATTCCCGCAAACTGCAATATTCGGAACCGGACGTTCCGTTCCGATGGCCGAGAATGATATGATCCAGCACGTCGATGTCAACCACTTGTCCCGCTTCGATAAGTTGTCGGGTGACGCGCAGGTCCTCCGTCGAAGGCGCCGGATCGCCCGAAGGATGGTTGTGGACCAGCACAATGGCCGCACTGGCCGTCCGAATCGCCTCACGAAAAACTTCGCGGGGATGCACCAGGCTGGCATCCAGCAATCCCGAGGAAATTTCGACCGGAGACCGCTTCAGCCGGTACTTGGTGTCCAGCAACAGCGCCCAAAAAACTTCCCGGTCCAGCGTGCGGGCCGTTTCCCGTAAAAGGCCGGCCGCATCGGCCGGCGCGCGGATCGCCGGACGGACCGGCGCCGATTCCTCGACCAAACGTCGCGCCAGCTCCAAAGCCGCTTTCAGCACCTGGGCCTTGATCCGCCCCATGCCGCGCACCGCCGCCAATTCGTCCAGCGAGGCCTTGGCCATCGCCGTCAACGACCCGTAATCCCTCAATAAATTCTGGCCCAGCTCGATTACGCTGACGCCCGATACCCCACTGCGTAAAATCAGGGCCAACAGCGCTGCATCCGGCAAATTCTCCGCGCCCAGCCGGTCCATAAGTTCCCGCGGCCGCTCGCGAAAAGGCATGTCTTTGACGCGCTGCGGCGAAACCGGATAGATGTTCTCCCCCGCAACCGCCTCCGATAAAGCCGACGTCCCCACTTTACCCTCCCCGATTTTCTTCATGGGGTTGCGTCCCCTGGCAACTCCTCCGGCGCCGCCACTCCATTTTGCGCCTCGCAGAAAAACGCCTGGTAACGGCTGACCATTTTGTTGGGAAGACTCGCGTCAAGCAGCACGCTCTCGTTTTCGTAATGCTCGGAAAAAACCTTGCCCACGCTTTTCAGTTGGGCCAGCAACTGGCCCTCGGAAAGCGGCAGACGCATGAACGCCCTCGTACTGCGATCCCGCAGGCAATCGGCCAGCTCGTCGCGCAACTCTTCCAAGCCCTCCCCGGTCAGCGCGGAAACCGCCACGGCCCGTTGAAATCGGTGAGACAGCCGATGCCATTGCCCGGCCGCGCCGGGCAAATCGATCTTGTTGAGCACCGCCACGGTGAATTTCATGCTCGCGCCCAAATCCTTCAACACGCCTTCGACCGCCTCGATCTGCTCGTCCACCTTCGGATGCGAGGCGTCGATGACGTGCAGCAGGATATCCGCTTCCAGCACTTCTTCGAGCGTGGCTTTGAAGGCATCCACCAAATGATGCGGCAGCTTGCGAATGAAACCGACCGTATCTGTAATCAACGCATTCTGGTTGTTGGGAAGCTGAAGCTGGCGCGTGGTCGGGTCCAATGTCGCAAAAAGCTGGTCGTACGCCAGGACATGAGCGCCGGTCAGGGTATTCAACAGCGTGGATTTACCGGCGTTGGTATAGCCCACGAGCGTAATGAGCGCCCACCCGTGCCGGCGGCGTCCCCGGCGCTGCTCGGCCCGGCGCAGCCGGACCTGTTCGATCTCGGAACCCAACCGGTCGATGCGTTCCTGAATCCGCCGGCGGTCGACTTCCATCTGCTGCTCGCCGGCGCCGCCCATCACACCAATGCCGCCGCGCTGCCGCTCCAAGTGCTTCCACATGTGACGCAGGCGGGGCAGCAAATACTGCAATCTCGCCAGTTCGATTTGCAGCGAGCCCTCCTTCGTCCGGGCGTGCTGCGCAAAAATATCCAGGATCATCTGCGTGCGATCGAGAATCTTGACCTTCATGAGTTCTTCGAGATTTCTACCCTGGGCCGGCGACAAATCGTCGTCGAAAACCACCATGGTCAGTTTCTCGGACAACACCCGCTCCGCCAGGCTTTCGATTTTCCCGCGGCCCAGAAACGTGGCGGGATGCGGCCGGGGTTGGCGACAGATTACTCGATCCGCCACCACCGCGCCTGAGGTCGACGCCAATTGCGCCAGCTCGTCCAGAGAATCCTCGACGTCCGCCAGTTTATGGCTGCGCTGCACCACCCCGATCAGCAAGGCGCGATCTTTTGCGTTTTCAGACAAGGACAGAAGTTGATCCATATTTTTCCCATAGCGACCGGACTTGCCCGGCCGTCTCTTCCACGGTCATTCCTTCGTTTACCTCAATCCAACAGACGTTCGCTTGATGCCGAAACCACGTCATCTGTCGTTTTGCCAACCGCCGCGTGCGTACCGCCGTCCGCTCGATGGCCTCGTTCAAGTTCATCGCGCCGTCCAGGCAGGCCAGCGCCTCCGCATAGCCGATGGCTTGAAGCGCGGTTTGTGAAAACTCCGGATATTTCGCCCGCAGTTCACGGGCCTCTTCCATCAACCCACCTTCAAACATACGCCGTATCCGGCGCTCAATCCTCTTATAAAGATCGGCCCTTTTCATTTCCAGTCCAATAATGAGAGGCAATTTTTGGGAATTCCAGGCCAGGGTTCGGACGGCGAAGGTCTCTGCGAGTTCGAAAGCGCGCACCAACCGCCGGGGATTCTGCGGGTCCGCCAGGGCGGCATAGGCATCGGGAGACTTCTCCTTCAAGGCCCGCTGCAAGGCTTCAAGTCCCCCGGTCAAAAGCAACTGTTCCGCTTGCTCCCGGAGTGCGGCATTGGCCGGCGGCAACGCATCGAGCCCTTCCGTTAGACATTTCACGTAGAGTCCGGTGCCGCCCACGGCCAGCAAAGGCCGCACCGCCGCCGCTTGAAAGGCCCGCGCCGCTTGTTCCATGTAATCGCCTACGCTGAAAGATTGGTCCGGCGTCGCCAAGTCCAAGCCCCAATAACGCACTTCAAGGCGTTCGCGTTCGTTGGGTTTGTCGGTGCCGATGTCCATGCCCCGATAAATCAACATGGAGTCCGTGGAGAGAATATCGCGACGATCCTGCCGGGCGAGATAATGAGCCACCGCGCTTTTTCCCACCGCCGTCGGCCCCACCAGAAAGTAGGCACGGGGGCCATCAACACAAGCTGACTCAGGATGCATCATGAGGCGTTGAGCCTTCGGCGTCCGGAGTGATTTTTTCGGGATGATCGCGCCGTGGGGTTTCGTTCAAAGGATGGCTGGCCAGCCAAAGCGACGAAAGAATGTAGAGCCCGACCCCGGTGCAGATCGCCGCGTCGGCCACGTTGAAAGAAGGCCAATGATGGCCATGCCAATGAAAATCGAGGAAATCCGTCACCCACCCCTGCCGAACTCGGTCCATCAGGTTGCCCACCACGCCGCCGATCAACAGCCCCAGCGATAAGCGGTGTTCCAGCGCGTGGGTCAAAAAGGTCCGGCGAAAAATAACCATCAGGAGCAACATGACCACCGAAAGCCCCATCAGCACCCCATTCTGCCCTCCCAGAATGCCCCACGCCGCGCCGGGATTTCGCACATAGGTCAAATCGAAAAAACCGGTTAGCACCGGATACGATTCGCCCAAGGCGAAATTCCAGCGGACGAGTTGCTTGGTGTACTGATCGAGAACCGCGATAAGCAAGCCTAGCGTAACGACCAACATGCCGTCGCTTCCTTTCCGCGGTTCCCGTCGTGGCCGGTTAGGTTTCCGACGTGGTCTGCGTGATCGTCTGTCCAAAGGGGCGATACCGCGTCTTGCCCTTTTCGGATTCCGACTTGCAGGAAATGCACATTTTGGCGAACGGCAAGGCCTTCAAACGCGCCTTTTCGATCGCATTGCCGCACATCTCGCAGGCGCCATAGGTGCCCGCGTCGATCCGGTGCAACGCTTCGTCGATCTCGTACAAGACGTCTTGTTCGCTGCTGACCAGATTCAAGGCAAATTCGCGGTCGAAATTGTCCGTTCCCTGATCCGCCATGTGAAAGCTGTAGCTGGACAGATCGCCCGTCGAATCCCGCTGGGAGCGATTCAGATTGTCTCCCGCCAGGAAGGTAATCTCATCCACCACGCGATCGCGGACGGTTTTCAAGGCATCTTTATATTCGGTCAATTCCTTGCTCGATAAAGCCTTTATTTTGGGCGCCTTTTCAACGACCACCTCTTCGGGTTCTTTTTCCCGAACCGGTTTGGCCGGTGCGATGGGCTTGGGAGCAACAGCCGGCTTGGCCGCAACGCCCGTATGAACAGGTTTCTTGACAGCCGCCGCTTTAACGGGCTTTGCCGGCTGCTTCACAGTCTTTTTTGTGCTCTTTTGCATAGTCTTGGAAGCAGAACTTTTTGCTTTGGGTACCAACTTCTTTTTCTGCGACATTGCCCACCTTAAAATACGTGGTTCGCGACCCTTCAGGCCCCTACACAGAGGCCTTCCTGACAAAGAACGCGGTTAGTTATCACATGACATACCGAATGTCAACCGTCCCCGCTTACTTTTCTACCATTTTCATTAAAATATGACAGGCATGCCCGTTTAAATCCCAGGCCACGCCGCCGTCCGGAACCGTCTCCGCCGGATTGCATTCCACGCTCAGCGTCTCGGCGGCAATGTACTCGCGATGCGTCTCAATGGCCGAAAGCACTTCTTTATCTCCGGCCACCACGAGTTTGATCCGCTGCACGACATCCAGGTCGGCTTCCTTGCGCATGGTTTGCACCTTGTTGACGAACTCCCGGGCCAAACCTTCCTGCACCAACTCCGGCGTCAGGTTCATTTCGAGCGCCACCACCAGATCCCCCTCGGAAGCCACCGCCAGCCCTTCCTTGGGTTTGCGCTCGATGATGATGTCCTCCGGCTCGAACTCCACCGGTTGCCCCTCCACCGTCAGAGTGACCGCCTTGCCGTCCAGCAGGCTCGCCATGTCGTCCACCGTCATTTTTTGGATGGCCTGCGAGGCCTTCTTCACCATGGAGCCCAGGCGCGGGCCCAGGCGGCTGAAATTCGGTTTGGCGCTCAAATCCGCCAGCTCCGTTTCGTTCCGCCCAAACCAGATCTTGCGCACGTTCAACTCGTCGACGATCAGCTCTTGCAGCGCCATCAAACGTTGGAGCCGGGTTTCGTCGCGGCAGATCACGTGCAGACCCAACAACGGCTGGCGCACCTTCAAATTGAAATCCGCTCGCAACTGGCGGCCCATGCCGACCGCGGCCATCGCCAGGCTCATCTGTTCTTCCAAATCCTTGTCGCGGCCAGCCCCATCCGTCACCGGGAAATCGCACAAATGCACCGACTCCGGCATGTCCGGCGTGCGCAGATTGCGATAGATCGCCTCGCTCATGAACGGCACAAACGGCGCGGCAATCTTCGAAAGCGTCAGCAATACGTGATACAGCGTCGCGTACGCCTGCGCCTTGTCCGCGTCGTCTGAACTCTTCCAAAATCGCCGCCGGCTCCGGCGGATGTACCAGTTCGTCAGCTCTTCGACAAACTGCACAAACGGACGCACCGCCTGCTGCAAGTCGTACCGGTCCATCGCCCCCACCACCTCCTGCGTCAGCCGCTCCAACGAACTCAAAATCCAGCGATCGAGAAGATTAGGGGATTTGCAATTTGCAATTTGCAATTTGCAATTGGGAACCTCATCCGTCTCCCCTCTTCCGTCTTCCGTCTTCCGTTTTCCATCTTCAGGTTTCCATTCGTCGATTCTCGCGTAGGTGACGAAAAACGAATACGCGTTCCACCACGGAATCAGCAAATGCCGCAGGGAGTGTTTGACGCCTTCTTCCGAGAAGCACAGGTTTTCGGCTCGCACTACCGGCGAATGAATCAAATACAAGCGCAACGCATCCGCGCCGAAGTTGTCGACGATTTGCGACGGGTCCGGATAATTCTTGAGCCGCTTGCTCATCTTGCGGCCGTCTTCCGCCAGCACCAGGCCGTTCACGACCACGTTCTTGAATGCCGGCTGGTCGAACAAGGCCGTCGACAGCACATTCAGCGTGTAGAACCAGCCGCGCGTTTGATCCAACCCCTCGGCAATGAAATCCGCCGGAAAATGCGCCTCGAAACGTTCCTTGTTTTCGAACGGATAATGCGATTGCGCGTACGGCATCGCGCCGCTCTCGAACCAGCAATCCAGCACTTCCGGAATGCGCCGCAACGGCGCCCCGCCCTTCGCGGACGGAATCTCGATCTTGTCCACAAAATGCTTGTGCAGGTCGGTCGCCTTCTGCCCCGACAACTTTTCCAACTCCTCCACGGACCCAACGCACATCATCTCGCCGTCTTTGTTGCGCCAGACAGGCAACGGCGCGCCCCAATAGCGATTGCGCGAGATCGCCCAATCGCGGGCGTTCTCGATCCACTTTCCGAATCGCCCTTCCTGCAAATGATCCGGCATCCAATCGATCTTCTTGTTCGCCTCCACGATTCGGTCGCGGAACTGCTCCACGCGCACGAACCACGTCGAGATCGCGCGATAGATCAACGCCGTGTCGCAGCGCCAGCAATGGGGATAGCTGTGATTGATCGTCGACCGATGGACCAGCTTGCCCTCCTGCTTCAGGCGGCGCATGATGTCGGCGTCGGCCTCTTTGACCTCGCGACCCGCATAATCCGAAACGGCCTGCGTGAAGCGGCCCTCGTCGTCCACCGGACAGACCGCCGGCAATTTTTCTTTCAGCCCCAGTCGATAATCGTCCTCGCCGAAACCCGGCGCGATGTGAACCACCCCCGTACCGTCTTCCGTCGACACAAAATCCGCCGCCGCCACGCGAAACGCGCCTTCCGCTTTCTTTGCGGCAAAGTAGGGAAAGAGCGGCTCGTACTTCAAGCCCACCAGAGCGGCGCCCAACACTTCCTCCAGCACCTCATAGGCAGAGCTGTTTTTGTAATAAACCGGCAACCGGTCTTTAGCCAGGTAGTACTCGTCCACGCCGTCGCGGATTTTTACGTAGGCGATTTTCTCGCCCACCGCCAGCGCCATATTGGACGGCAGGGTCCACGGCGTCGTCGTCCAGGCCAGGATGTACGTGTTCGGGCGGCCGTCCAGCGCGAAGCGCACCGTGATCGCCGGGTCCTGCACCTCCGCATACCCCTGGTTCGTTTCGAAATTCGAAAGCGGCGTCGCGCAGCGCGGACAATACGGCAGGATCTTGTTGCCCTCGTAAATCAGATTCCGATCCCAGAGCGTCTTGAACACCCACCAAATGGATTCCATGTACGACAAATCCATCGTCTTGTAATCGTGATCGAAATCCACCCACCGACCCATCCGCGTGACCACCTGCCGCCATTCGCGCGTATAACGCAGCACGATGCTCCGGCACTTCTCGTTGAACACGTCCACGCCCAACTTCTCGATGTCGCGCTTGCCGCTGATCTTCAGCTCCTGCTCCATCTCGAATTCCACCGGCAGCCCGTGACAATCCCACCCGAAGCGCCGCTCGACAAAATACCCCCGCATCGCCTGGTACCGCGGCACGATATCCTTGATGGTTCCCGCCAGCAAATGCCCATAATGCGGCAACCCCGTCGCAAAAGGAGGCCCGTCGTAAAACACGAACTCCTTCCCCCCGCGCCGTTGTTCCAACGATTTCTCGAAGGTCTTGTGCAGATCCCAAAATTTCAGGATTTCCCGTTCCATTTCGGGAAAATTCACCTTACTGCTTGCCGGTTCGAACATAGCTCAACATCCTTCCAAACACGCCCCTACGGCGAAGCCAAAAAGGGTAAACGCGTTAAGCGTGGGAATCAAGAGGATACGCATAAAACCCCACAAGGACAGCCGGTTATCCGCCTTCCTTGCCTCACTCCGGGACAACCCCCGCTTGAACTTTTTGAAATTTGCCCATAAACGAGTATATTTTAATTGAGTACGTCATGCGGTGGCGGAAGCCGCAAAAATGACCATGCGTCGGTTAACAGGGGAAGGGGGATACAGATATGTACTTGGAACTGATCCTTCTAGGGTTAGTATCAATGGCCGCCCCGTGGATCGCAAGATTCGCAGGGTATCAGGCCAACCAAAAGCCATTCGACGTCTGCGGGTTCTCGGGGATTTTTTTCCTCTTGACCGCGGCCTTTTCTGTCGGACGGGAACTGCTGCCCAACATGTTGCAATTAAACACATGGCTGATGGGCATTTCCTTTATTCTGGCAGCGGTCGGACTGGCGGTTGGAGCTGTCTGGAGCGCCGTCGATGTGATTCGCGAACCCAATCACGAATTGGCGCACGTCGAACGAATCGAACGGCCAATCTAAAAAAACCGTGCATCGGCCTGGCCGAACAGAGCAAGCGCGCGACATAACATCGCGCGCTTGCTTTTTTTACCCTAAATCCGATATGGACAAGCTCCCCATGATGCAGTATGAATGAACCATCTTAAAGGATGCGGGAGTAATTCAGTGGTAGAATGTCAGCTTCCCAAGCTGAACGTCGCGGGTTCGATCCCCGTCTCCCGCTCCAAATCCAACCGATTCAAACACTCATTTAAGCCTGTGTTTACTGGCTTTTATGCAGCACTATAGTTTTGTATTGGAGAGATGCAATAGCCAGCAATACCAAGCAATCCGAGGCAATTATATCACGCAAACATCACGCACATTCTCATAGCCTTCTCCTCTCTCAAAATGCACTTATCCGCCAAAAATAGACCGCCAGGATGATGCAACCTTCGGCCTGATTATTTGTCATCATCCTTTTTGGACAACGTTACGGGTAAGACGATCTGCAAAGCAGGGGGAGCCTTAACGCGTTGGCTGTTGTTTTTCCAAATCTTGAAGTAGGTCGTGTGCTCTTAGGCTGCGTCGCACATCCTCCTCAGATGTGTTTGACCAAAAACCGCCGCGTACATTTCTCCATCCATACGTGCACATTAAACTGATAACAATCTCGTTCTCTATGTCCTCGGCAAGTTTCCAGTTGCGAGTATTCGTTGGACGGCATTCGAGTAGTTTGATTGGCTTGTGAAGTCGTGTCCAAGCAGAGCCATTGCCGTCGAAATGGGCCGAGATACGATCATGGGGGTCTACAGACTGTCCAACGTAGAACCTGTTTCCCTCAAGCTGCAGAACGTAGATGCTGATATAGTCTCTCCTCGTTGCCGTGACGAGCTGCTCTTCGCGCGTCCTTCTTTCACGACGACGCTCATGGGCTGCTGGAGTCCTACTAGAGCAACGTTCAATACGTCGCACTTCAACTGCTCTATCTCGGTCATAAATAGACAGCGAATTGAGACTCTCGCGATGAGTCGGAGTCAGCTTGATTGGATCGGTTATGCGTTTTCCGCACGCAATGCATTGTGAATAGAGTATTGGATTCCCATTCTTATCATGGGCTAGGCGTTCTTCGCCTTGATGGGGGCAATCAATCGGTGATCTATAAAGTTGCTCGGTCATTTTTCCATGGCCAACCCTTGATTAACGGATAGTTTTGACCTGATAACCGTTGGAAGCCAAGAAAATTTCTTATAGTAAAAATTCTCTGTTGCTGGCACTCAGAGTGCTGAGGCTACGGCTTTCGATTAACAATCTTCCGCTGATTGAATTAGACAAACAAGTCGAAATCGAAAGCAGTCCCGGCGATATCTTCCAGGCCGGAATCCGCTTCAAGAGGGCCACCCCCGCCGACTGGCAGGCGGCGAATATTAACTCGCTGCAAAACCACTTATCTGGATTCTCGGACTTGGCGCGGGTCATGAAGCCCAGGATGGCGCCGTAGTCGTAGGGCTTGCCGACCTGGCGGATCAGAAAATCTTGAATGGCCCATTTTTGGGCGGTCGTCAGGTTCAGGGTGAAGAGGTCCACTTCCGTTCCGGGCGTATGTTGCGTCGTCATGTTCCGTACGTGCCGCACCCCACCCTTCCACGCTTCAATGACAGAGCCGTCATCGAGCACCCAGGCGGCATGAGAGTATTCGCTCCACGTCCGCCAGCGGATGGCCCGCGACAGAGCGCTCTTGCCTTTGTAGAGGGCTATCATGGGAAAGAAGCCGGCACGGTAATGACCTCGGGCCGGACGACCTGCTGGGAAATGACTTGAGGCCGGTCGGAGAGCTTGGACATGACTTGGCCGGCCGTATAGATGCCTGCGCCGGAGACCAGCACCCGCCCGGCGGTCTCGGCCAGCGCCTGGATCGTGGACGGATCTCGCGGGATGATGGACAGAGGCTGCAGCTCGGTGCTGATGGCGATGGTCATGTTGGTGCCCTTGATCGTGAACTCGGAGACGTTCTGCATCTCCAGGAGTTTGGCGCTTCGCTGCTGACCATAAAACTGCTGGGCAACCCGGTTCATGTCCAAAGGCTTCGTGCTCGTGCAACCGGCGGCCAAAGCGATCAACGGAATGGCTATGAGTAACTTCTTCATTCATCCTCCATGGGTTAAAACGTAGCGAACCAACATCACGACGACGGACACCGCGGACACCAAAATGGCGCCACCCACCACCGACACGGCCCAGAGCAAGGCCCGGATCACCTGCTCATGCCGGTCGATGCGGGTCTGGATGGAAATCGTTCCGTTGTCGCGAAAGAGCCGCTTTTCGATGGACTCGAGCTTTTCGAGAATCTTGCCGGTGTTCTCGCTGCACTCTGCGGTGGTGATGAAATCTTGCATGGGTTTTACTCCGTCATCTCGATCCAGTATTCCCAGTAGTAGCCGCCCATGGGCAGAACCGCGTTGCTCGAAGCGTTATGGAAATAGCCATACCAACTCATATTGAGGTAGTTGGAAAGCGTGATGGAGGCCGGCACATCGAAGACGTATTGCCGCAAAGGCGTGGCGGAGAGAATCCCCGTAAGAACTCCGGCATCATGGTTGGTCTGAAGCGAGAAAATGTACTGCTGGTTGGTCAGCGTGAGCGGGCTATTAAACAGGTACTGCCCCATATGAAAATGGATATTGGTCACAGCATCCTGAGGATAGTTGGTTGCAAACCCCAATCGACCGCTCACCCGGGTCACCGTTTTGGCCCACGGAGGCATATCCGCGAGCGTCACGCCCGCAATGCCATTTGTTGGGATCGTGCTATAGAGCGCAATGGTGCCCTTGGCCGTGTAGGCCTTGGGTTGAAGGGTCTTTCCAGCCACGACAACGCGGCCTCCGTTGGCGACGATCAAATCCGACCGCACGGTCAGAGGGCCGTCGAAGTAACTCGATCCATCGCCCCGGAAATCCGCGATGTCGGACCAGCCTTCCCGGTCGCGAATGCGGAAACGGGAGGTGTTGTCTTTCAAAAGGATTTGACCGCCGCCGTTCTGAACGTCGCTACCGGCAAGCCCATCGCCGCCTAGCTCCAGCATGGCGCCGGTGTTCCAGGCATCCCCTCCCATCAAGGAAAGAGTCGCATTGCCCGTGCTGCGGCGAATACCGCTGTCGGTTACCGTGAGCATCGGCAGATGCACTTCGCCGCCAAAGGTCGTGCCGCCAGTTCGAGCGGCTTCCCAGTACGGATCGCGCTCTACCAGATTGGACAGCCCTGCCCCATTGCCTCGGTAAACGCCGTCGCGCAAGATCAACCCATTCAGGTAAAGCGTGCCGGAGAGCGTCTCCATCACTTCATCCACACCGTACGTGATAATGTTTGTCACCGATTGGCGATTTGAGGTATCCATCCGGCCGGCTTGCAACGTAAGCGTGGGTCGTAGGAAGGGATCGAGCCCCACCCAGTATTCAAGACCCAACTCCAGGTTGGCCACATTGGTGCGAGTGAGGGAAAAAGTGCGGGTTCCCCACGGCTTGAAGTTCAGGGTCAAATCCCCATTCATCACGCTGCCCGTGCGCAGGACACAGGAAGTGAGGGCCACCGGATCGGACTCGTATTTGTACCAACTGTCATTTTCGACCCACCCGGCATGACACCCCATGCAAAAAAACACTGGAAGAATGAAAGGCCATAGCTTCATGATAACGCCCGTTCCTTGGTTGAATCCGGAACCGTATAATGAGGGGCACGCTCATCGGCGGAACCCCCCGAGGTCCGGAAATGCTTGTAACTGATCTGTCGAAGAAAGATCTCCGCTCGGGTCATGCTCTCCTGGGCTTCATCCTTGATCGAGAGCCCCATCTCCATCATCAGGTTGTAGAACACCATCGTCTCCGCGCTTCGGATACAACTCTCCGGGAGGGCGATTTCATCCGAGACAAGCGTGTTTTCCGGGTTGGTTAAAATCGCGTCTCGAAACTCGGAACGAATGCGATCGATGATCTGGGCCAGCCGCCCCGCCTTCTCCGGAAACTGGTTGACCCAGGCTTCGAAAAGAGGCCTCAAATCGGTCGGGAAGTCCGCCATGAGCAAGCTCGTATCGAACGCAACCCACTGCATGGCGGTCCTCCTATCTGCTTACGACGCGGAAATGTTCAACCGAACCGCGGCGGCGCTGTTGGTCACCTTCACATCCTCCGACCAATCGAACTTCGCCACTTCCACACGGCCGTCGTCCCGCATGTAGGAACTCGGCACCATGTAGTTGTTCATGAGACGAAACGTCTTCATGAAGCTCGGATCCAACCGCGACGGCTGGGCCATGCGCGTAAAGATCAGCACGGAGGCATCCAACAGGAAGCTGTAGGCCGCCGCCTTGCCCTCGGGCTGGGCGTCATAGACCATGTACGAGGTCCGGACCTCCGGAGAGCCGATAAACAACTGATTGGCGGATTGCTCGGTGGGGACTGCCAGTCCCACACCGGACTTGCCGCCCGAGCCGACCACAAAGCGCCCGCGAACGGAAGCCGCGTTCTTGAAGACGTTCCACGCGGCCGCTCCGAACAAGACACCGACGCCCATTACCGAACCGAAGGCGCAAGCCTTGATCACGTTCAAGATCTCGGCATCGACATCCGCGACCGGATCGGAAGCCGCATTCCAGATCTTGTTCGTGCCCGCGCCGACCGCCCCCAGGGCCGCGTCGATGACGCGCTTCTCGTGAGAGAGCGCCGCCACCTGCGCGATGGCCACCGCGCCTTCACGAAGCATGTTCATGACTCCGTCAGCCTCAAGCTGCTCCAGATTATCCACCGGATAATCCAGGGCGTGCGGCTCGCAGTTGTAGGTTTCGTCCGCGACTTCGAATTTCAGTTCCGTCGCGCGACCGCCCAGGGTGCGCAACGTGTCGGGAATGTGGAAACGATTCTTCTCGGTGTACTTCTTGTAGCGGCCGACGGACTTCGAAACCGCCACAGTCGGGGCCAGGAAATCGGCCACCGGCATGACGGCGTCTTGGGCAACGCCTTGCGCGAACTCTTTCAGGACGGCATCGTTACTGATGGATGAAAGACGACTCATTTTGTTCTCCTTGGATTACTAAACAGTGATGTTTCCGATCATGGCCGGGCGGCACCGAACCAACTGGCCGTCGACGCCCACTTCTTCTGCGATGGCCAGCCCTCGATAGGTTCCGGCCGTCGCCGGCAAGACCCGGACCTTCCCCTTATCCGCCGCCGTGGCCACGTCGGCCAGGACGAGGACATCGCCGGGATTGCAGGCGCCCTTGAGACGAAGGCGAAGGTTTCGTTTCGGCTCCAGCGGACGCACAGCGGCATTCTTGTCCGCCGCGTTGCCTTCGATCAGAACGAAGAAGGCATAGTCGCCATTGGCCGCGGGCAACCGCGCCTTGAGCGTACCGGCGTCGTTGACCAGCTTGACCAGCAGGTCCTCTTTGCCGGTCAGGTCTTCACCGGCCACTACGGGGAAATCCCCTTGCAAAACATTGGTCTGACTCATTATTCGATCTCCTTTTCCGCCCGGGTGAACGCCAGGGCATACGGAATCTTTTCCTGCGTACGAATCTCCTGCGCCCGGTTGCGAATCTTCACCGCCCGCTGGGTGCTGAGCGCCGGGGCTTCCTCGGCAAGCTCGGACATCGTCCGCACGGGATTGATCAGTCGATTTCGAAACAGCGGACGCTTCTCCGGCTCGGGCTCCTTGGCCGGAGCCGCCGGCGTGACAGCCTTGGCATTCCTCAGTTCGACCAGAATGTTGATGGCCCCGTCCCGATTTCTCAGAAGCTGCTCTTTCCAGAAGACCTGGCTCTCGGGGGTGATCATGTCCTCGAAGTCCTGCAGGTCGCGGTTGGCGACGGTGTCTTCGAGTTCGACGGCATCCGAAAGGAGCGCGTCGTATTTTTGCTGAAGGCCGGCGATGAGTTCGATCAGCTTGGTAATGACTTCGATGTCCTGGGCCGTCTCGGGCAGGTTGAGCATCGACTTTACTTGGCCAATGTCTACTGCCTCAGGGGCCGTTGCGGGTTGTTCTGCCATGTGTTGTTCTCCTGGGCAAAAGAAAAGGCGGCAACCTGGTGTCGTGGCACCACGATTGCCGCCTTCTCTGAAGTACGTCGCGGGTAATTAGTCCGCGCCGTTGCCTCTTGTTTATTCAGTTGTTACGACGGTCTCCTGAGTATCAAATAATAAGCGGTTTGTCAAGGAATATCTACTCGCCTTGAATTTTCAAAGGCTTGTAGACCTTGCCTCGGATGTTCTTCGGCCCCTTCTTTTCCGCCTGGATAACGCCTTGCGCCGCCAGGGCAGCATTCCATGCCACAGGGATGGAGGACGGCAGTTTCGAGCCAACTGTGTTGCCATACGCCATCAGCCCCACCCCAGCGACATGCTGAGGGTTGTAGAGCTTCTTTACCTCGGAAGAGTCTTGGTACTTTACGGCCTTCGCCACTTGAGTTGCGGCGAACTTGGTGAACCCGGCCACCGCCGGCGTGAAGCTGTACAGGGCCTTTCCGCTCATGTTGAAAGGCTTGTGCTTGGCTCGCTCAATTTGCATCTGTGCCGCCGTTGAGGTTGAAATCGTGCCCGCTTTGCGCGCGGCTTCGATCTTGTCGTACTGGTACTCCTGATACGCCCGTTCGGCCAAGTCTTTGGTCCACTTGCCTCCGACATAGTCGCGGGTCTGCTTCTCGACCGGATTGCCCAACGTGCCCACGGTGAACATCGCGGCCTTCAATAACGGCGTTGCCGTAAGGTCGGAATCTGGCACAAGGAGATAGGGCTTACTCTCCGCAAACGACTTTTCCATCGACTTGCGATAGTTTTCTTTGATCCCTTGTTCAGCCCCCTCGACAGCGGCAATGCCCCCGACTACATAGGCGGCTTTTGCCAAATCCATCAGGGCTTTGGATTTCGTCTGGTCAGCTTTAGCGGCAAGCTTCGTCGCCTTTTCGCCAAGGATTTTAGCTCCGGCTTCCCGAAGAGGGACTTCAGCCAAATACTTCGCCGCCTTCGCTGGATTTTCCACCGAGGCGCCAGCGATGATTTTGAAGGAATCGACCTCTCCTAAGGCCATCGCTTGACGCTTCGAATATTCAGCGCTTCGCTCAGCCAAATCTTTTGCGTACCGCAGTCTGGCGGGGGCCTTCAACGCCTCCGGAATGGCTTTGATTTCCGATCCGGTGAATCCGGCCACGACATCGTAGGCTCTCCCCAACCAGCTTAACGGAGTGCGAACAACGCCGGGCAACTTATTCATCGCCGCTTTTTCAAGTGCGCTCATCTTATCGCCCAGCGATCCGAAGAAAGTCCCCACCTTGTCCATGCCGGGGATCTTGCCTATACCGCGCTTGGCCGCTGAGATGCCTGATAAGGCGGCGATGGTCTTTGCCGCATCTTCGCCCAGAGCCAGATAATGATCGACTCTCGGATCGAGGGTAGGATTACGATCCCGATACTCGCCGATGCCGTAGGCGGCACCGCCACTCACCAGCGTGGTGAGCAATGATTTCAACATCTTGCTCATGGCGGGAGACAGCTTCCCGGCTACACCTACAACCTTGCCCCCCGCCGGAACAGCGATTCCAACGCCCGGCATGGCAGCGGCCAGCGTGGAGTAATCATCCGCGCTCAAGGGATCATGAAACCCGCCGAAGAAATCCCGGATATCCTCGGCGGCATTCTCCCACCCGCTCTGCTGGGCACGACGCTGGGCCTCACGCTGTTCCCATTGATCCCGGATGCGATCGCCCGACGTGGCAGATGACGACGAGGATGTAGCGCCCTGGTTGGCCGAACGGCCAGACGAACCACCCCTGCCGCCACCGCCCCGCATATGGGCAAACGCCGCCTTGCGTTGGTCATCGTCCATCTGCGACATGGGCGTTCTATTTTTCAGGACGTACTTCATTTCCGATCCTCCGTTGATGCCGATCCCACGCGGTTTGGATTTCTTTCTTGGCCTGCCAGTCGGCCATCGCCCCCCGTTGATTGGAGGCTTTTATCTCGTCGTATTCCTTTTGGTATCGCTGAAAGGATTCGACTTCCTTGGCCTGGACCGGAGTATTTTCGGTGATTTCGTTCTTCGATGTCGAAGGCTTGGTGGCTGCGTAGAGTGTGCTCCGGGGCACGACCTGCAGCGATTCGCCATCGACGGTCGGGATGGGCCGATTATAGGCATTGGCCTTGTCCTGCCGCGCTCGCTGGCGTTGCTGATAACTGGCGTCGCGGCCCACCACGCCCACGGACGAAGCCTCCTTGATAAAAGCCGGCATATCCACCTGGGCCGGGTCGACCCCCAGCTTGCGAAGGTCTCGCAGCACGCTTTGCTCGTCGCCATTGGCGGCATTCTGCCAAAGCGACTTCAAGCTTTGCACATGGGCCTTTTCCTTTTGGAGCTGGTATTCCGGCGATGCCTCCTTTTGCTGCTGGGCTTCCTGCTTCTTCTGCTGCGCCATCCGGGTCTTGTCGGCGGCGACCTGGTCGCGAATGGCCTGTTGCCGCTGCTGCTCCTGAACCTTCACGTCGTCATTGTAATGCCGTTGCTCTTCCTGCGCCTTGGCCTCGCCCTGCCGAATGCGCTCTTCGTCGATCTGCCGATCGACTTCGGAGAGTCTATCGTCATGGACGGCTTTCTTCTGCGCGTAATCCGAAAGCGCCCGGCTGTTCTGCTCGGCGATCTTGTCGAGATACGCATCGAGCGCGGCCTTCTGCTTGTTGGGGTCCTTGTACTTGGCTTTGATCGATGCTTTGATCCTGTGCAGATCCCGCTGCACGGCCTTGTTGTGCTCCTCGGCGGCGGCGACCCGCTTTTTGATGTCGGCAAAGCTCGCCCCCTCCTTGAGCAACTGCCGCTCCAGCTCTCGAGTATTGATCTTATCGAACGTTCGCACCGGGGGCTCGCCGGGAGCCTTCGACTCGATTTCCTTGCGCTCTTTCTGCAACGCCTCGACACGGGCCTCGGTGTTGCGCGAGCTGCTGTAATCCGGCCCGGACCATTCGCCGGGCACTTCACCCGCGTCGCCGTTGCGATAACCGCCACCGCCTCCACCACCGCCCCGCATGCGGGCAAAGACGGCCTTGCGCTGGTCGTCTTCCATCTGAGAGACCGACCGCCCTCCATTGGCGATGAGCGCCAAGGCCCGATTGAACAGGAATCGGTCCGCCGGCTTCATGGATATAGCCCTCGGCACTTGCACCGGCGGATCAGCCTTCTTATTCGAGAGCGGCACCATGCCGGAGATGTTCGGATCGTTGGTCACCGCCGCATTGACCAGGTGCTGAGGCTTGATGCGGTTGTTGCCCAGATTCAGGCACTCATCCTGCCGGAACACCGGCGAGATGAAGCGATACCGTCCGCCCCGAACCGCTTCCTCGCCCTTGTCCGTCCAACGGATTTGCGCCCACAGCCCGTCCGGCCTTTGCTGCAAGGCCGCGATCCAGCCGGCCGCCTCGCTGGGCTTGTCGTGATCGAGGGAGAAGTGATCGAAGTCGATCAGGATGCCGGGAAAGTTGGGCTGGCCGGATTCCGCGTTGAATCGCTCCACCATCGCCCGGCAACTCTCCTCGTCGATGATCTGCAAGAACCCGGTCGGGTTGTGCTTGAACTCCCCCAAGCTCGAAATCTGGTACCAGTTGTCGGGGGGAAGCTCGAAACTATTGGTCAATAATACATGCATGGAATCTCCTTAGCCATTCGGACCGAAGTCACTAAATTTCTTGGGGGCCGGAAGCGTCCCGAAGCGGAATTGTTTCACAAGGGCCGGGATATCCACGTGCGCGGTCTTTCCAAGGCTAAACGTCCGAATGCCTGGACCGCTGTTGATATCGTAAGCATCTTCGGTCAGTTGCAAGGCCCTGCGAACTTGAGCATCCGTGGGGTTGCCGTAATGCTTCAACAAATCGATGAAGTATTTCTTGGCCTGCTTGGGATACTCCCAGTTTTGATTGATCGCATCGACGGCGCTATTCGCGTAGTCCGACATGCCAGGCAAACTGGATGTGCTTTTGTATTCGCCTGCAAAAACATCCGAAGCGTGAAGATCAAAACGTGCGGGATCAACCGGCGCGGCGTTTTGCTTGAAAGCCAGCCCGCCCTCGCTCGTCATTTGTTCTGAAGTAATCGGCCCGCTCATCGGCAACGAGACTCTTCCGGTCGAATCCACGGTACGAGCAGGAACGGCTTCTTGAGCTTGTGCAGAGGCCGTTTTGGCTGAGACATCAAGACCGCCTGACATCGGATGCACAATGAGTCTGGGGTCATCGGGAACCGGGTAGAAATTCGTCCCATCGCGCGTCTCCCAGTGACTGCCTTCCGGCGGCTTGATCGTGTTTCCCCGACCGTCCTTGGGTCCCCAATTCGGATCAGGGTTGGGCTTGCGAAACACGGGAACGGACGGAACCTGAATGGAGCCATGAACCGGAGCACTCGCAATAGGCGCTTTGGCCACCACCATGCCGCCAGCTACTTTCCGGTCATTGCCGCCGGAACTGCGCCCACCTCCGCCACGAGAACCACTCCCGCCTCCGCGACTCATCTTGGCAAACATGGCCTTGCGTTGATCGTCTTGCATGGGACCACCGAGGGCGGGCCCTGCTACATTGGCGATGGCGCGAGTGAAAGCGATGCGATTACAGAGAATTTTCATTAGTTGCCTCCAGGTACGGGAATTTCGTTAAGTTTCAAACCGGTCTTTTCCTCAAGCTGGGCCATGTCGACGCGATACCCGGCCCACGAGAGATTGCCCACGCTGGCCAGCAGGGCGTTCACGTCTTCCTTCTGCGGAATCTCGAAGCTGAAGTACGCGACATGCGGCTGGTGCGGAAAGAAGGTGTTGAGCCATTCGTTGTCGAGATCCCGCTGATACACCTCGGAAAGCCGGGCTGCGTCGCTCTTGGCCAAGGCCAACAGACTATCCGAATGCGCCCCGCCGGCCAGCGTCCCACTGCCGGACTCGGTCAGCATGGTGAGAAGTCCGCCGGTGGCCGCCATGACAATCTGCTGGTCGCAATAGCTGATCCGATCCTGAAACGGCATCCGGGAGCGCTGGGCGGGGTCCACCGTCTTTACCTCGGTGCCATTGGGCAGATACCCGCGTCCATTGGAGGCAAGTTGCTCGGCCACGCTCTTGTATTCGAGTTCCTTTTCGGGCGTGGTCCCCGGCGGTCCGACAAAGAAGATCGAAGGATTGGCGCTGGTTTCCAGAGCCACATCCCAATCGGCCATCGCCAATTGTTTGCTGAAGAAGTGTCGTCCGATGGCCCGATGCAAAGGCCCGGATTCCAGGATGCAAAAATTATGCCGCTCAATCACCTGGCCTTGGAGTTCCGAAGACCGGCTGTCGGCATTGAATCGCCATTCCCCAAACATGCCTTTCTTGATCCAGAACCACGGCTCAATCGGCTCCAGCCGGGAGATCAGATCCCCGTAACCGGTATAGACCTTCTCCACATGGGAGAATCCGCGAAAGAGCGCAAGCGCCAGAAAGTGTGTCGCCTGTTTGAAGTTGGCGATGCGGTCATACGCATAACGCAAAAAATCGGACTGTTCCTGACCCAATACTGGATCGGCGTTCTCCGCTATGCGGATTTCCCAGTCGAGGGAATCGAGAAACGACAGCCTACGGGCAATCGCCGACATGATGGTTACATCGGACTTCTCCATGAAGTAGTAGAACCACTGGAGGTCTGCATACTGCCCCCGCTCCGCCTGATCTTCCATGGAAATGAGCCGGGCCATCGTAAGGCCCCGAATCGGATTATAGAAGTCTCGCCAGGATTGTTTCTTTGCCAGCATCAAGCCTTTCGCGGCTTGCAGGCATAAAAACGGCCCGCAAAGCCAAAGGCTCCACGAAGCCGCCAAAAAAGCACCGGGTAATTAATCCGAGGCTTAAACCAAACGCAATGGCACCTTACAAAAGAGCGCTCGTTTTGTCAAGGTTTATAACAAGGCTGGAAAGACCGCGAATACCTGCGCACGCGTTAAGAACGGCCAGAAACTCCAACTACAATTGTTCATGCGTTTTAGCGCTCACCTGGGGCGACCATCGATACGTATTGTGTTCGTTGGGCTAAGCCAGTGCCCATGTTTCTTTGCATCCAAGGCTTCCGAAATTCGAGCAACCAATGAATCGCCCGTTGCGTCCAGTTTTCAAGCGCATCATTCCCGTTCCACAACGAGGACACATCCCCTTTTTGATCACTGTTCCGTTTTTACTGCACGTAAAGAGTTCTTTCACGAACGGCGAGGGACAAGCCTTCTTTGAGAGAACATAGGTACAGAATTTGGCGCGGGTGAGCCCGACATAGAAAAGGCGCCTCTCTTCGGCAAATTCAAAGGGTTCCGCGTCGGGGAGCACAAGATCGAGCAAGGGATCATCCGTGATGGTGCTCGGGAAGGAAAAAGATCCACCGTTGACGGCCAGCAAGAAGACGTAATCGGCCTCCATCCCTTTGGCGCTATGAACCGTGGAATATTCGATTTTCAAAGTCTCACTGAATTGGGCGGTCCAATCACGATACACCTCGGGGCAGAGATGCTTGTACCGCCCAAGCAAGTAGACCCGAAGGATTTTCTTCTCGGCAACAGCTATCTTCGACAAGGCCCAGAGTTCGTCTTCAATAAGGAACTCAGCCTCTTTGTCCTCGACGTATTCAAGAACCTGCACCGTCGCCTCTGTAGCCTCGTTGAGAGCCTTTACGCTCTTCTTCAACTGAACCGGATTGGCTTGAACGAAGGATGAGGCCACATCCACAATCCCTTGGGTCGAGCGGAAAGTATTCGTCAGAAAATTTTTCGCCGTCACGCCGAAGTGATTTTCGAAGTGAGTCATAATACTGATATCAGAACCGGCAAATCGGTAAATGGACTGCCAGTCATCCCCTACCGAGAATAGCTGGCAATCCGGATTATGATCGAGTAATGCTTTGACCAACCCAGCCCTCCCCAGTGAAATATCCTGAAACTCATCGACCAAGATCAGCCGATAGGAATGGATGTATCGCCCTTCACGGACATAACGGGCGGCAACATGGATCATGTCCTCAAAGTCTATGCATTTATCAGCCGCGAGTTTGTCTTGGTAGGCTTTGTAAATGGACTCCATAAGCCCCAGAAAACACGCGGCCCTTGGGGGATCGCGATGAGCTGCAATCTTTGAGACCAAGGAAGCCGGATTTTGCCCACGGGATTTGCAATGGGTCAGAAAGGAGCGAATCAATATGTGCGTGCTTGAGGCCAGCTTGTATTCCTTCAGACGGGCTTCTATTTCCTCCCTTGATCGCAACTGAAATTGCTGGCCTCTCTTCCCTAATTCGGCTTTGAGGCAGTCAAAAAGCATCCCTTTTCTATACAAGGCACTGGTCGTCTCTATTAGGGCGGTTTGGCGCTCGGCATGAAGCGCCCGCTTCCAACGAACCCCGTCTTCATATCCCTTGAAAAAGTGCGGCGGCTTTCCGTTCTCGTCGAGGGCAAAATGCTCATGATAGAGGTTAAGGCCTGGATAATAGAAATCCGGCTGATATTGCCGATGCTCCTGATCAACCGTTGGGAATTCATAGACTCTCTCATACTCATAGGAGACGCTGTTTATGTAAAGCCAGTTGGCAATGGCAACTTCTTCCATGGATTTAACCGATTCGCCATTGATGGTAAAAATGCCTCTGCGCCCATTCCGTTCCCGGCTAACCTGGAGTAGATAAGCCTCGTACTCCTCTAGGGTCTTAAACCGGAAAATGTCGGTATACGGCTGGGAATAGACCGCCTGAAATAGCATCCAGTTCTCAAGAAATTGACTGTCGGATGCAGCAAGCTCCGCAATGATTTCCTGTATGACCTTGTTTTCCTGTTCTCGGGATTCATTGGCCCAAGGGGCAAGAAGCGGCCGCTTTCCTTCAACCTTGGTAATGATCTCCAGGCCCAACTTGTGGAATGTCCGAGATGTGACGCCATGCGAATCAACAACATGCTGAGCCAAACGAGCCGGAATCCGTTCGTCCAATTCTTCTGCGGCTTTTCGATTGAAGGCAATGGCCAATATCTCATCGGGTCGATAAAGTCCGGTCCTCAATGCGTAGCCAATTTTCGCTACGATAGTGGAACTTTTTCCCGATCCCGCGGCGGCTACCAGCAAGTTGCAATCCTCAAAAACGATAGAGGCTCGTTGCTGCTCTTCTGTCAACGGCTGGCCTTCGACACTCTGGAAGAATGAGCGCAGGCTCGTCATCTGTTGGATAACGAAATCCTCGTTGCGACGCTTGAGTTCATTTCGTGGCCCAAGTAAAAGGTCGGATAGTCGGACAAGGCTGGCTTGCATTTCTGCATCAATCAAGGCCCGGTCGTATAGTGGATGGGCATGGCCCTCTAAAATGGCGTTAAGCTCCGGCAATTTATTATTCAGGCTTGCTGTCCACACCAAAGCATCCCGATGGGATAGGTATCGCTGACGCGCATAGAATTCAGTCAAATCGGCCATTGCCAACTTGAGCGTAGAGCTCTTTGATTCGATCCAGTGAGCAATCGAATTGGACACACTTGTTTCAAGCACGTGCCGAAAATGGGTGGCGTTCCCTCGGTAAAGCCCGCCAACAGAGATTGATTCGTTGTTGGCTGCGATGTCCACAGATGACCAAATCAGGCCATTTCGGATCGTTACCTTCCGAATGAATATAAGTGGCTGCTTATACGGCTTATTCCCCTTCTTTACCGTAATCACATCGTTTTCAAGCAATGCCAGCCAATCCCCTGAAAACAGCCTCCCCAAAAAACCGGGGCGGAATTGCATGCTCATCGTCTTGGTCTCCCAAAGTCTTCTTTACCCGCCGGCCAAATACATTTTCACCTCACGGCCAAAAGCAGCAGTAAACAACAAAGTGGCAGGGTTGAGCCTGGGAAGCAACCTCATTTAAACAGGAACCATTTCTATGGTTATACGATGAGATAAATACTCAAAACACTCGCAAAATGATCTTCTGCTTGGATATCAGAAGGGTCGTATTTAACAGGTTCTTCATGCACAAATCCGGGTTTCTGCAAACTTACCCATAATAGGGGCGGCATCAGGCATCATGAGTTGACAGACTCTTTTGAAGCGCCAGAAATGCCCCCAATTTAGTATCGGAATGGACCACGAACCGGTGACCATCGCCATTGCGCGCATCAACGACATAATGCAAACTGTTGCCAACCATCTCTCTGGAAACGCCATATGTATAGCCGGCTTTGACGATCTCGTCGGCTATGATTTTCCAATACTGGCGGTCTGAGTTTTTCATGAGGGGATACGATTAAGGAACAATTTGAGCCGGGTCAAAAGCATTACAACAATAGTAACCACCAAACCCCTACCACGATCAACCGTTCATTGGCATGGAAAGTCTCGATCAGTTTTATTTGCCCCTGGGTAAAACGTAAACAGGGAGCGCCGGTTTGATGCCTCTATGGTTTTGACTCAGTGATTTCTTCGACAATTAACCATTTCCTAACCCCTGATTCAGCCACAAGAATAGAAATGGGGCTGTCGTAGTCTTTCATATTATTATGTCGAATCGCTTTGATCCTCACGTTGCCGTTTTCAACGGCATAACTAACGTCACGATATGTATCAGTGTCTCCTCGCTGCTTCGCCAACGGCATGGAGCACCGAATTAGTTGTTTGTACTTCTGAGCGGACATTGTCAAAGCACGCCGTCTGCCGTCTGGATATATGCGCGTATTTTGGATGAAGGCGTTGTCTGAATATAAGTCAATAACAGATGCATCAAAAGAGTTACTGAGTGTGACGTACTGGTTAAACACATCTTTTGCGGAGGCTATCTTAGGATTATCATTTGTTGTCGATGTTTCAGCTATTATGGTAGTCGATATAATCACACTTAAAAGAAATATCCGCATAGCAACTATTAATCTCATGTCTATTCTCCTTTGCAACGGGATTATAAAAATCTGATCCACCTGGCTTGGAGGTTTTCATTACACGCCCCTTGACTCAATCAGGTACTCCCGGCACCACATTCAATGACTCACCTCTTGCAAACTTGCCCCATTGATTCGCGGTTGGATCTGCGAAGCCTATTCCCCAAAGTGCATGCTTAATAACGGTATCAACAAAGGGCTGTGTGACAAATACAGATCCGGTATCTTCAGGTATCTTGAACAAAGGAGACTTTGGAATCGCGGATTCTCGGAAGACATAAACCGGGATGCTGAGGATATGCTGAGGATCATCTGTTGCATAATGGATTACCGACCGTTCCTTATCGAGACAATCCACAATGTTAAGCACATTGATTGCAAAGAAGCTCTTTCGCCGTATCTCAATGAGGGGCAAGAACTCAACATATGGGCCAATTAATGGAAAGAGCACATCCTGTGCGCGTTGGGAGACCACCGGAGCAGCCCGCATCCATGAGACGAAATCACGGATGCGCTTGCTCTTCCCAACAATTCTTAACGGGGGAGGGTTCCACTGTTCGCGCATGGATAATCCGACAAAATGATTGTCGAAATACGAAAGCTCAGTCCGCAGGACCAGGTCCTTTTCACAGGAAGTAACATATTTCCATACATGTTTCATCATGGAGTCGCACCTATCCCTATTTGAGACTGTTGCCTATTTCCTGCAAGCCTTCAATCGCCTGTTCCTTTGTCTTCCACTGCTTAGACGCCTCGTTTATCGCTTCGTAGTATTTGTCTGTGTGCAGTTTGCCGTGGATATCCTTAGATAATCCAACACCATTTTCAGCAGCATCAATATCTATATTAAATTTCTTTAAAGCTGCTCGTGCTTCATCGGCCTTTCCAGCAGTTCGTGCAACAATATGATGGCAAGCTTCAACTCCCTTCTCGACGGGTTTCCCTGCCTTGGCAAGATTTCGAGCAAGCTTTGAGCCGCGATAAATCTTAATAAGTGTTCCCGCTCCACCAGGCAACACGGGAACACCAGTAGCTATTGAGTCATAAACTACCCCAACGGCGTCGAGTGCCGCACCGCCCCAATTCCCAGCCGCAGCATTTGCGCCAAGAGAGACAGCACCCATACCCACATTCGCTGCATCCCATAGACTCTCGGCAACACTGCCATCTGGATCCATGTATTTCAGTGGTGAATTGTTGACATACATGAAAAGGTCAACGCTCTCGTCTTCACCCAAAGGCTCTCTTGACAACCACCTCCCTAGAGAAGACGAATAGAATCTAAAGCCAAAATAGCTGGCGGCTGCTCTCGAATGGAAAATCTTACTTTGAAACGCCAAAAGCTGCGCATAGCTTCCGTTGTTGGTAATTACGTTCCCAAACGGTGAGTACCGCAAACTCCGTACGACCGCTCCATTGGTCTGCACGACCTCGGTCACGTTGCCTAAGCCGTCCTGACGATAGTAATAGCTGACCCCATTGGTATGCCATGAAGCCAAAACGCCGCCTATACCTCCGGCTCCTCCGATTGCCCCCGAACGGTCGGGTCCCCACACAAAGAAACGGATGGGCCGATTGAGCGAATCGAGTTCTGCAAAGGGCATCCAGCCTTGCCAGACATAGCGCACGAGGCTGATAAGCGCCCCTCCGCTGGTGTATTCAGCTGCCTCCCGAAGCCGGGAAGCGGCATCGTACTTCATGATGCTGTAGCCACTGGCGTCCTGAACACGGATGATGCGATTCAAGGCATCGAAAGTGTTGGTGGCTGTAAAGGTTCGGGTTTGGTTGCCGTCGGCATCGGAATAGAAGGTCGATGAACTCCAGTAGCTCGTCACCCGAACGCGGCTGGTCGAAACGTTGCCGGCGGTATCGGTCGCCCGTACCCACACGTAGTTGTTGGTCCCCCAGTTGGTGATGGCGACGGAGGCCTCGTAGTAGAGTTGCGTGGCGCTGATGAAGCGCGTCACAGCGGGAATCCAGTTCGTGGCCGTGTTGCTTTTAACGGCTACCGCTGAGGGTTCGTTAATGTAGCCGCGAATCGTCGTGCTCTTGGGGCGCTCGTATTTAACGAGTTCGTTGTTCTTGTTATAGGTGTAGCTCCGCTGCTGCTTGCCTTCAGTGTATTGGGTACGATTGCCGACTCGGTCATAGGTAAAGCGTTGCGGGTATTGGGAGAGGACATTAGTTCCATTGAGACCTGTGACCTCGATGAGTTGTCCCTGGTCGTCATGCTTATAGGAAAAGACGCTATTTGACGGGTCCACACAACGGACGATTTGATCGCGGTTGTCAAATTCATAACTCCAAGCTCCACCCGCATGGGTGAGGTTGGTGAGCCTTCCCAACAAATCATAGCTTCGGGTAACGTTCTGTCCGTTGGGAAAAGTGACCTGGGCGACTTGCAAGCCCTGGTTGGCGTAGCTCACAGTGAAGGCACCTGGCATGGACAGAATGTTCGTAACCCGGTCGAGGTTATCGTATTGGTAACAGGTCACGAATTTGTTGGTGTTGCCCGTAATCTGCCAAACCATGCCGGTCAGGCGGTTGAGAGTATCGAACGCATAAGTCCACTGCTGAGTGGACGCGCCCCGCACTTCCAGCATGTTGGTCAGGCGACTGCCTACGTCGTAAAAATAGCTGTTGGTACTCCAGCCATCGGCCATCCAAACTAGTCGGTTGCGAGTATCATAACGGGAACTCATTGCCGGGGTGTTGTTGGTTGAAAAGACGACGTTGGTTATTAATCCCGCGCTATCATGGCGGTAAGTCGTGCGATAACTTCTGCCGGAGATGAAGGTTTGCAAAAGACCGTTGGTGGTGTAGGAAGCCTGGGCGCCATCGCCCTCGGCGTAGGTCTTGTGGGACGGGCGGCCTCGATTGTCATAGGAGAATCGGGTCCGGTTTCCTTCCGCATCGGTCAGGGTCTTCAACGATCCGTCGCCGGTATACTCAAAGCCCGTAAAGCTCCAGTCGTGGGCGGTCACTTTCGTGAGACGGTTGACCTCATTGTAGGAGAAGCGGGTCTTTCGCCCGCTTCGGTCAACGGTCTCCGTGAGGTTCATGCTGTTGGTTTCGTAGAGCCAACGGTAGGGCTGCTCGCCGGGCAGGCGAAGTCCTGTCAGCCGATTGAGGCTATCGTACTCCATCGCGGCGTTGATCCCTTCGGGCCCAACCGCGTTGGTCACGCGGCCTTGGGCATCGAAGGCGTAGGAGGCCAAAGGAACGCCAGCGCGCAGAATGCGAGCGAGCCAGAAGTTGGGGCCGTATTCATAGGCGGTAGAGATGTTCGCCGCGTCGGTGGCGTTGGTTAGCCGTCCATAGGAGTCATACGAAAAGATGGTTGGTTGATTAAGTGCATTGGTGATGGCCGCCACATCCCGCTGGGCCGTATAGCCAAGGCTCATAACGGTCTGTCCCGCCTCGGAAGCCATAGCCAGATCGAAGCCGTTGGGCATATAGGTAAAAGCCGTCTGGTAGCCATTCGGGGCCATCGTTTGGGTCAGGCGACCCTGGGGGTTATAGGAATACGACCAGTTTTTGCCCAGTTCATCGACGATGTTGGTCGCCTGCAAAGCGCTGTTGTATTTGTAATAGACCCGGCTGCCGTCGGGGTTCTGGGCGTAGTCAATGGCCCCTTGATACGGGAAGGAGGCATTGAGTTTGAGCAGGTGGCGGGTCTTGTTGCCGCTACGGTCGGTATAATCGGTGAACGGCGCCCAACCGATGCCCGGCACGGACTCTTCGCCTCCGTTATAGTAAAGCACCTCCGTCGTGCCGTCTTCATAGGCGGCCGTGATACGCTCGCGCTTCCAAATGTTGGTGTAGGAGAACGTGACTTCGCCGTCCATCGTGCGCACGCTCTTGACGCGGTCGCGGTAAGTTCCCGAATCGTAGAACGAATACACGGACTGCACCCCGCCCATGTCGGTCACGGTAGAGACATAGCCGTTGGAATACGTGACGCTCGTCGAACGCCCGAAGGGGTCGGTAATCTGTATGATTTTTCCATCGGCGTAATCGATCCGGGAGGTGTAGGAGAGCGCGTCCACAACGGCTATGAGCTTCGGGCTGGGTTGTCCATCATAGAGAAGCGTCACGGCATTGGAGTGCGTGTCCACGATGCGAGAGAGAAGCGCCTGCTGGACGTTGGTCGCGCCCTGGGGGGTGCCGTACTGCCAGACCGTTCCATCCGGGAATTCCAGCGTGTATTGATTCGCGGCGATCTTGGTTAGTTTATTGAAAACCCTCGCCGGTGAAGTGAAGGTGTTGGTGGCAGGGATGGGCGAATAAACGTCGTTGCCTCCATCGGGCATAAAGACGGTTACACTGCCATTGCTGGTGGCCGGCGTTTCGACGGCATAGCTGTGATAGTTAAAAAACCATTTGGGGCCGAAGGAAGGCAGATTATTGTCCGCGTCAATGAGGTTATAGGCCATCGAAAACTCGACCGAGGGGCCAATGGCAGGCTGATACCAAAGAGGCGTATCCCACATCAGGATATTCATGCTGACCGGATTGAAGGCCCATGTGCAGATTCCGGAGCCCCCGCAATCAGGGCCGCCCAGCATCGGCTCGCCGTTTCCTTCGTCGGTATTTACGTTCTCGATGCCGCAGCATCCGCCGGCAAATGCCTCAAGCTCGCTGGCCTCCAGAGTTTGCAAGGGATTCTTTCCCCAGGCCAGAAGCTTCGACCAGAAGGAAGGCTTGAGACTCTCGGTTTGGGTCAAAGCGATTCCACTCCACTCCCTCTCGAAATCCGTGGCCGTCATCATGGTTTCGAGGTTAAGAATCGGATCGAAAACCGTCAGATTGCCCTTCCGATCCTTGGCGGTCACGGTTACAAAATGACCGAAGCGGTAATGAGCGATGAACGGAGTCGGGACGGCTTTCGCGCTTTCTGCTTTGACGCCTTGCAACTCAACGCCCTCTTGGGCCGCCAGCTCAACTAATTCATTCGCTCTAAAACCGTACTCGGGATGAGCCATCACTCCGCGCAACGATTCGCTTAACTCCGGCTTGCCGGAAACCTGGGCGAAGCGGGACAAGGATTCGACCGCGCAACGGCGGGTTTCAGGAGCGTTGGCGCGGAAGAGCCCGGTACGCCGAAGCCAATTCCGAGCATAATCCACGCGGCGGCGGTCGGGATCGGTCTGGATGATCTCTCCCCAAAGCTTCTCCGACTCGTCGTAATGACCGCGCAAGAACTCCAGCATAGCCATACGAAGACGGGCCTTCCTCGCTACTTCGGAGTATTCGTTGTCGTCCATAAGGCTTCGGCCCGCCTGCTCATTCTCGGCGATGATGCCCTTGAAATATTCTTCCGCCTCCGTGTAGCGCCCATTGAAGCGGGCTTCGCAACCCAAGTGCAGTTCGGATTCGTCCTTCCAAGGGCTTTCGGGGAATTGTCGGATATGCTTCTTCAAAAGCGGCAGGGCTTGTCTGTAGTCGTGCCGGTTCCACGCGTCCATTGCCTCGCCGAAGGCTTTCCGGTCAGAAGCGGTGGACCGGGTTTCGGGGGCGGTCGGGGAAAGATTGCCGCCCAACTGCCCAGCCTCAATAAGCTCCTCATGCGTCGGGGTCCGTGAAAGGTCCAAGGGCTTCAACGAAACCCGTTGGCACTCCTCGCAGGGACTCGCCCAAGACATCATCGTCGACAGCAACATCACCACGGCAAAAAACAAACTCACCTTCTTCATCATCTTCTCCCCGTTCTTCCATTCGGCATTCGGCAATCGGCATTCGGCAATTTTTCTCACAGGCTCACCCCTTCCTCCGGCTCGATAACGGTTATTTCCGGAGGCGTGGTGTCCGATGCGCTTTCAGCGGGATCGGGAATTCCGTCGCAGTCGGTATCCGGACTCAACGGATCGGTTAAAGACGTATTGATTTCGTAATCGTCCGACCAGCCGTCGTTGTCGTCGTCCGGATCGAGTTCGTCGGCAAGGCCGTCGGCGTCGTTGTCGCCAACGGGCGAGTTGGCGAACCAGTCGCAATTGTCCTGGATGCCGTCGGCGTCCGAGTCCGTCGAGAGCGGATCGCTGGAGAATCCCCTCGTGCCAAAAACTTCCTCGCCGTCGGTAAGCCCGTCATGGTCGGAATCGGCGTCCAACGGCTCCGTGCCGTAGAGGACCAATTCCTCCCAGTCGGTCAATCCGTCCAAGTCGGAATCTGCAACGGCCGGATCGAGCCCCAGGCTTTGCTCGTAGAGGTCGCTCAACCCGTCGTTATCCGAGTCCGCCATGAACTGGCGGGCGTTCATTTGGAAGGAATTGCCGCTCATCAAGGTCGAATAGAGCGCCACGGGCGAGCCCAAGGCCGTAATGCCGGCCACGGAACCCACATCGTACCCGTCGTAGTTGATGCCCGTGCCCGTGTAGGAGTTGCCCAAGTCCGTCCAGTTGGTGCCGTTGGCCCGGCGGGCATATAGATACTGTGAGTAGGCCCCTGTGAGTTGAGCCCATGCCAGGAAGAGTTCTCCGGTTCCCCGACAGGACAAGGACAGGCTCCTTGAACTGATGTACGAGGATATGTCCTTGTGCAGCCCAATGCCCCCGGAGGATTTCCCCACGTCCAGCCACGTACTGCCATTATAGTACTTTAACCAAAGTCCATGCCGGGGCGGATAGGTGATGTAATTGGTCAGCGCCATCGCGTTTAAGTGCAACCAGGCCAAATACGGGGTGTTGTTGCTCGGACTGACCTTCAACGAAAACAAGTTGCAGGCCCCTCCGTTATTGTCGTCGGAATCCAACCCGCTGCCCAACGTCGGCCAAGAGGATGTGCCGTCCCATTTCCTCACATAGAAACGGAAACTGCTCCAGTAGGAAACCACCGGACGCCCATCGGGGCCAATGGCGATGCCGGGGCTGTAGTAGGCGCCCAAGCCGGTGATGCCGCTATCTGTCGCGGAAGAGCCCAGCCCCACCCAACTGCTGCCGTTGAACCGCCGGACCTGAATGGATGCATTCGGGGAAATCCAGCGGATGGAGGTTACCACCGGCTGATTTTGCGTATCGACGGCCACGGCGCATCGATCGAAAAAATTGGTGACGGTGTAGTTGTTGGTCGCACCGGTGCCGTTGGTGTGATACCAGTTTTTTTTCTGGATCGTGGTATAGCTGTAGCAGGCTACGGGAGCGATCGAACTGGCGTACGAATTGCCTTGGGCAGTCCAGTTCGTGCCCGACCAGCGCAACAGATAAAGCCCGCCCGAGGTCCGGTACTCGGTCCAGGTCACCACGGGATAGCCGTTGGCGTCCAGCGCCATGTCGAAATCGAAGATGCCGTTACTCGCCGTCGAAACGCCCGAGCCAGAGGAAGAGGCCGCAAACTGTTCCCAATGGCCTGAGAGCGTCGTCCAATTATCCAAACTCATGTCGGTGGGCACGCCAAACCACTGCATCACATATATCTGAGCCTTTCCGCTATCGTCCGTGCCCTTCCAGGCCACCACGGGTCTCCCCCGCGAATCTTCCCGCGCGATAATCAGATTGCCGCCGCCGGCGATGTAGCGCATGGAGAGATCGCCCGGAGCCGGAGTCCATGGATTGGGGTCGGGTCCGGCAAACACAGAACCCACCGAATTGGGGCCGTCGCTGATCTGGTCGTTGTCGCAATCCGGATTGGTCGGGTCAGCGCCATGCTTGTACTCGTCGAGATTGATTAAGCCGTCGCTGTCTATGTCGCCGGAGGCGTCATTCGTGGAGGGCGTCAGCCCGTAACGAATTTCCCAGCCGTCGGGAATGCCGTCGCCGTCGCTGTCCGGATTGTTGGGATCGATGTTGAAAAGGTACTCTTTCCAGTTGGCCGCCTCGTCGCTGTCGCGGTCCAATAAGCCATCTGCCGCGTTGGTGGGATCGAAGTTGTGTTCCCATTCCCACCAATCGGGCATCCCGTCTGAGTCGGTATCCTGGGCAAGGGTGAAGTTAAGGCCCGTCACTCGATTGCTAAGCGCTATGGCCTGGGCCGCATACTGCCCCGCCGCCTCCACCCCCAGATTGAACACTCCATCGTAGTTTTCGTCGATGAAAGCGCGAATCCAATAATTCGACGAAGGAAGCTCCGTAATCGAGAAGTTCATCGGGAAACTTAAAAACATCGTCCCGCCGGTCTGGCTGGCCTCTCCCTGCTCCCAGGAGGTCACACTTTGATAAGGGCTCTGCCAACTGTTCGAGGAAGTCACGGCCAGCACGTAGACATTGCCCGTGGCGCTGCCGGTGTAGAGAAGAGTGCCCCACAAGGACGGCTGGTCCTCAAGCGTCATGTCGATGCCCGATACGTCGGAAGTGACGGAAAGGGCATTGGTGCTGTACCGTCCCCAGGGTTCCCACACTTCCCGGATAAAATTGTTGTTTACATCTCTGAAGGTTTTGAAATAGTACTCCTCGTCATTGCCTATTTCGGCGTTGGTGTAGGCACCCGGAGAAGCAAGCGAGATGGACTTGGCCAAGGACCAGCTATCGGCCTCGGTCAAGGTCAGCATGAAGATCGTGCCGGTCTCGATTCCGGAATAGCTGATCGAGCCGGATATCCGCACCGGACGGGAGTTGGGATCGTTCGGGTTGGTCAAAAACACCCTGGATTCCCGCATATCTGGGTAGGAATCTTGATCGGTATCGAGGTCGGCGTTCGCCGCACAATAGAGTCGCACCGGCAGGCCGACCCCGCTGCTGGAATCGACCCAGGCGATTTCGTTGGTGCCTTCGGTGGAGAGTTCGCGTATGGCAATCGACCAGACTTCTTCCATCAAATCGTTGCATGTAAATATATCCAAACGATTTGTAAAAGAATCCGGGTAGCCTATAATCATTTTAAGCCCGTTGGTCTGGCGGGAGAAGGCTTCAAAAACGATATTAGTCGCGGCCTCTTCGGAGCGCATCAGTTGCATGCCCCCGTCCAGGCTTTGGAGACTTACGGCTTGAGCGGAGAGCCGGTCAGCGACATAGAGATAAGGCTCAACTGACTCTACTGGAATGAGTTTTGCCAAAATTTGCACACTGGAACAAGGCGCCACGGAGGCATTCCGAAATCGGGCGTCCGGATCGTAACCCAAGGGCAAGGCGTAGAGCCGCTTGCCGGTTAGAGTGGATTGAAAGACGGCTTCCCGAGCAGCCCCATCGACCCGAACCGTGATGGGATAGACTTTGATCGAATTCTCGTACTCGTAGGGGAGACGGGCGAACTCTGCGGGAAGGGCGCTCCATGATGCAAACGGCAACAGAAAAGGACTGCTCGGTTGCCTGAGGATAAAACCGTCGCCAAAGGGCGGGGTAATGACTCGGTAAAAATCGAAGTCTTCCAAGAGAAGCTGCTGCAAGTCACCGATGTCGGAGACCTCGGCCTCCATCATCTCTTGATATCGCACAGGATCGACCGGAGCAGGAGGCTTTTCGATCTGTTTCGAAGCGGCGGCTAATACAGCCAACGAACTCAATGTAGCGGCAAACAACACCCCTACCCTCAACCTTCTTGATTGCTTCATCCTTCACCCCTTTGTTTGATTGATCAACTAAATCCCCAGGACTTGATTCCGCAAAAAAAGGCGAGCGCGGCGTCCAAGCCCATGCGTCTGTATCACCGCCGCAACGCGGACTCTCGGACACAAGAAACCCGGAGCCGCGCCCATTGGGCGTGCTCCGCAGTTTCATTCCAAGAGAACAAACGTTGCGGGTTTGATACAGAACGATTACTGCGCAGATACGCAAAACAAAACTCATAAAGAACAAAGTCCAGGTTCCCCGTGAAACCAGTCCCCATGAAACCAGACTCCAAACGCATTTTGCATATCAACTGATGAAAGGCCAGCATAAATCGATGAAATTTTGGTTAGTACCGAATGGACCTTCGAGAGCTATTCAAGGCTCTTGAATTGGGTCCGTGAGAAAGCAGCGACATGCTTCCGGAGTAGTGATATGTCACACGCTGGCTGTTTGCCAGCGCCAACGAAATCACACAGTCATCGTGATAGCCAGACGGGGCGTTGTAGGTGATGGCGCCGTTGGAGGAAATGGCGTACTCGAATCGCTTCATTTCGTTGGTCAAGACGTCCCATGCCGCAGGCCATGAAATTTGAGCCTGTTCGACGGCGACGATGAGACGCTGGATCAACTCCGTTTTGCTGTGGTTCGTGAACTTGAAGGGCGTGATGTTGGGATAGACGCGGATCAGGTCGTCGTAGATCGGGTCCCCTGCCCCGGTGGCGTCGAGGATCAGGCGGCCATTGTGCTTGCGGGCGAAAGCGAGTATCCGCTCTTTCTGGATCGGCCAGTCGAGATGGTTGAAGCGATCCATGTCGAAGCAGCGGCCGGTGCGGCTGTCCATGGCAATGAGGACGGTGAAGTCGGTGTGCTTGGCGATGTCGCAACCTATAAGGCAGTGACCAGTAATCAGTGAACAGTGTTCAGTGTGAATGAGGCAGCGTTCGATGTTGTGGAAGACGCCGGCGCTGTCCTCCAGGAATTCGGCTTCGTATTCTTGGCGGAAGATGTCCGCGGGGGTGGTCCGCTTGGCTTCGTCCCATTCCGATTGCGGGAAGTAGGGGTTTGAGTTGCTGGGGAATGTGAAGCTGGCGTATTCGGTCTCGGTGGGATCGTGGCCACGGGTGTGGATGTCGAAAAACCAGTTCCGACCTTTGGGCGTTGTGATGAACAGAGCCCAGCCCAATCTATCCGCCAGAGCCGGACGGATGTATTGCTGCCAGACTTGCCCCTCGATCCGGGCGGCCTCGTCCACGATGACGCCATCGTAGCCTTCGCCCAGGATGGTGTCGGGATTGTCGGCGGAGAGGAAAAGGACTTCGGATGCCTCCCCTGCCCCTTTGAAGAAAGCCCGGCGGGGATTCTGGCCCTTGAACTGGACGAAGTCCCCGGCAATGGTGGTCAGGGCTCTTTCGCCGCGTTCAGCAATGAAGTACGTGGGCGCGATCCAGGCGAACAGTCCGCCACGCTCGCAGCCTATGTCGAGGAGTTCGGCGGCGGCAAAGCGGGTTTTGCCGAAACGCCGACCGCAACAGACCGCGCGGAATCGCTTGGATCTTTCATGGTGGATGGCAAGCTGGGCGGCATGGGGTGTGTAACTAAAAGTGATTGCCA
>MHBK01000058.1 GCA_001804865.1 Lentisphaerae bacterium GWF2_57_35
AAAGTTGCCGGGCTGTTTGCCGTTCATGATGTTGTTGACGACCGTTCCGGGCTGAACGCCCGTCAAGGTTTGCGAAGACAACGCGATGGGATAGAGGCTGCAATCGGCGGCATGAGAAGAAAAACATAAGACCAGCAACAGGATGGGAATGACCCCTCTTCCAAAGATCCGATCGGTAAACAAGGAACATCTCCATCCGAGTATTTCCCTCATAAAGCAGGCCTCCTTGTTTGTGCCTGCCGGAAGTTTCTCAGCTGTTAAACGGGCAACTGACAAGACAATATTAAAAAAGCGAGTCCAAGGGGTGCATGACAGAATTCTTCGACTAGGCCGCTTTGCGAAGCGATTGGTTCCCCTGGGCCAGGATTTCAAGGCGGTGATTCCAAAATTCGTTAAGTTGGCGGCTGGCATGAATGCATCGAAGGGCCAAGATGTTTTGAGCGTCCACCGCTTATTTCTTCAACACCGCCTGGGCGGCGGCGAGGCGGGCGATGGGGATTCGGTACGGGGGGCAACTGATGTAGTTCAAGCCGGCTTTGTGACAAAATTTGACGCTGTTCGGATCGCCGCCGTACTCGCCGAAGAGGCCGCACTTAAGATGGGGCTGGACGTCGCGGGCTTTGCGCACGGCGAGTTCAACGAGCTGGCCGACGCCCACGATGTCCAGGCTTTGGAACGGATCGGCGGGCAGCAGTTTTTCGTTCAGATAGAGAGGCAGGAAGGCGTTCAGTTCGTTGGCGGTGTAATCAAAGCTGATGCGCGTCAGCGTACTCATGTCGAAGCTCAAGAACTCCGCCGATTCGGCCAGGGAATCGGCCGTCAGGGCGGCCCGTGGGGTGGCG
Source organism: Lentisphaerae bacterium GWF2_57_35 (assembly GCA_001804865.1). Classification (GTDB taxonomy): domain Bacteria; phylum Verrucomicrobiota; class Kiritimatiellia; order CAIQIC01; family GWF2-57-35; genus GWF2-57-35. Next base: position 843 of record MHBK01000058.1, read on the forward strand.
ATCGCGGCGCCGATGGAAATACGCGAGCGGACTTTGCGGTCCTTGGGAAGGTCTTCCATAGCTTTTCGCACGAGCAGGGCGCAACGATCGAATTCCGCACGCGAGGAGGCCAGCGGCAGCATCACTTCGACTTGCAGGCGCAGGCCGCGTTTTTCGAGATTGAAGGCGGCCTCGAGCAAGGCGTGCACTTGCAACCGGCATAGTTCGGGATGCATGATCAAGAGCCGGCAGCCCGCGAGGCCGTCGAAGAGCGCGTCCCGCAGAAGTTTTTTCTGCCGCTCGCGGGTTTTCTCGAGGGACAAGCCCAGGCGCCGGGCCATGTCTTCCAGATCGCCGCCCGAGAGCCGCAGCAGGGAGTCCAGGGGCCGATCCAGAAGGCATAAACCCACCGGCATCCGGTCAGCTCGCTTGAACACATTCTCCAAGCTCTGCCGCAAGAAAGGCAACAATCGGGTCATCGTTTTCTGACGAGCCGAGGCGTCCTCGGCCCAAACATATTCCCGCAGCAAGCTGTGAAGATCCCTGGCTTCGAGCAGCGCGCCGACGCGGCACAAGCCGATGCCTTCGGCCCCAAACCGGGCGGCAACGTCTACATCGCCTTCGTCCTCGACGTTGGCGCGCACCTCGATGGTGCGGAATTTGTCGGCCCAGGCGGAGAGCTGTTTATACAGACGGTAGAGCATTTGTTTTTGCTCGGCTTTTTTCCCATCGACGAGGGCGGCCACGACCGGATTATGCTCGATCGCAACCTGGCCCTCGTAAATCGCGCCCGTGAAGCCGTTGAGGCTGACGCTATCGCCCTCTTTCAGGAAATGACCGTTCAGCTTGAGGCCTCTTTCGTCCAGCAAGGCGCCGGCATGGGCTTTTACGCAACACTTGCCGAGCGCGCGGGCGCTGCTGACGACGGGAGAAAACGGGCCGCCATCAACCAGCAGCACGCCCTGCACGGCGGCGATATGACGGCGTTCGAATGGGCCCGCGCCGTGCATCACGAGAATGCATTGCTCGTTTTTATCCTTCTTCCGCCACTCGTCGATTTTGGCGCCGGAAAAGGCCAGGCGCCCCACTCCGGCGCCCGGCGTGATAGGCTGGCCGCTCTGGATCATGACGGCCTTTTTCTCGGCCTCGATGTCGAATAGCGGAAAAAGCATTTGCTCGAAATCGGAAACGCTGACCATTTGGACGGCCTCTTCGGCCTTCAGCATGCGCGGCAGGGGCTTGCCGGTGGAGGCGTCTTGTCCCGTGGCCATTTCTACGGCCCACCGCACGGCCGCACGCCCCGAGCGACGGGCGGGAATGGTTTGCAGAAGCCAGAGCCGGCCCTTCTCCACGGTGAATTCGATTTCCTGGGGATGCTTGTAGTGCTGCTCAAGATCGCGCATGCACTCGAGCAACTGATCGTAGACTTTTTTCCAGGACGCCGCTTTCTCGCGCGGCATGTCGTGGAACTCTCGGGCCATTTGTCCGAGGCCCTCGGTGTCGCGGCCCTGGGCGTTGACGATATAAAGCCCGACGGGTTTGCTGGCGCCGGTTGTGCCGTCGCGGGTGGCCACGGAGCCGGCGCCGGATTCGTCGTCCAGATTTCCGAACACCATGGAACTGACGGTCACCGCGGCGCCGAACAAGCCGGCGACTTTATGGGTTTTCCGGTAGGCCTCGGCGCGCTCCGAATTCCAGGAATCGAACGCCGCATGCAAGGCCAGGCGCAATTGCTCGAAGGGATCCTGAGGAAACGCTTCCCCGGTTTTTTCGAAGATGAATTTTCTATAGTTGTCGCACAGTTCGCGCAGATGGGAGGCGGAGAGTTCGGAGTCAGTTGTGACGCCGTATTTATCCTTCAGCTTCGAGCGTTCGGTTTCAAAATCCTGCCGGCCGAGTCCCGCGCGCGGTCCCAACACGGTGGCGCCGAACATGGCGACGAGCCGGCAGAAACAATCCCAGCCCGCCCGGGCGTTACGGGTCTGCTCGCTGAACCCCTGGACGGTCTGCTCATTCAAACCGACGTTCAAAACGGAGTTCATCAGCCCGGGGATCGGCACCCCGGCGCCGCAGCGGACGGACAGCAGCAGCGGATTTTTTGGATCGCCGAATTTTTTGCCCGCCAGCGTTTCCAATTTGTGCAGACTGGCTTTTACTTGCTCCAGGAGGCCATCGGGAAGCTGGCCGTTGTGTTTGGTGAAAAAACTGCATGCTTCGGTGGAGATCGTAAAGCCCGGCGGCACCGGCATGCCATGACGGGCCATCTCCGCCAGATTGGCCCCGCGAAGCCCCAGGATGGTCTTCATCGAGGCGTCGCCTTCTGTGTGCCGGGCGCCGGGACCGAACAGGAACACGTATTGTTTTTCGGTTTTTTGCGGCATAACAACAAAGAGATTTAACCACAGATGGACACAGATTCACACGGATTAACGACAAAGAATTTTTTTTAACCACGAATGAACACGAATAGACACGAATAAAGAAAAGAGAAATTCAGTGGCTTTCATTATATTCGTGTCTATTCGTGTTCATTCGTGGTTGAGTTTCTCTTCATCAAAAGAAAAACCCCGGCGCGCGGACGCGCCGGGGTTGTTTTAACTTATCGCTTAGCGCAGCCGCTTATTTCTTGCTGGCCTTCAAGGCCGCTTGCGCCGCCGCCAGACGGGCGATGGGCACGCGGAACGGCGAGCAACTGACGTAGGTCAGGCCGTTCTTGTAGCAGAACTCGACGGAAGCGGGATCGCCGCCCTGTTCGCCGCAGATGCCGACCTTCAGATCCTTGCGGGTCTTGCGGCCTTTCTGCACGGACATTTCGATGAGCTGGCCAATGCCGTCCTGGTCGATGGTCTGGAACGGGTCGGCCGCCAGAATCTTCTTGTCCAGGTAAGCCTGGAGGAAGCCGCCGATATCGTCGCGGCTGAATCCGAAGCCCATCTGGGTCAGGTCGTTGGTGCCGAACGAGAAGAACTCCGCTTCCTGCGCCATACGATCCGCGAGCAATGCCGCGCGCGGAATTTCGATCATGGTGCCGGCCATGTATGGAAGCTGGGCGGCCTTCAAGCCCATCTTCTTGCAGACCTCTGCATGGACGGTGGCGATGATCGCCTTCTGATGCTTGAGTTCGTTGACGTCGCAGGTCACCGGGATCATGATCTCAGGTTTGCACTTCTTCTTGCCCTTGATGATTTCCGCAGACGCTTCGAAGATCGCGCGAACTTGCGTTTCGGTAACTTCCGGATAGGTAATGCCGAGGCGGACGCCGCGGTGACCCATCATCGGATTGTTTTCATGCAGCGCATCGCCGCGGTTCTTGACCTCTTCGGCGCTGATGCCGAGGGCCTTGGCCAGTTCGGCCTGCTTGTCCAAGTTCTGCGGTACGAATTCATGCAGCGGCGGATCGAGCAGACGAATGGTGACCGGGAGGCCTTCCATGGCTTCCAACGTCGCCTTGATGTCGCGCTTGACGAACGGGAACAACTCGTTCAAAGCCGTACGACGTTCGGCCTCGGAGGTGCTCAGGATCATCTTGCGCAACAGGAAGAGGGCTTGATCGGAACCCGCGCCGTAGAACATATGTTCGGTACGGAACAGGCCGATGCCTTCGGCGCCAAACGCGCGGGCGATTTTGGCGTCTTCCGGCGTGTCCGCATTCGTGCGGACGCCCATCTTGCGGAACTTGTCCACGATCTTCATGAACGCCTGGAAGCGCGGATTTTCGGAGGCGTCGACCATCTGCAAGGCGCCTTCGTATACCGCACCCTTCGTGCCGTTCAACGTAACCAGGTCGCCTTCGGAATAGACCTTGCCGTTCACGGTCATTTTCTTCGCATGGACATCCACATGAAGTTCGCCGGCGCCGACGATGCAGCACTTGCCCCAGCCGCGGGCCACCAAGGCCGCGTGGGAGGTCATACCGCCCCGGGCCGTCAGAATGCCTTGCGCGACGCGCATGCCTTCGATGTCTTCCGGATTCGTTTCTTCGCGAACCAGGATGACCTTCTTGCCTTTGGCCGCCCAGGCCACCGCATCTTCCGCGGTGAAGACGATCTGGCCGGACGCTCCGCCGGGACCCGCCGGCAAGCCCTTGGCGACGATCGTGGCCGACTTCTCGGCGGACGGATCGACGAACGGATGCAGGAGCTGATCCAGATGGGTCGGTTCCACGCGGGAAACGAGGGTCTTCTCGTCGATCATCTTCTCTTTGAGCATGTCCATCGCCATGTTCAAGGCGGCGGTGCCGGTGCGCTTGCCGTTACGGCATTGCAGCATGTAGAGCACGCCTTCCTGAATGGTGAATTCGATATCCTGCATGTCCTTGTAATGCTTCTCAAGGCGCGTGCGGATGTCGAAGAGCTGCTTGTAGAGCTTCGGCATCGCTTCTTCGAGCGATTGCAGATGTTGGTTCTGGTCGTTCTTGGTCGCGTTGTTCACGGGGCTCGGGGTGCGGATGCCGGCTACGACATCTTCGCCCTGCGCATTGACCAGCCACTCGCCGTAGAACTTGTTTTCGCCGGTGGCGGGGTTACGGGAGAACGCCACGCCGGTGGCGGAGGAGTCGCCCATGTTGCCGAACACCATCGACTGCACGTTGACGGCGGTACCCCATTCGTCGGGAATGCCCTCAATGCGGCGGTAGGAAATCGCGCGCTTGCCGTTCCAGCTCTTGAACACGGCGCCAATGCCGCCCCAAAGCTGCTTCATCGGATCGTCCGGAAACGCCTTGCCCAAGACGTCCTTGACGCGCTTCTTGAACTCGACGACCAGGCCCTTCAGATCTTCCGCGGTCAGGTCGGTATCCGACTTATAGCCTTTGGCCTTCTTGAATTCGCTGAGAATGCCGTCGAGTTGTTTGCGGATGCCCTTGCCTTCTTCGGGCTCGATGCCTTCCGCTTTTTCCATGACGACGTCGGCGTACATCATGATCAGCCGGCGATACGCATCATAAACGAAGCGCTCGTTGTTGGTTTTCTTGATGAGGCCGGGAATTGTGCTCGAGGCCAGACCGACGTTCAATACGGTTTCCATCATGCCGGGCATGGATTTGCGGGCGCCCGAGCGGCAGGAGACGAGCAACGGATTGTTCGGATCGCCGAACTTCATGCCCATGATCTTCTCGACCTTCTTCAAGGCCGCTTCGACTTGCTTGTCGGCGCCCTGGGGATACTTGCCGCCGGCGGCAAAATAATCCGTGCAGCAGACGGTCGAAACGGTGAAGCCGGCGGGAACCGGAAGCTTGAGCAGACACATCTCCGCCAGGTTGGCGCCTTTGCCGCCCAGCAGATTCTTTTGAGACGCATCGCCTTCTGCGACGCCGCCTCCGAAACTATAAACATACTTCTTGGCCATCTCTTATTTCTCCTGTTGAACTCTCGTGAGTCTTATTTGTGAAAACCGGGCGATACTAACAAACACGTACCGGGTGTCAAGCGGGCTCGGTTTTCGAGGATACGTCGATCGCCGCCAGACAAATGTCGTTGACCAGGGTTTCGTTGCCTGCAAAATCCGTTATGGCGCGCATCACGCCGTCGACGATGGCTTCTTTGTTCTGATGTCGAAGCTCGTTCAAAAGGTCTTGAATCCGGGACAGCCCGAATTCGCGCCCTTGACGATCGCGGGTCTTGCAAGCGCCCTCGTTGAAGAAGAGAAAGAAATCCTCGTCAATCAATCGGCATTGGCCGACGACGTATTCATCGTTATGGTCCGAACCCAACGGTTGGCCGGCGTGTTCCGGAGCTTCCAGCAGCATAATTCTTCGCGAACTCCGTCGCACCAGAAACGGGGCGTAATGACCCGCCAGGCTAAACGTGCCGATGCGACTGGTTACATCGGCCACAAAATATACGCTCGACGCCGTCAGCGAAGGGTTCGGGGTGTTTTTAAGGCTCTGGACCAGGCTTTTATTGAGTTCTGACATAAAAAACCGGGCATTTCGGCCTTGTTTGGACAAATTTCGGACTAAACCACGCAAAATCATGGCTAAAAAAGCTCTTTGAGAGCCAATTCCAGCCATATCGGCCATGTAAACGCCCGCACAATCGGGCGCCGCCTCAAAAATATCGAAAAAGCTGCCGCCGGGAAGAAAGGCCGGCTTGTATTGGTGATAAAAATCAAGGCGCAGATGCCCCTCGACGTAGGGAATCGGAATTTTGGGATAGGGTCGATCGAGAAAAGCGCTCAAAAAATCCTTTGACCGGTCCAAATCCTGGTGCATTTCCGCAAATTGAAGGGCTTCTTTTCCTTTAAAGACCCGTTGCAAGTGCTCTTCCCAGCGATTTAACTGCTCGGTGGTCGACGTAGCGCCGTTCATGATAGCCGATAGTCCGGCCGTGGTCTCTTGTCCTTTATTATAGCGCGTCATGATCCATTCGCCGGCTTCCACCAGACTTGCCTGGTCGCGAAAGAACATTTTATGACCGACCTCATAAACCAAACGCTTCAATCCGATCCAAGCCAGGCTGCTCAGCATCAGCGTTAAGCCCATCAGGCCTAACAAGGGCAGGGAAAAATAGGACTCCGGTCGCATGGTCACCACGCGTACCGGACTCGTCCACCGAATGCCGGCATCCAAGGGCTGGGAGGAATAACGATAGCCCTTTATCCAACTCCATTCGGTGGAAGGCTTGGAAGCAACGAGCCGCAACACCGAATCGACATTCGTCTCGGCAGTTTTGCAAGATATTGAGTACGTATTACTTACAGATATCAATGCCACCAGTTTGCCGTCCATCACGGGTGACGAGTGCAGCCACGAGACCACCTCTCCAATCGAAAACTCCGCCCGTAAAATGCCGCTGATGAAATTCGTCCGTTGCGGATTGCGCAATGCCAGCGCCAAACCCATCACGCCATTGGGCAACAGACCATCCGAGACCGGTTGCGTTTGATCTCGCGTATGAGCGCGAATCCACCAATCGTTCTCGCCATACGAATACCGATCCGGTTTTGAGGCCGCGGCAACAGCTAGTCCATCCGCATCGGTAAGAATCATATTTACGGTCTCGGCTCCATTTCCGCAGAGCCTTTGAAACATTTCTCCGACGGAATTATCCAGGACCTCCCGCACTTCAAAATCGTCACGCGACAGCGAACTCCACCGTTCCTTTACCGCTTCGACCTGGTCGCGCCGCTGCGGCATGGCATTTCGTCGAACCCGCTCGGTGGAAGTCAGTAGCGCATCGACGTTAGGAAGAATTCCAATATTTTGCAGTCGAACGGTTTCTGTAGCCAGCAACGTATCGATATTGCGCTTAACCACGTCGCAAACACCCGAAAGAGAAGCTCGATGGTTTTTAATCCACAAAAACCAGGTCGTGCAATTGAAGGCCAAGAGGAAAACCGAGAAGGGAATTAGAACAAAAAGATAGATCCATTGCCTGAACTTTTTGTCCATGGTTGAGCACCTCTTGAAAGGCTATATTTATCTCAGAATAGTATAACAGACGCCAGCATGAAATCTACTTGGAATCCGAGCAGGGTGCATCTCGACACTGCCGAAGGTCGGATGGGGAAGGCGTATAAGAGACAGCCAGGCAGCCCCGGCTCCAAAGTGCGCAGTTTTCAGAAATCTGGGAGGGACGATCCTCACCGGTAGACTACGCTTTCACTAACGCCGTCTCATGATCTTGCCGATGACCGGTTCAATTTATCGATCCAAATCGCCAAAATGGAGATATCGGCCGGATTAACGCCTGAAATACGGGAAGCTTGGCCCAAGTCTTCCGGCAGGATCTTCTTTAACTTTTCGCGGGACTCATACCGAAGGGCTTTGATCTCGTCATAGTTAATGCTCGAAGGAATTTTCACGCGTGAGGTCTTCTCCGACCGCTCCACCTGTCGGAGTTCCCGTTCGATGTAGCCCTCGTATTTAATGCAAATTTCCACTTGATTGACCACTTCATCGCTCAGATCGCGCCGCGCGCCAGGAACTTGAAGGTAACCGGTCCCCGGACGCCTTAAATGCTGCGCCAAAGAAGCGCCAGCGGCATAAATTGATTTCAAACGAGCGATTTCAGCCTCAATTTCGCTTTCGATATGTCGAATTTCCAGAATTTCTTTGTTTTTGACGAGCCCCAGCCGCTCCGCATGCTCCCGCATACGAAAGACCGCGTTATCTTGCCGCAACAAAAGGCGATGCTCGGCCCGAGAGGTAAACATGCGGTAAGGCTCATTGGTCCCTTTTGTTACCAAATCGTCGATCAAAACGCCCAAATAGGCTTCATTTCGGCTCAAAACAAAGTTTTTCTCTCCTTGGGCCTTCAGCGCGGCATTCACACCCGCCACGAAACCCTGACCTGCCGCTTCCTCATAACCCGTGGTTCCGTTGATTTGGCCGGCAAAGTACAAATTTTCGACTCTTTTGGTCTCTAACGTATGAAAAAGCTGCGTAGGATCGGCGAAATCATACTCGATCGCATACCCTGGCTTCAGAAACACCGCCCGCTCCAAGCCTGGAATGGAATGGATCATTTCCAATTGAATGGATTCCGGAAGGCTATTGGAAGTGCCATTCGGGTAGATCTCCAAGGCATTCCGGCCTTCCGGCTCAATAAAGACATGATGAGCGTGATGAGAGGTGAATTTAACGATTTTATCCTCAATGGAGGGGCAATAACGAACGCCCGTTCCATCGATTAAACCGCCATAGAGCGCGCTGTTCTTAAGATTCCGCTGAATAATATCGCAGGTTTGCTCCGTTGTGTGCGTCAAATAGCAGGGTGTTTGCGCCTCGCCCGGCATCCACGGGCACAACCCAGAACTACTTTGTTCCACGTGGAACAACGGCGTGGTTATCGCTTCTCTGTCCGGCGAATGTTCCACGTGGAACACTCTCTGTTGCTCGCGGCAGCGTCGCGAGAAGAACGGCGCCGGTTCGAGACCCGGTTGCCGCTCCATCCTATGATAATCGATGCTATCCCGATGCAATCGCGGCGGCGTCCCGGTCTTGAGGCGAGCCATGCGAAAGCCTAAAGCCAGCAACTGCGGGCTTAATCCATTGGCGGAAGGCTCGTCGATTCGTCCGCCCTCAAAACTGGTTTTTCCAATGAAAATGCGGCCCCTGAGAAAGGTTCCTGCGGCAATGACCACTGTTTTGCCCTCAATTTGGGCGCCCAGAGTCAACGAAATGCCCCGTAGATGGCCATTTTCTATCCATAATTGATCTACCAAGCCTTCTATGAGGTCCAGATGCTCTGTTTGCGCCATCACGGCTTGCATTCGGGCTGAATAGGCTGGTTTGTCGCATTGAGCGCGATTGGCTTGGACGGAGGGTCCCTTCCGAGTGTTCAGCACGCGAAACTGAATGCCGGTATGGTCGGTGTTGAGGGCCATCTCTCCGCCCAGGGCATCGATTTCGAAGACGATATGCGATTTGGCCATACCGCCGATGCTCGGATTGCATGACATACGAGCTATGGCGCTCTTATCCATGGTGACCAAGGCGGTTGTCACGCCCATACGCGCCGCCGCCAAAGCCGCCTCACAGCCGGCATGTCCGGCGCCTACTACAATGACCTCGTATGGCTTCATGAATAGATTAAACCACGAATTATACTGCCTGCCGATCGTACATCAAAAAACGACAACCACAGATTAACACAGATGCACACAGATTAAAGGAGAAGTTTAAGGACTGGATTTGCTTCGGGCGCCTTCCGGCACGGGTGCATCCCGACACTGCCGCAGAATATATGGAGAAAAGAAGGCGCACAGCGTTGCAGGCGGGCGTCGCCGTCCGCTGTTACGGCAGTGTCAGGATGCACCATCCGGCACGGCCGCATAGAAAAACATACCTGTTCATTCCATCATCCGATAGCTTGCCGCGACCTACGCGGCTCACGCGGCAAGGGTTGCTAGATTTTTGGGTCGTCGTTTGGGGATGGCCTTGACGCATCGCCGAACGTTGGTTTTTCAAAACTTTCTGCTTTTTCGCGGCTTAATTTCACGTTTCCTAAATTTATTACTTACCCACGCAGAATTTCGAAAAGACGGCATCGAGCAATTCCGCATGGTATTCCTTCCCCGTCACGTTTCCTAATCTTTCTATCGCTGCCCGTATGCAACTGATGGCAGGAACGAGTTGCTCTTCAGCGGTGGTTCCGATCATTTCCAGGGCCTCAGCGAGGTCTTGGTCCGCCTGGACCAACAACTGTCGATGTCGTTCGGAAATGACGGCGTGGGGTGGGGCGTCCAGGGGCAAGTTACGTTCCAACAGCTTCAGAAATTCACGCTTTATATCTTCAATACAAGTCATTTGTGCAAGACATGTTTCCAGCAGGCCCGCCGCCGGAATTTGGTTGGCCTTAATATGGCAGCCCAGATCGATTTTGTTCAACAGGACGAGGCAACGGTCGGTCTTCAACTCGGCCAATGTTTCCCGATCTTCCTCCGACAGCTCCTTTGACGCATCGATAACGTAAATATAATAATCGGCTCTATCGAGTTTTGAGCGCGTCCGTTTGATGCCCTCCTGCTCGATAGCGCATTCCGTGCTGCGCAGGCCGGCGGTATCGACCAGCTTCAGAGGGATTCCACTCAGGACTAACCCTTCTTCGATGGTGTCGCGCGTTGTGCCTGGAATAGGGGAAACGATAGACCTATCATGGCCCAGCAATGCATTCATCAAGGTAGATTTACCCACATTGGCCCTTCCAGCAATAACTACCAAGACGCCTTCACGAAGGACATGGCCTTCTTCCCAGGTGGAAAGGAGGCTGCCGATGCGTTGCTGCACAGCGACGAGGCGTTTTGCCAAGTCGGGTAGGGGAGATTCCGGCAATTCGTGTTCAGAGAAGTCCAGCATGGCTTCGATTTCTGCAGCTACTTGAATCAATGACTTATAAAGCTCATCGAATCGGCGGCTGAGATTTCCTTCCAATTGCTCGACGGCTGCGGTAGCGGCCCGATCGGTGCGGGCGCGAATTAAATCCAATACGGCTTCGGCCTGAACCAGATCCATGCGCCCATTCAAGAACGCTCGTTTAGTGAATTCTCCCGGTTCCGCCAGCCGCGCTCCGGCTTCTAACACGCGGCGCAGAATTCGCCGCGAAGACATTGAGCCGCCGTGGCATTGAATTTCCGCCGTATTTTCGCCTGTGTAACTGTGCGGCGCCCTCATTATGAGCAGGATCACTTCATCAAGGATCGTTCCGTCGGCTTCGACCATTTTCCCGAAACCGAAGGTTTGTCCTTTCCGCTGCGAAGGCGCGGGTCCTTTCGCAACGAAAACATGGTCGGCCACGGAAAAAGCGTTCGGACCCGATATGCGAACGGCTGCCACGCCGGCCTCTCCCGGAGCCGTGGCTATTGCTGCGATCGTATCTTCATTGTATGACGTATTCATTATGGAATTTGTTTCATTCTGCTGAAAAACCGCAGGATGGGGCAAGCTTTTCGTCTTTGCGTCCAGCCATTGGGGTGCATCTTGACAGCCTCCGCGCATATGAATAAGAATCCACGTCCTTACGGACGCGGCTACGTAGCTGCCGGCGTAAGCCGGTGGCTTCTTTCCCGTGCCAGACGTTGAGGAGGGGCAGTGAAGATGCACCCCAGCCAGTGTAATAGCGTATATCTTGAACTGACCTCCAGGCCTCAACAGCCGGCAGGAACAACGGGCGGCCAGGGATGATGTGCCGATCGAAAAAAGGCAGCCCCACAGATGGCAAAGCGGTCCCACGGA
>MHBK01000059.1 GCA_001804865.1 Lentisphaerae bacterium GWF2_57_35
CGCCATCCGTGTAGTTGTTATAGAACGTGTTGTTGTACACGTTGAACGTCGTGCCGGCGGCGTAGGAATTGTACGGATGAATCCCCAGCCCGGCCCGGTCGTTGTTGTAAAAGACATTTCCATAGACATCGAGCAGGATCTTCTTGTTGGTTTGATCGATGGTATAGATCATGCCGAAGGAATCCGAATTGGCGATAACGTTATGCCGGATCGTGTTGGTGCCCGTGTCGCCGGCATACTTGCCAAAGCCGAGAATGCCGCCTTCCGTGGTGGTTCGATCTTCCAGGAAGTTATACTCGAAGACGTTTCCGCTCCCGCCGCTGGTGATCTGGAGGGCGGCGTTCGCCGAGGGGTAGCGCCCCCCGGTAAACCCGTTCTTGACGGTGTTGTTACGCCACGTAATGTTAATCAAGGGATACGGCGAATAGTGATTAAGCCCGTGCGCCGAATAGTCGGCAACGTAATTGCCTTCGATCAGGCAGTCGGAGATCGTGCGCCCGTTGAACGAGGTCAGCCAGATTCCGCAAATGTACTGGGAGGAACTGCCGCCCAGGTTGGTCACGGAAAGATTTTGGATCTTCACGTTGCTGACATTGGCGCCGGCGCCGGCGCCGACCGCTATGCCCAGCGTGGCTTTGGCTCCGCCATCCAAGACGAAGTCGCGCAAGGTTACATAACTGCTTTGAACCAGCATGAACCCGCAGCTTCCCGCGCCCCCCGCGCGCCGGACGATCGGCTTGGCGCCGCTTCCGTAATCGTCGCCGCGAAGCGTGATGGGCCCCGCCGACGAATTGCCGCTGCGCGACAGGGACCAGTAATCGGAACTGAACGTGAGGTTCCACACGCTGCCCCGCTCCATGTGCACGGTGTCGCCTGCCGACAGAGAGCCCCAGGCGCTCTTCACCTTGTCGAGCGTGGCCCAGGGGGCCGAGGAACTCGTTCCCGGATTGGAATCGCTCCGGGATGGATGAATGGACGATACATAATACTGCGCGGCACGCGCCGGTAGAATCAAACAAACGATCGAGAGACAAAACACAATCCATCGATATTTCACAACTTACCGCCTTACAATTATTAGTTACGACTTTAGGTAGTTTCGGACTGCTTGCGTGGCGACTGCACCACGGGCATTAATATTCCGATTCGGCGCCATTCTGTCAAATGCCTGTAAAATATAGTTATTATTTATTCCATAGGAAGCGGTAGAGGCGCCGCGAAAACTCCTCTCCAATGCAGTTTGTTTCGACGAAACGCAATTGTCGATCAGTATCCGTCCAACGCGCGAGTAAACTCGGATCGTTCGATCACGAGTCTTAATTCGATTCGACTTCCAATGGCACGCTTTCATCGGTTGCTCTTTTTTTCTTATTAAGCCGCCGAACCACTCCCCGAACATAAGCCAGAACGATTTCTTTTTCATGCGTCTCGAAGGCGCCCATTAGTAGAGCTAGCAAAAAATATGCCATAACGCTGCCGCTCATCAGGGCCAGCACCGTCGGCAAATTCCGAGCGACATGATCGGGTATGAACCAGAGCGCTCCGGCGAGCAGGGCGCCCGCCGCCAACGGTTTGAAATACGATTCCCGCAACAGCCGGGAGATGGGTATTCGGAGAATGACGCGGTGCGTGTAGAGGAGGAACGGGGCCGTGACGGCGACAGCGCTGAGCAATAAGGAAAGGGCTACGCCGTCGATGCCCATCGTCCGGGCCAGTGGGACGATCAAACCCAAAAAGACCAGGGCATGAGAGAAGGCGGCGACTCCGGTTACCTTGGGATGGCCGAGTCCATCGACAACGAAAGTTGGAACGTTGGTCAATAAATCCAGATAGACCGACCATGCAATAAGAATCAAGGCAGTTCCCCCCTGCGCGGCGAAGGCCGGGCTCATCCACAGCGCAAGAAACTGCCGGCCGAAAATAAGCACCGGCAAGATGCAGGCGGTCGAGAGCAGCAGCATGACGCGCGAGGAAGTGAAATACAGTTGCTCAATAACCTCCGGACGCCGTTGACCTTGCAGTTCGCTGACCGCCGGAAAAATTACCATGCCGATGCGCCCGAGCAGCGACGTCAACCGGTTCAAGATGGTGCAGGGAATCACGTAATACGTAACAGACGACACCCCCAGCATGGCGCCAATGATCAAGATGTCCACCTGCCGCACGATCACGTCGGTGATGCGGCTCAATAGGGCGTACATGCCGAAGCGCATGATCGTTTTAACGGTTTTCAGGTCCCAGGAAGGGCCTGTTTGCAGCGTCGGCTGCAGCCGGCTCATGGTGGCGACGTAGACCAGCAGGGTCGCCAGGGGAATGGCCACATTGACCAGCACGACGGCTAACAGGCTGAAGCCAAAATGCAAAACCACGGCGGTGGCGATGGTGGTAAAGGCGCCCATGACGGCGTTGATGACGCTGGTGATGTCGTAGCGGATCAGCCCGTTAATCACGGAATTATACAAGGTGATGAGCATCGTGAAAAAAAAACCGGCGGAGGCGGCGCAAAAAGCATAATACGCCGGGTCGATCAACTCGTCCGGGATCTTCATCCAGCGGACGGCCAATTGTCTTGCAATGGCGAGAATGAGAATCAGGCCCAAGCCTCCGAGCCCCATGAAAAGGGTCAATGCCGATCCGATAATCTGCCGGGTTCCCGCCATGTCGCCGCGCCCGGTGAATTCGGCCACGTACTTGACCACCGCGTTGCCGAGTCCCAGGTTCAACAGCGCAAAGTACCCCATCACGGACCAGACCAGCGCCAGAACGCCGTAGGCATCCGTTCCAAGCCGGGCGACAATGAACGGCCACAGAATCATGCTCAAGGCCAGCGGGACCAGGCTGCTCAGCGCATTGAACAACGCATTGTTAATCGTTCGCTCTCCCAATTTCATGACTTTCCTTTCGACAGGGCTAAAGCCCACGTCTCGACGGCTTGGCGATAGGCTTCAAGCAGTCCGTTGCGGTAAGCACGATCGGTTTCATGTGAAACAACAATCCGTTGGATGATCGGAGTTTTCATGAAATCTTGCCGCCCTCCCTGAACCCTCTAATGGATCAAGCTCCATTATGCTGAATGCAATCTAGTCCATGATGGGACGATTATCAAATGGGCGCGTTTGAACGCATTTCGGTAAATTTTGAATGAAAATCCATCGGTGAAAAATTCCAATAGAAATATTTTTTGACAACGATTCTTTTGTCCATAGATTCTCGATAGCATTGTCCTGCCAAGAAACGGGGTCCGAAATCCTAAGGAGGGATTGAGTGAATAGAGCATTGACAGCCTTGGTCGCCTGGGTGAAAGAGGCCCCTGCACAGGCGTTTGATGGAGGAGTCGTTTATCCAAATGCCTTTATCGGCGTCGACGCCGATATTGTGTACGCCATCCATTTTTGGGGCAGTGAAAAAAACGTGGTTTTGTATGGCGATGTCCCCGTTCCTTCGGATTTTGGCCTTGATGACTCTTCTTCGGTTCTCTGCGTGCTTACCGAACTGGTGGACCTGAACAGCTTCAGCGTCGAACGTCCTAATTCCGTTCGTCCATCGGAAGCAAGCCCCGAACCGATTCGGATCGATAAAGCTCACGGGCAAAGCCTCTACAACTTGCAGCGGTGTTTTGCGTATTCGGAAGACGAAAATAGTTTGACTTTGGGCGGGGCCGGTCGGGATGCCGGACAACCCGTTTCCATGCGGGTGTTTACCGTCGAAGGCAGGACTTTTCTTTCGGAAGAAGTGCCCGTGGCGCCGCTATTAAAGTCGTCCGGCTATCTCTTCGTCTCCAAACCTGATTTGACGCGCACGACGCTGCGCGTGCCGCCGCTCCGTCCGGAGGTCCTGGCAGGTAGGGCCGGCGCTCCGTCGCCGGCCGAAATGGCGCTCAGCGGAGTGAGCGCCCTACCACGGTTAAGCAAAAATTCTCCCCGTTACGTCATCGACTACATCAACTACAGCGGCACGCAGACCAACTCCGTAACCCTGCTCAATTGCCTGATCCGCGACAGCGCCGAAGGCGTTGGCGCCAGGACGAACCAGCTTGTCGTTTATAACACGACCTTCGACAACCTCAGTCGTTGGGCCATCGGGTCCACCGGCGCGGCGAAGTCCGTCTATGCCGCCAACTGCCTCTTTGCCTCGGCAACCAACGGCCTCTCCGGCTCAGGGATGTATTTTGACGGCAACGACTGGCTCGATGCCGGAGACGTGCTGGACGTAGGTCCTGTGTGGACTACCCTGACCGTCTCGGCCTGGGTCAAGATTCCCTCCAGCTATGCCTCCTCCAATATCCAAATGTGGGCTATTTCGAAGAATCAGGAGGCTTCTCCCTACACGGGTTGGTGTGTGACGATGAACAACAACAATGCGGTTTTGCTCAATTTAATCTCCTCCTATCCCACGCGGGCCGACGTCAATTCTTCCTCGCTGGTGCGGGACGGAACCTGGCGGCATGTCTGCGGCGTATTCAGCGCGCCCACCAACCGCCTGAGCGCCCGGGTCTTCGTCGACGGCGCCGATGAAGGTTTAAGCGAGTACATCGGGTCCCATACCGCTACGGATACAACCACGCCGCTTTGCATCGGCCGCCGTTCGCCCAGCGGCGCCGCGCCCTTTACCGGCGACATGGATGAAATCCGCATTTATGAAGGAGAATTGCCTGCTGAAGATATTGCGTTGTTGAACAGTTGCCGGGGACCGCGGAAAGTGGTGCAGGAAATCCTCCTGGACGCTCCGGGCGCCTTTGTCGTCACCAATCTGTTGGGGCGCGAGAAGTATGCCCTTTGGGCGTACCGAGACAGCAATACAAATGCTCAACAAGATGTCGCTGAAGCTTGGGGTAATTATACCAACAACCCCGTATACGCGACCAACAACGTTTCCGGCATCAATATCGTCCTATCCGATCATTACTACGTCTCCTCGACGCATCCCTCGCGCACCAACTCCAACCTGGGCTCCGACCCCAACGCGCCGTGGGAAACCTTCGATCATATCAAGAGCGAATGGTCAACCCTGCCCGACGGCGCTACAGTTCATCTGGAGAAGGGGAGCGTGTGGGATATTGACTATTCCGGCGGCGCTTACTGGGTAATCACTCACGGCGGTAGCGCTAACGGTGGAGAACTCACGATTCGCGGCGATGACTACGGCACAGGCGCCAAACCCATGATTCGGAGGACAGGAGGGATCAACAATGGTTTGATAGTGGTGAAAGCCAGCTATATTACGTTCCGAGATTTTGCTCTCGATGGCGGAGACAGGGTGACGATGGGGGTAGCTGTCGGCGACGATATCACAAATAATATCAGTCACATAAGTATCTTAAATCTATCAATAACCAATCTGGGAGGCAGTTCCGGTCATGTCAATGGAATATGGCTTACCTCGTTTAACAGTAACACGATCTCCGACTGTCTGATTGAAGGCAATTACGTCGCCGACTATTCGGCGCATGGCCTCAATCACTATTCGCCGGGACCATTGAGTAATAACGTTTGGCGCAACAACATAGTGAAAAACACTTACACTGGCGGACGATTGCCCTACGCCAACAGCGCGTTGCAGATATGCAACGGAGGGAGCGGCAACATCTTTGAATACAACTACCTTGAAGACCGTACGGCGAACCAAGGTTGCATCCAGACCTTTTGTAAATACGCCGACGATACGGGCACTAATACGATTCGGCACAATATCTTGGCCAACTCAGGCGCCTTCGGAATTCTCTATACGTACGATGCCGAAAGAAACACACCCTGGAAGATTCTCTGCGACATCTACGGCAACATGTTTTACAACAATGCCAAGGCCGGATTGGGGATTCATCCATATAATTGGTATGCAACCGGAACCACGCTGAATGTGTATAACAACACATTCTACAACAACTGGACCAACGGCGCCGACTGGTCGTATTCTGGTGAAGTTGAAATGCGGTATGGCTGTACGAATACCCATATTACCTTTATCAACAATATCCTTTACCACCGCTACCACGGAAGCACGGTGGGTTTGGTGGTGGGTGATTACGACAACGATTTCAACGGCACGCTCATGCACAGCAACAATCTCTATTGGCATGAAAACGGTTCTGATGCGATGGTAATCAAATATAATTTAACGTCAGATTATACAGTGGCTGAAGTCGGTAGCTTTGAATTGACTGCGCAAAATAGTGATCCGCTTTTCGTTAATAGTAGTCAAATTCCGACGCAGGTGTCTTCCACCAACGGAACCAGCCCCGATGGACTCAGCTTGATGCCAACATCCCCCGCGGCGACTAATGGGCTCGCGCTGACTTCCAAATATGCCACGGATATCGACTTGAATGCTCGAACGGTTCCCTGGTCCATCGGTGCGTATGAATACGATCCTTGAGGAGAGGCTGATATGTAAAAAGCGCGTTTTCGAACAGCATTTTAAAAGATATCGTTTCGCTGTGCGTTATACTGTTTCTGGTCATGTGGCTGTCCAAGGATATGGCGAACGGATGGGCGCTACCGTCTCGGCAGGAGCCGAGATATACATCAGCCGCCCCTTTTGAAATTCTGAATATGCTGCATATGTTTAAGATATAACAACGAAAAGAAGCAACTACGACGAGCTGTGCTTCACGGGGACCTTAAGGATGGCAATAAGGTTTGTTGCAATTCTATTTCGGCATGAGCCGAAAGGGAAGGAGGCGTGACTTTTCATCCGACTGCTTTTGAAACCTTTCAATTTACTGTTATGGGGGCAATGTGGAAACTGCAACGTTAGTTTATAAGCGCTATCTAGCATCAGGATCAAAAGGCATTAAGAGAAGGGCATGGTCTTTTGTACGAAAGACTTTGATTCAGCTATTCAATGATCCCATATGCGCGTTCCCAATACATGGAAGGAGCTTGAAGCTTCCGCTGTCTCATTCGCTGCCAGACTATCTGAACGAGTTTCCTTTTTATGATCGACTTCCACAGAGAATTCGCGAGTACATCCATCAGACGCAAGGATATCTTAATTGCATTGATGTTGGAGCAAACATTGGAGACACGATCGCTTCATTCTATAAGGAAGACGCCGACACGTTCCTTGCCATTGAGCCCAATCCAAAATTTAACGAACTATTAATACATAACTGGGGTTGGAACAAAAACGTTTCGATTGTTTCGGAGATTTGTTCGTCTGGCAACGATCAAGGGACGTTTGAAGTTCGAGAGAAAAACGGCACATCCTCAATACTCCAAACGGAAAATGGCGTCAAAATGAGCAAAAGGTCGCTGGACGAAATGGTAAATGGACACCCTGTTGCGGCGAATGCAAATGTCCTTAAAATTGACACGGACGGCTATGACTTTGACGTCATCGAGGGCGCCAAAGAATTGTTGTTGCGAAACCGGCCCGTAGTCCTTTTTGAATGCGATGTTTTCGAGAATGAACATTACGTCCAAGATTGCCTGACCGCTTTAGAACTCCTCAAAAAAAGCGGCTATAACCATTTTTTGCTTTATAACAATGTTGGCAACCTAATGGGGAAATATTCTTTATCTGATCTGTTTCCATTTCGAAATCTGCTGTTTTTTCAATTAACGAGCAGTTTTGGTTACTTTGACATTCTTGTCATGAAGGATGAAGAACTTATTCAATTTTATAAAACAGAAATCGATTTCTTCGCAAACGACATGCGCAATAAGTCATTGCAACGGTCTGCCCTCGCCGCCATCGAATTCTACGATACGGACCAAACGAATGCGAGAGCTTCGCAGACGTTTTGTCCTCGATGAGTCACGATATATGCCGCAACACGGTGATCAGCGCCAGGGAAAACAGACGTCTGTGCGAATTATACAGGGTTCGTTCGCTCGTTTTCATGGATGTGTTGCGACGCAGCAGTTGTTCTTGCCTTTGTGGCTTGCCGATAAGACTCTATCAAGCCGTCGATATGCGTGTCGCGGCGGAACTTTGCCTGCACGAAGGCCTGTGCTTTGCAGCCCATAAGTTCGCGTTCGGTCGGATGCCGCAGCATGAATTCCAGTGCGTCCTTCAATCCCTGAATGTCACCGCGCGGCACGGACAGCCCGGTTTGACGGTCCACCAGCCACTCGCCGACGCCGCCAACATTGAAGCCGACCGCCGGGGTCGAACAATTCATGGCTTCAATCCCCACCAATGAAAATCCTTCGGAGCCGATCGATGGTACGACCACAAAGGCTGCCCGACGATAAAGGTCCAACAAAGTTTCGTGGTGGAGGAATCCCGGCAGCTCAATCCGTATCCGGGAGCGGAGGGCTCCTGCGCGTTGTTCGATATCTTTTTTCATCGGGCCGTCGCCGGCGATGACCAAACGAAACGGCAAGTCGCACGGCAGAGATTCCACGGCCTCCAACAGATGCCGGACTCCTTTCTCCGGAGACAAACGGCCGGCAAAGACTATCAGCGGGGGATACTCCCGTTGAATCGGTGTCTTCAAGTCCAGATCGCCGGTTTCCGTGAACAAATATAGAAGGTCGATTCTGGATTCGTTGACGCCCTGCCGGATCGCCAGTTGCTGCGTATACCGGCTATAGACGACCAGACGGTCGCAGGCGAGAATTTCGCGAAGCGCCCGGAGATTGGAAGGAAAATACGACCACGCCTCCAACCGATCAATGAGCTTTTCACCCGCGTGCAGATAGCATCGGCTCCAGCAGCCGAGGTCAAAACGGCGGTTGCACAAAACTTCGCTGTTGCCCACTAGGCGCGAGGCCACGACTGGATAGGGCTTGGTGCAAAAGGGTCGGCAGTCATGAATGGATTTGACGGTTGGCCGTAGGGACCGGAAGAGCTTGAGTGCCTTTGGATTCATGAGATTGTGAATGTGGATGACATCCGGAGATTCCCTGCGTACGATTTCAGCGGTCTTGCGTAGTGCGTTGGATTGTTCCCGCAAATGATGGAATATTTTCTTGCGAAGAGGCGGGGCGTTCAAATGCGGAATGGCATAGACGCCCGGCGTCTGGACTTCGGGTTGTCCATTCAATTGTGAAGTCAACAGTACGATTTCGTGTCCCTGCTGCGATAGCGCTTCGAGCAGTTGTTGAACGTGCTTTTCCGTCCCGCCTGATCCGCTCAGTCTAATAGGGCATTCATTCACAAGCATAACTTTCATGGACGATCTGGTTCCTCGTTCAAAGCGTGTTTTCCTAATCGGCATCCAGATGGGCGCCTTCCTTTTGGGTCAAGACAAATGTCATGGCGGCAAAAAGGGCGATCAAAAATGTCTGATGCTGATACCAGGGGGTTGGCCCGGTCAATGACATGGCCAGCCACAAACCGGATGAGGACGCCAACGCCAGCAGAAGTGGGCGATTCCTGAATGGGTGATGCTGCAAAACTCGCCGCAAAAACATCCAGGCGGCCCAGAGGAAAAAGACAAGGCCGGGCAGGCCGATTTTCATCCAAATGTAGAGCCATGTATTATGGACAATATTGATGGGCACCACGTCGTCTTCATAAATGCCCAGGGGGCTGTGTTTTCCGCCCAGGCCCAGGCCCATGACGGGATTGCCCATGAGGTCCCGAAGTACCTGCTGGGATTCCAGCAGATGGTATTCGTTGGAATCCTGCTTCTTATCGAAAACGGAAAGGGTTCTTTCCCCCATGAACGAAATATGTTCGTCGCTGATTCCGAGAAAAACCGCGGCGCAAATCGCCCATAGGACCACGAAAAGACCGATCATGGTCAACCGGATGCGTCCCCGAGGCGGCGCCCACCACATCATCAGGCCCAACGAAGCCGCCAGTCCGACCCATTGAGTGCGTCGATAAGCGAAGATGATTACAAGAAAAGCGGGCAGAGCGGCGGCGATCGCCGCGGCCAGCCGGAGCCCCTTCAATTGTCGGGCCATCCAAAGCGAAACGATCGCCAGGAGGATCGTAATAAAAGCCAGCAAATCCGCGGAATCCATTGTGGCTACGTGAGACAGGCTCAGGCTCCCGGCATCCAGGCTGTACGGCCAGCCGCGTCCGTTGAAGTAGTAAACCAGCAGGATGGACGCCTTGATAGCGCTGACGCCCATAACGATCGCCAACATCCGACGGATGCGTTGTTCCGTATCCAGCAACTGGCAGCAGAGGTAAAAGCAGAGGATGGGAAACAACGCCCCCATGAAGTCCACGCGCAGCAATTCCGAATCGTTGCCCCGTGCCATCCCGATGATGGCGGCCAGGATCACGATGGCCAGATAGGGGATCAAAGGCTTGGGCGATATGCGCAGCTTTTCGCGTTCCCAAAGAATCCGGCGAAACAAGACCGCGCCCAGAATGATGAGCAGATACGTCGTGCCCAGCGCGGGCAGCCCGGCGAAGAGATCCAGGTCGGGAATCTGAAAGAAGTCTCCGGACAATCCTGAGGAAGCGTCGGTGGTAATGACGAGGTAGCCAAAAAACAAATACAGCGCTTCGACCGGCCGGAAGAAAGGCAGCAACGCGGCCAGTAAGCCGACCGTTAATACCAGGGCCATCGTCAAGGGAACTTGCCCGATCGAGATCCCGAGGACGACGCCGGCCGCGACAAAAATCAGGAGCCCGAAGCGATCGACGGCGCGCCTCGGAACTTCCTGGTTTTCCAGTCGGTTCAATTCCATGGAACGATGATTCATAAGTTGTCTTGCCGTTTTTCCTGTATGGCCTACAGCGCGTTTTCCACGCCGGCCAGATATGTTTTGCGGGATTCCCGCCAGCGCACCCGCTCGTATTGCCGCGCGGCATTTCGGGCCAGGGTTTGCCGCCATTCCGGCGATTCGTAAAGTTCGATCACCGCCTTTTCCAGTTCCCGGACATCGCCCGGTTCGACGAACCGAATGCAGGAATCGTCGAACGTTTCTTCGATGGCCGGCAGCCGCGAGGCAACGACCGGGATGCCCAGCGCGATATACTCGAAAAGTTTGTTGGGCTGGCAGAGTTCGGAAAAAGGCGACTTCAGCAGCGGCACCAATCCGATATCCGCCTGGATCAAAAGCTGCGGAATGCTCGACAAAGGCACGCGCCCGGTAAACGAGACGAT
The DNA here is from genome assembly GCA_001804865.1 of Lentisphaerae bacterium GWF2_57_35. Taxonomy (GTDB): domain Bacteria; phylum Verrucomicrobiota; class Kiritimatiellia; order CAIQIC01; family GWF2-57-35; genus GWF2-57-35. The sequence goes on from MHBK01000059.1 coordinate 11,015, forward strand.
ATCCTCGCAATGCAGATCGCGGGCCAGTTGCCTGATTTCCGGCATGCCCTCGCCGTCGCCGACGACGATCACCCGCACATGGGGAATGTGTTCGCGGATTTTGGGCAGGGCCTGCAGAATGACTTCGTGTCCGTAGCGGGGTTGAATCGTTCCGTGAGTTACCAGCCGGAAAAAGCCGTCGACCGGCGGGCGGGAAATCGCGACGGTCTCTTTTCGTTCGTCAGGAACGTTGCGCACGACCAGCAATCGTTCGGCGGGAGCGCCTCGTTCCACGAAACGCCGGCGGATGGTGTCGTTGACGGTCAGCACCCGGTCGGCATAGCGAATGGCCATTCGTTCGATGAACAAATGGACGCGGGACAGAAAAGACGTGGATGGCGTCGGATAGATCGTGGCGTACAGCTCCGGCGTGGGCTCGTGCATGTCGAGCAGAACGAAAGCGCCCATGAGCTTGGGAATCAGCGTGGCGAATACCAGCGCATCGGGCAGCGTGTTGACCTGGATCAGGTCATAGGGCTTCCACAGATGCCGGAAGGTGACGGCCATCGACATCCAGACAAACGAAAACCCATATTCCCAGAGATACCGGATTTTCGACGTCCGGCGGTGCGATAGGGGCGCGCGGACGATCCGTACGCCGTCCAGGGTTTCGTACGGCGGCTGGCCGCGGCCTCGCAAACACAAGACCTCCACGCTATGGCCCGCTTCGCGGAGAACGCGGACCTCCTTGTACACGCGCGGGTCGTTCGGATAGTAACCGTGACGTAAAATGGCGATGCGGGCGCTTTTCATGAAATGGGCGCCTCCTCTCGCGACAACGACGGAGCGCCCGGCAAGCGTATTTTTTTCTCGCGCGCGGTATGCGCCATTAAATCGATTTGCACCTCCGCCTCCCCGCTCCAGGGCACATCGTACTGGCGGACCACGCCCCAGGCGCCATGACTGGGAATGGGGATGTGCACCCGAAGCGTGCACCCGGGCTGGAAGGACGGTCCCTCGATATGCACGCGGACGCGCTCCGTCGAAATAGCGTCCCGGGTCAGCTTCAATTGCCGCCGGGCCCGGAACCATTCCGTCACGCTGGCCGCGGCGCCGAACCAGGCTCCCCGGCGTTCGAGCTCGTCGATCAACTTGATGTAGGGCTCGTCCCACAAGCGTTCCGGCGAAAGGCTCCGCGTATGCCACAAGATGGCGGCAACGCCGCCAAAGTCGGCGATCGTATCCAGGATCTTCGTCATTTCGCGCCAGGCCGCGGCCGGCGAAAGCCCCAGCGAAGTCGGATAGAACAGCGCGACATCCTGAAGCTGCATGGGCAGTTCGAGCAGCCGCCGGACTCCGAGCGGGCGAAAGACCTGACAGGTTCCGGCCTTGAAGCCCACGGTTTCGTTGTAGCCGCAGGTGGAGTCGTAATCGAAGCCGGCCTCGTCCAGGACCAGGGGCGATTGCGTATTGAAGCAAAGCCAGTGGCTGCGATGCCCCGTGCAGGCGGCGCCGGTTTCCGACGCGAGCCGCTGCCGTTCGTCGCGCGCGCTGGACGGGTCGAGCCAGGCATCGATTCCATGCAGGGCCGCTTCGCCGCCCCGCCGGCGGATCGCCTGGATATCGGCCTGGACGGCGCCCAGATCGTAGGCGGCCGCCCGGCGCTCGGGATGGGGCAGGGACACATTTCGCCCGGGCCGGTTCTTGTAGGGAATAAAATAATACGTCGAAGGATGCCCTCGCTCCAATTCTCCGTAGCGGTCGAATTCCCGCCAGAAATCCCTGCGCAAGCCCAGGTGCACCAACGGCAGCGAGAGCGCGGCGGCCCAGTTGGTCATCGTCTGGCGCAGCGTCAGCTCCCGGCGCATAAGCCGCCGCACGGACCCGAACAACGCGCGGTGGAGGAACCCCTGGATCGTGTGGTTGAAGCCGTGGTCCTTGATCCCGACAAAATCCACGTCGTGCGTCAGGCAGGCGGTCATCGTATAGCCGTGCGGAGTGGGGGGCACTTCCACCAGAGGGATGCCCAGGGAGAGGATGAGCGACCTCAGCAAATGGATATGCTGCTCCAATGCGGGACGCCCGGCCTGCTCGGGCGGCTGGCCGTGCACCAACAGCCGCTCGACTTCCCCGAACAAATCGTAGCCGATCCGGACAATGCCCCGCCCGGATTCCCGGGTGCACAATCCGGCTTTTTGGCCCGCGGAATAGACCAGCGCCGTGGAATGGGGCCTGGCCTCAAAAACCGTCAGCCGTCCGTACAGCGGCATCGAATAGTCCGTCGCATCCAGCCAATGCGGGCTTGAGCCCGGATGGAAAACCCGCAGCGAGCGATCTCCCGGCAGGGTGTCCGAGCTGTAGACGATCTGCGCCGTGTCGCCGACGCCGGAGGGAGGGGCGCCGGTCGTCACGATCACGTCGTAGCTTGAACCCTCCTGGTAGAATTCCCACGGAGTTTTGAAGAGTTCAAAAAATTCGGCGGCGACAAGCCGCTCGGTTTTTTTAACGATAACGCCGATCATAAAGTCTCTCCCTGCCGGCCATAAAACCGGGCCCGTATTCTGGTCCATTGTTCGGTGTGAAGGTAGCGTATAAAGTCGCTCGGGACCTTCCGCGGGGTGCGGCGCAGGAAGGCCCAGGCATAGCCGGTCGCCATGAGCAGGCTGCCCAGCAGCCAGGGCGGCTCCCGGATGCGACGCAAGGCGTGGCCGGCAAAAAACAAGGCCTGATAGCCGAGCTGATAATCCTCGATGCCTCGTTGAAAAAACACCGAAAGAAGGCCCCGTTGTTCGGTGCCGGTCTGGCGATGGTGCATGACGTGGAGCTCGGGGAACGCCTGGACCTTCCAGCCTTTCATGCGAGTCATGACTTCGGCCACGGCGTCGACGCCGCCGCGCACCGGCAGATATCCGCCGATGGCCTCGAAGCAATCCTTTCGGAACAATTGAATCGGACCGCTGACGCTCCAGTCGGGGTCGGTAACCTGCTGAATAAACTGCCCGTCGCTCCAATCGAACAGCATGCCCCCGGCCAGGCCGAGGCGGGGGGCGTCGAGCATCCGCTGGAGCACGGCGGCGTAGTAAGACGGATCGAAGGTCACGTCGGCGTCCAACACGCCGACAAACGAAACGTCGAGCCGGCGCACCCGCTCGTAGGCGGCATTGATGGCCCGGGCCTTGGAGCCAAAGTTGCGTGTCGGGTCGGCGGAGGCCCTCATCAGTTCGATGAACGGATGAAGGGCGGCATAGCGCGAAACGATTTCGTCGGTGCGGTCGACGGAACCGTCGCTGACAATCATCCAGCGGACCGGCTTCTGCGTCTGGGCGATGACCGCCTGGATGGTTCCTTCGATATGGGCTTCCTCGTTGCGGGCGGCCGTCAGCAATAGGTACGCGGTTGGATTCATGGATTCCTTCACAATGACGCCTCATCGGGCGACAGACGCTTGCGGGCCATCGGCGGGCTCCGGAGGATCGTCTTCAAGGAGACGCGTCCGTCCAGCCATCGGTTCTTCAAATCGTCCCTGAACTGACCGATCAACACGGGAAGGGTGCGCATAATAATCCGGGCATCGAGCGGAAAGGATTCTTTGCGGGCATAGGTTCGATCCAGGCGGATCATTTGCGCGAAGGTCGTTTTGTTTTTTCCGCTGACCTGCCAAAGGCCGGTCAGGCCCGGCAGCGCGTCCACCCGGTGGCGATGCCAGGGTTGATAGCGTTCGTACTCGTAGGGGATGCAGGGGCGGGGGCCGATCAGGCTCATCTCGCCGCGCAGGACGTTGAAGAGCTGCGGCAACTCGTCGAGCGAGGTCACCCGCAGGAAGCGACCGAACCCGTAAACCCTCGTATCCCGATGGCCGTCGAGTTTGCTCATGGCGATTTCCGACCGGATCAATTGTTGCACATAATCGCGGTGCATGTGGTTCCCGGCGTTGACGTGCATGGTGCGGAATTTCATGCAGTTGAAGACGCGCCCCATATAACCGACCCGCTCCTGGCAAAACAGGATGGGCCCCTTCGAAGTCAGGCGGATCAGCAGGGCAATCGAGAGCAAGAGGGGGCTGAGAACGACCAAGGCCGTTCCGGCCAGGATCAGGTCGAGGGTCCGCTTCCACCACGGCGTGTGGATGGCCAGCAGGTAATCCAGCACTTCCTCGGAAGAGGGCGGAGCGCCGGGCGCGCCCTCGGCGGCCGTCAGGCGGGTCTTTTCCTTCAAGGTGCGGTAAATCCGTTCCCGGCGCGAAAAATGGAGCCGGGCGGACGGATCGTCGCGGACAGCGCCCAGCGAATCGAACCAGAGCTGGCGTTCGTCGTCCATCGTGAAGGCGGACGGATACGTGTAAATGCGGCAGGTCGGCTGCGGCTGGGTGGACGGCCATTCTTTGATCACATGACCCGCGAATATCCTGGCGCCGTCATGATCGGTGTCGAAGAGAATAACCCCCACCTCCGAAGCGCCGATCCAGCCCGCCAGGTCCGCCAGCCGCAAACGAGGTTGAATATGCCGGATCATCCACTCGGATCGACCGTCTGCGGGCCGATTCGAGGCGTCGCCAAAAACAACCAGGGAAAAAGGCCGGCGGCTGCGGTCGGCGCGATCGCGCTCCCTTTCGAGATGAAGTCGAAACGTCTCGGCCGAACAAATGTCATGCGCGCCGCACTTCGTGCAGCGGCACTCCGGCGTACCTAGAATTGAACGTTTCTTTTTCACAGGATTTAAGCCGTTGGTTGGTCCCGGTTCTCATTTTGCGGCCTACCCTCTCCGGTCAAGCCAGGAGGGGATATACGTGCGCTGCTTATTCAGCACAATTCCGAGAAGGTTCGTTCCCGTATCCGTCAGCAGGTTTTTGGCCCACTGCACGGTTTGCCAGCGAACGCGCTCCGCCTCGATGACCAGGATTACCGCGCTCATCAAGCCGGCAATATGTTCCGCGTCGCTTCCGGCGCTCAGCGGGGGGATGTCGACGACCAGCACATCGAAGCCCTGGGCGGCGGCGCGCCGCAGGATCGGCGTGATCCGGTCCCGTCCGATTCGTTCCAAGGCCACGTCGGATTTGGCGTTGTCCCCCCCGGCTGCGCCGTCGAGTTGGCGAGGTTGGAAAGACACTTTGCCCTCCGGCGTGAGCTGGACCTCCATGCCGCCGCGGGCGCCCTGGAGCCATTCTTCATGCAGGGCCGAATGAGCCTGGCGATTGGCATCGATATACAAGACTTTGTTCGTTCCATCGAATTCGGTGAACGAAGTGGCCAGATGGGCCGCGATGGAGGTGACCCCTTCGCCTCCATGACAACTGGTCACTCCCAGAATCAACGGCGAAGCCGTGTGGAGCGATCGGTAAGTCATGATGCGCCGGACCAGCCGGGAAAAAACGGTATGCATATTCGGATGCGACGAATGGCCGTTCTGATGCCGCCGGGCGGAGTCCTGGCCCAGGAGATGGTGGTTATTTCGGAAAGTCAGCAGAGGGAAAAGCTTTCGCGCATGCAGTTCCGGAATGGCGGCCAGCGGGACGAGTTGCAGACGTTGTTCGGCTTCGTCCAGCCGGCGGATCTTTCCGCTGATGCGCTCCAGGCTCATGGCCATGGCCATGCCTCCGAACAAGCCCATGAATCCCGCCAGCATCAGCTTGAGCCGTTTTTGAGAAGGGTTCGACTGCATGGGCTGCGTCGGGGCCTGGACGATCTTGATGTTCGAAAACTTCTCCTTTTCCAGGATTTGGTCGATACGGGTCTGTTCCAGGCTGTCCGCATACCGGCGGTATTTGGCGGTTAGCAGTTCCCGTCTGCGTCCGAGGTCCGACAAAGAGGCTTCCCGATCGTTCAAGCGGAACAGCATCTTCTGGGTTTCGTCGATTTGCAGTTTGAGGGTTTGGATTTCGGCGGCGGCCGCCGCCCGGGTCGTTTCTTCCAGGCGCAGGGCGGCCTGGATGTCCTTGTAGTCGCCCCGCACCAAGCCGCTTTTCGCTGGGGCATTGCCCGAATGCTGGCTCGCCATCACCATCTCGGTCAGGCTGTCGATGCGCGCCTGGGCGGCCGCCCACTCGGCTTCGACGGTCAGCTTTTGCACCTGCAGGGCGCTTAACCGCGTTTCCAGGCTGCTCATGCCGCTGTCCAGGGAGACGACGCCTAATTCGTTCAACTGCCGGCGAATTTCCGATTCGACATCCGTCAGCTCCTTCAGCAGAGAGGCGGTTTGTTCCAGAAAGAACTTCCGGGCGCTCTGGGTGCTGTGGAGTTGGAGCCGTTTTTCTTCGTAGAGGCGCAGCAGCGTTGCAATCGTTTCCTGCGCCAGCGCGGGGTCTGTGGCGGTAAAAGCGATGGTGATGACATCGCTTCGCTTTCGGGATTCGATGAACAGGTTCTTGCGGACGGCATCGATGGCGTCGGCCAGGTCCTGGTTCGGCGCTTCAACCGGGGGCTTTGGCGACCGGTCGGCCAGGAGCTTGACGTTGTCCTTCAGATGCCGTTTGACCTTCTCGAGCCACGGGTTTTTCTTTTTTTCCGGTTGGACGGTTGGGACGGATTGGGGCCGGAGAAAGCGTTCCGGGCCGATGGCCCGGACGACTTGCTCCACCAACTCATGGTTGTTCAATATTTCCACCTCGGAGTTGATCTCGTTTTCCCAGTCCTTGGAAACGGGCGCCATGTCGCCGGTCATGGCGGCGGGACTGATCGTTTCCCGTCCGCGTTGAACCAGAATCTTGGCGGAGGAGGTGAAGGTGTTGGGCGTCGACATCACGATATACAGCGTGGAGCCTGCAACCGCCAGGAAAAAGGCGGCGACCAGGTATTTGTGGCGGAAGATCGCCTCCAGGAAATCCTGCCCCGATCCCCCGGCGTCTTCCGAGTGGCTCTTTGTTGGATGCTGTTGCATATAGACCCCGCTTTTTTCTTAAGTCCGGTTATCGTTGTGAGGTATCCAAGCCAATCGTGCCATCCCCAACGGGCCGCGTATACGTGAACCCGAATTGCGGCACGATGCGGTTAAGATATTGGTCGATCCACTGATTGAGATTGGAAATCTTGGTCTTGGGCACGATCACCAAATCCTGGGCGTGCAAATAGAACGGTTCGCCCGGTTCGCCTTGCAGCGTCTTCGTAAAATCGAGGACGAAGGCCGAAGGCTGGGGCGCCTCTTGCCGGATCACGACGACGTTATTGAAGGCCGCCTGCGTCATGTCGAAGCCTCCGGCCTGCAGAATGGCCGCGAGGGCCGTCAGAGTGCCGGTCATGGGGAAGCGGCCCGGAATTTTCACGGCGCCGCCCACGAAAATAGCCCGGTTGTTCATGTCCCGCACGAAGACGGTGACTTCCGGCTTGTCGATCAACCCGGTGTAACGCTCCTTGAGTTCCTCCTGCAGTGCGGCCGGTTCCCGTCCCGCGGCCTCGACGTCGCCGATGAGTTGCAGGGTGATCTTCCCGTCCGGACGGACGCGCTGCGATTCGTTCAGCTCGGGCGCATAATAGAACTTGGTTTCGATCATGTCGCCCGGTTCCAGTTTGACGTTGATGTCGGGGACCGAACCGCTTTCGTAAATCGGATGCTTTCCAGCGGTCTGGCATCCGCCAATGGCCATGGTTACGAAGCTGGCCGCCAATAGGACGGCTGCCTTCCTCAACGTTCGCGTTCCCTTTGCTTTCATTGCGCTTTCCGTTCTCACGGCTCTCCCCCTCTTGGTTGGTTAATTGCGAATGGCTTTCTGAATGCCCTGGGCCACTTGCTCGATTTGTTCGTCGTTCAATTCCGGATACATCGGAAGCGACAAGACTTCCTCGGCGCTCTGCTCCGCCGCGGGAAAATCTCCCTTCTTCCCTCCCAGAAACCGATAGGCTTCCTGCAAATGGACGGGGATGGGATAATGAATGCCGCAGTGAATGCCCATCGCGGACAAGTTGCGGAGCGTTTGATCCCGGCGGGGTACGCGGATGGGATAAATATGGTAGATATGTTTCCCATAGGCGGCTTCCTCCGGCAGGACGACATCCGGGTCGTCCTCCAACAGTTGCCGATACGCGGCGGCATGCGCCCGGCGGGCGGCGTTCCACGAATCCAAATGCGGCAGCTTGGCGCTAAGAATGGCGCCTTGAATGCCGTCCATGCGGCCGTTGCAGCCCACGGCCTTGTGCACGTATTTTACCGTCGAGCCGTGATCCCTCAACAGCTTGATCCGTTCGATCAACTTCTCGTCGTTGGAGGTGACGGCGCCGCCTTCGCCATAGGCGCCCAGATTCTTGCCGGGATAAAAGCTGAACGCTCCAGCGCGTCCAAGGCTGCCCGCTTTGCGGCCCTTGTACTCGGCGCCGTGCGCCTGGCAGGCATCTTCCAGTACGAACAGGCCGTGCGCTTCCGCTGTGCTTAAAATCGGGTCCATGTCGGCCATCTGTCCGTACAGATGCACGGGAATGATGCCGCGGGTTCGCGGCGTGATGGCCGACTCGATCAGCGCCGGCTTCATCGTGTGCGTGCGTGCGTCGACATCCACGAAAATCGGAGTCGCCCCGCATTGGCTGATGGCTTCGGCCGTGGCGATGAAGGTGTTGGGCACGGTGACGATTTCATCGCCGGGTCCCACGTCCATCGCAGCCAGCGCCAGGCGCAGGGCTTCCGTTCCGTTGCTGGCGGCGGCCGCATAACGGCATTGGGTGTATTTCGCAAACGCCTCCTCGAACTCGGCGACAAAGGGCCCGCCCGCGAAGGCGGTTTGCTCGATTACCGCCTGGATGGCCTGGTCAATTTCAGATTTTAACGATCGATATTGTGCGCTCAGATCAAGAAACGGGATGCTCATATGCTGTTTTCCTCCATGTCGACGCGGCGATTCATGACGCGGGCCGGATTCCCTGCGACAACGGTATGGGCGGGCACGTCGCGCGTCACCACGCTGCCCGCTCCGACCAGGGCATTTTCCCCGATCGTGATCCCGCACAAAATGGTTGCGCCCGATCCGATGGAGGCGCCCGTTTGCACCCGCGTAGGAACGCAGGTCCAGTCCGCTTCGGTTTGCAACTGGCCGTCGGCGGTGGCGGCCCGTGGAAAGCGGTCGTTGATGAAGACCACGCCGTGACCGATGAAGACGTAGTCCTCGATGGTGACCCCCTCGCAGATAAAGGTGTGCGAGGAAATCTTGCACTGCCGCCCGATCCGGGCCCCTTTTTGGATTTCCACAAAAGTTCCGATTTTGGACCCGTCGCCGATCTCGCAGCCGTACAGGTTGGTAAAATCGTAAATCTTTACATCCTGTCCCAGAACGACGTCGTCCGAGATTTTTTTATACAAACCGGTAAGTTGATTAGGTGTGAACACAGGCTTCTCCTCCCTTCCAGCATTCTTCGCAGCAAATGGGATAATGGTCGTCGATTTTGACCCGCGAGCCGAACTCCTGCATGGACTTGGTGGCGGCTTCGAGAATGCGGACCAGCTCCAGCCCTTGGGACCCGCAGGTCAAAGGCTTGGCGTGATTGACGACGCAGTCGATGAAGTGCCGGGTTTCCAGTTTCAGCGGCTCCTCCTGGCTGATGTACGGAGCGTGCATGCCGCCGTGATGGTAGGAAACTTGCAGATCGGTATTTTGTTCCGGCGACGAAAGATGCTGTTCGACGCGCGTATCGTAAATCTTGATTTTCTGAATGGGCTCCAGGTCGTCGTAGACGATCATTTTATTGTCGCCGACGATCGCCATATCCCGCACTTTCTTGGGATCGAGCCAGCTGTTGTGAATGGTGGCGAAGCCTCCGTCCTTGAAGAGCAGCGACATGTTGGATACGTCGTGGATGCTCGGAGAAAGCGAGGCTTTGCCCCGGCAATTCAATTCGACGGGCGATTGATCCATCACATAAATAATAATGGAAAGGTCATGGGGGGAAAGATCCCAGACCACATTGATGTCCTTTTGGTACAAGCCCAGATTCAAGCGGCGCGCGCTGATGTAACGGATGCGCCCGATCGCGCCCGAGTCGATCAATTCCTTGATCATGCGGACGGCCGGCGAATAAAGAAAGGTGTGTCCGACCATCAGGATCAGCCCTTGTTGATTGGACAATTCGACCAGTTCCTCGCACTGGGCCGAAGAGGAGGCCATCGGTTTTTCGAGGAACACATGCTTGCCGACGAGCAAGCTTTTCTTGGCTAACTCGTAATGATGGCATACCGGCACGGCGATGACCACGGCGTCGATATTGGGATCTTCCAATACGCGGTCCACGTTGGTTTCCAGCGCGACATCCGGATAAAGTTCGTGCATCTTTTCCAGCCGGCTTTCGTCACGGTCGCAGATGACTTTCAGCCGGCAATCCGGATTGCTGCGATAGTTCCTGACCAGGTTGGGGCCCCAATAACCGCACCCCACCACGGCAATGTTTGGAAGTCTCCTCATCTCAACTCCTCCCTATAATTTCCGAACGAGTTTAATCTAGCCCGTCATAGAGCATTGTCAAATGGAGGCCGGTTGCGGGGGAATGGACCGACAAAAAAAGGATCGCGCCGGTCACGGGCGCGATCCCTTTAACTTTGCTGTAAATATCCGGAAGCGACGGGAAACCGTCAGTTCAATTCGATCCGGGTTTTGTAGTAGGCGGACGAGCTGGAAGCGCTGGGCTGATACTGCTCGGTTTGCCCCGTCGCCAAAATGGCTGTGGCGCCCGGAATGGGCTGCCAGTTTCCGCTGCGCAGATCGGCGCATTGTTCGAGCGAGTAGTATCGGTTGCGGTTTTCGTAGCCGACCCCGGCGGCGGGCTGGGTGCGAAATCGTATGACGACGCGACCGTTTTGCAGGGTCGTTTCCAATGAGGGGAAATCGTCCGCATTGTCCGGCGCGGTGCCCGCAATATACTCTTCGAGATCTTGGACTCCGTCTTGATCGCAGTCCGACGAGGCGGAGGCCGTCTCGAGCTGGTTGAAATGGGTTGTCTCCCATTCGTCATCCAGGCCGTCGGCATCGATGTCGATAATGAACGGCGCCATCCAGGCCACTTCCGAGGACTCGTCGCTTTCGGCGAGTTGGGTCGTGTAGGCCTTGACCACAAAGAAATACGATGCTCCGCGTTCCAAGCCTGTGATCGTGGTGGTCGTGGCCAGGGACGCCATATTAATGGACTGCGTGTACTGGCTGGAAACCTCTCCATAAAAGATCTTGTATCCCTGGAGATTCTGAAGGGGAGCGCCATCCGTTGTTTCGGTCGGCGGATCCCAGGCCAGGGTTACTTCCATCGACATGGCGGGAACGGCCAACAACATGAACAGGGCTCCGATCGATACCAACTTGCTAAGCGTCTTGTTTTTAATCTGGCTTTTGATAATTGAATCCATTGTTACAACCTTTGCGATTACAACCGAACTAAGTGACCAGGTATCCAAGTAGCACGATTTATGCCAATTATGTGCTTCGGTTTGGCGTTCAGTGGGGCGATTCGTGTAGCAAGGACCGGAGATAGCGGCTTTTGTCCATTCGATTCGCCGTGGCGACGAAGCGGAATTTAGGGGGAAATAAAACTCCGTCTCGTCGCGCCGATGAGAATGGTTTTTCCCAACGTTTTCGGGAATGAGAAGACCTTGAAACAACTCCACTATTCCGCCTGATTTACCTGGGCTGTTTTTTTGCACTCTCGAAGTGCCGCAGCATCTTGGACATAAGGAGCGGACGGTCTTTTTGGTCGGGAAGAAACCCGAGCGATGAACAAGCTGGAAAACGGTTTCAATTACTGGAGCAACAGGAACCGTGGGCTCGTTGGTAGTGAAACGGAAGTTGAGCAAGTTGTCGGATAATCCGGCATGCTCTTTGCCTTGCTTCGGTCGAACTCTTTCATGCAGAACTACATCTCCCGCGTGATGGATCGGGAGATTCGATGTGTCGAGATAACCGACAGGGCGGCCCGTGAAATTTTGCTGACGCTTGCTTTGAAAACCGTACGACGAGCGTTTTTTACTTCTTCTCCCGCAGCTTCTTTATCCGACGGACTGCTTCGGCAAGGGTTTCCGGCTTCTTTGCGAAATGAAATCGAATCAGGTGGCGCACCGGTTCGCGGAAAAAACTCGAACCGGGCACGGCGGCCACGCCGATCTCGCGGGCCATCCACTCGCAGAATTCCGTGTCGTCGGCCCAGCCGAAACTGGAAATATCGACCATGACGTAATACGCCCCCTGCGGACGCGTGTAGGTCAGGCCCGCTTCGTCAAGGCCGGTCAGAAACAGCTCGCGCAGGGCGGTGTATTCGTTGCGCAATTCCGTGTAGTAGGCCTCCGGAAAATTCAGCGCCGTGACCGCCGCTTCCTGCAACGGCGCGGCGGCGCCGACGGTCAGAAAGTCGTGCACTTTACGCGCGCCGTCGATGATGGCCGGAGGGGCGATCACATACCCGAGCCGCCAGCCGGTGATGGAATACGTCTTCGACAGCGAGCTGCAGGAAATCGTCCGCTCGAACATGCCGGGCAACGAGGCCATGTAAACATGTTCGTGCGGCGCAAACACAATGTGTTCATAGACTTCGTCCGTTATGACGAACGCGTCGAACTCGACGGCCAGGGCGGCGATGTATTCCAGCTCTTCCCGCGTGAAAACCTTGCCCGTGGGATTGGACGGATTGCACAGGATCAGCGCCTTGGGCTTTTGCTCGAAGGCGCGTCGCAGCTCGCCGCGGTCGAACGCAAAATCCGGCGGGCGCAGCGGAACGTAAATGGGTTCGGCGCCGGAGAGAATCGTGTCGGCGACGTAATTCTCATAAAACGGCGAGAAGACCACGACCTGGTCGCCGGGATTGCAGGCGGTCATCATGGCCGCCATCATCGCCTCGGTGCTGCCGCAGGTGACCACGACATTCGTCTCCGGGTCGATCGGCAGCCCCATGAACCGGCTTTGCTTCGCGGCCAGCGCCTTGCGGAAATTGGCAGCGCCCCAGGTGACGGCGTATTGATGCGGCCCTTTCGTAGCGCAGGTTTCCAGCGCACGCGTCAGCTCCGCCGGCGGATCGAAATCCGGAAAGCCCTGCGAGAGGTTGACCGCCCCGTATTTATTCGCCACGCGCGTCATCCGGCGGATGACCGATTCCGTGAAGCGCCCGACCCGATGACTGGTTTTTGGCATGTTACGCCCCCATTCCCGACAGCCAATTCATATAGGCCTGCCACCAACCCTGTCCCCACAAAACCCAGACCACCGCGGCCAGGGCAATATAAGGCCCGTAAGGAATCCGGCTTTGCCATTCCTTGCGTCCGCCGACGATGAACGCCACGCCCACCACCGACCCCGCGAACGACGAAAACAAAATCGTGAACAGCACTGCCTTCCAGCCGAGAAATGCGCCGATGGCCCCGAGCAGCTTCACGTCGCCGAAGCCCATCGCATCCTTTTTAAAAGCCAGCTTGCCGAAAAACGCGACCAGCCAAAGGACTCCAAAGCCCAGGGCCAGCCCGATGCCGGACGAAATCAGCGCCTGCACCGCCGAGCGCGTTTCATGCAACGACGGAACCAGTCCGCTTAAGACAAGTCCGGCGATCATGCCGCCGATCGTCACGCGGTCGGGAATGATCATGTGCTCGAAGTCGACGAAGGTCCCGAGAATCAGGCCGGAAATCATCAGCCAGTAGGCCGGCGCGACCGGGCTGAAACCGTACTTCAGCCAGACCATCAGGAACAACGCCGCCGTCAACAGCTCGACCAGAAAATACCGAGGCGTGATCCACTGCTTGCAATGGCGGCAACGGGCATTCAACGCCAGGTAACTTACCAGCGGAATGTTGTCGTACCACGCAATCATCTTGCCGCAGTTCGGACAATGCGACCGGGGCGCCACTACCGATTCCTCGCGTGGAATCCGGTAAATGCACACATTCAGAAAACTCCCGATGCAAGAGCCGAACCAAAAAACCAGAAACGAAAAGTAAACTCCGACCACCGGCGGTAAATCAATCATGAGCGACATCCTGTTTGAAAGATTCAACCACGAATGAACACGAATAGACACGAATGAAGAGTAAGCAGAGAATATGGTTTCTTCCTAATTCGTGTCTATTCGTGTTCATTCGTGGTTGTCTTATTTCTTGTAAACTTCCTTCTCCAGCGCCGCGCGCATCGCCTGGACGGGCGGTTGGACGCCGGTCCAGATCTCGAAGGCCTTGGCCCCCTGGTGCAGCAGCATGCCCAAGCCATTGGCGATCCGGGCGCCGCCGGCTTTGGCGGCTTTCATGAACGCCGTCTCCGGATACATATAAACCAAATCGAAGGCCCGTTGCCCTTCGTGAAAAGCTTGCGGGGGCAGGGGGGACGGATCGGAAGTCTTCATGCCTACCGGCGTGGCCTGCACGATAATATCGGCAGACTGCGCGGCTTCGAGCTGAGCTTCCGGGGTCGTGACGATGTCGATTTCGGCGATCATGAACTGCGTTTCCAGTTCCACGGCCAGCCGCCGGCAACGCTCGATATCCACGTCCGCCAGCGCCAGGGAGCGCACCCCTTCGCCGGCTGCCGCCAGCGCCACCGCGCGTCCGGCGCCGCCGGCGCCGAATACAAACATCCGCTTTCCGGCTACGCCTTCGCCGAAGGCCTCCTCCATCGCCTTCAGGAAGCCCATGCCGTCGGTGTTGTATCCCTTCGGCCCTTCCGGTTCGAACTTCACGGTATTCACTGCGCCCATGATCCGCGCCGATTCGTCCAGCCGCGAAAGCCCTTTGAACGCCGTTTCCTTCAGCGGCACGGTTAGATTGACCCCGCCAAAGCCCATCTGCTGCATGGCCGGCAGAACGTTCATCAGCTGATCCGGATGCACGTCGAACGCCAGGTAAATGGCATCCCAGTCCAATGCTTGAATGGCTGCATTATGCATCACGGGCGACAAGGTGTGCCCGATCGGATGCCCCAACACCGCAAATTTCTTCGTCTGTCCGCCGATTTTCATGAGTTTTCCAAGGGTTGGAAAAGTTTTTCGTGTTTTTTCCAACGATTGGAAAACTTGTACCGGATTTTTCCAACCATTGGAAAACTTTTCGATTAGAAGCTGTAATTGGCCGAATCGCTGGTGAACGCGCCGGTGCTGTCGATCGGGGCGACGAAGTTGCCGGAGCCAACGTGGTAATTTTCCGAGCGGTTCTGGTGCGCGCTGTTGCGCAGTACCAGGTTTCGGTCGGCTTTGTCGGCCTCCCCCCAGTAACGCAGATAGATGCCGTAGTCATTGGCGAAAACGTGATTGCCTTCGATGCGGTTGTCGTCGTCGAAGACAAAAATGCCGGAGGAAGCGTTGCTGGAGCAATTGTTGTTTTCGATACGGTTGCCGTCACCCGAGACCGAAAGCCCCTGGTATAGATTCTGAGAGACCTCGCAACCGATGACTTGGCAACGGGTGCCCACCCAGATGCCGTTGGAGGCGCATTGGGTGGTTGTACAGCGTTCGATCAGCGAGCTGAAGTAGGTCTTGATGCCGGTGACATTGTCACTGGACGTGCAGTCCTGGATGGAGCAGCGCGACTGGGCGGTAATGCCTTCGCGATGGCCGTTGCGCACGATGCAGTCGGAGATGCGCGAGTTCGATCCGGCGCTAATGCCATAAAGGCCGGGGCTCTCTTCGACGACGTTGTCGTACGCCAGGCAGTCGTTTACCAAAGAATAGGCGCCTACGGTAATGGCTCGGGCGGTCCAACCTGCCGCTCCGCGATTATTGCCAACGATGCAATGGCGAACGCTGGAATAATTTCCGACATAGATGCCCGAAAAGCTGTCCAATTGGTTGTCGTTGTTCACCACTTGGCAATCTGCGACGACGGCCTGAGCTGCGGTCTCGATGCCCTTGCCGCAACCGGAGATCCGGAGGTTTTGAAAAACATAATTATTGCCGATGGCCATAATGGCTATGCGCCAGCCGGTCAAGTGGCCGTTTTGCACCGTTAAATGGGTATAGGACGACTCCGCCTCTATGCCTACTGCGGGGCTCGAACCTTCAAGGGTAAAACCCATCAAATCAATGACGACATCGCTGGCTTGGACTGTAATGCCCTCTGTTGTCTCGCCGGGGAAAATTAGCGATTGGGTCAGGTAATAGGATCCAGGCTGAGAGATGGTGAAAGGAAGATTGGTGATGGGGGTGCGCGTCTCGATTTGGTCGAGCGTGCGAAACGTCGGCGCGGGTGCGCCGGGCGGCGTTAACGAGCCTTGCGCCCACGCGCTAACGGCTGTTTCCCAACACAGGCTGGCGATCGACACGCTTTTGAGCAAGCATCGTATTCTGTTCATGGATTTCCTTTTAATTGACCGGGCGCTTATGACGAAAAGATTAGAAGCTGTAATTGGCCGAATCGCTGGTGAACGCGCCGGTGCTGTCGATCGGGGCAACAAAGTTGCCGGAGCCCACGTGGTAATTTTCCGAGCGGTTCTGGTGCGCGCTGTTGCGCAGCACCAGGTTTCGGTCGGCTTTGTCGGCTTCCCCCCAGTAACGCAGATAGATGCCGTAGTCATTGGCGAAAATGTGATTGCCTTCGACGCGGTTATCGTCGCTGAAAATAAAAATGCCCGAGGAAGCATTGCTGGCGCAGACATTGTTCACAATGCGGTTGCCATTGCCGTTCGCCAGGATTCCTTGAAAGCTGTTGTCGGAAACGTTGCAGTCGACAATTTGGCAATGGTTATCGACCCATATTCCATTCGACGAACAAAACGATGTGGTGCAGCGGTCTATGAGCGTATCGAGATCGGCTTTAATGCCCGTGACGTTAAGGACCGAAACGCAGGACTCGATTTTGCCTGCGTACGAAACATGAATACCCTCCATGTGCCCGTTGCGAACCGTGCAACCGGAGACGAGCGAATTTGCCCCGAGGCGAATACCATAGGCTGGGCGGCCATCGAAGCTGGCATTGTTAAAAAGCTGGCAATCGACGACGGAAGCATCGGCGCCGCCATAAATGGCATAAGTGAGGGAGCCTGCAGCCCCAAAGTTATTCCCAATCATGCATCTTCGGACGATGGAATAATAATCCATTCGGATGCCATAGAAATGGTTGCCCGGTACGCTTCTTCCGCCCAGGATTTGGCAATCTTCGATGACGGAGTATTCGCCCACTTCAATGCCTGAGCCGCAATGATCGATTTGCAGGTTGCGTATCGTGCATCGATCTATCCCGTGGGCATAAATGGCCCAACCCCAGTCGCATAATTTTCCATTTTGCACCGTACACTGTCCAAGACTTGCCAAGGAAATGCCCAAAGCCGTATTGGAGCCCGTCAGACCGAACCCCATCAGATCAATGGTGACGTTCGGCGCCTGCACGATAATGCCGTTGGCGGTGCTGCCGGCGGACAGCGAGCGAGTCAGGTAATAGGAACCGGGCTGCGTGATGGTAAACGGAATGTTCGTGATCGGAATTCGCGGCTCGACTTCCGTGAGAGTCCGAAAGGTTGGGGCCGGCGCGCCGGGCGGCGTTAACGAGCCTTGCGCCCACGCGCTGACGGTGGTTTCCCGACACAAGCTGGCGATCAAAACGCTTTTGAGCAAGAGTCGTATTCCATTCATGGATCTCCTTTGAAATGACCGGGCGCTTATAGCGGACAGCCTAGTCTTCGGCCTGAGCGATGGCAAATACAAACCAGCATAGTCTGCTGCTGGGTCATTGATTTTCCGGTAGATCCCCATTTTGGAGGGGCGCGCTCCGTCGCGACCGGAAGAAGAAGGTTCCGACAGAGCGGAACCCTCCAGGAATCATGATCTTTCTTCGTCGTGGGTAGGGCGGCCACTCCGCTGGCCGCCTCTTCGGACGCGAGCGGAGTCGCGTCCCTACCTGAAAAAGGCGTGTCCCACACTTTGCAAAGTGTGGGACAGCGCTGATGGATGGGACGCGGCCACAAAAGAAGCCCCCGCAGGTTGCTGCGGGGGCTCATGGGGTTGTTCGTTTTCTACGGCTGGCGGCCTTGCTTGCCGCGGGCGCCGCGTTTTTTGCTCTTTTCCTTTTTCGCGGCGGCTTGGGCGAACAGGTGGCTGTTCAGCGCGTTGATGTAGGCCTTGGCGCTGGCTTCCACGATGTCGGTGCTGGCGCCCTTGGCCGCGACTTGTTCGTTCTCGAAGGCGACCTGCACCGAGACTTCGCCCACGGCGTCTTCGCCCTGGGTGATGGCCTGGATGGCGTAATCCTTCAGCGTGCCGGGCACGCCGGTGATCCGGTCGATGGTCTTCAGCGTGGCGTCCACCGGGCCGTCGCCGCAGGCGGAATCTTGAAAGACCTGCTGGTCCTTCTTCAGGCGCACGGTGGCGGTCGGAACCGTGCTGGTGCCCGTCGAGACGTGCAGATAATCCAGTACGTAAACTTGCGGGATCTCCGAAATCTGTTCGCGCATAATGGAGATCAGGTCGTCGTCGTAGATGACCTTTTTCTTGTCGGCCAGGACGACGAATTCGTTATAAGCGCGATCCAGCTCCTCCGGGCTCAGATGAAAGCCCATCCGCGCCAGATGGCTGGAGAAGCCGTGCCGGCCCGAGTGTTTGCCCAGCACCAGTTCCGAACCGGAAATACCAACGTCCTCGGGGCGCATGATCTCGTACGTGCTGCGTTCCTTCAGCATGCCGTCCTGATGGATGCCGGACTCATGGGCAAACGCATTGGCGCCGACAATCGCTTTGTTGCGCTGAACCACCATGCCCGTCAGTTGGCTGACCAGCCGGCTGGCGCGATACAGTTCCTTCGTGTTCACGCCGGTCCACAGACCGCCGTAGGCGTCGGCCCGCGTGCGCATGGCCATGACGAATTCTTCCAGCGAGCAGTTGCCCGCGCGTTCGCCCAGCCCGTTGATGGTGCATTCCACGCCGCGCGCCCCGTTGCGGACGGCCGCCATGGAGTTGGCGACCGCCAGGCCCAGGTCGTTATGGCAATGGACGTGAATGATGGCCTGCTCGATGTTCCGAACGTGCTCGTTCAGGTAGGCGATCAGTTGCCCGAATTCGATGGGCACCGCATAGCCGACGGTATCCGGAATGTTCACCGTGGTCGCTCCGGCGTCGATGACCGCCTGTACGACTTCGGCCAGGAATTCCGGCTCCGTCCGCGAGGCGTCTTCCGGGCTGAACTCGATATTCTTGCAGAACTTCCCGGCATACTTCACGCCGGCGACGGCCTGCTTGACGATTTCGTCCTTGGCTTTCTTCAGCTTGAACTGCCGGTGAATCGCGGAGGTCGCCAGAAAGACGTGAATCCGCCCGCGCTTGCCCGCGGGCGCGACGGCTTCGGCGCAGCGCTCGATGTCCTTGTTAATGCACCGCGCCAGACCCGCGATCTGCGGCTTCTTGATCTGTTCGGCGACCGCTCGGACGGCTTCAAAATCGCCGGGAGAGGCGATCGGAAAACCCGCCTCGACGATGTCGACGTTCAGCCGTTCCAGTTGCTTGGCCACTTCCAGTTTTTCACGCAGCCCCATGCTTGCGCCGGGGCATTGCTCCCCATCCCTCAGCGTGGTGTCGAAAATTACAACTCGTTTGCTCTCGTCCTGCTTGCTTGCTGTCATGTTATATTCCTCTCCCTGCTCCTTGGGGCAGGGTAATGATGTTTGCTTCGATTACAATAAAAAACCCACCGACGATTAAGCGGTGGGATTCGAGAACCAACAGAGTTGGGGAAAATCAGACGCAACACCCGCGACCCACCGCCGCGCAGGTGTTGCTGCTAAGGGAGAGTAATAGCGCTTGCAAGCTGATGCAGCCTGCCTTCACCGGGCGGATGTTGGATCGATACGTGTTCATGCGTCAGTAAATATAGCGGAATCGCGAAAAACGTCAACTGCGGCGTATTTTCTTCCCGCAATTCTCATTATGGCCTCTTTTATCGATCATGGACGGCGAGGCCGCCGTCCCTCCCGTCAAAAAGGCCTATTGCCGACATCGGGAGGGGCCGCGGCCTCGCGGCCCAGGGCCATAATTACAATGGCTGCTTTTCTTCGCAACGGGCTCCACGGTTTTTTATGTGAAACGATCGCTATTTTGGAGGGTCGCGCTCCGTCGCGACCGGAAGAAGAAGGTTCCGACAGAGCGGAACGGGTGCATCTTGACACTGCCCCTCCTCAACGTCTGGCACTGGAAAGAAACCACCGGCTTACGCCGGCGGCTACGTAGCCGCGTCCGTAAGGACGTGGATTCTTATTCGTATGCGCGGGGGCCGTGTCAAGATGCACCCGAGCGGAACTCTCCAGGAATTATGTTCTTGGATTGCTCGACGGTGTGCCGAACCCGTTTTGCTATCCAACAAGTTACAGGTTCTCGACGGTAACGCGATAGAACTGGGCCAGGGGAGAGATGGGCACTTCCGTGGACGTAACGTCGTCTCCTTGGGAGTAGATCAGCGCAGGCGAGCTTGGGGCATAGGGCCCATCCACCGATCCCGCTTGATGGATGCGATACCAGCGGCCGGGTCTGCTGGTCCACTCCAAGAGCGCGTTCGTGACAGATGTTTGAATGAAGGTGACTCGCAAGAAGGAGGCCGGGTCGTCAGCCGCCGTGCCCGCGATCAACTCGTCGGCATCGGAGAAGCGATCGTCGTCGTCGTCCGGATCGACGATGTCCGTCAGGCCGTCCTGATCGATGTCGTTGGTCACATAGCCGGTGCGGTTGACGGCCGTATCGGCGTAAATGGACGGTTCTGGCAGGTCTGGATTGACGTAGTAGGTCCACTGGACCATCTGATAAAGAAACCCGATTTCCTCGACGTCGTTGACGCCATTCAGAACAAAGCGCACCGTCGTGAACGTGACATTGGAGAAGACGATTTCGTAATAGAGCGTCTGCCCGCCCTCCAGCCGCGTGAGGTTCATGACGACTCTGGGAACAGACGATTGCGCGGCGATCCGCTCGTGCAATAACGGCGAGGCCCGATCGACGTCCTTCCAGAGCGTGATGTAATGGCTGGCCGGGTCTGCGCCGCTGCGGATGACGGTCTGCATGAACATGCGGCAGTCAATCCAGTTGGTGTGGCCTGACTGCATGCTGTCGCCCGGGATGCCGTCCACCTGCATGGTTATTTGAGCCTGCAAGGGCCGGCTGATCCATGCAAGGGCCAGCGCGGCGACGAGGGCTAAGCTTTTTCGGCGGGCATTCATGGTTCAGGCTCCGGCCATTAGGGGGATACGACGGCATTGCCCGTCGTGCTGCCGGTGACGTTTCCAAAAGCATCGTAAAGATAATAGGTCCATTCGATCTGCTGATAGTTGAAGGTGATGCCTTCATAAGAAGATGCGGTATTCGTCTGCGTCGAACTGCTGACAGCCATGACCTGGGCATTATCCAATATCACTTCGTACACAACCTTCTCCAATCCGTTGATTTCCCTCGTGGCGTGTAATTTTACCTCGAGGATGGGCATCAGGGCGCACGCATACATCATCAGCAAGGGGGTTGCTTTATCCAAATTTTTGTAGACCGTGAGACCGGAATGGCTCACCCCTCCCCCGCCGCCTTGGAGTTGGTAGTTCGCGCTTTCGGCTTCAATCCAGTTGATATGCTGTGCTTGAGTGGCCTCGCCTTCTATTCCTTGCACCCTTAGATAAAAACTCATGTCGGCCTGAAGAGGCTTGGTCATCAGAAAGGGGATGAGCGCGATCCAAAATAGGTGTTTTTTCATTCTGCACGAATCCTTTCTTCCCTCTAAGCGTTTGGAGTATGCTTAATTATTACACCAACTCTTATGTTGAGTTAAGGCTGGCAAACCGCCGGGCGGGAGCAGGGTTTGATTCCGTGGGGGGGCAGAGCTTTTTCTGTTAAACAATAGCTTATGGATGGGTATGTAAAACACGACCATACATAACATAGCGGCAGGGGCGGAGTTCCGATGCTCCCGCAGGAGAAACGATGTCGCGCAAGGAGCATCATGAATATACGGTTTTTCAGTTGTTGCGTCGTTATTGTCCTTTCCGTCCTTTTGACCGCCCCCGCGCAAGCCGTTACCCGTTATGTATGGACGAACAGCCCTTCGCCCGGCGGCGGCTACACGACCTGGGATACCGCCGCGCATGAAATTCAGTTCGCGATAGACGCCTCCATGGCGGGCGATCTGATCCTGGTGACCAATGGGCTTTACGATACGGGCGGCCGCCCCATGTACACGATTACCAACCGCATCACGATCGACCGGGCGGTCACGGTTCGGAGCGTCAATGGCCCCTCCAATACGGTGGTGACAGGATGCTGGAACTCGGAATTTTTCGGGAATTACGGCTCGAAAGCCGTCCGCTGCGCCTACGTCGGGACCAACGCCACCCTGGACGGCTTTACGCTGACCAATGGCTATACGGGCGGCTCTTCGCAATCCAACGTGGAGCGAAACGGCGGCGGCGCTTTGTGCGAACCCAGCGGAACGCTCACCAATTGCTGGGTGATGAATTCGAGGTCTTACAATAACGGGGGCGGCATCCACGGCGGTACGGCGCTGAACTGCGCCGTTTCTGTTTGTCGCGCGGTCTATTATGGCGGCGGCGTCGCCCACTGCACCCTGATTGACGGTCGTGTGGCCAATTGCACCGCCAGTATGAGCGGAGGAGGGGTCTACCAGGGTTTTGCGCGGGACAGCTTGATCGTCTCGAATAATGCCTACGCCACGGGCGGCGGCGCGTATGAGGGTGTGTCCAGCAATTGCGTTTTTTTTGGCAATATCGGCGGGAGCGGCGAAAATTATGGCGGCGGCGGCGTTTCGCAGGGGCATCATTACAACGCGCTGTTCACGATGAATAGCGGGTATTATTATGGCGGCGCCGCTTTTCAGAGCGATTTACACGGCTGTACCGTCAGCAACAATTCAGCGCAATATGGCTCCGGCGTGGCGTACAGCACTTTGTCCAACTGCGTGGTCACGCGGAACATCACCTCCTACAATGGCGGCGGCGCATACCATAGCCAGTTGATCGATTGCCGCGTGGAATGGAACCTGGCCGGAACGAATTTCGGCGGCCATTGGACGGGCCTGGGCGGCGGTTTATACGGCGGCGGCGCGCTCAACACGACCATCACCCGCAACGAAGCCTCCATCCGCGGCGGGGGCGCTTTGCAGGCGGGTTTGACGAATTGCATCGTCAGCCACAACCTGGCCACCAACGAAACGGGGGAAGGACAAGGGCAAAGCGGCGGGTGCGCGACTTGTTACGTGGTGGGCGGCTCCATTGCCAGCAACCGGGCGCAGACCGGCGGCGGGGCGAGTTATTCAACCCTGATCGGCGTTCGCCTGGTGGGCAATTACGCCAACGAGGCGACAAATTACATTGCTCGAGGGCATGGCGGCGGCGCCTATCGATGCGATCTGGCCCATTGCGTGGTCGAGCGGAACGAAGTTTTTAACGGCGCCAACGGCGGAGGGCTCTATCAATGTACGGCCACCCGCTGCTATATTACGCGTAATGTGGCGCGATATCTATTCGGGTACGGCTACCTGGGCAGCGGCCTGGGCGGCGGGGCGTATCAAGGGTCGTTGTCCAACTGCGTCGTGTATTACAACACCGGCCAGGGCGCCGGCGGCGGCGTGGCCAACGGAACCGTGACGCATTGTACGATTGTGGACAACTACTCCTCTACCTGGTCCGGCGGCGGGATTCAGAGCTGCACGGCCACGTACTCCATCGTTTATTCGAACCGATTCGGCGCCGGCGGCGGAGATGCCGACAATCATGACCAATCCGTCCTGAGCTCCTGCTGCACGCTGCCCGCCTCCGGGGATAGCATCGGCGCCGATCCCTTGTTTGTCGCCGGCGACAAGCTGTTCCGGCTGAAGGCCGGATCTCCCTGCATCGACTTTCTCGCCAACTCGTCCTGCACCGACGACTACTCCGGCGTCCCTCGCCCGCTCGACGGCAACAACGACGGCGAGGCGGCTTGGGACATCGGCGCGCACGAGATGGTGCATCCGTCCGCCGACACGGATCGCGACGCCATGAACGACGCCTGGGAACTGGCCTACACGCTGGACCCCCTCGTCAACGACGACGCGCTCGACAAGGACGGCGATCGCCTCGACAACTACAGCGAGTTTCGCGCCGGCACCGACCCGACCAACAGCGCCTCCTTCCTCGGCCTGGCCGGCGCCTCCTCCGCCGGATCCGGCCTGGCCGTGAGCTGGTCCAGCGTCGCCGGAAGATCCTACCGCCTGAACCGTTGCCAGGATCTCTGCACCGGCGAATGGGCCGCCGTCTTGAGCGGCATCGCCGCCCTGCCGCCGATGAATACCGTCACCGATTCAACCGCTGTCGGTTCGGGTCCCTGGACCTATCGGATCGAAGTGGAAGCGGAATAGACCGCTTTCGGAACAGGACCGCATTCCTGGAAGAGAAACGGCCGTAATCCTTTCCTCCTCAGAAATATAAACCACGAGAATCAGGCACAGCCTGATCATCTATGGTAAGCTCCTTTGGTATATCCATTCAAACACCTGGACAATGCGTTCCAGTAGTCCGCTCGATTCCAGCCGTGGCTGCGGACCGAAGGGCAAGAAATAGAGGAGAGGGCCATGAAGGCAGAACAGACGAATTCGGAGGGGCGATGGGATTGGCCCGAGCTGGCCAGACACATACGAGGCTCCTTGCTCACTCGGGAACAGCCGGCGTACGATCGCGAACGGCGGAACATGTTGTGGAACCAGGTGAAGCCGGATCGGCATCCGGACGCCATCGTCCGCGTGGCCTCGGTGGAAGACATTCAGCAGGCGGTTCAGTTTGCCCGGGAGGGCGGGCTGAAAGTGGCCGTCCGGGGCGGCGGACACAGTTGGTGCGGGTCTCCTCTGCGACAGGGCGGACTGCTCCTGGACTTGGGCCGGCTCAACAGCATCCAGATGGATGCGGATGCCCGCCGGGCGCGGATACAACCCGCCGTGGAAGGGCAAATGTTGAGCGCCTTCCTGGCCTCCCAGCAAATGGCCTTTCCCGTCGGGCATTGCGCGGACGTGCCGCTCAGCGGCTATCTGCTCAACGGCGGCGCCGGTTGGAATAGCGGCGCATGGGGGTTGGGCTGCATGAATGTGGAAGGACTCGACGTGGTCAATGCCCAGGGCGAGCTGATCCATGCGGATGCCGACAACCACCCGGATTTCTATTGGGCGGCCCGGGGCGCCGGCCCGGGTTTTTTTGGCGTGGTGGCCCAATATCATGTGCGGCTGCATCCTCTTCCGCAGGCCATCGTCGTCAGCACGGTCACGTATCGGCTGAAGGATGCTCAGCCGGCTTTGGAATGGCTGCCGCAACTGGTTCGTGAAGTTCGTCCCGAGGTCGAAGTGCTCTGTTTCGTTTGCTCCGCGGACGAGACGCTTCCGCCCGCGAAGGCCGGCCCGGCAGAACAGGTCGTCAAGATTTTCGCCATCGCCTTCGCCGATACCGAGGCGGACGCCAAGGCCTGGTTGCAGCCTCTGGAGGCTTGCCCGAAAGCCAAAAGCCTCAAGACCGATTTCTACCAGAAGACGTCCTTCGAGGATTTGTATGCCTTGACCTCTGCAATCTATCTGCCTCAGCGCCGCTACGCCGCGGATATCTGTTGGACCCACGCCACGCCCGCGGATGTCCTGGCGCAGTTGCGCGACCACATCCGGGCGGCGCCTTCGCACGACTCGTTCCTCCTCCTGGCGCCCATCCCCGCCCCGCCGCCCGGCGCGCCCCCGTTGCCGGACATGGCGTTTTCGATGGCCGCTCCGCTGCTGGTGGGGGTTTATGGCTGCTGGAAGGACGAGGCTTCGGACGAACACAATCAAAAATGGGTCTGCGAAGCCATGAAACGGCTCGAACCGCTGAGCGTGGGTTCCTACATCGGCGAATGCGATTTGACTGCCGGCCCCAATCGCGCCGCCGCCTGCTTTGCTCCCGCCAACTGGCAGCGCCTTCGCGACCTCAAGCGCCAGCACGATCCCGACGACCTGTTCTTCGACTATCTGACGCCGAGCGGACCTTCGTGAATCCGTCTTCTGGAGCCGGCCTGCCCTCAGGCCGGTTCTTCTATTCCTTCGCAACCGTTGCGATCCGCGCTCTGACGGGAATGTTGCTGGAATCAAGCCCCGGCGTTTGCCCATGCATATCGAACGTCACATGGACCTGCGGCCGGAAGATCAAGCAATGGGTGGACCCGCCAAAGTGAAACATCCCGAGCTGGTCGCCCTTGTTCACGCGCTGCCCTTCGTATACGGTGACTTCATTGGCCGAAACTTCCGCCATGCCCACGAACATCACGCACATCAAGCCGATCTTCGGGTTATCGGCTTCGATAAAGATCAGAGCCCGGGTCGCCACTTCCGTGATATAGGCCTGGGATTCGTTGGGCCCCGCCGGATCGTAACCTTCCGACAAGGCCTCCGCGTAATACGAACCATCCACCAAGGTGGTCTTGACGATCTTTCCACTCACCGGGCTGTGCCAGCGGTGGTAACTCAACGCGCTCAGAAACGCCTGGTAAATCGTGCCGCCTGCAAACAACTCGGCTAAAGGATCTCCCGCCATCATGTGTTGCAGCGAATAGGGCTGCGCCTTGATCCAGAACTGGTCGCGAAATTTCACGTCGGTCGCGATCCGGTAAGGCGCCGATTCGCAGGCATTGGCGATCACGGAGTCGTCCTCCGGACTCGCCACCGGCCGCCGGCCTTCCCGAAACGTTCGCGTGAAAAAATCGTCCCAGGAGGCAAACCCATGATAAGGCCGGCTCGGATCGCAGTGAAAATCCTGCACGAAAGTCGGCATCGCCGCTTGGGCGTCCCGGCCAAACCATCCGCTTTCGGGATCGTCGCTTAATACGTAACGCGAATCTGCCGAATCCAGGAAGACCGCCCACTGACTCAAGATTTTCTTCAACTGGCGGTTCACCTTCTCGTTCAAAAAGAGCGACGTTCCCGCCGGAGTGCCCATGGGCCAGTCCAGGATGGCATTGATGGGAAAACCTACCAGCCCGGTTTTGTTGAATTCCGGCGCCTGGGTCATGATGAGATTCATTAACTGCAGCATATGGCGGTAATCCCGGATCTGAGGTTTTCCCTCGGGATCGTTAAGAAAAAGCGCCTTGCGGGGAACCTGGTCGAACGCCTGGTGAAACAGCATGTAGACTTCAGGATCTCCTTCAATCAAATCCTTGAACTCCCGAATGACCGGCAAAAAAGGTTTGTCAGCGGCTTCCTGGTCCGTCTCCCTGATGAGTTTCGCCAGCCATTGATCCAGAAAGAATTGGTCCGACGGCAACCATTGGCCCACCCGGTATGGAGCCGGTTTGATCGCCGTTTTCTGTTGAGCCAGAACATTGAGCGAAACCAAGCTTAGGATGAAAAGAGAGAATAGAAGTTTTTTCATGGAGAGAGGCTATCCGAGGGCGAACAGGCCCTCAAGCAGAAAAGCCGGGGACTGAAGGGACGAAAAGGACCCAGGAGGACATTGCCGGAAGTCTATTTCGGGAGTTGCTTTGACCTCGCCGCGAGACGGGCGCGGGTCATGCGCTCGCGGAGACCGCCTTCCTTCAGAAAGTCCTGTTCCAGTCGACGGAGTTGCTGATCGAGCAGGTAGTTAGTGAGCTTGATGAGGCCGATCATCACATTGGCGACAATGGCGGGGTCGGAATGTTCAATCCCTTTCTTGAACGTGTCGTAATCGGGGTTGGGCCGACGATTCAGTTCGCGCAGGCGACGGGTGAGGATATGATCCTTGGTCCATTCTTCGCGGCCGCGTACGCGCAGGAAATCGCGATAGTCTTCCAGTAGTTCCTCCAGGCTGGCGCGGGCCACATTGGTGAGTTTGATCTCGGTTTCCTTGGATGTGCCGCTGGCCTGACTGCCCTCAAGAATGTTTTGTTTTCCGGAACGGGCCGCCTGAACCATCTGATCGTGCGTGCGAGAACGCTTGTCCACAAAACGATCGCAGAAGCGAACCGTGCCGTCATAAACGATTCGCGCCTTACGAAAAGAATGCAACTCCTGATAACCGCCATGAGCAGGAATGAAGCCTGCCCCGTCGCGAAGTTTTGTCCTCTCGGTCCCCTCAGTCCCTTTTCCCTTCATGTCCCAGCCCCCTTCGTTTTTGAAGCTCACGGCTCATGCTATCCTGAAGCCGACCGGCCCGGCAAGCTTGCGGCCGCCTCTCTATTTTTGTACTTGAAGCAAAAACTCCCCGACCTCTTTTTCCCACAGGCTCGGTTCTTTTCCGTAGCAGGATTCATGGAACACGTTGGGGAACAGGACGAATTCCTTGGCAGGAAACGGCAGAGCCTCGAAGACTTCCCGCGCCTGCTCCGGTCGGGCGCGCGGGTCTTTTTCACCGTGCAAAAACAAAGCCGGGCAGCGAACTTCGGCGGCGTATTCGACCGGGTTGTGGGAGAATGAAAATGCGCCGGCTTGGACGGAGCCCCAAAACGCCATCAGGTGCGCGAAGGGAAACGACGGCCAGCCCATGCTGTCGAACCGGTTCTTAACGGTTTTCAGCAGAGTGTTAAAAACGGATTCGATGATGACGGCTTGGGGCTCTATTTTTTCGACAGCCACCGCCCGCAGGATGGCGACGGCGCCCATGGATTGCCCGTAGAGGATGACCGGCAGATTGGGGTGTTGCATCTGGGCAAAACGAACCGCGCAGAGCACATCATGGGCTTCCTGATAACCCAGCGTCGTCAGATTTCCAGTCGATCCGCCGCTTCCACGAAAGTCGACAAGCAGAACCTCGCAACCCATTTGATGAAAAGCCTTCGCCTCAGGCAGCAGCCAGGCTTTGCACGAACCGTAGCCGTGAAACAGGATGACCGTGCCGAGGGGGTTGTCATGAGAAATGCGCCAGGCTTCCAGTTTCAAGCGATCCGGGGTTTCGAGCAGGAACGTTTCGTAAGGAAGATCGGGGACGATGTCGCTCGCAGGCCGGGGCAGGTTGATGCCGGTAAACAGCACCCGCAACTTTTGGAGAGGCGACAGTTGTTCCGGAGAGCCGGTGCGAGTCCCTCGATCCGCATAATGCATCATGCGCCATGCCTGTTGATAGGCCGCGACGTTCATGCCGATGAAGCCCAGTAGAGCGAGCGAGAGGATCATCATAAAGCGCCTCTTTTTCATGCGTATGGCGCCACTTTTTCTGCCGCCATTGTCTTCAACGCCGCCAAATCCAGTTTGCCGCTGCCGAGCTGGGGGAGTTGCTCGATGGGAAAGAAGCAGCGCGGGTCGGGTTTCCAGAGGTTGGGCAAGGAGCTGGCGGTAAGAATCTCGTGGAGCTTCTCGACGGGACCGGCTTCCGGCGTGTAGAGGACGACCAACTTCTCGCCGCGCTTCTCGTCGGGGACGGCGGTGACGGCCAGGACGGGCGAGGTCTTGCCGAGTCCTTTGTGCAGTTCTTCCTCCGCGGCGAGGTGGGGAATCATTTCGCCGCCGATCTTGCTGAAGCGCGACAGGCGGTCGGTGATGACCAGGAATCCTTCTTCATCCACGCGGGCCATGTCGCCGGTGTTGTACCAGCCTTCCTTCAGCACTTCGGCAGTTTTTTCGGGCTGGTTCAAGTAGCCGAGCATGACGTTGGGGCCTTTAATCAGCAGCAGTCCGGCCTCGCCCGGAGGCAAGATCGCGCCGGTTTCCGGATGGACGATCCGCACGGCGATGCCCGGCAGCGGCATGCCGACGCTGCCTTCCTTCCAGCCGGTCTGCGTCATGCCGCCGATCGTCACATGGGGGATGCTCAAGGCCGCCACCGGAGACAACTCCGTGGCGCCGTAGCCTTCCAAAGGATGGACGCCAAATCGTTTTTCGAATTCCTCGGCCAGGCCGGGTTTCATTTTTTCCGCGCCGACGACCACGTACTTCAGCGTCTTGAAATCCTCCGGCGTCGCCTTGCGTAAATAAATCGAAAGAAAGGTCGGCGTGGCGAAGAGCATCGTAGACTCGTTCTCCCTGACCGCCTGGGCCATGCGGGCTCCGTCGAGCGGATTGAAGTGATACGTGACCGGTACGCCGCTCAACAGCGGATACCACAGGCATCCCGTGAAACCCAGCGAATGGAAGAACGGCAACGCGGCGCACAGATTGTCCTTGGGGGACTGATAGAAAACCATGCGGAGCGCTTCGATGTTGGAGAGGATGTTGTGATGACTCAGCATGATGCCCTTCGGCGTGCCGGTCGAGCCGGAGGAAAAAAGAACCGTCGCCACATCGTCGGCTTGGAAGCCGTGAGGCCGCGCCAACCGTCGAGCCGGCGTTATCAAGGCCTGCAAAAGCGCCGTGCGTTTGTCGTCGGAGGTGATGGAGGCGGCCAAATCTTCCAGGCAAATCGTTTCAACGCCCTCCGGTTGGACCGGAATGCGCTCCAGAAATGCGCGCGCGGAAATCAGGGTTTTGATTTCGCTTTGGCGGATGGCCGATTCGAAGGACTGGGCCGACGCGGTAAAGTTCAGATGAATCGGCGTGCCGCCGGCGAACAGGACGGCCATGTTGGCCAGTACTCCGCCCGTCGAAGGCGGCAACGCGATGCCCAACGACGAGGAATTCGGGAGCCGGCGCTTAATGGCCTGGGCCAGCGCCAGCGACGAGATCAGCGTCTTGCCGTAGGTCAGCTTCCGGCCTGTCGTATCGTTCATGGCCGGCGCAAACCAGCGCTTGCGCGCCGCCCGGACGAACTCCTCGCCCAGCGGACGGCGGAAGGGCTTCCGGTCATTGAAGTATTCGCACGACAATTCCATCACCGCTTCCTTGACTTGCGTCGCCGTCGCCGTGGCGGGCAGGGGCTTGCCGAAAATGACGGAAACCGGATATCGCAGCAGGGCCGGCCAATGGCGGACGAGCTGCCCGTGATAATAGCTCGCAATGCTGCCCCACGCGCCGCCGAGATAAACCGGAACGATCGGATAATCGGCGCCTTTGACGATCCTCTCGAACCCGCGGCGAAATTCGCGCAACGTGCCCGTGCGGGTCAGCATGCCTTCGGCAAAAATGCAAACCAGATATCCGTCGTCCATGACTGCTCGCGCCTGCTGAAGCGCCAGGACGATTTTCTTGGGCGAGCCGCTGGTCGAAATGGGAATGCAGCCCATCAGCCGAAACAGAGGTTGCAGAAAACGCAGGCGCTCGTAAACATCCGCCGCCATCATGAACCGAATCCGCCGTTGTTGCGTCGCGCCCAGCAGCAGGGCGTCGACATAGGACGCATGATTGCAGATCAGCAGGGCCGGACCTTCGACCGGTACATTCTCGATGCCCTTTACGCTAATCCGATAGGCCAGCCGGGTGATGACCAGGATGACGAAGCGGATAAAGAAATCCGGCAGGATGATAAACGTGGCCAGCGTCAAGGCCAGCGTCAGGGCGCCCATGAACACAAATCCATCGGCAGGGTTAATGCCCAGAAGAGGAAACAAGGCCACCAGCCCCGAGGCGATCAGCACGCCCGTCCAACTGAGAAAATTCGACGCCGCCAGAATCTCGCCCAACCGCTGGTGTGGCGAGCGGAATTGAATGAACGCATCGAGCGGCACAATGAACAGCCCCGAGCCCAATCCCGCCAACAGCATCAGCGGCGCGACCGCTACCGCATGGGAGGGGACGACCTTCAACAGGACGATCGCCAGCGTCAACGCCAGCGAACCCAATGGCACGATGCCGAATTCGATGTTTCTACCGGAAAGCCGTCCCGCCAGCCAGGAGCCGACAGCAATGCCGATGGCGGCGACGAAAAACAGATAGCCGCTTTGTTCCTGGGTCAACCCCAGGCGTTGCATGCCGTAGGGGATGATGTTCATCTGCAGGAAAGCGCCGATCAAAAGAAAATACGCGGCGGCGATTACGGCCATGAACAGATAGGAATCCTTTCGGACAAAGCGAAGCGTGCGGTAGATGTCGCGCAGGAAAAAGACGGAGCTTTTTTGCAGGGAGCCCGACGGGGGCGTCTTTTCGATGCCAAAAGCGGCCAACGAGCCCAGGACGGCAATGCCGACGCAAAACCATTGGGCGACGGGATAGATTTTCCCGGTCAGTTCGCCCAGCATCGGCGCGGAGGCCGAACCCAGCACAATCGCGATAAACGTGAACGTCACCAGGATACTGTTAGCTTGCGAAAGCCGCGCGCGGCCGACCAACTCGGGAATGACGCCCATTTTCGACGGCCCGAACAGCGCGCTTTGCACGGACATCAGAAATAGAACGGCATACAAGCCGGCCACGCTATGCGCCGCAAAAGCCGCCGAGCCCAGCAGCATGATGACCACCTCGGCCAGCTTGGCGACGACGATGATATTCCGCTTGCTCAAACGATCCGCCAGATTGCCCCCGAGCGCCGTAAACAACAGAAAGGGGATCACAAAAATGGCTCCGGCCAACGAAGAGATGCGCGCGGCCGCCTCCGGCCCTTGCAGCGCGATCAAAAAGAACATAAGGAACAGCTTGAAGATATTGTCGTTCAAAGCCCCCAGAAACTGCACTACGTTCAACCATTTGAATGAAGGGGGCATTTTGAGTTCTGTCGCCGGATTTGTGTTCATGTTTTTCTCCTTGGCCGCCATCCCTTAATAACCGGACAAGCGTGTTCAGAAAAGTCAATTTTTCTGGCGATCGGATGTCTTGAAGTTTGTCTTCGTCCCGGCGACGAATCGGCTAAAGTGGGTCCTTCAAGCTTCGGGCGGTTTTAGATTCATGCCTTTGGAAGATGCGTCGGCGGTTCCCCGGTTGTCTTTTCGGAGATTTTTTCCGAACGCTCCTGCTCGATGAACCGGCCGATGGATTGGGCGGTTGTTTCCCACCCCCGATCGATGGGAATCACATGGCCGGCCTCCTGGGTTTCCAGCAGCAGTTTCTTCTCGGAGGCGCAGGCGCGGAAAAAAGTGCGGGCGGCGTTGGAATCGACCACGCGGTCGTCGTTCGAAACGACCACCAGGAGTGGGCGGCGCACCTGGGGGGCAATGCTTTGAAGCGAGTCGACCAAGCCAAACAGTTCGCAGTAAATATTGAAGGGAATGAACTGGTCGCGCCGGTCGATGGCGAGGGCCGTCCGATCTTTCATGTCGCGGGCGAAGGCGATTTCGAGCACATCGGTGAACAAGAGGGTTCGGTAGGCCATGTCGAACCATTGCCTCGCCGTCAGGACCGGAGACCGCCGGGAAGAGACTTCGAACAACGGCGCCAGCAGGACGACTCCGGCGATCTCGTCCGGATGCTGGGCGGCTACGCGGGTGGCCAGCCCCCCGCCCAGCGAATGAC
The DNA here is from genome assembly GCA_001804865.1 of Lentisphaerae bacterium GWF2_57_35. GTDB lineage: Bacteria > Verrucomicrobiota > Kiritimatiellia > CAIQIC01 > GWF2-57-35 > GWF2-57-35. The sequence goes on from MHBK01000059.1 coordinate 44,099, forward strand.
CCAGAAGCCAGACCTGGGCGTGCGTTTTCCGGAGCTTGCGGATTTCCAGGTAGATTTCGTCTTCCCACATCTGGCGGGTCACGTAGCGGGCCGCATCGACCGGCATCCCCGCGCCGGGCAGGCGCATGGCCCGGCAGGTATAGCCTTCTTCCGCCAGGACGGACGCCATCGGCCGGAAAATGGCGGGCGAATCGGCAAAGCCATGAACCATCAGGATGGCGGTCTTGCCCGAGCCGACCGTGAACGATTCGCAGCCCTTTCGCAGGCCGGAGGCATCGCGCTCGATCTGTTTTTCGGTCCGGGCCAACTGAACGCTCACCCAACGGGCATAGGTCCAGTCGCCGGCCATCCAAAAGGCGGCTGCTCCGACGATCGAAAACAAAATTTTCCTAATACGGGCCTTATTCATGGTTTCCCTCTAAACGTGTTCGAAAAGCAAACAGCGCATACGCCAGCACGCCGCCCAGGGTTCCCCCGGCGTGACATACGGCTATAGGCAAGCCCACGGAATACGGATGTACGAAATCGAACACCAGATTTCCCGAGAGGGCTTCCACCAGACTTTTTGCGGACAACAACACAAACGAAATACAACCTGTTTGCCGAATGAAGGGCGGCCCCTTTTTGTTTGCCGCCAAATCCAGGGCGACGACCGCCATCAGTCCATGCGCCACACCCGAAAGGCCGCAGAAGCCTGCTGTTTGGGTTAAGACCCCGGCTGACACGGCGGCCAGCGAACTTCCCATGGCACAAAAAAGGACGGCGATCAGTCGGATACTACCCGCGCGATACGGCAGCGTTAAATACAGGGAAAGAAAAGCGCTGGCATCGAGGACCAGGTGATATGGGCTCACATGAACGAACGGATGAGTGAGCCAGCGCCACCACTCGCCGGATAGGGCGGAGGAGGTTAACAGCAGGCGGGCGCTAATGTGGCTGGTGGGCAGGGTCATATTGCAGAGAAGGATGGCCGACGCCCACAGGGTCAGCTCGAAAGAATAGGACCTATGAGACCCACAGGTCCTATTCTTATTCAACTGGAAGCCGAGCATGTTCATGTATGCGCCGGGTGGATCAGGCCGCGGTCTTCATCCGGCGAAGAAACACGGCCAGAATCAGGAAGAGCGGCCCCACCGGTCCGGTGCCGATGTTGAAGTCCAGGCTGCGGCCGGGCTTGGCCGGACTTGCGCCGGGGTTCTGCGGCGTGGAGTTCATGGGGCGTACGCCCGCGGGCGGTTTGCGAGGCCAGGAATTCGGCGGCGCGGCCTTGGGCGTTGGTGCTGACCGCCTCCAACGCGTTGAACAAAGCGCTGGGTTGCATGTTGAACGTCAGCACTTCAAATCGGTCGCCCGCTTGCAGTTCCTCGATAAAGGCATTGATGGAGCCGCGGGACAACGCCAGCTTGCCGTCGTCGCCCATGCTGCCGGAGATATCGAGAACGAATACGTAATCCATGCCTTCATCCAGTTTCGCCAGATCTTCGCCGGCCGTGAGCGACAAGGTGAAGTAGCCATCTTCGCCGCCGGTCTTGGATGCGACCAGATCCAAGCCGGTCTTCGGACGCGATGGCCGGCAAGCCAGCACGACATCGCGCGCCAGCGAACCGCCGGTGGTTTCCAGAGCCGCCTGGAAATATTCGGGCGTATGCTGGGCCACGACGAAAGCATTGCCGTGGCTCGGGCTTTCCACTTCGGCCAGCGGGATGGCCGATTTGATCTCGATATTAAACGCAAACTTGCCCTTCACCTGCGATTGGATGTCCTTGCGGGTTACCGTGGCCAGCGGATAAACGTACGTCGCCCAATCGTGGTCGAAGTCGAGTTCCTGATAGTAGGCGATTTCCACTTTTTGCTCGGCGCCTGCGTTGATCGGGAATATCCGCATTTCGAAAGTCTTGTAATCGGTTTGTTCGAGCAGGCCCGGGTCCACGCGCTTCTGCTTGTAGCTTTCGTAGATTTGCCGGGCGCGTTTCTTTTCGACCACTTCGCCCACCATTTCCTTGCCGTTGATCCACATGCTGAAGTTGGCCACGGACGCGCCCCTCGGCACCGGGAAGGTGTAGAGCGCCTCCACCTGGCGGTTCTCGGTGTTCTGAAAGATCTGCGTGACCTTCGTCACGGCGATCCCATTGTTGATAGTGACCTGGACGTCATGCTCTTTGATCTCCAGCACGCCGCCCAAGCCGCCGTCGGCAATCAGCAAGCCCGCGCCTTGTGCGCTCGGCATGGCGGCCGCCGCCGCCATGCACAAGACGGCCATAAGGTTTCGTATGCGTTGATGCGATGTTTTCATGTTTTCTCTCTTGTAGCCGCCGCCGAAAGGCGATGGTTCTTTGTTGTTTTTCAGATTCCCATTTGGCTGACCCAATACGACGCCACTTCCGGCGTATACAGGGCCGCCGCTTCATCGATGGGTTGAAGATGAACGTCCGACTTGATATCCGAAACGACTTGAACGGCAGCGCCTATCAGAATGACGCCGACCAAACTCAGAATGCTCAACTTGACGATGCGTTTTGTTTTCATTTTGCGATTTCCTTTTTGTTGGGTTTCCAACTGCGGCTCGCTCTTATTGCAATCGTCGTGCCAACTTCTTGGTAATTTGTGTAAGTGTCATGTAGATAACAAAATGCAAGTATAGCTATGTTGCGGCTTAGTGTGGTGTTGTGCAAATAATGTATATATGATACACAATAAATGTATGACCAAGACGCACCACCTAACGTCGGAGGATCGCACCTTTTTTGGCCTCGTGGCCCAGGCGGCCTTCAGCAATCCGTTTAGCGAGCAACGGGAATCGCTCGATCGGCAGATGGCGGGCGAGGAGCGGCTGAACGAGTTGAGAATCGATCTGGCCCTTGAACGGGTTCGCGAGCGGATTACGCGACTGGAACAGGCCAAGTCGCTTCATTTGAGCCGCTATTCCGAAGAGGATCGGGAGCTTCTAAAGAGCGCGTGCCTTTTCGATGCGTTCCACCGATATATCGACGTGTTCGACCGATTGATTCTGGAGCAAATACAAGCCGGCGACGAGTCGTGCAAGGCGGCGTTTGCCGGCGAGATGCTGGACCTGTTGAGCCGATGGGGCTTCCCGCGGGCGGAGGCCGTGCGGAGCCTGGCGATTTTTTACCAGCTGCGGCGGGCTTTCTATTTCATTGCGAAGAGTCTGGTGGGGAGCAGTGCGGGCATCCGGCAATTGCGCGTACGGCTGTGGAATAACGTATTTACCCACGACACGCGGCTGTATGTGAGATATCTGTGGAATCGGATGGAGGATTTTTCCACCTTGCTGCTGGGAGAAACCGGCACGGGCAAGGGGGCGGCGGCAGGGGCGATCGGACGGTCGGGTTTTATTCCCTTCGACGAGCAGACCGACCGCTTTACCGAGAGTTTTTGCCGGACGTTCATGGCCATTAACCTCTCCCAGTTCTCGGCGACGCTGATCGAGTCGGAACTCTTCGGACACAAGAAAGGCGCGTTTACCGGCGCGCTCAATCCGCACGAGGGGCTGCTGGCCCGGTGCAGCCCGCACGGCGCCATTTTCCTCGACGAAATCGGCGAGTTGTCCGTGCCGGTGCAGATCAAGCTGCTGCAAGTTTTGCAGGAGCGCGTTTTTTCGCCGGTCGGCAGCCACGAAAAGAAGCGGTTCTCCGGACGCGTTATAGCGGCGACGAACCAATCGATCGACGAGCGCCGCCGGCAAGGCGCCTTCCGCGACGACTTTTATTACCGGCTGTGCTCGGATGTACTTGTCGTTCCGCCGCTGCGGCAGCGAATTGCCGAAGAGCCGGGCGAGCTGAAGCGACTGGTGGACCACCTCGTGCGGCGTTTGGCGGGGGACGACTCGGAGGAGCTGACGGCGTACATCTGCGCCGAACTGGACCGTCATCCGGGGCGGGATTATTCATGGCCCGGCAATGTCCGGGAACTCGAACAAGCCATTCGCCGGATCTTGCTGACGCGCGTTTACGAGGGCGACAGCCGGCAGACCGGCGGCGACGAGAAAAGCCGGATGCTGGAAAGAATCGAGGCCGGTTCCGTCACGGCGGCCGGCTTGCTGGAATTTTACTGCCGGCAGTTGTTCCAGCGGTATGGGACGTACGAGGAAGTCGCGCGTCGCACCGGTTTGGACCGGCGGACGGCGAAGAAGTATGTCGCGGGAAAAAAGCAGCCGGCAGAATAGGACGGCGAGGCCGCCGTCCCTCCCGAGGGAAAATCGCGGTTGAATTTTGCCGGGAGGGTCCGCGGCCTCGCGGACCCTTCCCCCTCGCCGCCTATTGCTGTTCCACGGCAAAGAAGCCGGAGGCGCCGGGCAGCGCATTGGTGACCGGGAAATCGACCACGAAGGCCGCCGAGGTGATCTGGCCCAGCGGCGTCCAGGCGTCTTCCAGCAGATTGGCGCGGTGAAAGACCTCGTAGACGATTTGCTTGCCGGTGTTCCAGCGCAGGCGGCACACGCCGCCGGATTGGGACAGGCCGGCGAATACCGTGTCGACATTGAACGGCGTCCAGCGGCGGCGTCCGTTGCCAATCTGGCCGTGTTCGTCGGTGCCCCAGACGTAGATGCGATCGTTTTCGATGGCGGCGGAGACGTTGTCGTGTGCGGCGATCGCAACCACGTTCGTCAGCAGAGAAACTCTCGTGGGCCTGGAGGTTGTTCCCACCATGGGATAGCCCAGTTGGCCGTAGCTGTTGTCGCCCCAACTCCATACGGTGCGATCGTCCAGCAGGGCCAGACCATGATAGCTGCCGGCGGCGATGCGGGTCACATTGCTAAGGCCGGCAATGCGCGTGGGAAAAGAGGTGTTGGAGGAATTGCCCAGGCCCAGTTGCCCCAGGCCGTTATATCCGCAACTCCACACTTCGCCGTTTTGCAGGAACAGCGAGTGATAGCCGCCGGCCGCTGTCTGAGCGACGTTGGTGAACCGTACCGGCTCAATAACCGTGGGCAGGTTGGTGTTGGCGCTGTTGCCTTTTCCTAATTGACCGAAAACATTGTATCCCCAGGTCAAGACGCTTCCGTTCGTCTTCACGGCCAGGGTGTGAGCGCCGCCGCCCGCAACCTGCTTGATGTCCGTCAGCGGCGCGTTAGCCGGGCCGACGTTGGTGGGATAATACGCATTTTGAGAATGTCCAAGGCCCAACTGTCCGCTGTTATTGCCTCCCCAGCTCATCAGTTGCCCGTTGGTGAGAATCGCAAAACTAAAATTGTCGCCCGTGGCCGCGTCGGCGGCGGTCATGGGCAGGGTGACGGCGGTCGGAAGGGATTGATCCCCCACATAGCCCAGTCCCAACTGGCCGGAGTTGTTGTCGCCCCAGGCGTATACCTGGCCGTTGCTGAGGGCCAGGGAATGATTGTTGCCGGCGGCTATGCGGCTGTAGCCCCTGCCGATGCTCTGAGGATAAGCCCGGCAGGATTCCGTGCCGTCGCCCAGTTGCCCGTCCGGATTTTCGCCCCAGCTCAAAAGTTCGTCGACGGATTGCAGCGCCAGAACGTGCCGCATGCCGCATGCAATGTGCAACGCAGGTGCGCCTCCGTAGGAAGTCGGAGTCGGCTGATTGACGATGGTGTAATCCCCGTCGCCCAGTTCGCCATATTTGTTGAGTCCCCAGGTCCAAAGCGTACCTTGCACATCCAAAGCCGCGCCATGATAGTTGCCTGCGCTGATGGCGGCAAAAACCGCGTTCGAGGGTTCCGTTATCGAAGTGTACGAATAAAACGTTCGAATAGTATCGATGCCCAATTCGCCCGATTCGTTGCGTCCTGAGCCGTACAGCCGTCCGTTGTTCAGGCACGCGAGGGAAAAATTCTGGCCGCAGGCGATATGAGCGACGTTGGACAACGTCGTAACGCGCGTAGGGAAGTTGGTGGCGGACGACCCGCCCAGTCCCAGTTGGCCGTTCACATCGCTGCCCCAAACGTAGAGGTCGCCGTTGGTCAATACGGCCATGGAGGAATTGCCGCCGGCGCTAATCCGGCAAATCCCGGACAGCCCGCTTATCCAGGTCGCGCGATTCGTGTAGCTTCCCGTGTAGCCCAAGCCGACTTGTCCATCGTTGTTCATTCCGCAGGCGTACAACCGGCTTTCTGCGGCGTTGGTCGCGACGATCAGGGTATGCATGGTTCCTCCCTCGATCATGGCCACTTGGAAGCCGGGGAATTCAAGCCGGGAGGGACGGTTGGTATCCGTTGCGTGGCCCAGCCCCAACTGTCCCTGATTGTTTTGTCCCCAAACGTATAACGAGCCGTCGCGGTGCGCTGCCAAACTGTAATTCCCGCCGGCGCCGATGGCGCCGATATCGGACAATCCCGGGACGAGCGTGGGCCGATTGGTCGGTTGCGAATGCCCCAGTCCAAGTTGGCCGCTGCCGTTGTAGCCCCAGCTCCAGACCTGGCCGCTTTCGTCCAGCGCAAGCGTATGGTTATTGCCGGCGCAGATGGCCGCGGCCTTCACCGGCAGCAAGGCTTGAGTGAGCTGAAGTCGTTGAGTCGTGGTTCCATCGCCCAATTGCCCATAGTGATTGCGACCGAAGCCCCACACCGAACCGTCGGCACGCAGCACGACGGTGTATTCCGCTCCCGCGGCCGCTTCATCGGCATGAACGGCGCTCGGAAGCTGATTTATAGCGGCACAGAAGCATACAAACCACGCAACGACAACCTGACTCCATCTCATCATGTTTCTCCTTAGGCTTAGCGGTGATCGACAACGGCATGAAGTAAAATGGACGGTGGTCTTAACTCCTGCCGATGCCGGACGAAGCCTGATGCATAAGGCCATTAAAGACAAGCGGAAACGACAGCGCTTGTGTCGGGTGGGTGCATCTTGACACTGCCCCCGCGCATACGAATAAGAATCCACGTCCTTACGGACGCGGCTACGTAGCCGCCGGCGTAAGCCGGTGGTTTCTTTCCAGGGCCAGACGTTGAGGAGGGGCAGTGTCAAGATGCACCGCCTCGTCAAAGGCGGGATTATGGCTTGGGGCTGCCGATCTTCAGCTTGAGCACGCCGCCGCTGTCTTGGGCGATGTACATGAACCCGTCGGCGTCCATGACGAGGCCTTCCTGGTTTTCACCCGGAAGAGTCCAGGCGTCGAGTTGTTCTCCGGTGCGGGAGAAAGCCAGCAAGCGGTCCGTTTCATCGCTGACGGCGTAGAGGAGGTTTCGTTGCGCATCGTAATGCAGGGCGGAAATATCGATCGCGTCCGGGCGGATGCAGCGAAGGATTTTGATGTCGGCCGGCTGAAACGATTCGGCTTTCAGCGGCACTTCCACTTCGAAGATCGCGGAGAGGTCTTCCGGATATTTCTTGGGATCGAAACATTGATTGGCGACAAAGAATGTTCCGCCGTGCGGATGGGCTGGGTTGGATACAAAAGCGATCGCCTCAATGCCCTGGCCGCCTTCTTTCATGACCGTCCGGCCCTCGAATGTCCGCGGCAGGGGAAATTCCCGACGCGGCTTCAGGGTTTCCGGGTCCACCTCCAGGATGGCTTCCTCGCCCTCTATGGCGATGTAGAGGAAGCCTGTTGCGGGATCGTGGGCGATGCCTTCGAAATCGGCGCGTCGGATTCGCTTCCGCTGGACGATTTTTCCCTGGGGCGTGAACTCGCAGACTTCTCCTCCGTCATCCACAACGAACAAGGTCTTGCGTGTGGTGTGATAGCAAACGCCGGAGGGCTCCTCGATGCCCTTGAGTTCCAGCCGTTCGCTTTGTTCGACCGGAAGAGGCTTGTCGGCGGCCGCGGTTTCCGGGGCGGCGATGAAGCCCGTCAGGAAAAAGCCTGCCAGGATGGCTGTGCTAATCGAGCTGAGACATTTCATGGTTTTGTTTTCCTTTTCAGGAAAACTTAACCCATGATGCGGTTGAATTAAATAAAGAAGAATCGCCGAAGGGATTGCGGCTCCCAAGCACGATCCGTGCTGTAGAAGGAGCCGCCCATTCATATTAGAACTTGAACTCGACTCCGACCGTGGCAATCGGTTTGGCTTCCAGCCGGATATGATTGGGCAAGGTCTGATTATCTTCGTAATCGATGACCATCATGCCCACGCCGGCGAAGACTTCCGGGGAAAACGAGCGAGGATTTTTCAAGAGCCGATAATGCACCGACAGGTCGGCGGTGGTGATGTCCGGGCTGTTGGATAAAGGAATGGAAGCGGCGGCGGCCGCCTCCAGATGGAGCCGGGGGTTGAGCTCCCATTTCACATCCAACCCGAGTCGTCCGGTCAGTTTGCTGTAGGATCGTTCAATGGAATCGGACGGCGTTTCGAAGGTGTATTTGAAGTCCAGCATCGCCATTTCCGCCCGGAGCGCCCACCAGATGGGCAGCTCGCCGAGCCGATACCAGCGGGCGACGCCCAGCCTGATCCAGTCGAATTGCAGGTCGCTCGTGAACGATTCGTTGGCCTCGAATGCAATGCGGGTCATGAGATTTTCTTCCAGCACGCCTTTGCCCAGGAGCCGGATGAGCTGGCCTCCCAGATAAACTTCGTTGCGTCCGAACCTGCGGGACAGGGACATGTCGTAAAAAAAACTGTCGTCCATGTTGAGCTCGTCGAAGGTGGGCCGTTCCAGGTCGGAGGTTCCGGGTTTGCCGCCCATGGGCGTTTGCGCATAGCCATTCATTTGTGCCCAATTGATGGACAATTTGAGCTTATAGGGGGTGTTGAGGTTTTCCTCCGCTCGGCATGGAAGCGTTGCGATTCCCGACAGACTGCTGAGAAAAACGGCGAGACACACGAATCGGATACGACATGATTTCATGGTTTTTTAAGCTTTGAAGAGCTGAGACCGAGGACGGTCTGAGCGTGGTACAACTTTTCGGACAACAACTAGCGCACTTCTTATTTCGGTTACATCTTTGCTGTTTTAGGACAACCAGGGGGCGCGTTACGCTACAGACACACGCCATCTTCAGAGAAGGCAAGCAGGGGCCATGCCGCGAGGGCGTGGGGGAAGGACAAGAAAGTCGCGTTGAGGAGAACGCAGCCCGCCGTTAGGTGGTTGTCTTTTATACACAAATTCTCCAAGTGAGTCGTAATTCCTTATCCGCGGGACGCTTTGCCATCCGTGGGGCAACTCTTTTAGAGAAGAAGGAGCCCCACGGATGGCAAAGCGTCCCACGGATAAAAGAAGAATTATTTAAAAGTGAGTGCTCCCTTCATCGCTATCCTGTTCTTTGAATACGAGTTGTTACAGATCATCCTCAAATGAAATCTGTGTATAAAAGACAGGCGACTCGCTCCCGGGTTTCGTCGTTGTCCAACGAATGGGTTGCGCGGTCAGGATCGCCGACCGAAATGGGCTTTACGTGACGACGGTCTTTAAAGCCGGCTGGAGGCGGCCATGAAATTCCATGAAGCGGGCGCAGCCTTCCCGGCCCATGTATTTGTGCATGGTCTTCGGGTCGGTCTTGAGCAGGTCCACCCAGATCAGCCCGTCGAGGACGAAACTGAAATCCGGGTCGATATTGAAGGCCAGCAACTTGCCGCCGAGTTTGAGGTATTGCTTCAGTAAAATCGGAATGCCTTTTTGATCTTTTTCGATTTCCCCGATCAACTCGGCGACTTCGTCCACGTCGGTGACGACTTTTTGCAGAAGGTCATGATCGCAATGCCGGATTTTCTGGTTTTTCAACGGCTTGCGGGGTTTGATCAACTGGGCTAATTCGGGATCGGAACGATTGTGCTGGAGGAATCGCACCAGCAGTTGCCGGGACATGGAGTGATATTCGTTATTGATGCTGACAGGACCGAACAGATTCGTATAACGCGGATGCCGGGCCACATAGGCTCCGATGCCCTTCCAGAGCAGCAGCAGGGCGGAATAGTTGCGCTGGTACTCGGGGCGGATAAACGAGCGCCCAAGTTCGAGGGCCGGGTTCAACTGGTCCAGCAGGCGCTTGCGATACTTGAACAAGGTGCTGGTATAAAGCCCTTTCATGCCCGACTGGCGCAGGATGACGTCGGTTTGTCCCATTCGGTAGGCGCCCACCAATTCCCGGCGCGCGGGATTCCAGACGAACAAGTGCAGGTAATGCTTGTCGAAGCGGTCCAGGTCGAGCTCCTCGCCGGTGCCCTCGTTGACTTGGCGGAAGGTCACTTCGCGCAGGCGTCCGATCTCGTGGAGAATGTGGGGAATCTGCCCGGCGCGGGCGTAATAGACCTTGTAGTCCTCGGAGGCGAGCAATTCCTGTTCCGGCGGCAGCGCATCGATGTCGTGCGCGAGACCTTCAGAGCCGCAAAATTCTGCAACGGATTTCTGGGCCGGTTTGAACCGCAGGGGGTGCATCCGGCGGCTCGGAGTTTTTTTGGGGGCATGCCGGCTGGCCAGGATGTAAGTGCGCAGCCGGAGATATTCCATCAGATCGCCATCGGTTTCGAAGCGTTGCAGCCGCTGGAAAGGAATCGGCTGCCCCACGCGGACCTTGATGACGGAGTCCTTTTTGTTCAAAAATTCCCGGGGCAGCATGGCGGTGCGCAGCCGGGGATGCATAAGCCCGGCGATCTGGAACAGAGGGCTGTTGTTGCCTTCGAAATACACGGGCGCCACGGGCGCCTCGGTTCGCCGGATCAAGCGGGCGAGATTGGGATTCCATAGGGGGTCGCGGATCTCGCGTTTGTGCAGGTCGATGTGCGAGACTTCGCCGGCGGGAAAAATACCGAGCAGCCCGCCCTTTCGCAGCCAGCCGAGGCAATCCTTCATGGGCTTGATGTTCGAACTGGCCGAGTGCTCGGCGCCGAACGGGTCTACAAAGATAAAGTAATCGTGCAGCTCGGCGATTCGGGCGAGCAGGTAATTGGCCATGATGCGCGAATCGGGCCGGATGGCGCGCAGGATCGCGGCGAGAATGACCCCCTCGATGCCGCCGAACGGATGATTGGCCACCACGATCGCCGGACCGGAAGCAGGCAGCCGGCAATAATCCTGCGCGTCCACTTCGTAACGCACATTCATGGCCTGCAGGATCTTCTCGACGTAAGCCTGGTCGCCTTCAATCTGTCCGATGTCGTTATAAAGGGAGTTGAGCTGGTCGAGGCGGAAGCATTTCTCGACCCACCCTTGCATCAGCAGGAACGATTTTTGAAGAAGCGGGTCTTTCAGCGAAACATTCAGTTTAAAGGGGCTGGATTCCATGTCGCTAGACTTTCGAGGATCGGTTCTCATACAGATAGTTTGCCGTTCGCTTATGTTGCGTTGGTCGTTTTTATAAAAGACTTCTGTTTGAGCTGTATTCTGCTCCGGTTATAATTCCGCGAGACCATCATAAAAAAGGCTTATGACGGCGTCATTATATCGACTTCTCCGGCCGTCGGCAAGTAGGGGAGCGATTCCCGGATGCCATTAAGCAGAACGGCCATCCGCGCCGCCGGCAACAGGGACAGGGGTTCTCCATCCGCGCAGAGGGGGGTATAAGCGATTTTCTCGATCGCCCACGATTCGGCGTCGAGCTGGGCAGTGAAGCGGGTATTGGCGTAGGTCAGGCCCTTGCCCTTCAAAGCCAGCCCATGAGTGGCGCCGGCGAACCGGGCTTGCAGAGCCCAGTCGTCGTTCCGGCGAAAAACCATGAAGGCATTGTCGGATTCGGCATTGAATTCGGAAAACTTCAGATAGAGCCGCGGCTTGTTCCGATAAGGCCGGCCGGCGGTTGGGCAGAACGTGGCGCAGTTGCCGCATTCGTTGCAGAAGTCGGTTTGCACCGCGACCTGGAAGGGTTGGGCGACCCGGAAGGGAATTTTGCCGATAACGGAAAAACCCGTTCCGACGCGTTGCAGTTCCGGCAGCTCGACGGCGAAGAGCTTGTTCTGGTACGTCACGATGGCCCGGTTCGGGCAAACGCCGGCGCAAAGGCTGCACATAAGGTGGCAATCCAGGCAGCGCGCGGCTTCCTGTCGCGCGGCTTCTTCCGGCAAGGTCTGAACAATCTCGTCGAACTGATGCCGGTTGGTTTTCGGCAGATGAGGAATCGCCGTGCGGAATTCGCGGTGGGCCTTGCGGCGGATCAAAGCCACCGCGTCGATGGTGTCGCCCGGAACGCCCAGCGTGGGCAGCGGGCCGATATAATTCGGTTCTTCGCGGCGCCGGATGCTTTGCGCGATTTTGCGGCCGTCGCTCATGGCTTTGACGATGGTTTCCGGGCCATCCAATACGGCGTCGCCGCCCGCGAAAACGTCCGGGAACGAGGTTTCCATGGTGTCGGGATCGACGTGAATATAACCTTTCCGGTTCAGTTGGATGTCGCTCTGGCCAAAGAAGTCGAGAAGGGGTTGCTGGCCGATGGCCACGATCAGCGTATCCAGCGGCAGCACTTCCTCGGAAGAGGTTTCGACCGGGCGTCTTCGACCGGAAGCGTCCGGTTCGCCGAGTTGCATTTTGGCGCAACGCAGGGCGATCAGCTTCCCATTTTGGAGCTCGAGAGCCTTCGGCGCCAGCAAGGATAGGATGGGGATGCCTTCTTCCAGCAGACCTTGCAGTTCTTCGCGTTGCGCCGGCATCTGGTCGATGGTCCGGCGGTACACGATGCTGACCGTGCCGTGGGTCAGTCGCGCCGCGGTTCGGGCGCAGTCCATCGCGACGTCGCCGCCGCCGATAACGCCGACCGACGGCCCGATCTTCGGCGCTTTCTTTTCGCGGACGGCGCGCAAGAACTCAAGGCCGTCGAAAACGCCTTCGGCGTGTTCGCCTTCGAGGTTCAGCCGCTGGCCCAGCTGGGCGCCGGCCGCCATGACGATATATTTGAAGCCGTCCTTGCGAAGCCCGGCCAGGGTAAAGTCGCGCCCCGCCTTTTGGTTGCACCGCAAGTCGACGCCCAGGTTTCGAACGATTTCCAGGTCCTGTTCGATGGCGGCATCCGTGGCCCGGTAGCCGGGGATCGAACCCGAGACCATTCCGCCCGGATACGGCCGCGCTTCGAACACGCTCGCCGGATATCCGGCTTGCGTCAGAAAATAGGCCGCCGACAGGCCGCAGGGGCCCCCGCCGATAATGGCAACCTTGGCCGGCCGCGGCGCCGCTTTCTTGCGGTATTGGGGTTTCTTTTCCTGGTCCATGACGAAGCGTTTGATTTCGCGGATGGCCAGCGGTTCGTCGAGGTGGCTGCGGACGCAGGTGTTTTCGCACTTGTGGTTGCAGGCGCGCCCCAGGATGGAAGGCAGGGGATTATCCTCGCGGATCACGGCGATGGCGTCGTCGTAACGGCCCTCGCGCACGCAGGCCATGTACTGCGGCACTTTCTGATCGATGGGACATTCGTCGGTGCAGGGCGCCTTGATGCAATCGAACAAATCCAGCTTGCGGCTGGTCTTGGTGCGCGTGAGATCGAAGGTTTCCTTTTGGAGCGTCCGGTCGGAAAGCGTATTCCGGGCGTGCTGTTGGAGGTTGGCCAGGGCGCACGCTTCGAGCGAGGTTTCCGTGGAGCCTGCCCGCGCCCGGATGAACGCCGGCAGATCCTGGGCGCCGGTCTCGCGAAAGGCCGCGGCGGTTTGCTCCAGATACTGAAGCAGGCGCAGATAGCCGCCGGTCTTGAGAAGGTCGGAACAGACCGTGATGGTTTTCATGCCCGCGGCCAGCAGCGCCGCCGCGTTGAAGGCGTCCGCGCCGCCCGCATAGGACATGAGAAGCCGTCCGCCGAATTCCTCCGAGAGCTGGGCCGCCAGATGGACGGTCAGGGCCTGCAACGGCCGGCCCGACATGTACATCATTTTTTCCTTCGCATCGAAGGCCTTCCGGTGGTTTTCGACCTCCAGCGTATTCGACAGCTTGACCCCGAAAATCACGCCGCGGCGTTCGGCGCGGCCGCGCAAATCGTGCAGCAATTTCACGGCATCCGGATATTTCAAGTCGTGACCGAAGGCGGCGTCCGGCGCCGTGATGTCCTTGAACCCCAATTCCTGGTTGAGAATGCGCCGAAGGCGTTCGGGTCCCAGCAGGGTTGGATTCAGTTTGACGTTCGTATGCAAGCCCCGCTCTTCGATCAGGTAGGCGGAAATTTTGCCGATTTCGTCCGGCGGACAGCCGTGCATGGTGGACAGCGTGATGCTGTCGGACAGGCAGGACGGGATGGGGATGTCCCGGACTTCCGGAAAAAACTCGGCCACCGCCTCGGTGCAGGCGGAAAGAGCATCGCCGGCATCCTTCATTTTTTCCAGGAACCACTGGACGTTCGGTTTCAGCAGGCCTTCCAGATTGTAGCCGGCGCTCATGTTGAAGATGATGCCCGGCGTCGATCCCGGCAGGCCGAGTTTCCGGTGCAACACATGAATCAGCACCCAGGCCCGCAGGTATTCCTCGAACGACTCGTGGATCTTCAATTCCTGCGACCACTCGACATTGTAGCCCTCGTCCTGCATGTCGATGCAGGGCTTCGAAACCTCCAGCTCGTCCAGGGTCTGCACGGTCTTCAGCTCCATGAACCGCGCCCCGCACAGCCAGGCGGCGATGAGGTTCTGCGCCATTTGCGAATGCGGACCGGCGGCCACGCCGAAAGGGGTTTCCAACGGATGTCCATACAGCGACAGCTTGAACGGATCGGCGGCGGAGGGCATAAAAAAGAGCGGTCTCGGAATGCCGAAAAGGGCGTTGAGGGCGGCAAGTTCGGTGAAGACCCATGCGGTAAGCTGGCGCGTTGACAGAGGTTGGAATTTATCCGACATATCTTTCTCCTTACATCCTGGAAGTAATGCCCAACCTATACCCGGAGCAAAGAAAAGTATAAAGCGCGAATAACGTCGTCCGGATCGGCAGGTGCATCCTGACACGGCCGCAGATTCATTCCGTTCAATAAGGATCGGGCTTGCGAAATGGAGCCGGAGCGACCTCGCCCCGGCAGCGGGGCCATGTGGCCCCGCCTCCAGCAGTCACGGGCCAGTTTATCCCCAGGCGCCTGTTTTCTGCGGCAGTCATGATGCGGGCCGCATCAAGATGCCCGATCACCGTCCGGTTTTCTCGCGAAACGCTTTCAGTTGGGCGGCGGCTTCCTGCTCGGTCACATCGCTCCATTGCCGGTAGGCGTCGGCCACGGCAAAGCTCCAGCCGAACCGGACGTTCGCGCAAAATATCTGCGGCCCATACGCCAGCAGATCGAGAAGGGAGCGATCGTGCCCGGTGGGGACGGCCACGATGACGCGCTGGGCTCCTTGATTTCCAACCGCTTTGACGGCGGCTTTCATGGTGATCCCTGAAGCCAGACCGTCGTCGATCAAAACGACGGATTCGCCCGTTAAGGCCAGTGGAGGCCGATCGGCGCGGAAGAGGGCTGTGCGCCGCCTGACCTTCTCCCGGGTTTGGGCGATGCCGCGCGCGACGGTGTCGGCGCTCAATCCGCATTCCCGAATAAACGCTTCGTTCAGCTCGACCGTGCCGTCGAACGCCACGGCGCCGTAGCCGGCTTCCGAATTGGCCGGCAACGCGATCTTGCTGACCACGGCTGCCTCCAGGCGCAGGCCGAGCGTCCCGGCGATCCGGATCGCCACCGGAATGCCGCCAGATGGAATGGCCAGGAGCAGCGGCTGCCCGCTCGATTCGCCCTCCAGCAATCCGGCTAGTCTTGCGCCGGCATCGGCGCGATCGGCAAACACGCCGATGCGCCGGCGCAGGTCCGGACAATCGATCCATTGGGGCGCCGCGCTCATTCGTCCTCCCTTCGCTCAATGGTTGGCCTGTACCGACAGATATACTATAGTGTGTGATGAAATGTTTGACGGGGAGGAAAAACAAATGACGCATCATGTATGTCCGTTTTGGGTTGGGTATTTGCTGGCGAGTCCTTTGCGCCGATTGATTCAAGATCCCGATACGATTCTGCGGCCCTATGTCGCCACCGGAATGACGGTGCTCGAAATCGGGCCGGCCATGGGATTTTTTACCTTGCCCCTGGCGAACATGGTGGGCCCTCGCGGTAAAGTCGTTGCCGTGGATGTGCAGGAAAAAATGATTCGCGCGCTTCAAGCCCGCGCGGCCAAAGCCGGCGTGGGCGATCGAATTACGGCGCGGGTTTGCGAAGAGACCTCGCTCGGGTTGAACGAATTCGACGGCCAAATCGATTTTGCGCTGGCGTTTGCGGTGGTCCACGAGGTTCCCGAAGCTGCCGGCCTTTTTGCCGACATCGCGCGCATGCTGAAGCCCGGCGGCAAGCTTATGGCGGCCGAGCCCAAAGGGCATGTTTCGCTTTCGAAGTTCGAGCAAACGCTGGGCTTGGCCGGTCCCAAGGGCTTCTCCATAGACGCCAGACCCCGGATCACGCACAGCCATGCCGCCTTGTTGATTAGAAAGCCTTAGGCCCTATTTTTCAGTGCGCAAAGCTTACGCCACGAGTCAAAGGGTTTCAACTGCCGGGGACTTTTTTGAGGGAATTTTCCGGCTTGCCGAAAGCGTGAAGGGCGTCCACAATTCCGGGGTGAAAATTGTATGCGCATCCAGTGTATTGTTTGCCCGGGAAGCTTTTGGGACGCTTGGCGAAACCGTCGTGGTCCCGGATGCCGCCATTTCCCCGTCCGACCTCAAAGATGCCGATGCGTTGATTGTCCGCTCGAAAACCCTGGTCAATGAACGGTTGATCGAAAACACCCGGTTGAGTTTTGTCGGTACGGCGACGGCGGGGACGGATCATTTCGATGTGGATTATCTGAACCACATTCCCCTGGCCTGGTGCGCGGCGCCGGGCTGTAATGCCAATAGCGTGGCGGAGTATTTCGCAACGGCCGCGCTTTGCCTGGCGCATCGAAAAGGCTTTGAGCTGGCCGGAAAAAAAGTTGGCGTGATCGGCGTGGGGCAGGTGGGGTCCCGGGTGGTCCAGAAGGCCGAATTTCTGGGCATGACGGCTTTGCGAAACGATCCGCCGCTTCAACTGGCCACCGGCGATCCGCTGTTTCTTCCCCTCGAACAGGTTCTTGCGGAGGCCGACCTGTTGACCCTGCATGTGCCCTTGGAGAATGGGGGGCGCCATCCCACGAATCAGATGGCCAATTGCAAGTTCTTTGCCGGCGTAAAACCGGGATGCTTTTTCGTGAATGCCTCGCGAGGCGAGGTAGTCGAAACCGACAGCCTGCTCTATGCGCTGGAGCACGGCGCCGTGCGATATTCCGTGCTGGATGTCTGGGAAAACGAGCCGGTAATTTCGCGGGCCTTGTTGAATAAAACGGAGTTGGGCACGCCTCATATCGCCGGCTATTCTTTTGAAGGACGCTTGAATGGAACCCTGGCCGTCTATCGTGAGTTGTGCCATTTCTTGGAAGTGGAACCGGTGTGGAAGCCCGAAGAGCAGCTCTTCCCCAAGGCCCCGGAGATCAAGTTGGATGCGCAAGGACTCTCCGACGAAACCGCGCTGTGGGAAATCGTTCGCCAGGCTTACGACATCGAAAAGGACGATGCGGCCCTGCGGCAAGGCCCCACGGACAGCGATGCCGCTTGGGGGATGCATTTCAACTCGTTGCGCCGGAATTATGCGTCGCGCCGCGAATTTTCGGCGATCCGGATCCAGCTTCGGCATGCAGGAACGGAGCTGCTGGAAAAAACGGCGGCGCTCGGTTTCCAGATAGCCGCATTTTAAGCGGTCCGCCGCCTATTTCGTTTTACGAACGCCTCCCGGCAGGCAGAACAACCCCAGCAGTCCGCCCAGGAAAAAAATAAACGCCAGCAAACCGGGGATTAACCGCCCTGGAAAGCCCAGCAGCAATAATCCGCCGGCCAAAAGGCCAAAAATACCCAGACCGATCAGCCCGCCTTTCAGAAAAGCCGCAAGAAACGCGGGATATCCTTCCACGGGGAAACCCTGAGGCGGCTCTTCGTCGGCGGGCGGTTCGAAATCGTCGGGCAGCGCAATCGAGCCGCATCCGACCTTCTCCAGGACTTTTTGCGCCCGGGGCAGGTCTTCTTTGCGGACCATCAGGCGGACGCCGCCGGAGGCGCCCGTGATGCCGGAATAAACGTTCTGAGTCAGCTCGTCCGCCACAAAGGATTCAATGCCCTCGGACTGCAACAGTCCCTGGCTGACTTCCGCTTCTTCGGCCTTCAGAAAACGAGCGGCGATGATCAGTTCGTCTTTCATACGCCTTACTGTACTCCAGATAGAGCGGAGGGGAAAGTCCTCTGAAAGCGGGGTCCTTAAATCAGCCCTTGTGAATAGGCGGTCACGAAAATGACGCCAAGGGCCGTCCAGGCCAGCAACACGACCCGGCTCGCTTTGGGCCAAAGCGGACAGGCAAGGGATATGACGAAAAGCAACAAGACGTTGGCATAGACGCGCAGAAGATTCGGGTAATAAGCGAGGACCGTTATCCTCGCGCAGATAAAAAAGGCGGCATAGACCAGAACGCACGGCAACGCAAAGCGCAACCCGCCCCGGGCGCCGGTGGAGAGAAGCAGGAAGCCGAGCGTCGCACATAAAAGAAGAAAGACCGCCGAATCGAACAGCCATTTTGCATTAAACGGGCCGGCGGAAACGGACATAAATTTTTGGACGAGGCCCGCTCCGGGAAGAGTGAAATTCTCCAGGATGCCCGAGGTGCTGCCGACGGATGGAACATGGTAAAAGACAAAGAGGTTCCACAGGATAACCGGAATGCATCCCCAAAGCATGGCGCCTGCGCAACGGAACTGTTTGTTGAACAGCAAGGGAAGGGCGAGCGCTCCCGCCGCCGCCAGCATCGTTTCGTGCGTCAAGCCGGCCAACCCATACCAGAGAGCCGCAGACTTGTAGCGTTGGCGTGTAAAGGCCAGCAGCGTCAGGGCCAGAAACAGAGAGGCCATAAGATCGGACGTCGTCAAAAGCAGGGAACACCAGAAACCCGGGATGCCAAGAACGAACAGGGCGCCCCGCGTCGATGAGCGTTTATCGGCGAGAAGCCGGGCGACGACGACGACCAGGGAAACGAAACAAACCGCATTGATGATAACCAGCATGAACGGTATGACGGAATGCCGGCCAAGAGAAAGGGCGTATCCCAGCATCGGGAATAAGATCCGGCGGTAACGATATCGGGGATTGTCGAGCGAGGCGAGCGATTGGGCGTGCGACAGAAACGGGTCCAGGGCGATCGAGAGAAAAAACTGGCCGTCATAGCCGACTTCGCCCTGCGCCCGCACGCCTTCATCGGGCGTCAAATAGGGCGAATGAGGTAAAACCGCGCCGATGCGATAGAAGCCAAGAATATCCCCGTTAAACGAGCCGGCGTAGTTCCAGAGCAAGACGCTCGACGCCAAGAAGGCGGCGACGATGCCCACAAGATAGTAGTTTGCACTTCTCGTCTTCGGCGTGCAAAGGCCGCTGCTTCTTGATATCAGGGTTTCTATCATGCGTCATACTATCCGCTAGAAATGCGAAAAGGCCAATACGAGTATCGCGTCCCTGATCTGGCTTTTTTTCGAAGAGGAAACGCCGAAGAGATTAACGCAAAGAACGCGAAGCCAAGCCGCGCAAAGCTCGCGAAGGGAAGAGCGTTTGAGTTGGGCGGATATAAAAGACAAAGATTATCAATAATGTGCAGGAGAATAGGATTTGCCTTGTCCGCCTGACATCATTTGTAAAAGCGCATATAAATAAGCACGAAAATCGTTGGACGGTTATGAAGCGACAATAACAGGCTTGACGCAAAAGATAAAGTATATCAATATGCTGGCTTAACGCGAGTCGGGTTTATCATCTCGTCGGACCCCCATTGTGCGGCCGGCCGGAGCATTCATAAGGAGAGATCGTATGCGAAGTCATGTGAGTTGTCAGGCGCTGGGGATGTGTTGCATCTTGGCGGCCATGGTTACGGGAGCCTCGGCTGCCGATCGTTATGTCTCGCCCACGGGAAGCAATATCCCCCCCTACGCCAGTTGGGCGACGGCGGCCCAGGTTATTCAGACCGCGGTGGATGCCGCCGCGGCTGGAGAAACGGTTTGGGTGGCTGAAGGCCATTATAATACGGGGGGAAGAGACCCCGGCGCACTGGGGCTTACGCGGGTGGTTATCGATAAGGCGATTACCGTCAAGGCCGTGGGGTCGCGGACCCAGACCAAGATCAAGGGGGACTCTGCGTGTCGAGGCGTTTACATGGGAGCCGGCGCCACACTGGCTGGATTTTCGATTGAAGACGGCACGGCGCTCGCAAGCTATGGCGGCAATATCTATATGGTTGGGCAGGGTATCGTCAGCAATTGCGCGGTGCTAAGGGGGAACGCATCTCAAGGGGGTGGGGTATGCCTCATCGGCGAAGGAACCTTGAGCGACAGCTACATCGATGAAAACCATGCATCGTCTGAAGGTGGGGGAGTGTATCTTGATCAAGGCGGAAAGGTTGAGCGTTGCCGCATAACCCGCAATATTGCAGATTTGCGGGGAGCAGGAGCCAAGTGCGCGAACGGCAGCCAGCTCCAAAGATGCCATATCAACGGTAATGTTCTCGGTCCTATCGGTGAAAATGGAATCGGCGCTTATCTTGATCATAGCTACCTGGAGAACTGTGTGGTCGCTGAACACAATGGGGCCAATGCCTCTGTGTATTGCATGAATGATTCGAGCCTATTTAACTGCACAATATCGAATAACCGGCAAGGATTGCATGGCGACGGGATCAATTCAGTCTATAACAGCATCATTCGATTAAACTTTGACAGCGATTGGACGGGTTCAAGCTTTTTCACTTTCTTCAACTGCTGTACGCAACCGTCGCCTGCCGGGTCCGGCAATATCGACGCAGATCCGTGTTTCAGGAGCTCCGAAATCAACAGTCCTACCTACTATCTCCAAGCGGTCTCGCCTTGTATCGATATGGGGTGGGATGAGTATGCCCCTGCAACTGACATAGACGGCAAGCCGCGTCCAAGGGATGGCAACTTGGATGGTATGCCCAAGGTCGACATGGGGGCCTACGAATTCCAACTGGGGAGCATCCAGGCCGTTATTGAAGATGCCGGCGCTTGGGACGACAGCGCTCATTCCACCATGGCCATTGTCGCGGCGGACTTCAACAGCGACGGCCACGACGATTTGGCGATGGCCAATTCGTTTCAGGCCAATGCCCTGTTCCTGGGCGATGGAACCGGGAGCTTTAATCCCAAGCCCGATGGCGCCGGGGCGTTTGACGATGACGGCGGGTTTGTCCAGGCGCACGCGATTATTGCGCTGTATGCCAATGCCGACGCGCACGTGGACCTGGCCGTGGGGAATTTCACGGAGCCCAACGAACTCTATATTAACGACGGGCAGGGGAACTTCACGCTGGCCGCGTGCGGCGCTTTCGGAAACGAGAGCCGCTATACGGTGCGCTTGTGCGCGTTGGACGTGGAGCCGGATGGGGACATGGACATCGCGGAGCTTTGTTACATGAGTCCCAGTTGCGTGTATACCAACAACGGCGCAGGGCGCCTGGATCGGGCGCCGGACAGCGATTTCACGGTTGGAGGACGTCCGGGCTACTCGCTGGCGGCGCTGGATGCGAACAATGACGGCAAGATGGATCTGGTGGCGGGTTACTACGGCCAGGCCTGCGTGCTGTATACCAATGGGGGGAATGGACGTTTTTGGGCGAAGCCGGCCGGAGAATTAAGCACGTTTGTGACCACTCCGCTGGCCATGGAAGTGCTCGATGCCAATAACGACGGAAAGGCAAACGATTTGGTTGTCGCCGGCTATGAGCATGCCAACGTCATTTTCACCAATAATGGGCTGGGCTCCTTTACTCGGGTTATCAACGACGGCGACTTCGGCAACCAGGTGACTTATACACGATCGTTGAAGACGTGCGACTTCGACAATAACGGGTTGGTTGACATTGCGGTCGGCAACGCCGGCAGTCCGGTGGAAATCTTCCAAAATATGGGGGACGGCCGCTTCATGAAAGCGAATATTTCCGCCCTGTCCGGTCAGGCTTTCTATGCCTTTGGCCTGGCCGCGCTGGACGCGAATCATGATGGCCTGCGGGATCTGGCGATCGGCAACAACCAGCAGCCGTCCAAGATCCTCAAGATCATTTCCGCGCAATAATAAATTTAGCGAGGGGCGGGGGCTTGAATGCCCCCGCTTTTTTTTTGGGGGGGGGGGCCTTGAAGGTCATGGCTCAAAACGATTCGTCTGCTTGCTTGATGACGGACGACTATTAAAATGCACGCTTAAGGAGGTTGTTTAACTCTTTGTTTATCGCAACACATTGATAATAAACGTTGTTTTGATCCGAAATAGACGGCGAATCGTCGGCTGTCGTACGGCTATAGCTTGGCATTCACTATTTCATCGCTGATAGTGTATGATAGTTCCATATCCAAGCGAAGCTGACAGCGCTAAGGAGGATGGGGATGCAACCGGCCAATCAGTCCGATGTGTTTTTTTGACTATTTCTTGGACGTTTTTTTAATTTCAACCGACTGCTTAGGGTTAAAAGGAGCGGAAAATGAACAAAAAAACGGAGGTCGTATTATTAGTATGTGTTGCGGCGGTTCTTACGCTTTCCGGCTTGTTTCTGATACGACCCCATCAAACGGTAAAACGAGATGCCTCCAAGATTTCCGAAGAACGCTCCGAGTCTTCCATGGTTCCCGAGCCGGCAACGAGCAACCCCGTCAACCCGCTCGTTCGTGAATCCACAACGGCCTGGACTGGCTCAACGCCGGAGCAGGAGCGACTTCTTCGTGAGGCGGAAGGCGCGCAGTTTACCATTTCCTGGGATGTCTCGCAGGGGGTTCCCCGGTCCGTTCGGGGAACGGATTTGGGCGCGCGGGGGGTGTTTTCGTCCGGCCAGGGACGGGCGGTCGGCGGGCACGGCGACTATGAGGCCGACGCTGTTGCGATTCTGGATAACGTATCCGGTTTGTTCCGGATGAAGGATGCCGCCGCCGAGTTTCGGGCGCGTCGGGTCGACGAAGATCGTCTGGGGTTTCATCACGTTCGACTGGATCAATTCCTTCACGGGGTTCGCGTGGTGGGCGGGGAGCTCATTGTTCACTTTGACCGGCAGGATCGGGCGTACGAAGTCAATGGAACCTACATGCCCGACCTGACGGTAGGCGTCGTGCCGATCTTGGCCGCCGACCAGGCCGTGGCCGCGGCCCGAGCCGACCTTCTGCGCGAGGGCCGGCCCGAAGGGGACTTGCCGGAAACGCCGGAGTTGGTCGTCCTGGCGCGCCAGGTTCCCGCACGGTTGGCTTATGAGCTCACGCTGACGTACGGGCGGGGATCTGTCGATCCGGGACGCTGGCGCTACTGGATCGACGCGGAAAACGGAGCGGTGCTCGAAAAATACAACGACATCAAGTACATCCCGGCCCCCACTGCAAGCGGCCAGCATGTCCCGGTGTCCGGCGCCCTGCTGGCGGGCGAGGGCGGCGGGGCGACAAATGTCGCGGGCTGGTACGACTTCGTCAACACCAACTACTATCTCCATAACACCAACCTCCACTGGATCGTCGAAAACGTGGCCTATAGCGGCTACCCCGATGCCGCCACGTACGCTTTTCGTCCGACCGCCGACTGGGGCGTTTCCGATCGCACGGAAATCTCGTTGGCGCTGGCCTTCGAGCTGACGCAGCGCTACTTCAGCGAAGTTCATGGGCTGAACAGCTTCAACGATCTGGGCATTCTGGCCCGGGCCAACGCGCATCAGGGCTCCAGCTATGTGAACGCCTACTGGGACGGCAGCGAATTCTATTTCGGGGATGGCGATGGCGCGCAGGCCAACAGCCTGGCGGTGCTCGACATTGCCGGGCATGAATTCACTCATGCGGTGACGGAGTATTCGGCCAATCTGGTTTATCAGAACGAGCCGGGCGCGTTGAACGAATCTTTTTCCGACGTGCTGGGCAGTTGCATCGAGTTTTTTGGCCAGGCGGACGACCGCGCGAGTTATCCGAGCCGTCACGCCGGGCAGGCCGATTGGCTCTGCGGCGAGGACAGTTGGCTGGATTCGACGGCGCTGCGGGACCTGCGCAATCCGGCCAACGCGGCCACGGTCGGCGCCGGCAACGAGCAGCCTACCCGGTACCGGGGGACCTATTGGTACAGCGGCTCGGGCGATAATGGCGGCGTGCATCAAAATTCGGGCGTGCAAAACTTCTTTTTCTATCTGCTCAGCGAAGGCGGCAGCGGCGTCAACGACGGGATTCTCTATAATGTCGGCGGCATCGGCCGGACTAATGCCGAGCAGACGGCGTTCCGAGCCTTGACGGTCTACTGCACGGCCAACACGGATTACCGTTCGGCTCGCTCGGCCTGGCTGTCGGCCGCGCAAGACCTGGACCCGGCCTGGACGCCCTTCGTGCGCGCCGCGTGGGATGCGGTGGGCGTTCTGGCCGTATCGGCCGTGCCGGCCGGCGGGGCGGCGTTCTCAGGGCAGCAGGGCGGCCCGTTTTCCCCCGCGTCCTTCGTTTATACCCTCACCAACTACGATTCGACGGCCGTCGGCTGGGGCGTTAGCCAGACGCAGGCCTGGGCGTCCGTCGCTCCGGTGGGCGGCGTTCTGGCGGCGCGCAGCTCGCAGGCGATTACGGTCACGCTGACGATGGCGTCTGCCGCGTTGCCGGGCGGTTCTCATATGGACACCCTCACGTTTACCAATGGCGCTTCTTCGTCTGCCGAAAGCCGGACGGTATCGCTGATGGTTCTTCCTCCGGCGGTTTACACGTTCGACTTGAATGCCAATCCCGGGTGGACCGTGGGGGGGCAGTGGGCGTTTGGCATTCCGCAAGGGCTGGGCGGCGATCCGGCCGCCGGGTTTACAGGCTCCAACGTTTACGGCTACAATCTCGCGGGGAAGTACACGGATAACATGCCCGAATATTTCCTGACAACCCCCGCCCTGGACTGCTCCGCGTTCGAACATATGGCGCTTCGATTCCAGCGCTGGCTGGGCGTGGAAAGCGCCATCTACGACAGGGCCCGCGTGTACATCAGCACCAACGGCGTCGCGTGGTCCACCATCTGGAGCCATACCGGCGCGTCCTTTCAGGATACTTCGTGGCAGACGATGATCTATGACCTTTCCGCGATCGCCGACGGCGCCGGCACGGTCTATCTCCGGTGGGGCATGGGGGCGACGGATTATTCCGTGACCTATTCGGGCTGGAACCTCGACGATATTCAACTGCTGGGCTGCGTGCGCGATGCGATGCGCGTGGAGCCCGGAAACGGGCTGGCGGCGGCGGGCTACGAAGGCGGTCCTTTTTCGCCCACCGGCACGGTTTACCAAGTCGGCAATACCGGTTCCAATGCCTTCTCGTGGACGGCCTCGCTAACTTCGACCTGGGCAAGCCTCTCCTCTTCGGGAGCGTTGCTCGACGCAGGGGGAACGGATACGTTCCGGGTAGCCTTGACGCCGGCGGCCGGCAGCCTGACGACCGGAACCTATCATTCCGTATTGATCGTCAGCAACACCCTCTCCGGCTACAGAACCACCCGCGATGTGGAGCTGCGGGTCCATGCGATTCCCGGCGAGATCGGCGTCTCGGACTCCAGGGGGCCGTCGGACGATCTGAGCGTGCCGTTTGGGAATGTGCCCGTCGGCCTGTCCCGGACCGAAAGCATCACGGCGACGAACGCGGACCCGGCATATCCGCTTGTTCTTACAAGCATCGACTTGGGCGGACCGTTCACTCTGGTAAATGAGCCGGCCTCTTTCCCGTATTCGATTCCCGCCGGCTCCTCGATCGTATTTCAGGTAACCTACACGCCGTCCGCCCTGGCCAGTAACGCGTCGGCGGTCGTCATCGAAAGCAACGATGCGGACGAACCGGTTGTGCAGGTGGCGTTGTCGGGGCGGGGCGTTGAAGACGATCTGTCCGTCCTGCCGCAGGACGGGCTGACGGCAAGAGGGCATCCGGGCGGACCCTTCGCGCCGGCTTCGATCGTGTATGTGCTGGCCAACACCGCCGAGACCGAGCTTCAGTGGGCGGTAGCCAATACGCAGGCCTGGGTTGCTGCCGGGCTTTCGAGCGGAACGCTGGCGGCTGGAGAAACTGCGAGCGTGACGGTGAGTTTGAATGCGGCCTCGGCCCTGCTCGGCGAGGGCGTGCATGGCGACACGGTTGTTTTCAGCAACGCGACGAGCGGCATGCGCCAAACGCGTCCGGCGTCTTTGACGGTCTTCACGAGCCCGATCGTGCAAGTGGCGCCGGTCTCTCTGTCCGTGACCAATCGCCTCGGGCAGTCGCAGGATCGCCTGCTGACGATCGCGAACGCCGCCTCCGCGGACAGTCTGCTGACCTTCCGACTCACGTCCTGCAACCGGGGGGCGGCGCCGCTGCCTTTCGCTGGACAAGCTTTTGTCAGCCGGATCGAACCGGGGCAGGATTTCAGCAAGGCGGCGCCGGACCGGGAATTTGTTTCAGGCGAGCTGCTCGTCCGTTTTGCGGACGGCGTGACCGGCGCCGCGCGAACGGCGCTGTTGAATTCTCTGGGCGGCGGGAAAATACTTCGTGAATATCGTCTCGTCCCCGGCCTGACGCGGGTGAGTTTGCCGTCCGGTTCCAAGGTCGAGGACGCCTTGCGCTCGTTCAATGGAAAGTCCGGGGTCGCGTATGCCGCTCCGAATTATGTGGTGCGCGCCCTGGATACGATTCCGAACGACTCCCGTTTCGGCGAATTGTGGGGCCTGTCCAACACCGGCCAGCTTGGCGGGACCGTGGACGCGGATATCGATGCGCCCCAGGCCTGGGACCTGCAACAGGGCAGTACGGGCGTCATTGTCGCGGTCGTCGATACCGGCATCGACTATCTTCATGAGGATTTGGCCGACAACATGTGGGTGAACCCCGGCGAAATTCCCGGCAACGGCCTGGACGACGACGGCAACGGCTATGTGGATGACGTGCATGGCATCAACGCCATCACGGGCTCCGGCGATCCCCTCGACGACCACGATCACGGCACTCATTGCGCCGGTACGATCGGGGGACGGGGGAACAACGGGGTTGGCGTGGCCGGGGTGTGCTGGCGCGTGCGGCTGATGGGCGCGAAGTTCTTGAGCGCCGCCGGTTCGGGAACCACGGCGGATGCCATTACGGCGATCGAATATGCGACGCTGATGGGCGCCCGCGTCATGAACAACTCGTGGGGAGGGGGCGGTTACAATCAGGGCCTCAAGGATGCGATTGACGCCGCCGACGCGGCGAATATCGTGTTTGCCGCAGCCGCGGGCAACAATAACTCCGACAATGACAGCTATCCTCAGTACCCTTCCAGCTACAGCTCTTCCAACATTGTGGCCGTCATGGCCACCGATCGCAACGACCTCAAATCGAGCTTTTCGTCGTATGGGCAAACCTCCGTGGATATCGCCGCGCCGGGCAGCGCTATTCTCAGTTGCCAGAGGGGCGGCGGCTATGTTTCCTTTAATGGAACGTCCATGGCCACGCCGCACATGGCCGGCGCCGCCGCGCTTCTGCTTTCCGTCAATCCGTACCTGAGCGCAGCGGAGGTCAAGCAGGCGCTCCTGAGCAGCGTCGACGCGCTCTTCCCCACGCGGTGCGTGTCGGGCGGGCGTCTTAACCTGGCCCGTGCGCTCGATCGAGTCGGCCTGCCCTGGCTCACATTGAATCCCTCGTCGGCCACGAATCTGCCGCCGGGGTCCGGCGCGGATATCCAGGTTCGATTCGACGCGGGAGAGCTCGCGCCGGCGGTCTATCAGGGCGAGGTGTTCGTTTCCTGCAACGATCTGACTAATCCGATCGTCGCGGCGCCGGTCTCCATGACCGTTTTGCACGATGAGCTGCTCGTCGCGCCGAGCGGCGTCTACACGGCCGCGGGCGTGATCGGCGGGCCGTTCGTTCCGGCGCAACAGGTCTACGTGCTGAGCAATGCCGGGCCGACGTCGTTGACTTGGACTCTAAGCCATACCAGCGCATGGTGGACCGTCTCGGCCGTGAGCGGTTCGTTGGCTCCTGCCGGCGCCGTTTCCGTTACCGCCACGATCCACGAAGCGGCCAACGCGTTGCCGGTGGGCGAATACATGGACCGGTTTAGTTTCTCCAACGAAGCGAGCGGCGTGGTCTTTAAACGCGCGGCCCTGCTGCGCATCGTTCCGCCTCCTCCGCTGGTCATCCACAGCTTCCCGTTGGATGCGGATCCCGGCTGGGCAACCCAAGGCCAGTGGGCCTTCGGGGCGCCGCTCGGCTGGGCAGGCGACCCGACGTCCGGCTTCACCGGCTCCAACGTCCACGGCTATAATCTGGCCGGCGCGTACCCGGACCTGATCCCCGCGTATGCGCTGACCACCCCCGCGCTCGATTGTTCGGGATATGCCGATCTGTCGTTATCGTTCCGCCGCTGGCTCGGGATCGAAAGCTCGATATTCGACCACGCCTCGGTGCAGGCGAGCAGCAACGGAATCGACTGGGTGACGGTCTGGGAACACTCGGGCGATTCCTTCCAGGACACGTCCTGGAAGGAAGTCCACATCGACCTCTTCGCCATGTCGGACGATGCGGACAGCGTGTATATCCGCTGGCTGATGGGCGCGACGGATGGCTCCGTCACCTACAGCGGCTGGAACATCGACGACATTCAGGTGCTTGGCCAGCCGCTCGACTCGATGCTCATCAGACCTGGCGCCGGCTTGGATGCCGCCGGCTATCCGGGCGGTCCGTTCAGTCCGTCGAGCCAAATCTATACCGTAACCAACGCGAGCAAGTCGAACCTGACGTGGACGGCGGACTGCGCATCGAACTGGGTGAGCGTAACGCCGGGTTCCGGAACCCTGGCCGAAGGCGCAACGGCCGAGGTGCTGGTCGGCATTAACGCCAACGCCGAGGCCTTCGGCGTAGGCGTTTATCGCGCGACCGTCGTCTTCAGCAACGGCGTCAGCGGAGCGGCCTTCACGCGAACGGCGAATTTGACCGTCGAGGGCAGCATCGCCTTCGACTCCGCCTCCTACTCGGTCGACGAAGACGGAGGAACGGCGCTGATTGCCGTGCGCCGCTCCGGCCTCGCGACCCAGGTTGTGACGGTGGATTTTTCCTCCGGCGACGAAACGGCAACGGCGGGCAGCGACTATGTGGCCACGAATGGGACCCTGACCTTTGCCGCGGGGGAAACGACGAAGACCTTTGCCGTGCGGATTTTGGACGATGACTTGTGCGAAGGCTTCGAGACGATGAGCTTGATCTTGAGCCATCCCACCGGCGAGGGGACCCTCGGCCAGCCTTCGACCGCTGTTTTGACCCTTCAGGATGACGACGGTTTGTTTGACGATTTCGATCCGGATATCGATTTGCCGCAGTGGTCGTCGTTCGGAGGAACGATGGGAACGAGCGTCATCGCCACCAACTACGGCGGGTTCGTGTCGGGTCCGAATTCCTTATGGTTCGGCGACAACGGCGATCGGTGGGCGGTCACACGCCCTCTGGACGCCCGCGGCGGCGGTTCCCTGAGTTTCTGGTTGCGTCTTGGATATGGGAGCAGCGCCTTCTGGGAAACCGCCGACTTGCCGAACGAAGGCGTCGTGCTGGAGTATTCCGCCCAGGGCGGAATGGATTGGGTGGAAATGGGGCGTTACACCACGACCGATTACTACAGTTGGACCCAGATAAACGCGGTCATACCCTTTGCGGCTCAAGGCTCGGCCATGCAATTCCGTTGGCGGCAGCTCAGCAACAGCGGACTGTACTGCGATCATTGGGCGCTGGACGATGTGACGATCGACACCTTGCCCACGGATGCGCTGGAGGCGACGCCCGCCGACGATTTGAGCGTCATCGGCTATGAAGGCGATTCGTTCGGCTCGGTGAGTAAAGCGTACACCCTGACGAACGAGAGCCTTTCGAACCTGACGTGGACAGCGGCCTGCGCCTCGAACTGGGTGAGCATCGCGCCAAACAACGGAACCCTCGCGGGACACGCGGCCGTCGAGGCGATCGTAGCCCTCAACGCCCACGCCGAGGCCTTCGGTCCGGGCGTCTACCACGCCGCGGTGGTCTTCAGCAACGGCGTCAGCGGAGCGACGCGGACGCGGGGCGTGAACTTGACGGTAGCGGGCAACCTGGCTTTTGACTCCGCCTCCTACGCGGTCGGCGAGGCCGGAGGGACGGTGCTGGTCGCCGTCCGCCGCGCCGGCAACACGAACCAAGCCGTAACCGTGGACTTTTCCACCGGCAACGGAACGGCAACGGCCGGCAGCGACTATGCGGCCACAAATGGAACCCTGACGTTTGCCGCCGGCGAAACGGTGAAGAACTTTACCGTTCGGATTCTGAACGACGATTCGGCCGAAGGGCTTGAAACGGCGACGTTGACGCTGAGCCAGCCCACGGGGGGCGGATCCTTGGGCAATCCTTCGGCAGCCCTGTTGACGATTTTTGACGATGAAGGCATCGGCAGCTCCATGCCCCGTTCCTTCTACGATGGTTCCAACTACCTCTGGGATATCCAAGGCAATGGAAGGATTTACAATGGAACCAGCGACGCCTATGACGGCGGTCATGTGCTCCTGAACTTTCCTTCCTTTACAACCGGCATCCTGGTTGGCGCCCGGCAGCTTGTCGTTGGCCCCGCCCTCTCGGGCTCGGTCCGCATCACGCGTAAAATTTATGTGCCGGCCGATCGGGCCTTCTGCCGTTTTCTTGAGGTGCTGGAAAACATCGGCGCCTCGATCGCGACCCAGCACGTCCGGCTCGATACGGACCTCGGGTCCGACGACAGCACGATCGTGGACAGCACGTCCAGCGGAGACTCGATCTTCGACGCAAACGACGACTGGGTCGTGACCGATGACGGCAATGGCTCCGGAGATCCGACCATGTTGCACGTTATCGCGAACCCTTACGGACAGCAACGGGCCTCGGCCGCGAGCGTATTGTATTTGGAGTTGATCGCCTATGAATACAACGTCGTGCTGGCTCCCGGCGAAACGAAGATCGTCATGCACTTCGGCGCGCAAAATTCGAACCGAACCCTCGCGCGCGCCCAGGCCGCTTACTTGGCGGCGCTGGGCCCGGGCGCGCTGAACATGATGTCGCCCGCGGAAATAGCCCGGCTCGTCAACTTCGGCGCCGCCCCGGACGTTTCCGACGCCGATCGCGACGGCGCCCCGGACTGGTGGGAGCTGCAATACGGTTTGAATCCCAGCGTGTCCAATGCATGGGCGGCCAATTCCGACGACGACGATTTGACGGACCTGGAAGAGTACTGGGCCGATACGAACCCGACCAACCGCCAATCGCTTTTCCCCGAAGTCCAGTTGCTCGATCCGCCCCCTGACGCCATCCTGGCGCTGGTCATCTCCCAGACCTCCACCGCGCGCGTTTATGGCGTGCGCTGGAGCACGAACCTGATGATGAACGCGCAGACGTGGACGCTCTGCCCGCCGGAACGAACCGGCACCGGCTCCGCGATCGCCTTCACGATAACCAACCAGGTCCCGTGCAGCCTGTATCGCACCGGGGTGCGGCTGCCTTAGGAGCCGGGGCGTTTTATACATATGTTGCCCCCAAGGAAGGAAGAAACGAAGAAAACATCGAACAAGCAACATCGAACATCGAACGTCCAAGGTGGAAAAGGAAATT
This sequence comes from Lentisphaerae bacterium GWF2_57_35, assembly GCA_001804865.1. Classification (GTDB taxonomy): domain Bacteria; phylum Verrucomicrobiota; class Kiritimatiellia; order CAIQIC01; family GWF2-57-35; genus GWF2-57-35. The sequence goes on from MHBK01000059.1 coordinate 75,568, forward strand.
ACTTCGATGTTCGGTGTTCGATGTTGGTTGTTCGGCGTTTTCCGAGTGCTCCTGTGGGTGCATTAAAACATTTGCATGCGCTCTGCCGTGCGCTACATTTCCGGCCCTTTATGGAAATCAGAACACATCACGATTCGTTTGCGGCGCTTCGGATTAGGGAAATACGATATTTTCTGGGATCTGTGGCTTTTTTCACCCTGGCCAATCGAGCGGCGGCGGTCCTTATTGGGTTGCAGATTTACAAACTGACGCACAGCGCGTTGGCGCTGGGCTGGCTGGGATTGGTCGAAGCGATTCCGGCGCTTTCGCTGGCGTTTTTCGGAGGGCATGTGGCCGACCGGGTGGAGCGGCGGCGGGTTCTGCTTTGGACCCGGGCGGTCTCGGTGCTCTGCGCGGTGCTGCTCGCGGTCATTTCCTGGAATCCGCTGACGGCGAATGTCTATTACCTTTACGCGGTCATATTTCTGGCGGGAATCGCGCGGGGGTTTTCGGATCCGGCCCAAGCAGGTTTTGAAGCCCAGGTCGTGCCTGAACGACTGACGGTGAATGCCTCGTCGTGGATAGGAAGCACGTGGGTGAGTTGTGCGGTGATCGGGCCGGCGGCGGTGGGATTTGCTTATGATGGGCTGGGGATCGTCAGCTCCTATGCAGCGATCGCCGCGTGTTTTGCGCTCTCGTGGGGCTGTACGGCGCTAATCGCCCCCAAGCCTTTGCCGCCCATTGTCCACGAAGAATCGATGATGGAAAGCATTCTGGGCGGGCTCAAATTCGTATTACGGGAACAGGCGCTGGTTGGGGCGATGGCGCTGGATTTGTTTGCGGTGCTCTTTGGCGGGGCCGTGGCGCTTTTGCCGATCTATGCGACGGATATTCTGCACGTGGGCGCCCGGGGGTTGGGCCTCTTGCAGGCGGCAACCTACGCGGGATCGTTGTTGGTCATGATGTGGTCGACCCGGCGCCCGCCGATTCGTCATGCGGGACGGAATCTATTGGTCTGCGTGGCGGGGTTCGGGATCTGCATTATCGTGTTCGCGCTTTCCCGCAATTTCCTGCTCTCGCTCCTGGCGCTGGCCCTGAGCGGCGTCTTCGATGGCGTCAGCATGGTCATCCGCCGGTCGATCGTACGGCTGCTGTCGCCGGATCGCATGCGAGGCCGGATTGCCGCGGTCAACATGGTGTTTATCGGGGCTTCGAACGAAATCGGCGCTTTTGAGAGCGGGGTGGCGGCCCATTGGCTGGGCGCCGTGCCGGCCGTTTGGGTGGGCGGCGTGGCGACCCTTTTCGTCGTGGCGGCCACATGGACGGCCGCGCCGCGCCTGCGTCGGCTGGGCTTCGATCCGCACCAAATGACGAGGTTGGAGCACGATGCCTGACAAAAAAGATCTCAAAGATTTTGGAGGGTTCCGCTCTGTCGGAACCTTCTTCTTCCCCGAGAAGAGTGGCCCCACAGATGGCAAAGCGTCCCACGGATAAGGAATAGGACTCGTTTGGATGCTGGCTAGGGGCCTGGATTTGCTGCGCCGTTGTCTTGGCAGGGCCGTAGCCCGCGGGCGAGTTTTCCAACGATTGGAAAAATTGTGGAAATATTTTCCAATGATTGGAAAAATTCTGGTAGGATTTTCCAATGATTGGAAAAAGGTATCTCGATAAGTCTTTTTCTTTCACGAGGAGGCTCCCACTGGTGAAAACGATGCGTTGGCTGTCCTATTTGATGCTCCCCCTGCTTTTGGCAACCCAGGTTTCCGCCCTTTCGGGCTTCACGATTACGAACAATACGGAGCTGATGAAGAATCCGTATGCGTATTGGTCGACGACGGTGTTCTTCCATGACGAACTGAAAGCGGTGTCGACGAATCTGGTGCGGTTCGGGTGGAAGAAGTATTTCCAGGTGACGGGGCGGGAGACGACGTTTTATGTGCCGCAGGATCTGTCGGTGTCTCTGGACCGGTTGACGCCGGGGGACCGGATGGCGGTGAACGCGATGATCCAGAGCGAGCAGCAGGGGTTGATCGTGGTGGCGTTGCGGCTGGAAGTGAGCACGCACACGGTCGATGCGTCGGCGGACGAAAACGGGACGATAACGCCGGCGGGCGCGGTGCGGGTGGAGCGCGGAGCGAACGCCGAATTTGTAATGGCGGCGAAGGATCGGTGCTCGCTGGCGCGGGTGCGGGTGGACGGCGAAGAGCTGGAGGGCGTGGAGGGGCGGAAACAATTTTCGTATGCTTTCGAGAACGTGACGCGCTCGCATACGATCGAGGCGTCTTTCGAGCGGCAACGGTTCGCGCTGACGGTGGAGTCTGCGTTTGGGAAGGTGGACCCGCCGGCGGGGGTCGCGCGGGTGGAGGATGGGCGCGAGATGACGGCCTCGGTGGCGGCGGATAGCGTGCGCGGAGCGAAGCCCGGCGTGCGGTATGCGCTGGCCGGCTGGGAAGGGACGGGCGCCGTGCCCGCGAAGGGGACGGGTTCCGTGGCGCGGTTCCAGATGACGCAGGACTCGACGCTGAAGTGGAAGTGGAATGCGGAGTACGAATTGACGGTCAAGGCGGAGGCGGGCGGCAGCGTGGGAGCGCGTCCGGCCTGGCACGCGGCGGGTGCGGGAGTGACGTTGGATGCGGCGCCGGCCGACGGATTCCGGTTTGCAGGTTGGAAGGGCGACGTGGCGGCTGAGGCGGCGAAGGCGAATCCCGTGACGGTGGTCATGGATCGCCCGCGGGCCTTGACGGCGTTGTTCGAGAAGGATGTGATTGCGATCACGGCGTCCGCGGGCCGCGACGGCTCGATCGAACCGAAGGGCGTGATCGAAGTGGCGCGGGGGCGCGCGGTGGAATTTTCAATCCGGGCGCAGGAACATTTTCACATCGACGAGGTATTGGTCGACGGCAAGGGCTTGGGCGATATCGACGGCGAGAAGAGCGAATATGCGTATCGCTTCGACGAGGTGACGGCGCCGCATTCCATCGAGGCGCGGTTCGCGCCGGATCAATACGAGTTGATTGTCGAGTCGAGTCGAGGCGCGGCGACGCCGGCGGCGGGGGCGCATATTTATGAGCACGGCGCGGTCGTCGAAGCCCGGGGCTCGGCGGCTCCCGTGGTGTCCGAACAAAACGAACGGATGCGTTTTGTCGTGACCGGCTGGAAGGGCCGTGGGGCCGTCCCGGAAAAAGGCGCCGGCACGGTGGTGCAATTTACGATGACGCAGGATTCCGAGCTCGAATGGGAGTGGGCGGCCCAATATTTGTTCGAGGGCGCCGCGTCCGAAGGCGGAGCGGTGGATCAGAAAACGGGCTGGTATCTTGCGGGCTCCGAAGTGTCGCTGGAGGCCAAGCCCGCGCCGATTTCCCGGTTTGTCGGCTGGAGCGGCGAGCTGCCCGCCGAGAAGAAGCTGGAAAATCCGCTGGTCCTGAAGGTGGACAAGCCGCGCAAGGTGACGGCTGTATTCGAGCGCGACACCGTCGCGCTTTCCGCCAAGGCGGGGAAGAATGGAACCATCGAACCGGCCGGCGAGGTCAAGATCGACCGGGGCGCCGATGCGATCTTTCATGTGGAGGCGCAGGATCATTTTCATATCGCGGAAATCCTGGTCGATGGGCTGGCGGTGGACGACCTGGGCGTCAATCAGGGCGCTTACGAATATACTTTCGAGGGCGTTCAGGGACCTCATACGCTGTCGGCCTCCTTTGCACGAAACCGCTATGCGCTGACCCTCGCGTCGGATGTGGGCGTGGTGAAGCCGGCGGCGGGCTCGTATGAATACGAGTATGGGCAGGCGGTGGAAGCCCGGGTGGAGAAGACGATGGTGCAAAGCGCCGATCCGGGCAGCCGGTTCGTCCTGCGGGGTTGGCGCGGGAGCGGAGATGCGCCCTTGCAGGGCACGGGCTCGGTGGTGCGGTTCGCCATGACGCAGGATACGACGCTGGATTGGGAATGGCAGACGCAACACGAGTTGAAGACGCGCGCCGGCGAAGGCGGTCGCGTGGAAGGCTTGCCGGGGTGGTACGTCAAGGGCGCCGCGGTGCGTTTGACGGCCATCGCCGAGGAAGGGTCCAAATTCGAAGGCTGGAGCGGCGACGTGCCGGAGGCTCGCCGGCGGGACAATCCCGTCACGATCGTCATGGATCAGCGTCGCCTGATCGCCGCCGATTTTCACCAGGATCTGGTTGCCTTGACGGCCGTCGCCGGGGAAAACGGCGGCATGACGCCGAAGGGCGAAACGACCGTCCGGCGCGGTGCGAAGGCGGAGTTTGCCATTCAGGCCGATGCGCATTATCACATCAATAAGGTGCTGGTGGACGGGGAGCCGGTCGGCGATCTGGCCGAAGAGCAGGATGCCTATACTTATACGTTCGGAAAGGTGACGGCGCCGCATCGGATCGAGGCGTTCTTTGCGAGGAACCGGTATGGGCTGACGATTCGCAGCGAGCGGGGGCTGTCGGCGCCCGCGACGGGCGTTCATCGCCACGAACAAGGCGAGAGCGTCACGGTGGAGATGAAGGAGACCCTGGTGTCGGGCGCAGAGCCCGGCGTGCGCTACGTTTTGGCCGGCTGGAGCGGTACGGGCGATGTGCCGGCCGGCGGAACGGGGACCGTCGTGCGTTTCCAAATCCATCGCGACTCGTCGTTGACGTGGGTCTGGCGCCGGGAAAACGAGCTGGCCCTGAGCGTGGTGGGCGACGGCGCCGTGGTGGGCCGACCCGGCTGGTATCCGGCGGACGCGGTCGTGGCGTTGGGCGCCGAGGCTCGTGATCGAAGCCATTTCGAAAACTGGATGGGCGATCTGCCGCAAGGGCGCGGCCGCTTGAATCCGGTGGAGGTGGTCATGGACCGGCCCCGGACGATCAAGGCGGTGTTTGCCCGCGAGCAAGGCGAATTGGGCATTGTGGTCAATCCGGATTCCGGCGTCTGGAAATTCCTGGCGATGCCGCCGGACTTCGCCGGACCCGTCTGCGGTACGGGCTCGGTTGCCCAGATGAAAGTGCCGGCCGGCGCGTATCTGCTGGAATACCAGGCCATCCCTCACTACCGGGAGCCCGAATCGCAATCCGTGACGCTGGCCCCCAAGGCCCGCTATGTCTTTTCGGGCACGTATGCGCCCGTGCCGGAATTGTCCGTTTCGGTCAGCCGGCTGGAGCAGTCGATTCTCGACGGCCAGGGAGCCGCCAGCCAGACCTTCGAGGTATGGAATTCGGGGCATGGCACGTTGAAGTACGCCATTTCGCGCAATGTCGGGTGGTTGTGGCTGAGCCCGAAGATCGGCACGAGCACGGGCGAGCATGACGTGATCCGCGTGGATTACAATACCGCCGACATGGCTCCGGACACGTATACCGGCACGCTGACGGTGGCCGTGCGGGATGCGGAGGTTATTCCCCACGAAGTGCTGGCCGTGCTCAAGGTTAAATCCTCCTTGGAGCCGGTCGAAGTCGAAACGAAGGCGCCCGCCGCCCCCGTCCGCAGCGGGCTGGCCGAAGGGTTGTTGGCCTATTATCCGTTTGACGGCAACACTATGGATTACAGCGGCATGAACAATGCCGGCCTGGTCCGCGGTGCGCTGGCTTATGCCGGGCATGAACCTTTTGGACAAGCCGGGACGTTCAATCAGCGGGGAAAAGTCTACGTGGAAGTGCCTTCGCAGGATTATCTGGTGCTGACGAACTCCTTCACCATCCAGTTGTGGTACAAGAGCGGCGCCGCCAGCGGACGCATCCTGCAAAAACTGTGGCCCGCCCAGCGCTCGGATCGCCGCGAGTGGGAGATTTCGATTCGCGACGACGCGCGCATGCTCTTCAAGTACGCCGTTCCGGGCACGACGGATAATTTCGAATTTCTTTGTCCGCTGGACAGTCAGTGGGCCAACGGGACCTGGAATCAGTTCGTCTATGCCTATTCGGGAGAGAGTAACCGCCTCTACGGTTACCTGAACGGCGTGGCGGCGACCAATCAGGCGCCGAAATACCGGATGATGCCGCTGGATACGCCGCTTCCCCTGATGATGATGCACGACCGCTACAAATCCACGACCGGCGCCCGCTTCGATGCGGAAGGCTTCCTCGACGAAGTCGCCATCTGGAGCCGCCGGCTGTCCGACGAGGAAATCCGCGCGCTGTACCAGACGCCTCTGTCGCGGCAGCTCAATCCCGATGCCGGGAAACAGGCTGGAGGAGCCGCCCGCTAATGGGCGGCCGCTTCCAAACGCAGCCGAGGCGCTATGGGCGGGGGGCGATGGAGAAGCTCCTGAGGACGGCGGGGCCGCCGTCCCTCCCCCTGGCGTTCCGTTGGCCTTGCGCCTTTCGGCGGGCCCTGCCGGGGCTGTTGCTCGCGTCGGCGCTGGCGGCCGGTTGTTCGCCGCATTCCTCCCGCCGCGAGGTCGAGTGGCCGTCGCCGGAAATGGTCTGCATTTTGCAGCCGGTCATTTCCAACCGGACGACGCAGGCCTCGATGGATGTGTTGAGCGAGTTCTTTCCCGGCGCTCCGGTCTTTTCCGCCGGGGACGCGGAAGAGGGCTTCAAGCGTTGTTCGAAGGAAGGCCGCGTGCTGCTGATTCCCTCGTCGACCTATCTGCCGGCGAAACTCTGGCCGGATTTACAACTCTACATGGCTCACGGCGGCTCCGTCGTTTTCACAGGATGCGATCCGTTGCGGGAACGCGTCGTACAAACCGAGCAGGGCTGCCTCACGCAAGCCGGCTATCTGGCCCGCCTGGCCGCCAACGCCGAGACGATCGAAGGGTTCAGCAATGTTCAGCTTTGGCGGCATCAAAACAGCGACCAGGTGTTGCGGGGGGCCGTGCGCATTGTGCGGGACGTCGCGCTGCCCTGGCCCGGCGTCCAGGTGGAAGCGGAGGGGTTCGAAGGCTGGGACGCCCTCGTACAGGAGGAAGTCCCGGTGTTGGCCGGCGCCGGCAGCTTGAACAGCTTTGTGTTTTATGCCCGGGGCGACGACACGACCAGCCAGTTGATGGTCGAGTGCGTCGAAGACGACGGGGCTCATTGGTTTTGCCGGCAGTCTTTGTCCACTAACTGGGTCCTGCAAGTATTGCACGAAGGGTTGTTCGAGTATGCTCATGGCGCGATCCGGGATACGCCCGGACGCCGCCTTAAGATGTCCCGCATCCGCAAAATTTCCGTGGGACTGTTCAATCAATACGCCCCCCAGACGCCCGGCGCACATGTATTTGCCGTCTCGGATATTCGCTTGCTCGACGATCCCCGGCCGCTCGAAGAAGCGGTCGAGTGGCCGGATCTTTTCCTGATCGCCCCTCCGTACCGCCACTATGACTTGGATGCCCAATGGGTGCAGGCATCCGGCGGGGACGATAAAATTTATGTGGGGAAAGCCCGCCTTCAAAGTCCTTTGCCTCGTTCTCGCGGCTGGGGCGGCGAGAAGGCGCCGTCGTCCCGTTGGATTTCGGTGGCCGATGGGCTCGATGAGCAAGGCCAGCTCGCCGGCTGGCCGGCCTCGCTCTGCATTCATGTGAATGGCGAAGGCGGCCTGGCCCGCTGGGGCTGGCTGGGCCTGAATCTATCCAAGGCGACGCTGCGCCCGGCCCGGCTGATGTTGGGAGAATGCATCCGTCGATTGCGCGAGGGCATGTTTCTCCACAAGGCAGGCTTTCGTCAGATGTCTTTCCAGGAAGGCGATGCCCTGCTGGCCACGGCGAGGTGGACGTCCTCCGAACACAGCGCCGTCTCGGTGGCCCGCGTCATGGCGGAACTCATCGATGCGGAAGGCCGGGTCAATCGCCGGGTGGTGTCGCCGCCGACCGCCTACGGCGAAGTCGTCGACCTGAACCTGGGGCTGGTCCCGCGCGTCGTGGATGGAGTGGAGGAGTACACGTTGCGGATGACGTTGATCGATGCCCGGGTGCCCAACCGGCATTATGACCAACTGGAACAGCCCGTGAAGTTCCTGGCGCCGCCGGTCCCGTCCGTCGAATCGGCGCGCGTTTCCACCGTCGGTCCCTATTTCACCTATGGAAAAAGACCGTTGTTTTTGCTGGGCGTCAACTACTGGCCCGCGAGCGTCAATGGCCGCACGCCCACCGAGCCGGGCGGACACTGGCTGGATGCGCCGGCATTCGATCCGGAGCTTATCGGCCGGGATCTCGATCGACTGGTCTCGGCGGGCCTCAATGTCGTTTCGATCCAATACCTGGACGAAACCCAGGCGCCCCAGTTGCTGTATTTTCTGGATGAGGCAAAAAAGCGGGGGCTCTGGGTTCATCTCTTCGTCGATTCGCTGCAACCGCTATCCCAGGATTTGACGAGAGCCCGCCGCCTGATCGAAGCCGTCGGGTTGAAGGATCAGCCCCAGGTCTTCGCATTGGATATCGCCTGGGAACCGCATCTGGGATCCTATCAGGAACGCTGCCGCTTGAATCCCGAGTGGGCCCTTTGGCTGCGCGAGCAATATGGAACGGTGGAGCATGCCGAGAAAATTATTGGACGGCCGCTCTGGAAGATCATCGGCCAGGTGACCGGGCCCTCCGACGAAGAACTCAGCACCGACGGCGACCATCGTGCGGCCGTGGCGGTGTACCGGCGGTTTATCGACGACTACATGAGCCGCCAGTACGGGCATGTCAAACGCTTCCTGCGGTCCATCGGGTGTCGCCAACTGATCGGCGCGCGCAGCGGCTATGGCGGTACCGGCAATGCGTGGGGCGACCGGTTTTTTCCCATCGACCCGGCCTCCGGCGCCGCGCATCTCGATTTCATCAGTCCCGAGGGGTGGGGGTTGCAGGGGGAGGCCGATCGGTTTTTCGAGGCCGGCTTTCTCACCGCTTACGCCCGCGGCGTCAGCGACGGCAAGCCCGTGCTTTGGACCGAGTTCGGGTGTTCCGTCGGGCAGGACCCGCAGCCGGTGGATTTGGAAAATCAGGCGCGCATTTACCGGCAAATGTTCGACATGCTTGTGAAGAGCGACGCCGCCGGCGGCTTGGGGTGGTGGTTTCCGGGCGGTTACCGGGTCGACGAGAAAACGGATATGGGCATCGTGCATCCCGACGGGTCCTGGCGGCCGGTGGGCCAGGTCTATCAACAGTTCGCGCACAGTCTCCGGCAAACGTTGAACCTGCCGAAAAGTTGGGCGGGGCGCGAGATCGATCGCGATGCGGACGCACGCGGGCTTTCCGCTTTGTGGAGCCGATGGAAAGACGCCTACCGCAAAGAATGCTCGACCGGACGCATGGAGGAAGTGCGCCCGCTGGGGTTCAACAAACCTACCACCGAGCTGACGCCGATTTCGGTGGGCGGGGTTCCTTATGCGGCCCCGGCGCCGCTTCAATCGGTCGATGCGGAATGGGGCGGAGTGGTCATCGACGGGAAAGAGTTCCTGCGCAGTCCCGGCGCGCGGCTCGGCCTGCCGGCAAAACAAAACCTGCAATTGGAACTGATCAACACCGGCGCGGCGCTCTGGGTTTCGGCGTCCGAGAAAAAGCCCGGCACGGTTTGGGTGCAGGTTTCGCATGCCCTGCGCGAGCCTCAATACATCCGGGCCGGGCAAATCGGTTTTGGCAAAAGCTGCCGGATTTCATGGACCCCCTCGGACCCCGGCGTCTGGCATCTGCGGCCCTGGCTTTGGGACGTCGGCGGCTTTGGGGAGACGCTCGAAGTGGAAGTTCGGAATCGACGGGAGTAGTCGGCGGGGCCTGGCTGTGATGGCGGGCAAGAAGGCCCGCCCTCCCATTAAGTGCCTCGCGTCAACGCAGGTTTTCTCCTATCTTCCTCATAATCATAATCTTAATCGTAATCTTAATCTTCTTCTGGATAAAATGATGGAGATTATGATTAAGATTATGATTATGATTAAGATTACAATTATGGGTAGGAATCAGAACGGCTCGATGCGTCTTGAGTCATAATTACAATGGCTGCCTCACAAACGTCTTGCTTACCTCCCTGTCTTGCAATATATTATGAGTCCAGAAATCTTGTTTGTGTTCGAAAGGCTGCCGACGCAGGCAAGGTCCAAGGAAAGTGCGGCTGGGAAACTAGCAGGAGTACGACGAGTGAATATCTATGTGGGTAATCTGTCCTACCAAGCTACCGATGAAGATCTTCGCAAGGCCTTTGAAGTATTCGGCCAAGTGACGACGGCTCGAGTGATCCGGGATAAAGAAACAGGTCGCGCCCGCGGGTTCGGTTTTGTCGAAATGGCTACTGACGAAGAAGGGACGAAGGCCATCGAGGGGGCGAACAATACGGAAATTGCCGGTCGTGCCGTGCGCGTGAACGAAGCTCGTCCCCGCGAAGAGCGTCCGCCCCGCCACTGATTAACAGTTTGTTTTTTTCTACTCCAAAAAAAACGCCCGGATGGCAGCATCCGGGCGCAAGGATTTTTTTACCCTGGGCTATTTCTTGGTAAAGTCGTATTTCCCTTTGATGTTCTTCACGAAGTACGAGCCTTTGGATTCGGCCGCCATCAGTTCCTTATAAACCGATTCGGGCACGTTCTTGTATTCGTAGGTCTCGTTTTCCCCGACCAACACCACGGACAGGATGCTGACGGCGGCATCGTACGACACCGATTTGATCAGGCTGGAATCGACTTGCTCGGTCATCGGGGCGCTCGTTGCGGGCGCGGCTTCCTCTGCGAAGACTTGCGTCGCCGACATCCCGATCACAGCGGCGGCCACTACGGAACAGAACAACTTCATGCAACACCTCCTGTGGGTTAAAGGTGGCGGAACCCTACCATGTTCGGGGAGCAGGGGCCAAAACAAAAAATCGGATGGAAACGAAGAAAACATCGAACAACCAACATCGAACTTCGAACCTCCAAGGTGAGATTTCGACTTACTTCGATGTTCGGCGTTCGATGTTGGTTGTTCGATGTTTTCCGATTGTTTTTTCCGGCAGCCACACCTTGACGGCGCGCTGTTTGCGGCCCCATTGCAGGGCCTTTGCATGGCTTCGGAAAAATAGGTCGATTTTGTAGCCTTGGATTTTCTGTCCGCGATCCTCGACGCGGCCGTAGCCGTAGCCGGGAATGTATATGAACGTTCCGAACGGGAACAGACGCGTATCGGCGGCGATCGTGCCGGGCCGGGCGAGTGTGCCGGAGGCGGTGAGGCCGACCGGCTTGGGCTTGCCCTTCGACGGTCCCGAAGCGAAGACCGGTTGTCCGCGCCAGTTTCTTTCCCAGCCGCAACAAGACCGGCAGGCGCAATAGCCGGTGACCTCCAGCACGTAAACGCGTCCCGGCGTCTTTGGCGGCCAGCCCGTGATGCGGGACGGCGTGGCGCAACCGGCGCAGGCCGCCCAAACGGCGATGGCCAGAAGAAGAGGGCATAATGGATAAGCGCGGGGCCGTTCTTGGGTTCTTCTTCGCAACATCGTGAATCGCATCCCTTATCCTTTTGGATGGTTTTTTCTTGCTTACTCCACCCCTGGATGCGCCATTGTAGCGGTGAAAATATGAAAACCAACACAACAAAAAAAGAGCCGCCGCGTTTGGTGGCGGCGGCCATTCTGGCCGACTGGCTGAAGACCGGCGATTTTCCCGACCGTATGCTGGCGCCGATCCGGGAGGATCGGGCCCTGATTGTCGAAATGGTCTACGGCGTAGTCCGATGGCATCGCGCCTTGGACTGGATCATGATGTCGATGCTGCGGACACAGCCCACGCCGGATTTGAACGCTTTTTTGCTGCTGGGGCTTTATCAGTTGCTGCACATGGAGCACGTGGCCGAATACGCCGCGATCAACGAGACGGTGGAAGGCGTGAAAAAGGTGTGCGGGAACAGCTCGGGGAGCCTGGTCAACGCCATACTGCGGCGCACCCAGCGCGAGAAAGATCAAATTCTGCGCAGGCTCGCAGCCCAGCCGGTCGTGGGGGTGCGCTACTCGCATCCCGACGCCTTGATCGCGCGCTGGACGAAGCAATGGGGCAAAAACCTTACCAAGGCGTTGTGCGAATGGGACAACAGCCGGGCCAAGCTGGTGATTCGGCTGGTCGGCGGCGGCTCGATGGAGGCCTATCTGGAGGCTTTGAAAGCGGCGGGGCAGGAGGCGGAGGTTCATCCCTATCGTCCCCAGGATTGCCTGACGCTGGCGCCCGGCGCGCGGGTGGAGGATTTGCCCGGCTTTGCGGAAGGCCGGTTTGTCGTACAGGACCCGGCCACCCTGACAGCTCCGGAGCTGCTGGCGCCGGAGCCCGGCCAGGATGTGCTGGATGCCTGCGCGGCGCCCGGCGGCAAGCTGCTGGTGCTGGCGGAACAGATGGCCGACCGCGGCCGGTTGGTGGCCATGGATCTGCACGAAGACCGCCTCATCCGCTTGCGGGCGAATATCCGGCGCGCCAAACGGGACCACATCCAAGTGGTGCGCGCCGATGCGGCGAACGCCGGTTCGATCCGCGCGGCGCTCCAGCAACCCGGCTTGCCGCAAGCCTTCGACCGGATTCTGCTCGACGTGCCCTGCACCAATACGGGCGTGCTCCGAAGGCGCGTGGATGCGCGTTGGCGGTTTACCGAGGAACGGCTGAGCGGCATGGTGCGCATTCAGGGGGAAATCCTTTCGGCCGTTTCCGGATTGCTCAAGCCCGGCGGAAGCCTGGTCTACAGCACGTGCAGCCTGGAATGGGAAGAGAACGAAGGCGTGATAGAGTCGTGGCTCAAGACGCATGACGAATTCGAACGGACGGAAAGCCGGTTTCTCTTTCCTCCCGAGACGGGAACCGACGGCGCCTTTGCCTCGCGGATAAGCAGGAAGGCGTCGGTGTGATGCGGGGTGGAGCTATGGGCTGGATACGTTTTTTTATAATCGGTGCGATCATGGCTCTCGGGACGGCGGTACGGGGCGCAGAGACGTCCTCTCCCCAACCCCGCCTGGCGATCTGGTGCGAGTTTCTGCCGTATACCAACGTGACGACCCAGCTCCCGACCCTGGCTCGGCATCGCTGCGATTTGATCGTGCACGTCGAACGCAAGGACATCGGGTCGTCCGAGCTGGCCGCGCTCTGCCGGCAGGCCCGCGAGCAGGGGATCTCCGTGACGGCCTGGCTGTTGCTGCCGTACGAGGAGCATCTGTATGTCGGCGAAGACAGTCTTCCGGCGGTCCGAAAAATGTCCCTGGACTTTGCCGCCTGGTCGCAAGAGCAGGGGTTGGGCGTCAGCAACATCGTATTCGATTGCGAGCCCTCGCCTTTGCTGGGCCGGAAGCTGTTCGAAAAAGTCCGCCAGGGCCGAATCCTGGGCTTGGCCGATGTAATGAAAGCGGAAGTGAACTCCCAGCGCTTTCAACGCTCCGTCGATGACTTGAACCGCCTGATCGACGAACTGCACGGGCGGGGTTTCAAGGTTTGGGGCGCCGGCAACCGGGTATTCCTGGATTTTCTGGCGGCGGGGCAAGCGAATGTGCAGGACGCGCTGAATGCGCCGTTTACCATGATCCATTGGGATCGCATATCGTTCATTGCGTATCGCTACCAGGCTTCGCAGGCCGAATACATCGCGCTGATCAAGCGGTGCGCGGAGCTGGCGCATCGGTTTTTTCCGGGCCGCGCCGGCTTGGATATCGGCTTGCTGGGGGACCACCGGCATATTCCCGAAAACGCGCAACGCGCGGAGTTGTTCGGCGGCGGCGAATTCTTCATGAACTATTTGAAGGGCATGCGCTCCGCGATGGAAATCCAGGAAATCGTAAGCGTGGCGCTGGCCAAGGGCGTGACGGACATCAATCTCTATTCGTTGGACGGCGCCGTCGATTCCGTGGCCGGACTCGATAACTGGCTGATGGCCGCCGGTTCGGCGAAGTCCGCCGAAGGTTTCTGGACTTGGACGCCATTCCATTCGCTCAAGTTGGGCTCGATCGGCAATTTGTTGCCCAAACTCTATGGATTATTCGTCGGTCCGGAGAAAGTTGCTTTGCAACCGTGAGTTCGATTTGTATATGCTGACGGCCCATGACCGAATCGACTCATAAGCCCGAGATTGTCCTGGCCAGCTCGTCGCCCCGCCGGCGAGACCTTCTTTCCTTGATTGGTATCGCGTTTCGGGTGTTCGAACCGCAGGTGGAGGAGAAGCCCCGCGGATCGGAAACCGCCCGGGAATACGCCCTGCGCAATGCCGTCGAAAAAGCCCGCCAGGTGGCCCGGCATATGCCCTCCGGCGGCAAGGAGCTGTCCGCGCGGTATATCGTCGTTGCGGCGGACACCATCGTAACGATTCATGAGCGCATTCTGGAAAAGCCCCGCGACCGGGAGCACGCGCGCGCCATGCTGCAATCCTTGAGCGGCCAGCGGCACGAAGTCATCACCGGCCTGTGCGTGTTGGGCCTGGGCTGGCCGAAGGGGCCGCGCGAAAAAAGCCTGCTCGTCCGCACGGAAGTGGATATGAAATCCCTGACCGACGACGAAATCGAATCCTACATCGATTCCGGGGAACCGATGGACAAGGCCGGTTCGTACGCGGTGCAGGGCCGCGGCTGCTACATGATTCGCGCCGTGAACGGATCGTACACCAATGTCGTCGGGCTGCCCTTGAGCGAGCTGGTGGATATTTTAGAACAGGATTTTGGATACTTGATGCGGTGAGATCGGCCGGCGCGCCGGTCAGAGAAGTTGAGTGACGTAATCGATCATGACCACACGAGGATTCGATTGAAGCATGCGGCTCACATCCGAAAGCCGGCGTTCCACCACCGATTTTTCCGCGGACACGGTGACCACGGCAATTTCCGTCGACTGCCAGATGTCCTGTTTGCCCACTTCCGCGATGCTGACGTTAATCTCGTTGCGTATCCGGTCCTTCAGGCTGCGCAACACCATGCGCTTCTCCTTCAGAGAATGCGACTCGGGGATACTCATGGACGCATGTAACAAACCGATAATCATGAGAAATAATTTACACAATAAACGCCCGGGCGCAAGCCTGGGGTCTATACAAGGAGAAATCATGAGACGATTCGTGGGCCGGTGGTGCGTCCTGTTGGCGAGTTGGTGGGCTCTCTCGGCGGCGGAAGCCAACGAGGCCAATTACCAGCATTATCAGGTTGGCGACCGTGCGGCCGGCATGGGCGGCGGCATTTCGGCCATAGCCGATGCCCTCGACGCCTGTTACTACAATCCGGCCGGCTTGACGCGCACGCCCAAAAACACGCTTTCGCTCTCGGCCAATCTCTACGGCTTGCAGAACTACAAAGTCGACGATGCGCTCGCTCCGGGCGAAAAATTCGAAACCGATTCGTTTCACAGCGTGCCGTCCACCGCCGGCGGGACGTTTCGGGTGAACACCAATACGATCGCCGCCTTTTCCATTTTCATTCCCAAGAAAGGATCGTTTTTCGAAACCATCGCATTTACCGAGAAAGAGCATTATTACACCCTGAGCCAGGATTACCAAACCATGTGGTTGGGGCCTTCGCTGGCTTACAGTTACACGCCCCGGTTGTCGCTGGGCGGCTCGATCTTTGGAGTTTACGAATCGTATAACTCCCAGCAAAGCCTCCTGTGGGGCGATGTCGATCAGGCTTATGCGAACGGCCTCAAGTACGACAGCCTGTCCCTGCTCGGCATGCTGGGCGTTCAGTACCGGTTGGACGAATATTGGAGCGCGGGCTTTACCTTTCAAACCCCTTCCGTCGCCTTGAAAAGCGACGGCGAATATTTGGAGGACGCCGTGGACCCGACGGTCAACGGGAAAAAAAGCGGCGTGCTCTATGCCGATAACCTGGAAGTCGAAAACATGATTCCGGCGAAGTTCGTCTTGGGCATCGCCCGTGAAGTGCCCGGGGTCTGGGCTTTCGGCGTGGATGTAACGTATCATCTGGCCGAGAGCTACACGCGCCTGAAGGGTACGAGTTCCGACGGCAGGGAACTCGAGGCGCCTCTCAAGCGCGAGTCGGTGCTGGATCTTAACATGGGCGGCGAATATGTGCTGCTGGGCAAATACCCGTTGCGCGCCGGTGTTTTCACCAGCCGCTCTTCGGCGCCGGACCTGGATGTGGAGGAGTCGCATTATCCCGCCCAGATCGACCTCTATGGCATGACGTGCAGCGTGGGCGCCACAACCCGGAATAGCGCCGTCAATCTGGGCGTGAACTACATCTTTGGCCAGGGAGACGATTTTGGCTGGGCTTTTGGCGAGGCGACAAACGAACGGGTCATCGTCGACGCGCGGGAGGAATACCTCTATTTCATCTTCAATACGTCGTATTATTTCTGATCAGTGTTCCAGGATTTGCCCCATCGTGCCCACCACGATCTTTAGTTCGTAGGTCTTGATGGGCGGGACGTCCTTTTCGAAGGGGCGGCGATAGACGAATTTCAAGACGGTTTGTCCGTCCGCCACGGTTTGGAAGTTGTAGGTGAAGAGCCCTCCGGCGCCCGTGGCCTGGGAGTCGGCTTTGAAATCCGGTTCGCCGATCGCTTTAATGACCGTGGCGTCGTAAGGCGCCAATTCCCAGAGATAGCCGGTGGTAGGATTGCCCTCCAATTCGACCTGAACGGGATCGTCGACGGACAGGTTAAGCGTTTTGCCGTTGTCGGCCAGGGTCAGGGGTTTTCCGCAGGCGAGCAAACCCAAAGCCAAAAAAGTCACGCACAGGGCCATCGAGATTTTGTTCATGGGGTTCTCCTTATTCGGCGGCGATGATAAGTCCTTCCGCGGAAGCGATCAACCTTCAATTGAAGCTGAGGTCCGCGAGGCCGCGGACCCTCCCGACATCACCGTAAAACGTGGGTGATATCGGGAGGGACGGCGGCCTCGCCGTCCATTGCTTTCTTATCTTCGGCGATGCCCCCGGCCGTGATGACGAGGCTCTGCCCGCTCATGCCGGTAATGGCCTCTATAATGACGATTATACGATCGTCGTTCGTAGCGCTCAACATACGGCCTGCAAGCCGGATAGGAGTAATAGTAAACGGGCGCGGGATAATAGCTTTCCCGATAAATCACCCGCGGCTGTCTGGGATAACGGTCGAACGACGTGTTGATATAGACGTCCGCCATGGACGACAGCGTTCCCGCTCCCAGCACCCCGGCAACAAGTAACGATTTTACACAGCTTTTCATGATCTTTCTCCTGTTTAAATATACGACGTACGAGGCCTTGTTTTTATTCATTGGGGAAAACAGCTTGTCCGATTCGCGAAAAAGCTTTTTACTCTGCTCATTCATATAGCGGGAGTTATTCGCATGAAAAATGTTTATGTTATCGATCATCCCCTCGTTCAGCATCATCTGGTCAGTCTTCGCGATCGCAAAACCACCTCCGGCGGATTCCGGCGCATGATTCAACGCCTGTCCATCCTATTGACGTATGAAGCGGCAAAGGATTTGGAGGTGCAGTCGGTCAAAGTTCGCACGCCCCTGGCCCTAGCGAAAGGCAAGACGCTCAAGAAACGGATCGGGCTGATCCCGATTCTCCGGGCCGGCTTGGGAATGGTGGACGGCGTGCTCAACCTGATTTCCGGCGCCGAAGTCTGGCATTTGGGTTTTTATCGCGACGAAAAGACGCTCAAGCCGGTCGAGTATTACAAGAAACTCCCGCCCGAAGATCCGGTCGACGTTGCCTTGATTCTTGACCCGATGCTCGCGACCGGCGGCTCGGCCATTGCCGCGATCGAGGCCATGAAGCGTTGGGGGGTGAAGCGAATCAAGCTCCTGTGCATGATCGCCGCGCCGGAAGGTTTGAAGAAGGTGCTCTCCCGGTATCCGGACACGCAGATTTATGTGTGCGCCGTCGACGACCGTCTGAATAAAAACGGCTACATCGTTCCAGGATTGGGCGACGCCGGCGACCGAATTTTTAATGCAAGGGCGCCGTAAAGCGGTTGCTGGGGATGGGGAATTCAAGATGCGAAAAACCGTTCGTTCGCGCGGTCTTTATCATGGGATGGCTTTTCTATTGTGCTGGGGCCTCCTCACCGGGTGGGCGCAGGAAGAAACCGTGCGCGTGGGCGATGCGCCTCCCTGGGTGGTTCCTCTCGAAGTTTCCCTGACGAACGGGGTCTCCTCTACGGCTTCTACCGACGCCATAGCCTATCTCGCGTCGGATACGCAGGTGTCGATCGGAGAGAAAAACTCGGAAGAATATTCCCGGGTTCGAATGACGGTCCTGAATGCCCAGGGCGTTCAGGAGACGACAGGTCTTTCGGTCGTTCACGATCCCGAATATCGATTCTGCTGAAAAAGTCGACGGCCTTGCCGCGCCGGTCAGGCGCGTTTTTTTGTTTTTGTAGGGGCCGGCTTGCAACGGACCAGGTGCAGTTC
>MHBK01000060.1:0-11884 GCA_001804865.1 Lentisphaerae bacterium GWF2_57_35
CGGCCCTAACGTCAGAAATGCACTCGCCGGTCACATTTTTCCTTCTCACAATGCCCCGCAGTCGCAGACTGCGGGGCATTGTGAGAAATGCGGGTTAGTTATGCCGTGCTCTTTTCTTCTGACCGTCCGGTGTCTGGAATTTGTGTATAAAAGACAGGGCGTAAGCCGGTGGTCTTTTTTCCATACGCCTACACAACTCTGCGACCTATCAAGCGCCCCGGCTGCTCCTCAGTTCTCCAGGAACGCATGTTGGCTGTATGAGCACTTTAGCTAAAGCGGACGTAATGAATTTGAGCGGGCCAGATAAGGCCAGGCATATGGCGCCGCGATCGGCCTGCAAACGACGCAAGCCTTCCAGGCATGTTTGGGCGCGTTCTTCCACCGATCGACTCATGTTCCCTCCTCCTTCTCGCTCAAGACGCTTTCCACTTGTTCCTGCAGCAATTTCCGATCCGGCAGGTATAGCTGATATTTGGAAACGAATAGTTTGTCCGACAAGTCTCCCCTGGCATAGCGCACCATGACTTCGTCTTTATCGGCGGCCAGCACGATCCCGATCGGATCGCGATCTCCTTCCACGGATTCTTCGGCTTTGAAGTAATTCAGATACATATTCATCTGGCCGATGTCCTGATGCTTCACCTTGCCGATTTTCAGGTCGATCAACACGAAACACTTCAGGATGCGGTGATAGAAGACCAAATCCACATAGTGGTGAATGTTGTCGAGCGTCACGCGGTGTTGCCGGGCCACAAAGGCAAACCCCTTGCCCAGCTCCAGCAGAAAAGATTGAAGGTTATTGAGCAACCGGTCTTCCAATTCCCGCTCGTTGTATCGATGCGCCTCGGGAATTTTAAGGAATTCCAGCACATAAGGATCTTTAACCAACTCGGAAGGAGATTCCGGCTTGTGCCCGTCTTTGGCAAGTTTCAGCACCCCCTTCTTGTCCCGGCTCAAAGCCAGCCGCTCGAACAAGGCAGAGTCGCGCTGTCGTTTTAATTCCCGCACGGACCAGTTTTCCGTGACGCACTGCTTCTCATAGAACCCCCGGGCCAAGTCATCGCCGATGCCCAGCAGTTCGACATAATGGCTCCAACCCAATTTGCCAGACAGTGTCTGGCAAATTGGGTACTTGATGAACAAAAGCCGCATGTACTGCAAGTTACTCCGGCTAAAACCTTTTCCATGCTGCTCGCTCAAGTCGCGCGACAACTGAATCAACAATTCCGTCCCATAATCGGCTCGCTGAGAGCCGGCTTGCTCAAACTCCACAATGCGTTTCCCGACTTCCCAGTAAGTCTGGACTAAAAACGAGTTGATCGTCTGAACGGTTTTGTGCCGGGCGTCCTCAAGAAGGGTTCCGATTCCTGAAATCAGTTGCGTATAGGCACGCGATAGACGCTTAGTCATGAGAGGGCTCCTTTACATGCAGCAAACTTTGTCCTGCGACAAAAGCTCGCATCTGCCTGGGCGTAGAGGAAGGGCAAGCCTGGTTATAAGCCGTGTACATGGCTCTGCGTATCGTTGTTACCCACGGGTCCAAACCGTGAGCATGATCCTGCGCTATCTCGATGAGTTGGTTGTACTGAGCATCAAGGACGCTCCAGAATTCAGCGGCAGCCCATTGAAATAAGCCCGACGAGTCAGCCATCTTCATTTCAGAAGCAAACTTCTTCACAGACTCCTTCAGAGAAAATTCCCCTCGACGGGCCCATTCAACGCCTTTGCCATAGATTTCCAAAGTTCCTGTGTCCAAGAGCTGCGCAGGAACGGAAAATACCCATTCCGCCATATCCAACAGTTTTCCCTTGTCAGCCGCAAGCCCCCCCGTCCAAATATCGACCGTCCCGCGCTCAAGCGAACACAAATGCTCCAGCGCAAGCGGACCACCGGATTTACCCTTGCGATTCAAATTTAACACGCTATTCAACTCCCGCCACGGATGGCGCTCCAAGCGCAAAGGCAAATACCTGTATTCCTGTCCTTTTTTGCCTTCAAAAACAGTGACCGTAAGCATCGCTTCCCGGTAGTTTGGCAGTTTGGCAAAGGAAAACCCGTTTACAAACGTACATTTTCGTAGAGAACCATCGAGCAGAATGCCTCGCGACAAAGGGATCATCCGACCCAGATAGGTTTGAGTCCACTCAGGAACCGGCGATAGAGTTGCATAGGTCTGTTCCCAGACAGGACGGCCCATGCCGACAGCGAGGTGTTCCTGAACTTGCTTTCGCGAAAGCAGATTGAGCCAGATCGTTTCAACCACATTGCCGCCCCGCAGGATGGTATGAAGCGGAGAACTTTCAAGACAAGGTGCGTGTTCACTGTTTTTTGAAGTCTGGATACCGCTCCAGCTTGTAATGCCAATCATCCCTCCCGGCGAGAAACATTGAAACGTCAGTAGACTTAAGGCCGCGTGAGCCGAAACGTGGCAGCGGCCATCTTCACAAGCTCCATGATCGAACAACTTGGGATTGTTTCCCGCTGCCAAACCGAATTCCAGCTTATCCATGCTGGCATTGAGGGTTGGCATCAAGTCAGATACCTGGAGAAAGGGCTTATCGCCAAACAAATCAAACGAATGGCGATTGGCTTCAAGGTACTTAAGGCTTTGCGGCGCGATGAGAAGGAGAGAAGTCTTCCAATCCTCCTCATTCTTCGGACCGTCCAGGGCTGCTTGCGCAATACAGATCAAAAGCCGCATCAAGGCGATGCGTTGAGCGGGATTAACAGAGAGATCGCGTATCGTTTCCCCTTTTGCGAAAAGATCTTGAAGGCTCACAAGCTTGTGGGACCCGTCTTCGAAAAGGACCGGAATCCAAGGATCACCAACTAAATTCATCATCCCCCTCCCCTACGGTCTTAAACGACGCGCGTTCCATCCAAACGCCGATTTCCGGATGATAGCAAAATTCCGTTTTGGCTCCATCCAAATGATTTAATTTGTCGCCTGCAACTTGCAGCACCACTACCGAACCGAAGACATGCCGGCCCAACCACCGAGGCTTGGTGCTTTGTGCGAACAGGAAATGGGGCAACGAAGCCATGCTGAAAAACAGAGAGCCCTTCAGCGCTATTTTCCAGCTTGGCTAGAGCCTGCTGATATGGAATACATGGGATACTTTCAGGCTCAGCACCTTGAAACCTCGGCATGTTTGAATCTCCCTGTGAAACTGAGAATACGTTGACTTACGGGAAACCGCAACAATAGGTTGCCTTGAGCTTTTTCCAATCCTTGGAAAAAACGCTCGCATATTTTCCAAACCTTGGAAGACTGGTAGCGCATGAATACAGACGACTACATTTCAATGGACCGGGAGCATCTCTGGCATCCCTACACGCGGTTTTCCACCTTCGAAACGAAGCCCCTGCCGGTGATCGTCCGGGGGAAAGGCCTGTATCTTTTCGATGCCGATGGGAATCGGTATATCGACGCGATTTCGTCCTGGTGGGCCTGTGCGCTGGGGCATGGGAATGATCGCATCAAGGACGCCATCGGCAACCAGGCGGACTGCCTTCAGCAAAGCATCCTGGGCAATTTGAGCCATCCGGCGGCCATTGAGCTGGCGGGAAAACTCGCCGGGTTGATGCCCCGCCCCAACCGGCATGTGCTCTTTTCGAGCGACGGCGCGAGCGCGGTCGAGGCGGCGTTGAAGATCGCCGTGCAATATGGTCACAACATCGGACAACCTACGCGCCGGCGTCTGGCCTACCTGCGCGACGCCTATCACGGCGACACGCTCGGCGCGGTTTCGGTTGGATTCCTGGAAAGCTTTCACAAGCCGTTCAAATCGATTTTATTCCCCGCCCTATCGATTCCCGTGCCCTATCGCAAGGAGGACGAACGCGCCTGCCTGGCCGAAGCCACGCACTTGTTCGATCAGCATACCGACGAGATCGCGGCGCTGATTGTCGAACCGCTTTGCCAGGGCGCGGCGGGCATGAAGATGTACTCGGCCCAATATCTGCGCCAACTCGCGGCGCTCTGCCGCGAACGCGAGGTGCTGCTGATCGTCGACGAAATCGCCACCGGCTTCGGGCGCACCGGGCGGATGTTCGCGTTCGAGCACGCGGGCATCGATCCGGACATCGTCTGCGTCGGCAAGGCGCTCTCGGCCGGTTATCTGCCCATCAGCGCGGCGATCGTGAAGGACGACATTTACGCCGCCTTCAGCGATCAGCCGGTCGATCACACCTTCTATCACGGCCACACCTTCTGCGGAAACCCGATCGCGGCCGCCGCCGCGCTGGAAGCCTTGCGGATTTACGAGGAGATCGACATCGCGGCGCAAGCCCGCCGCATCGAAGCCCTCTTGAAAGAGGCCCTGACGCCCTTGTCCGCGTTGCCCTTCGTGACCGACGTCCGCTGCCTCGGAGCGATCGGCGCGGTCGAACTCTCCAGCCGGGAGCTGGTGCAAACGGCCAAAATGGCGTTACTGGAGCAGCGAATCCTCGCCCGGCCCTTGGGACAAGTGGTCTATCTCATGCCCCCGCTTAACACGCCGGACGAACACATCAAGAATCTGGTCAACGTCTTCGCTCAGATCGTTCGTTCCGTCGTCGCGTGACTTTTATGAACCCGCTTGACTCACCCCCGTGCACGGTCTTTTTATGTGCACTGTAACTTGTTGGATAGCAAAACAGGTTCGGCGCACATTCGAGCAAATACATGATTCCTGGAGGGTTCCGCTCTGTCGGAA
Organism: Lentisphaerae bacterium GWF2_57_35; assembly: GCA_001804865.1. Classification (GTDB taxonomy): domain Bacteria; phylum Verrucomicrobiota; class Kiritimatiellia; order CAIQIC01; family GWF2-57-35; genus GWF2-57-35. Next base: position 4,698 of record MHBK01000060.1, read on the forward strand.
CCATCTTCTTTCGGTCGCGACGGAGCGCGACCCTCCAAAAGACGGATCTACCGTCAAAACAATAAGTTATCGTTTCACATAAAAAGACCGTGCACCCCTGCGGCGCTTAAAAAACTCGGTCTTGGCACATGCCAAAGCCTGTGCTAGTTTAAAGATATATGGGCAAGTATACCAAGCTAGTGCAAACCCTATTGCAGGGTAGTTCGGATGCGAACATCACTTTTTCGGAATTATGTCGATTGCTAATCAAAATGGGCTTTGACGAAAGGATTCGGGGAGATCATCATATTTTTACCCGAGCAGGCGTTGAAGAAATATTGAACCTGCAGCCCTTGGGATCCAAAGCAAAGCCTTATCAAGTGAAACAAGTCCGAGCTGTAGTTTTACGATATCATTTGAACACGGGAGTTTGAGCATGCAAAGTAAATACGAGATCATCATCTACTGGAGCGAAGCAGATGGCTCCTTTGTAGCAGAAGTTCCTGAGCTGCCGGGATGTATGGCCGATGGGAAAACCTATCAGAAAGCGCTTTCCAATGCCGAGGTTGTGATTCAGGAATGGATTGAAACGGCAAAAGCGCTTGGAAGAGCCATCCCAGAACCTAAAGGGCGATTGGCATACGCATAGCCAATGAGTGAGACCTTTGCCTACAGCCATTTTTCGTTCCTTCGATCCGACCGGCCGTGGATGGAACATGACCTTCGAGTCGCCCTCTGCGATCAGGGAAGGCCACGACCCGGCTTCGGTACATTCCATTCTCCAGTTCGCGGAATCAGAATCCCAAGCCGGTCGCTGGGTAGCCCTGGCGCTCTCCTATGAGGCAGCTCCGGCTTTCGACTCTGCCGCAAAAGTTCATCAGCCGGACGATTTCCCGCTCATTTGGGCGGCATCGTTTGAAACGACTTCGACGGACCGCATTCCGTGCTCCGCCGATGGCAGCTCCAACCCGGAATGGACTCCGCTGATTTCCCGTGGGGATTATTCGGAAAGCATCGCTCGCATTCGGCAGCTCATCGCCCAGGGCGACACCTACCAGGTCAATTACACGTTTCCCATGACCGCCCGCCTTGCAGGCGATTCGCTGTCCATCTTCGATCAACTCGGCCGGGCTCAGGGGGCGGGCTTCTGTGCCTGGCTGAACCTCGGACGAGTCCACGTCTTGAGTTTATCGCCGGAGCTTTTCTTCGAACGGCGCGGCGACCGACTCGTCACCCGCCCCATGAAGGGAACCCTGCCGCGCGGACGTTTCACGCGCGAGGACGACGCCCAGGCCGCCGCCTTGAAGAGCAGCCCCAAAAATCGCGCGGAGAACGTGATGATCGTCGACATGCTCCGCAACGATCTGGGGAAAATCGCCGTACCCGGCACGGTCCAGGTCACGAGCCTTTTCGACGTGGAGAAATATCGCACTATTTTCCAAATGACTTCAACCGTGGAAGCCCAACTGCGCGACGGCCTGGGGCTCGCGGATATCATGACGGCCCTGTTCCCCTGCGCCTCCGTCACCGGGGCGCCCAAGCTTCGAACCATGGAAATCATCCGTGAGTTGGAACCTTTTGCGAGAGGCCTCTATACCGGCGCCATCGGATTTCTGAAGCCCGGCGGCGATGCGATTTTCAATGTGGCCATTCGAACGATCACCCTCGACACGCAAACCGGCGACGCGCGTTATCCTATCGGCGGCGGCATCACCTGGGACTCCACCGACGAGGACGAATATCAGGAATGCCTGAACAAAGCCGCGTTCCTCGCCCAGCCGCCTCCCGAGTTCGAATTGCTCGAATCGCTCCTGCTGGAAAATGGCGCGTATTTCCTGGCCGAAGGACATCTGGCGAGACTGAAGGATTCGTGCACCTATTTCGAATTCCCCTTCCCGGAAGACGAGATCCGCCGGCGGCTGGAAGAGCTTCGGATCGCACACGCCGACGGCTCCTGGAAATGCCGGCTTCTGCTGAACGCCCAAGGCGCGGTACGGGCCGAAGCCGCTCCGGCGCCGGCCGCCAGTCCCGTCCGCCTGGCGCTGGCCGCCGAACCGGTGGATTCCAAAAATCGGTTTCTTTTTCATAAAACGACCAATCGATCCCTATATGAGGCGGCCAAGTCTGCCGTTCCGAATGGCGACGACATCCTGCTCTGGAACGAGCGCGGCGAACTCACCGAATCCACGCGCGCCAATCTGGTCGTCGAAATGGACGGCCGCCGTTATACGCCGCCCCTCGACTGCGGGCTGCTGCCGGGCGTTTTCCGAAGCGAGTTGCTCAGGACCGGCGAACTCGTCGAACAAATCCTCCGCCAGGACGATTTACATCGCGCCCAGGCGGTCTATCTGATCAACTCCGTGCGGAAATGGAATAAAGCTACATGCATTTGAAATGGGATATCCGCAACCTCACTTTTTCGCCCGCCCTGTTTGCCGCGCCGCTCGCCGGAATCACGCACTCCCCCTTCCGTCGGCTGCTGGCAGATTTCGGCGGCTACGGCGCCTTGTTCACCGAGATGCTTTCCGCCCGGCAAATCTTGCGGGAGGACTTGGTGCAATCTCCTTCTCTCAAGCGCCGGCCTCAGGAAGGCAAAGTCATTTACCAGTTGATGATGGAAGACGCCGAAAAGTTGGATCAGATCGTCGAACGCCTGGCCTATTGCGCGCCGGACGGAATCGACATCAATCTGGCCTGTCACGCGCCGAACATCCGCACCCGCCAGGCCGGAAGCGGCTTGTACGAAAACCGCGAGTCGTTGGCCGAGGTGCTGGCGTTGGTGCGGCGCACTTGGAACGGGTTGTTCACCGTGAAAATCCGGCTGGGCTCGGAACGTCCGGGCTGGCAGAACCGTTTTGCCGAACGCCTGAAGCTATTTGAAGACAGCGGCGTGGATGCGATCTTCTTTCATCCGCGCTTTTTCGAGGATAAGTTCCGGAAGCGCGCGCGGTACGAGCTGTTCGATTGGGCAGCGTCCCTGACGAACCTGCCGATTGTGGCCAACGGAGACATGTCCGGGCCGGAAACGATCGAGCAAAATCACAAGTCGCTGAAAAACGTTCACGGCTACATGGCGGGGCGCATGATGGCGGTCCAGCCGTGGTTTTTTGCGGCCTGGCACAAGAAGCAGCCCTTGGTCCTCGACTACGCCGAAATCTGGCAGCGTCTTTTCGATTACATCCTCGAAGATTTCCCCCCGGAAAAAGCCATCAGCCGGATCAAGATTTTCACCAAGTATTATGCGCGGAATTTCCGGTTCGGCCATTACTTTTATACCAAGGTTTACAATGCGCCCACCCTGGAAGACGTACGGGAAAAAGCCACCGCGTTCCTTTCCACCCAACCGGAAGTCATGCCGGAACCTTCCGTGCAAGGGTTATGCTGAGCGATCCGGACTTGCGCCGGCGTCGTCTAAATTGAATTTTGATGGGTGCATCTTGACACGGCCCCCGCGCATACGAATAAGAATCCTCGTCCTTACGGACGCGGCTACGCAGCTGCCGGCGTAAGCCGGTGGTTTGCCAGACGTTGAGGAGAGCCCGTCTTCGGCTTGTCCCGCCGTAGTGGAACGAAGGCGGAAGAAGCCAGGCCGCCTTTTACAATCCAATCGCTCGCAGTTCAAGTATCGGCGGCGGGCGAATTTAAAACCGCCGCTTCAATGGAGTCCAGCAGGCGGGAGAACTCCGCCAGGGTTTCCGAGATTTTCTGCAGGTCCTGCTGCTTGGCTTCCCGCTGTAATTCGCCGGCCCAGGCTTGCAGGGCATCGGCCTGGTACTCCTGCCCCAACGCGTTTACCTGCTTGGCCAACGCCCGAACATGTTTCATGTACATTTTTTCGCGCACTTCCTGCCACTGGGGAAGGCACTCGTTTTTCAGGCGCTCCAGCAGCTCCGGCCAGCGGGCGTGAATTTCCGGGACTGGCGGCTGTTCGGCCGGCGCGGGCGCCGCGGCCTCGGGCTTCGGCGCGGGAACGCGTTTGGGCAGGAACTTTGCCATCTCCCGCAAGAGTTGCAAGCGGCTGACGGGCTTGATGAGATACCCATCGCAGCCCATGGCCTCGGTATGCGTGCGGGTGTCGGCAACTTCCGAGGCCGTAATGGCTATGACCGGAATCCGAGCGGAATCGGGATTGGCCTTCAACTGTTTTACGGTTTCATAACCGTCCATTACCGGCATCGTCATATCCATCAAGATCACGTCGGGATGATCCTGCCGAACATGCTCAAGCACTTCCTCCCCATTGGCGGCTTCAATCAAGGTTAGCGAAGGATCGGGCAGGTACGCTTTCAGCAAAGCTCGGTTGTAGGGCACATCGTCCGCCACCAGAATGGCCGCCGGCGGCAGCTCGATTTCTTCGGTCATGACCGCCCCGCTATCCGTCTCGGGCAAAGTGGCGGCCACATCTACGGAGTCGTAGACGATCCAAAACTCGCTGCCCTGGCCCGGTTCGCTTTCCAACTCGATGCGCCCGCCCATTTTCTGCATCAGGCTTTGGCTGATGGCCAGGTTGAAGCCGGGCCCCCCGTTCGACGAAGATTTCTGGCGTGACAGCCGATTAAAAGGCTTAAAGATCAACTCATGCTGCTCCCGAGGAATCCCCTTCCCCGTATCCCGCACGCTGATCGCCAGCCTGATCCGGCTTTCGTCGTTTTCCAAGGGCTCCCGAGAAACATGCGCCTTGATGCCGCCCTGATCCGTGGTTTTCACCGCATAGCCGACCACGCCCATCAGCACCTGACGGAAACGGATTTCGTCCAACAACAAGGCCGCAGGCACTTCCGGATCGATCTCCAGGTGAAAGTAGAGATTCTTTTGTTTGCAGGCGACCTCGAACGCCTGCCAAATTTCATTCAAGACATACCGCGGATTGACGGGCGCATACTGAATGTTCAAAGACCCCGTTTCGAGATGGGCCAACTCATATACATGGTCCACCAGAGCCATCAGCCGGTCGCCATTGGCTTTTATGGCCTCCAGGTGTTCCTGGCAGATCTTATCGTCGATCATCGAGCCCAGGATTTCCGTAAACCCAAGAATGGCATTCATGGGATTACGGATTTCATGCGCCAGATCGGCAATGAATCCATGAGTATCCTGCCAAACCGTTTCCATCTTCAGGGTCAATTGATGCGCCCGTTCCGAAACAGCCGCCAATTCGCTGTCGGCCAGCTCTTCGCGATGCCGGGCCTGCTGCAAACGGTCTTCCAGCTTTTTGATCGTTTCGGACCATAGCTGCTCAGCCTGCTTGGACATGGATACATCGATCAAGACGACCAGCATCCTGCCGCCCATCGCCAGCCCATGAAGCTGGACTGAATGGTCCACTCCGTCCTTGCCGGTGAGGCGGACTTCCACAGGCTTGAGCACCCCTTTGCCCGACATTGCTTCCGCCAACAGCTTCTGCCAGACAGCTTCCGCCTCCTGTCGTTTGCTTTCATCCGGACAGGCCAAAGCCCACCACTGGGCGGCATGAGGAAGCTCCTTTAACGAGTAGCCATACGTTCGATAAAAGGACAGATTGGCTTGCAGGGTCTTTTGTCCGGCCGCTTCAAAAACAAGCATGGGCGCCGGCGCATTTTCGATCAAGGCGCGCAGCTCGTCCTCATGATGTTTCAGAGCTTCCTCGGCCCTTTTCCGTTCCGTATCGTCCCGCACGAACGATTGGATCAAGCCCTCATGGGCCGGCGAAAGGAGCTGGCTGTTGATGTGAACCGAACGCAGAGTCTGGTCTTTGCTGATGTATTCGCCTTCCATCGCCAACCCCCCAGCCTTGGCAATCCGCTCCACGCGGTTTCCGCTGGACCGAAACGAGTCGCGGCTTTCGAAATCCGAAAGATTCGCTCCGATCAAGTCTTCCCGCGAGTAGCCCAACAAGGCGCAGAACCGGTCATTTACGTCGACAATCCGCCCGCGATAGGTATGCCAGACGATGCCGTCATGTACATTTCCAATCACGGCCCGGTAGCGCTGTTCATGGTCTCTCTGAAAGACCCGGCTCTGGCGCCCGAACCATACGTACAGCACCCCCAGCGCCGATAACACGAAAAGCAGCGCCAACCCGCTCAGCATCGCGGCCTTGGAATACACGGATTGGTATATTTCCTTCCGATCTTTCTGAACGACGAGTTGCCAGGGAGCGCCCTGGAGCTGACGCACCGCCGCCAAAACGGGAGCATTCCGATAATCGAGCCCATGAACCACGCCGGTCGCGCCCTGGACCGCCATCACGGCCACCGCCCGCCCGGCGGCCAAGGACGTCCGTAGATTCAGCGCCGCGTTCGTACTGTGCCGCAGCTCGTTCAAATACACCACTTCGCGATCCTGGCTCGCCACCAGCATCGCTTCAAGCGACCCGCCGTCCGACCTCCTTTGCGTCAGAAACTCGACAAACGACGCCCAGTCCCGACGAAACAGGATAGCGCCTGCGATCCGGCTTCCGGCCGCATCCCTCGCGACCACCGGGGCCAATAGATCCTGAACAATCTGTTTATCCGGCAGGATCGAGACCATGAAGGGCAGGGAAAGCAACGTCTCGTTTTGAGCGACCGCCTGCCGGGCCAGACTCCGGATGGGAGCATCCACTCGAACCGTCATGGGCGACGTCGACAACCAGGGAACGGCATGAATGTCCAATACGGCAAGCCCCAGGTATCGATAGGAGTCCTGAACTTCCGACAATTGCCGCAGGATGTCCGTCCGGATATTGTCCAAAGGCGCTCCCGACTGCAGCCAGTTCTCCACTTCCAAAGCCAGGTACGAACCGTCGGCGATCTGCCGCACTCGCACTTGTTCCTCGGCCAGCCGGCGTTCAAGCTGCTCCGCTTGAAGGTCTGCGACGACCGACAACACCTCGACGGCATGCTTATCGGCGGCCTGCTTTAGATATGCGAGCGCCACGCTGCCGGCAAGAGAGACCGCCAAGGCCAGCAGAATGACAGCCGTTACCGGCCTGTAAAAATGGCTCTTGAAATCGGCCCATTTCCATTTCGAAAACATACGCATCCCGTCGGCTCTCCATTGCAGATTTTTATAGGAATGGATGATTCCACCCCGATTTTTTAAGATAATGCCGTTTAGGGTAGAGTCAAAAAATGGAGACGGCGTGCAACGACGAAACCCGGGGCGAGTCGCCCCGGCTCTAAAGAAAACAACTACCGCAATGGAACCCCATGTCCAGTTTACTGGCATGGGGTGGCTGTCGCTTGGCC
>MHBK01000060.1:11985-19970 GCA_001804865.1 Lentisphaerae bacterium GWF2_57_35
CCCGGCTCTAAAGAAAACAACTACCGCAATGGAACCCCATGTCCAGTTTACTGGCATGGGGTGGCTGTCGCTTGGCCCTTCGATAAAGCAAAGAGAGAAGGCGGCCTGCTGAAACAGGCGCTTACTCGTGCCGCAGGCTCTCGATGGGATTGAGCCGGGAGGCGCGCCATGCCGGATAGAATCCGAAGAAGATGCCGATGCCTGCGGAAAAAGACAGGGCCAGCAACACAGCGCCAGGGGAAACGACCACGGGCCAGTTATTGGCGCCGGCCACCCCTTTGGCGACCACAATGCCGAGGATAATGCCCAGGATGCCCCCTGCGCCCGCCAACGTAATCGCTTCCACCACAAACTGCATGAGAATATCCCTTCGGCGCGCGCCCACGGCCATTCGCAAGCCGATTTCCCGCGTGCGCTCCGTGACCGAAACCAGCATGATGTTCATGATTCCAATCCCGCCCACAATCAGGGAAATCGACGCAATCACCGTGAGCAGCATGCTCATCAAACTGGACACCTGCGTGATCATCTGCGTGACTTCGGTCATGTCCGTAACGGTAAAATCGTCGTCCGCCCCCGCGGCCAGCCGATGCCGCTGACGCAGGATGTTGGAGATGTCTTCGCGGGCCTGCGGCAAATCGTCCATCGAGGTCAGGCTGATCAACAGTTGATTCACATGGCTGAACGGCGAGTTCTCCAGGACGCGCCGGGCGGTCGTCCAGGGGATGACGATCATATCGTCCTGATCCTGCCCCCAGGCGGCGCTGCCTTTCCGGGCCAACACGCCCAAAACGCGAAACGACATGTTCCGGATGCGGATGCTTTTGCCGACCGGGTCCTCTCCGGCAAAGAGCTGCTCCGCCACCGTGGCGCCCAGCACGCCAACGCGGCTTCCGCTGCGCACCTCGGATTCGGTAAAGAAATCCCCCTCCTTCATGGACCAACTGCGCACTTCGGGATAGCTGACGCCCACCCCTTGAATGGAAGTGGCCCAATCGTTTTCCCGGTAAATGACCTGGGCGCCGCTTCGCACGACCGGTGTGACCGCAACCGCATACGGGCTTTCCCGCAAAATGGCTTCGCCATCGTCGGCCGTCAACGTATGGCGAGTACCCGCCCCGCCGCGAAACCCGCCCATGTGCATGCTGCCCGGAAACACCATGGCCAGATTGTTGCCCATGCTGCTGATTTGCGTCTGCATCGTGACCGCCGCCCCCTGCCCCACGGCCACCACGGCAATCACCGCGGCAATGCCGATGATGATCCCCAACGCGGTCAACAGCGACCGCCCCTTGTTGCGAAAAAGGGCCCGCGCGGCAATTCGGAATATGGCCAAAGCGTTCATAGCACGGCGCCGTCCTTCATGTGAATGATCCGGTGGGCATGGCCGGCAATATCCGGTTCGTGGGTCACCATGATCAGGGTAATGCCGGCGGCATTCAGCTCATGGAACAGCGCCATGATTTCATCGCCCGAACGACTGTCGAGGTTGCCGGTGGGCTCGTCGGCCAGGATCAGCGGCGGCTCGTTGACGAGCGCCCGCGCGATGGCCACCCGCTGCTGTTGCCCGCCCGAAAGCTGGCTGGGATGATGATGCAGGCGATCGCCCAGCCCCAGCCGCACGAGCAATTCCGTCGCTTTCTTTTGCTTGGCCGAAGTGCTGAGCCAGGGGCCGTAATACAAAGGCAATTCCACATTTTCCAGCGCCGTGGTGCGCGTGAGTAAATTGAAGTTCTGAAACACAAACCCGATCTTGCGATTGCGAATGTGGGCCAACGCGTCGCCGCTCAACCGGCTGATCTCCTGCCCATCCAGCTCGTAGGTTCCTCCCGTCGGGCGGTCCAGGCAGCCCAGCAGATTCAGCAGCGTGCTTTTGCCCGAACCGGAAGCCCCCATAATGGCCAAAAATTCGCCGCGCGCGATTTCCAAATCGATGGCGCGCAGGGCGGGAATGTCGATCTCTCCCACCCGATACGTCTTGGAAATTTGTTGAAGGCGGATCAGCATACGACCTCTTAACGACGGCCTCCGCGGCCCGGGAAGCGCGGGGCGAAAGGATTTACCGTTCCCGCGGCGCCGCCGGCTTCCGCCAGCCCGACCACCACGTCTTGTCCTTCCCGCAGCTCGGACGGCTCCTTCAGTTCCGAAAAGGACCCATCGGAAAAGCCCGTCTCCACACGAACCGGCGCCAGCCCGGCGCCCGGTTTGGGTTGAATCCAGACTCTCGCCCCGGACTTTGCATCGGCCGATTTTTCCCCGGAAGGCTTGAAGCGCAGGGCGGCATTGGGAATTTTGAGCACATCCTTCCGGTGCGAAATTTCACAGGCGATATTCGCCGTCATGCCGGGAAAGAGCTTTCCTTCTTCGTTGGCGGCGCTGACGATCACCGGATAGGTCACCACATTTTGAACGGTGGACGCGGCCATGCGGACTTGCTGCACCACGCCGGTAAAGGTCTGTTCGTAAGCATCCACGGTAAACGTCACGGGCTGCCCTTCGCGGATGCTGCCGATATCCGCTTCCGGAATGCTCGCCTCGACCTGAATCTGCTGCAAATCCGTGGCGATGCGATAGAGCACCTGGGCGGTCATGCTGGCGACCACGGTCTGGCCCTCGTCCACGTTCCGGGCAATGACCACGCCGTCCACCGGCGAGCGAATGGTCGTATAGCCCAGATTGGCCTTGGAGAGCCGCAAGGAAGCCTGGCTGAGTTCCACGGAAGCCCGCGCCACTTTCAGGTGCGCCGCCAGCGTGTCTCGGTTGGCAAGGGCGGCCTCGTATTCGGTCTCGGAAAGCATCTTTCGCCGCATCAATTCCTGTGAACGGACCAGCTCTTTTTCCGCTTGCAACAGCTTGGCCTGCGTTTCCTCCACATTCGCTTCGCTCTGCGCCAGATTGGCCTGATCCTGGGCCAGCCGCGCTTCGTACACCGTCGGATCGATCTGCGCCACGAGCTCGCCCGCCTTCACCCGGTCGTTGAAATCCACGTACAATTCGATCACCGGGCCGTTGACCTGCGTGCCCACGTCTACCAGTTTGGTCGGCTTGATCACACCGGTCGCCCGCACCACTTGCAGAAGATCGCCCCGTTCGACGGGAGCCATGCGATAGAACGGCCCGCCGGCATTCTTGCGGGTTGTTTTCCAGGCATATCCGATTCCGGCGAGCGCCGCCGCCGCCAGCAAATATATCCACCATCGCTTCATGCTTATTCCTCTCCCACCGTATTCCAAATTTGGGCCACGGCCGTTAGATGCTCGAACCGGGCCTTCACCTGATCGGCTTTCGCACGGGCCCACGCCACCTGCGCATCCGTGACATCCACCGAGGAGGCCCGTCCAATGCGATACTGCTCGCTAATCAAATCCAAGCTCTCCTGGGCCTGCCGCAGGATGAGTTCCGTCAGCGCCTGCCGTTGCAGGGCGCTGTGCAGCCCGCTTAAGGAATTTTCCAGATCCTGGTAAATCTGCTGTTCGCGATCGGCCGTTTGGGCCCGCGCGGCGCGCAGTTGCGCCACGGATTCGTCGATCCGTCCCGTTTTCGCCCGCCCGCTGAACAGCGGCACAGCCGACTGCAAGGCGCCCCACCAATTCCACACCAAGGGAAATTGCGAGCCGCTCCCCCCGTATTGCGCCTGCAAACTCAGCGAAGGATAAAGATTGGCAATGGCTTCATCCACTGCGGCGAATGCCACGCGCTCCTGCGCCTTCAAGACCAGCAACTCGGGCTGCTGCTGTCGGGCCAGCGTCATGAGTTCGGTTAGGTTCGTCGAGCTCGCCATGTCCATCAATTCCCCCAGCCGATATCCCGGATCTTCCGCCAGCCCCAAACTGCGGTTCAACCCCGCACGGGCCGTCTTCACCGCATTGCGGGCGAAGATCAATTCCAGTTGGGCATTGCCCAAATCGACCTCGGCCTTGGTGACGTCGTACTGCGTTCTCCGGCCCACTTCCATAAACGCCGTCACCTGCTCCAGGTGCTGACGGAATTGCCGTTCGGCCTCATGGGCCACCGCCAGCAGTTCCTCGTTTTGCCGGAGCGCGAAAAACGCCGTACGGACATTGAACGCCGCGTTATTGCGCGCCGCCTTCAAGGAAGCGGCGGCCGCCGACTGGCGGGCGTAGGCCTGACGGACCACCGCCGGCGTCTTGCCAAAATCGTACACCAGCCAATCCAAGCCGATGCTGCCGCTGTAGGAATTCTTGGAATCGTTGTTCGCCGGCTCCAATCCGGTGTTCGACGTGCCGCGCTGGTATCCCGCCCGGGCATCCACCGTCGGCGCATAGGCCGACCGGGACTGCCGCAACTGGGCGGAAGCCGCCGCCAGGTTTTGCTGCGCCTGCGCCACGACCGGCTGGTACGTCAAAGCGATCCGCAACGCCTCCTGCAAGTTGAGCGTCGAATTGGACGTCAAGCCCACTTCGGCCGCGCTCACGGTCCGTTCCCCCGGCGGAGGATTCCGATCGGCTTGAACCTCCCGGGCCCGACGCACCGTGGCGCAGCCGGTCGCCAGCATAAGCGCCAGACCCAAAAACGATAAGCTCAGCCGCTTCGTCAGCTGACGCCCTCCCATGTCCGGAAATATCCAATTCATAAGCTGTTTCATAAAGCTGAAACCGACGACCTTAGACCAAACGGGCGTAACCGGCCATCCACAAATAACGAAAACCGGCGTCGTTTATTGTGGCCGCCCGGCAACCTCTTTGCAATCCAACCATCCCGACGTATCTTATTCCGGCAAATCAACCACCGGAGAGGAGAGCCATCATGCGATACAAGTTATCATGTGAAGCGGCTGCAAACCGACTACATCGATCTGCTCTGGCTGCACGCCTGGGATTTCATGACGCCGGTCGAGGAAGTGATGCGCGCGCTCGACGATCTGGTTCGCGCCGGCAAGATTCTTTATGTCGGCATCTCCGATACCCCCGCCTGGATCGTGTCCCAGGCCAACACTTTAGCCATGCTTCAAGGCTGGAGCCCGTTTGTCGGCCTGCAAATCCAATACAGCCTCATCGAGCGAGCCGTGGAGCGGGATCTGCTGCCCATGGCCAAGGCCTTTGACATGGCCGTAACGCCCTGGGGCGCCATCGGCGGCGGCGTCCTCAGCGGCAAGTACCGGCTCGGGCAGGAACGGCCCAAAGGCACGCGATTTTCAGAAGGCGCCTGGGGCGATACGTTCCTCACCGAACGAAACCTGCACATTGCCGAGGAAGTCGTAAAGCTCTCCCAGCAAATCAACCACAGTTGCTCCCAGATCGCTATCAACTGGATCCGGCAGCAGAAGAAAGCCCAGCTCATCCCCATTATTGGAGCGAGAACTGTCGATCAACTCCATGACAATCTGGCCTGCCTCGACTTCCAATTGACGGAAGAGCAACTAGCCCAATTGGATCGGGCCAGCCAGATCGACTTGGGCTTTCCCCACGATTTCCTGGAAAAGGGAAAACACGTCCTATTCGGCGAGACCTTTCCAAAAATCGACTATCATCGGATGGGATAAAAAGAACGGGGCCAGGTGGCCCCGTCTCCAAAAGAGAGGAGCCCACGCCTTGAATTCAATCTACCTGCTTTCCATCCTTGATCTCGCGGAGGCTCATGATATTCTAACAAAAAAGCGGAGCGCTTATGTACCTTGGCGATGTCGAGATTCGGACAATCCTCAGCCATATTTTGGATAGGCCCTCGAAACCTGAAGACGTATTCCTCATTTTCCTCGCCGAGAAGACCAAACCCGATTTAGCCGAACTGGTCGCCGCCCTGAAAGAGGCCCACATTCGATTCATGGGCGGCGTCTTTCCCGGAGTGATCCATCGGAAGCTTTATCGCGAAGGGGCCGTCATCCTTCAAGTTCCGGCGTGCAAAGGCCCAATGGTCATAACGGATTTCGAAAACGTCGCAACGCAATGCCTCTCGCCGTCCAACCACCCCGGCAGCGAACCCCGGAGCCCTCTGGCCTGCCCCACGGTGCTCGTGCTGGTGGACGGCTTTGCCCCCAACATCTCCCACTTGTTGAACGGCTTGTTCGCAGCCCTCGGCTCTTCGGCGCATTATCTGGGCGGCGGTTGCGGCTCCGCTTCATTGCGACAGGAGCCCTGTCTATTCTCCGCAGAGGGCGTTTTCGAAAACGCGGCTCTGGCGCTGACGCTCGACCTGGGCTGCTCCATCGGCATCCAACATGGCTGGCGGCGCCTGACCGGTCCTCTGGCGGCAACCCAAACCGACCGCAACGTCATCCGCCAACTGAACGGCCAAAAAGCCTTCGACGTCTACCGGGATATTGTCGAAAAAGACAGCCGACGCAAACTGTCGCCGGACCAATTTTATGCCGTAGCGAAGGAATATCCATTTGGAATCGTCTTGGACAGCGATGAGGATCTGGTGCGCGATCCGATTGCCGTGGGCGCCGAGGGCGAATTGATCTGCATCGGCGACATTCCTGAAAACGCCGCGCTGAATGTCTTGAAGGGACAGAAAAGCGCGTTAGTGGCCGCAGCTGGACGCGCCGCCGGCTATTTGTGCAAAAAGGGCCCGCCGTATCGGCAATGCCTGCTGTTCGATTGCGTCTCCCGTTCTCTCTATCTGGACCAAGCCTATTCCAAGGAATTGGACATGATCCACAACTCCCTGCGCATGAGCGGGCCGACCCTGGTCGCCGAGGGAGCGCTCAGCATCGGCGAGATTGCCTCCACCGACCAAAAAGAGATCGATTTCTTCAATAAGACCACCGTCGTCGGCGGGCTTTATGATCTGGAGAAGCCGACCGCCCCAGCAAGCTAGGGATGATCCCTCTCTTGGATACCCCTCCACCCAAACTTTTTGCCGACATAAAGGTTGTCTTCTACGTTTCAGCCTCTACATTTCCAAAAGCGAGATGATTTATGGATCCCAATAAATCCGAACAACCAAATTCAACGCCGGAGCCCTCGGCGGTCATCCTGGGGCACTGCCCGGATCGCAAGGGCATCAACTCGGCCATCACGCATTTCATCAGCGAGCACAACGGCAACATCATCGACTACGTTCAGCACGTCGACAGCGAGCAAGGCGTGTTCTTTGTCCGCATCGAATGGGAACTGAAGGGATTCGCGTTGCCGCGCGAGGAAATCGAAGCGGCTTTCAAGCCGATTGCGAATCGTTTTGCGATGACCTGGAACCTGCATTTTTCCGAAGCGGTTCCGCGCATGGCCATCTTTGTTTCCCGGCAGACGCACTGCCTGTACGATCTGCTGGCCCGGCAGCAATCGGGAGAGTGGCGAGTGGATATCCCGTTGGTGATCGGGAATCATCCTGAAGTCGAAACCGTGGTCCGGCCGTTCGGCATCGATTATCGTCATATTCCCATGACGCCGGAAACTAGAGTTCAAGCGGAGCAAGAGCAGTTGGCGTTGCTGGAGCAGAACCGCATCGATTTCGTGGTGTTGGCCCGTTACATGCAGGTCGTATCCCCGGAATTTATTGCGCATTTCCCGAACCGGATCATCAACATCCATCATTCGTTTCTACCCGCCTTTGTCGGAGCGAAACCCTATCATGCCGCCCATGCGCGCGGCGTGAAGATCGTCGGCGCCACCAGCCATTACGTAACCAACGAGCTGGATCAAGGTCCCATCATCGACCAGGACGTCATCCGCGTAAGCCACAAGGATGCGGTGGAGGACTTGGTCCGCAAGGGCAAGGACCTGGAAAAAATTGTCCTGGCGCGCGCAATCTGGAGCCACCTCAATCGCCAGATCCTGGTGTACAACAACAAGACCGTGATCTTCGAATAGATCGGCGTTCGAATGGGCTTGCAACGGCAAAGACCGGGGCGAGTCGCCTGTCTTTTATACACAGATTTGAGGCGGTCATTTTCTGCAAGGCCTTCGGATGAAACTATTCTGGTGAAACAACAGGTGGCCCGGCTTCTCCGAAGACGGGCTCTTCGGGTCCGGAAGCCGCGTTACGGAGAACGCGGCCCACCTACAGAATCCAGCCCTTCATAT
>MHBK01000061.1 GCA_001804865.1 Lentisphaerae bacterium GWF2_57_35
TTCGGATAGACTAACTGCACCCCAGGCTCACTTACTCCGCCAAAGGCTAACTTACTTTGTCAATCGACCTAAATGTCAAACATGGTAACGGAGCGCGGTTTTGGGGCCGCTTTTCGGCGGAGATAATTTTTCGCGCTCCGTTATTTGTTGCGTTTATTCCGGCAGCCGGACATTGATTTTGTAATAGCGGTTGGTGGCCAGTTGCGGTGCGGGGGCCGTTTGGGTTCCGTTGTCGATCCATTCGTAGAGTCCGCCGGTTCCGTTGATGGGCGTTGGGGTGGCGGATGACCACGACGGCGAGATCAGCGAGCCGTTCATGTAATCGATGGAGTATTGGCGTTGCGTCTTGGTTTCGAAGCGTACGACGATGCCGGTGGTCGACTGAACGGTTTGCCGGAAGGCGAGGTAGTCGTTCGGGTTGTTCGGATCGGTGCCGGCAATGTATTCCTGCGCATTGGCGATTTGGTCGCCGTCGGCATCCTGCTGCGCGCCGCCGTTGACGTTGGTGGACAAGCCGTACTGATCCACCCAGACGTTCGGCATGCCGTCGCCGCTCCAATCGGAGGGATAAGCGCGGAAGCTCAGCGAGAAAGTGAAGTCGTTGGTGCCGACCATTTCCACCTGATGCGTCTGCGCCTGATTGCGCATGTTGAGGGTGTAGAACGACACGCCGCCGCCCGGGTTGTCGTCGACGGCCGTGGCATTCACGCCGGCGTTGTTGCCGGCGCCGGCGTAGCCGATGGAGCCCAAGACGGTGGTCGAATAGTTCGTGTTGGCCAGGGAGACGACGCCTTCGCTGTTTTGAACGCCGGCCAGGGTGGCTTGGCCGCGGCGCAACAAGTCGTCGAGATTCGGATTCAGGCCGTGTCGGATGTACAACGGCGCGCCGGCCAAGGCTCCGGTCAACTGGTAGGAGGCGACCAGCGAACCGCTCTTCGGCGCCAGGACGATGGTCTTTTGGAGCAGGCCGTCGGACGAGGTAAACCGCCAGCCGTTGGCCCAGGAGGCGGCGGCGTACAGATCGTTTACGTAGCGCGTCTTGTCGGCGCCCTGTTCGATCCACCAATCCTTGAAGCAGGAGGTGCGGAAGGCGACTACGGTTCCATTGGTTTCGACGTTCCAGGCGCCTTCCTGCTCGGATTCGCTGCCTGTGTTGCCGACAAGATTGCCGGAGGCCTGATAGACGCGGCCGTCGAGTAGGTTGCGCACCCACGCGGCGATCATGCGCCCGCCGATGCGTTCGAAGACGGCGAACAGCCGGTCGTTGTACAGCAGGTATTCCGGTTCGCCGTCGAGATCGACGTCGGCGTTGGTTGCCACCGTCGAGTTTGCGTACCAGCCGTCGCCGGCCTCATAAGCCCAGTCGTCGACCTGCGCATAAATGGCGGCGGTGCGCGTTTGAGCCTGGGCGTACTTGGCAAAGCCGATCAAGTTGTTGGACGAGGTGTCGGGATACATGAATTCGCCGGTGCTCCAGCGGCTCAGGTCGTTGTTGTCCTCCTCGTGGAAGGCGGTCTGGAAAACCGAGGCGTGCAGGGCGGCGCGCGCCAGCCGGGCGAGGTTGGTGTCGGCCATGCCGTTCACGC
This sequence comes from Lentisphaerae bacterium GWF2_57_35, assembly GCA_001804865.1. Lineage (GTDB taxonomy): Bacteria > Verrucomicrobiota > Kiritimatiellia > CAIQIC01 > GWF2-57-35 > GWF2-57-35. The sequence goes on from MHBK01000061.1 coordinate 1,587, forward strand.
GGTCCCAGGTGTCGGTGACGATGCCGGCGGTATACATCATGCCGTAGGCTTTGGGCATGGGAGCGCCGGGGCGGATGTCGAAGATCTTGCCGAGCAGGCCTTCTTCCACCGCGTTGCCCAGGTACCAGTTGTCGTAACTGCCCTGCGTCGCATGGTTGATCCACGCGTGTCCTTGTTTGTTCGTGATGGAGAAAGCGCCCCGGTCGAGAGACCACCACGGATCGCCGGAGCCGTCGGTGTTCGAGTCGATCTGCCCATCAGCAATCTGCTTGAAGCTGACCACCTGGATCCAGGGACGATTGGCGATCCAGCGCAGGTTGGCGTCGTAGGCGTCGGCGCTGGCATTGGCTCCGAAATCCTCCCAACTGCTGAAGATGGTGGTCACCCGGTCCTGCGCGCCGCGGGCGCGCTTGCTGAAGATGCGGCGCATCGACATGCTCAGACCGCTGTCGTTGTTGCTGAAGCGATAGGTGGTCGGCAGGTTGTTGATGACGAAGCAATTCACGCCGTGCATGCGATTGATGCTGTAGCCGTTTTCGCCCAGCGCGTCGGTGCGGCTGAACCAGTTCCACAGGTGGGTATCCTGGTCGACGATCGTGTAACGGTAGCCGGCGTCGAGGATCTTGGCGAAGGCGTCGGCGTCGAGGACGCGTTCGGGGGTCCAGAACACCGAATTGCTGGTCAGCGTAACGCCGTAGATGTCGTGCAGGAATTCGTTGGCCAGGGCGATGTTGTCGCGGTTGAAGGCCGGCGTGAAATAGGGCAGCACGTGATCCGAGAACGTGCTGGCGGCCAGTTCCACGATGCCGGTGGCGGCCAGGGCGGCGATCCGGCGGTTCAGCGTCGGTCCGTCGCGCCACGTGGCGCCGGCGTTGGTGTCCACCCGGGCCCATTCGAGGGCGGAGGCGAGGGTGGGCGTGATGTGCAGGTTCAGCGGCTGACGGTAAATTTCGTGCGAATCCAGCGGGCGGTAGTAGCCCGCGCCGGAACCGGTGTTGATCAGGTTCTGCAGGATGCTGCCCGGTTGGATGGCTTGATTGCCGTGAGCCATCAGGGCCAGCTTGGCGCGACCGGCGCGGTGGCTGCCGTTGAACCAATGGCTGAGCACGTTCTTGATGCCTTGCTGGGCTTCCCAGTAGTCTTCGCAGACGTCGTCGTCGTAGATGGTGTCGCAGAAGTCGTTGCGGCCGCCGATGTCGCCGTCGCCCGGTTTTCCTTCCGGGCCGCAACTGTTGCACGTGCCGTCTTTGGTAGCGTACACCTGATAATTCAAATCGTCGGGATCGAGGCCGTTCCAGCCGGCATCGGTCAGGGCATCGCGGCTGATCGCGAATTCGACGGCGTCCAATTGGGCGTTGTAGTAGGCGCCTTGGAATCCCTTGGGATCGGTCTGATCGCGCGCGACCACGCCGAAGGAAGCCAGGTCGTAGCTGTCGTCGATCACGGTCGAATTATGGTTGCGATCCGTATCGACGTAGACGCGTCCCGAGTTCCCCTGATAGACGGCCACAATGGCCTCCCAACGGTTGCTGGTCATCGCATCGACATCGTCCGGCAGGCCCATTTCGCCCTGGGCGGGGTTGCCGGTGTCGACCACGACGTAGATATCCAGGTAGCCTTCCTCCGCATGGGCCTGCAAGTCGTGGAAGTCGACGCGGAAGTAGAAGCGTCCGTCGCCGCCGCTGCCGCTGTCGCCGCCATCCTTGGCGTAGAAGGCAACGATGTCGCGCGAGGTGTCGTAGCCGTCCCAGCGGAGATACAAGTCGCCTTGCTGGTTGTTGGGGCCGTCGCCTTCGTATTCGTCGAGTACGATCAGATCGTCCCACGACCAGTCCATGAATTCCTGGTAATTGGTCACGCCATTGAGCACGCCGATGGCCGGGCCTGCGCCGACCGTGATTTGTCCGACCGGCGGCGGCGCACCGGTGTCGGGGATGCGAGGATTGGTGCCGTTTTGATATTCCATGAGATTGGAGTATTCATTGGTCTCGCCGCCCACGACGATCTTGTCGGCATCCGGATTGCCGTTGGCGCCGTTGAGGGAAGCCGCAACGAGTGCGCCCGTATTTTTATTGGTATGTCCGATCAGGCCGTCGTCCCACGGATCGAGTCCATACTGGGCTTCCCAGCCGTCGGGGAGTCCGTCGCCGTCCGTGTCGGCGTTCAAGGGGGCGGTCTCGGTCCAGAGTTCGCCGGCGTTCCAGATGCGGTTGGAGTTGGAGTCTCCGTCGATCCAGCCGTTGAAGTTTTTGTCTTCGCCGTACCCGTCGCTGAGGCCGTCGCCGTCGGAATCGGACAAGACGGGGCTGGTTTCGGTCCAGGTTTCGCCGACGTCCATGACGCCGTTGGGCCAGTCGCGGTCGCGCCAGGGGTTCCAGCTCGGCGGCATGGGTTCTCCGTCGCCGTCCACCCAGCCGTTGCGGTTGGCGTCTTCCACGCCGTCGGAGAGCCCGTCGTAATCCGTATCCGGCTTGTTGGGATCGGTGAGGCTGCCGTAGAGCTGTTTGGTGCGCGAGTCGTTGAAATTGTAGGCGATCAGCGTGTTGTTGTCCGGCACGGTGTTGTAGACCGGCGGATCGAGATCGGGCAGGAAGCTGGGATAGCCGTCGCCGTTGATGTCGTTATTGGTGATCGTGTCGGTGGCCGGGACGCGGTAACCGAGTTCCAGTCCGTCTGGCAGCCGGTCGCCATCCGTGTCCGGCATCTGGGGATCGGTTTTGCCCCAGGTCATCCATCGATGAACCACTCCGTTGGTCCAGGTTTCGGGGTTGGTGGCCGGCAGATTGGTCGTTGTGACCTCCCATAAATCTTCCAGGCCGTCGTCGTCGTCGTCGAGCCGGTTGGTATTGCTGTAGACCATTTCGCGCAAGATGACCTTGATGTTTCTCACGGCCGAGCCGTGGACCTGGGCCTGGCTGTTGTCGTTGGTGTTGACCAACGCGTAGAACCGGAAGCTGCCTTGGACGATGTTGGTCCACAGGTATTCCCAGTATTGTTTGTTTCCGGATTGGGACGGGTTGGCGTCAACCCGGGACGCGAGCAGCCCCGAAGCGGTCAGGCCGGGATAGGCCCCGGTCAGGACGAGGCTGTTGCTGGAAAGGATCTGCGCCACGACGACCCAGTTGGTCGAGATGAGCAGCGTGTTGCCGGGGCTGAGCTGGCCGTCGAAGAGGGCTCCCTCGCCGACGACCAAGTTCGTGCCGTGGACCACGGAAATCGTGCCGGTCAATTGGTTGGTCTCGCTGGGGATTCGCCACACGTGCCCGACGGAATTGGTGAACGCGAGCCAGACGTTGCGGGCCTGCATGTCGGTTTCCACCCGGATACGGTATTGGCGTTGCGTGGAGGACGGGTTGGCCACGTCCGGCAAAACGATCTCGTACGGCTGGCCGTCCGAATCGTATTCCGGCGGATCGACAATCTGAATGGCCGGGCCGGCCGCCGTGGGCTTGGCTTTGACGTATTGGTTGGCCTGCAAGGTCACGCTGCCCTGCGTCAGGAAGGTGACGGCGATATGGTGCAGGAAGTTGGTGTCGCCGTTGTAGAGTTCGGGCAGGGCGTACTTGATGCGTCCGAAGCCGCTTTCGTATTCGCGGTCGATCGTGTAGGCGTCCTTGCCCTGCGCGACGTCGTTGATCTTGATCAGGAACCGATTGCGCATATCGGAGTCGTTGAACGGATCGACCAGCGACTTGCTGAACTTCACCCAGATTTCCCAGCCGGTTTCGACATGCGCGCCTTCGACGGTCGGCCAGCCGAACTGGAAGGTCGTGTCGGGGCCGTGCGGCTGTACGTTGCGCGTCAAGGTTGTGAAGTGGCCGTCGACGTCGGACAAGTTGAGGTTGGTCGAGGAGGAGAGTTCCGTGAGTTTAACCGAGAGGGCGGCCTGTCCGTTGGTCGGAATGTTGCGATAGCTGAAGCGCCATTCGTCGGGGTATACGCTGGGGATGCTCAGGCTGGGGGTCATGGAATAGGCCTGCACCCAGGCGGTCTGCCCCGCAACGTTAGTGCCGTTGCCGTTGGCGACGCCCGTGTTGGCGTCGTCGTTGGCTGGGTTGTTGTCGGCGATGTTGAACCATACCTGCCGGACCGTCGGATCGGTGCGCACGACCGCGCCGTATTCGTTCTGCCAGAGTTCGTCGTTTTCGCCCGGATATTTCACCTCGCCCTTGGGCGTTTCGAGATCGAGATAGAACGGCTGGACGAAGGTGTTGTAGATGGCCGAGCGGCTGTCGCGTTGCAGGAAGGCCCGGGCGTTGACGACATGGAAGCCGTCCACCAAACCCGTGTTGACCAGACCGAAGTCGTTATGGGGTTGGTGCAGCACGCTGCGGGCGTCGAGATTGGTAACTTGCCAGACGCCCATCATCTTCATCTTGTTGGCGATGTCCGTCCAACTGTTGGGGAAGGGGACGTACCAGTCGTTCGTATCGCAGCCAAATCCTTCCTGCTTATAGGCGCCGATTTTGTAGCGCAGAACCGTGCCGGCCGACATGGCCGGGAGGGCGCCCCGCCACCATTCGCCGTCGACTTGATCGGCGCCGAAATAGGCCAATTCCGTCACCTTGGTCTGGCCGACTCCGTAGCCGCCGGCGCCTTCGGGCCAGTTCGCGCCATCGGTCGTGTAATACAAATACATTCGGCTGGCGTCGCATCCGTAGCCCACCTTGGTCCAGATCTCGATGGCGGAGTCGGCGGCCGTCTGCGGGGGCGGATTGAAGTGAAATTCGGCCGGCTGCCCGGAGATATTGTTCGTGTCGTCAGGCTTGTGATACATCCACGCGGGCGTCAACGCGCGCGAGTAATCGTTCGAGCCGTCGCTGTTATTGATCGTGAACCCGCTGGAGCCGATGGTGGCTACATACGTCTCCGCGCCGGGCGAGCCGATCTTGTTGCGAAGCGTGTCCTGGCCGGCAAACTTTTCGGGCTTCATGCGCTGCAAGAATTCCGCCTGCTCGTAGCCCAGATAAACGTCGGTGGAGCCGTCGTTGCCCGGCGGATGATCGCGCAGGTCGCCGCCGGAATGGGCGAAGTTGTTCAGGTTGATGCCGCCGTCGAGTTTGAACAATACGTTGGCCGCCGAGCCGTCCGCGCGGGCGACGAAGCGCAGGTTGGTCGGAGACGTGACGCGGGGAACGTACCAGGTGTAGGCGTAGTCGTTGTTGACGGGATCGGAGACGCCGTGCGGATTGAAGCCGGGGTCGCCGTCGGGTCCGTCGCGCCGCACATACGAGATCCAGCCGGCCTCGCGGCCGTTTTCGTAAATCGTGACCGGTTTTCCGCCGGCCGCCCGCCACAAGTCGGATTCCTCGGGACTGCGCCAGGAGAAGGCGAAATAGCCGCCCGGAGGGGTCGTCACCTTGATTTTGCCGTCGCTGACCTGGGTGTAGAAGTTGCCGCCGGCGGTGGAATACTGCCACAACAACGCGCCCTCCGGAAAGGCGGTCGGGATTTCGCGGTAAGAGCCGGCGGAATAATTGTCGTTGATCATGAAGCTCAATACGCAGGCGTCGGCATCGGACATCGCGCCATTTTCGCGTTTGTCGATGCGGTCGAAGGCCGCCACGTCGTCGTCGCCCCAGCGGCCGTACTGCCAACTGCGGGCAAAATGATTGTGGATATAGACCAGATTGGGAATCCGGCTGTCGCCCCATTGGCCGAGGTATTTCGTGTTGGCGTGACGGGGAAACGCGCCGCCGCTCTGGCCGAGCGTTTCGGCCTGGCGGTTGCCGTCGGTATAAATATCGGGCAACCCCGCGCGGGTCAGGTTCAGGGCATTGTGCAGCTCCTCGCGGAAGGCCACGTTGTCGTCATGGCTCTTGGCGTAATACACGCCCAGATTTTCGCCCATTTGAAAGCCCTCGATGTAGTAGGAATTCTGAAGGCCGTTGAGGCTCGCCCACGGATTGCCCAGCTTGTCGTTCAGCGTGGAATGCGTGCGCGCATCCAGCAACCTCATGCCGGAGGCCCAGTATTCGCTGTAAGGGGGCGGCTCGCCCATGTGTTCGCCGAAGATCATCAGGTCGTTGCGGCCATAGGCTTTTTCGGTATCGAAAACGGTGTCGCGATGATTGTCCCAATCGATGAACCCGCGGCAAAGGTTGAATTGCTTTTGGGCCTGGCCGCAATACCCGTCGCTGCTGGAGTCCTTGTCGCCGCCGTCCTGCTTGCCGAAGAAATAGGCCGGCACATGCTTCACGGCGTCCAGGCGAAGGCCGTCCACCTTGGTGCGGTCGACCAGCCAGCGGACATTCCGGCACAAGTAGCCGCCCACATCCTCTTTGAAGGAATCCGCGTGCTGGGCCATCATTTCGACGGTGATGTTGGTGCTGTAAAACCCTACGTAGGCCATGCCGGTGGGCGTGTAGCCGTAGTCATAGTATTCCGGATTGTTGGGATGCCGGACAAAAGAAATCTTTGCGTGCGTATAGCCTTCGCCGGCCCCGAAATTTCCGTTGGGGGTTTCGTGGGCAATATCGATCAGGTCGGAGAGGTTCTGCATCTGGACTTGCCAGGTATTGCCCCAGTTTTCCGTGTTGTTCCACTTGCGATAGAAGCCGTCCTCGGTCACCCGCAGATGGAAATCCTCGGGCAACATGCCCGGATAAATGTCCACAGGCGTATTTTCGTTGTAGCCTGGGATATCGAAGGCCCGGTGGTTCATGATGTTGTCAAAATATACGCGCATGCCGAAGCGATGCGCCGTTTCGATCAGGCGAAGCAATTCCTCCTCGGTTCCATAGCGGGTTTTCACCGTGCCGCGCTGGTCCTTGCCGCCCAGATCGAACGGATCCCAAAGATCGTATCCCACCGAAAGCGCGCCGCTGGCCTTTTGCGGCGGCGGCAACCACAACGCCCCATAGCCCACTTCCGCCAGCTCCGGAATCTTTTCGGCAATTTCGTTCCAGGTATTGTTGAAGAATTGAAGCATCACTTCGGAGGGCGCCGGCAGCGGGGTGGCCAGCAAGATTAAACAGGTGAACCCGATGGCGCGCCACGTTATTGGTGTCTTTTTCACAATGCTTCTCCCAGGGGCCGGTGGTTTCTCTGCCTGGATTAGACCATAAACAGATGAAAACGTTCAGTCAACCGTTTTACTCTGAGTAAACCGTAGAAATACTGTACCCTGGGAGGTGGGTTCTGTTTATGGTCGAAAACCCCGTTATAGATGGCAAGGGGGTCTGATCAGTTGCCTATGTTCCGAACCATGCTGATGACCATCAAAATAAGGGCTATAAATCCAAATACCGTATAACCGTAGATGTATGATTGATTGTTTCCAAAGGAGCTTTCGAACACCAACCAGCCCCATCGATAAGCGAAAAGATAGGCGGAAACTAATCCTATTCTGGAGGTCTTGAACAGCAGGCAGAGGGTCAAAATGATCAAAAGCAATAGAACTTCGAAAGAGGGAAGAGATGCATCGGCATGGACCAACACATTATAAATTTGCTTCATGTTTTGCCTCTCCGGTTGATGGATATATACCCCGGTTCCTCAAGTCTGGAGACAGGTAAATAACGAAAAGGTAAGGAGCTCTGATCTTGCTCATAATCTTAATCTCTTTTGTCGAAGACTGGATTAAGAAAGATTACGATTAAGATTACGATTAGGATTATGAGTAAGATAGATCGGGAGTTATCGTGGACAGGTCCACGGGTAAGGTGATATAGAAATGATCAATATGAGACGTTGGTACATGATTTTACGCGTAATGGGCTATATCGCTGGGTTGGCGGGGTTGATTCTATTCACCACCGGCCGGCAGGATGCCTCATCGATGCGCGCCTTGGTCGGCAGCAGCTTGCTGATCGCGGGTTTCGCCGCTTTCCTGGGTTCCTACGTCTTGTATATCATGATGCGATTGCGCCGCGGATCGGGCGTCGTGTATGACGTAGAAAAGAAAAACGGCCCCTGATTTTCATCAGGGGCCGCTTCGCATCGCTTCCGGCGTTATTCCACCAAGTCGATCAGGTTGCGAACCGGATCGCTGCTCGGCGCCGCATTCGACGATTCCCCGCCGCTCTGCTGTTCGGACGGGGCTGCGCCTTCCTGCTGGGAAGAATTGGGCCGGCCGCCATTGCCGCCGCGCTGACGGAAATGCCGCCGACGGTTCATCGGACGGCCGCGATCTCCACGATCTCCGCCCATACTGCCGCCGCCATTGCCGCCGCTCAGGGCCTTGCGGAACGTAGAAACCCGCAGACTCTGTCCTCCCGATGCCAGCACCTTCGCTTCCAACTGCGCATCCGCCGTAACGACCACGACCGGCATGCGCCGCGATTCGCTCTTCAGAAGCTTCAGAAGCACATCGTTGACCGATGTGTCCTGTTCGGCAAAATATACTGTAATGCCGTTGTATTCTCCGCCGTTTTCGACCTCGCGCAGAGGCCGACCTTCGAACACGGCAATCAATCTCACCTTCTCCTGTTCGGCGAACCGCGCCAACTGTTGGAGAACTTGGACCTGCTCGCGCGGGCCGATGCGACTGCCGTTGGCTTTCTCGTCGGATATCCGGGCGGCATCCAGCAAATAAAGCCGCTTGGCGGCCTGATGCGCACTCCCGCTTCCCGATGAAAAGAAAGCCTGAATTTTATCTAACAAGCTCATGCATACTCCCAATTTAACTAGAAACCCAACTACTGCTTGCGCCGGGCACGTTACATGACCCGCCCTTCGACTGCAAGAACCGATTTGCGTCGCCCTCGAACGCTGCGGGGGCGCCTTCTGATCCGAGAAGATTTGCCCCACGGATGGCAAAGCGGTCCCACGGATCATCAAGTCTGAGATTTAAGGGTCATGCAACCCGCCTCGAAATGGACCTGAAGGTGGCCCGGTTTCTCCCTGCCCGCAACGCTTCGCGTAGCGATGCGCAGGCGGGCTCTTCGTCTTTCTGAAACAGCGATGAAAGGATGACGCTCTGAATACTCTTTTATCCGTGGGACCGCTTTGCCATCCGTGGGGCAAATCTTCTCGGATTAGAAGGCAAAAAATTTTCCAATCCTTGGAAAAATCGGCGTATCGTTTTCCAATCCTTGGAAAAACACCGCCGTTGCGGTTGACGGTCCCCATCCGACCGTTTAATCTCCAAGGCTTTTACGGAAGAATCTTCGTTGAGGTGGAAAGCATGTCGCAGCAAAGACAATATACGATTTTGTGCCCGAAGTGCGCCCATGAGCAAACGGTGGAGCTGTACGAATCGATCAACGTGCAAGCTTCTCCGGAGTTGAAGGAGCGGCTCTTGCACAATCGGTTGAATCTGGTGGAGTGCGGCGGATGCCAGGCCTCCTTCCGCGTCGACAAGCCCCTGCTGTACAGCGACCCGGCCCTCCGCCTCATGATTTATCTGATTCCTTTGAAGGGCGCGACCGTCGAAGAGGGATGCGCGCAATTCGGCGAGTGCATCAAGCGGGTCAACGAGATCCTGCCGCAGGACATTCCCGTGCCCAGCATTCACCTGGTGTTCAGCCAGGTGGAATTGGTCGAGCGCATTTTTCTGGTGGAGTCCGGATTGAACGAACGGGTGGTCGAATACATCAAGTATCTGATCTACTCGAAAAATGCCGGCAAGCTGGAGCCGGAAGATAAGATCCTGTTGTTCAATGCCGAAGACTCGACGCCCGAAAAGCTTTGTTTTGTCGTGCAGGACGCCAAGACCCGGCGGCTGGAATCGGTTCTGCATTTCAGCCGGGAAGTCTACCAGGATCTCCTCGATATGTTCGATTCCGACGAACACACGCCGAACCTGCTCGAACTCTTTCCCGGCCCGTACATCAATGCGCGGCTGGTGCTGCTTAAGGAGTCGGAGACGCCGGAGCCGCCTCCGGAGTGACCACGATGGGCGAAGCCGCCGTCGGGGCGGGCGCCGGAACGGCGCTGGGCGCCAAGGTCCGGGCCTGTTCCAAATAGGTCAATCCCGCTTCGGCTTGCGAAAGCCACGGGCTGGCCGGATTCGCCGCGATAAATTCTTCGTAGATGGCTTTGGCTTCGTCGAATTGTCCCGCCTGCTCGTAGGCGCGCGCCTCGCCCAGAATGGCCATGGGCGTCAGGAAATGATCCGGATGCGCCTTGGCAAACGCCTTGAACGCTTCCGCGGCCGGCGCGGCTTGTCCGACCGCTTCCAGGCATTGGGCCAGCCCCAGTTCGGCCGTGGGGCTCAATTCGTGCTTCGGGTAGCGCTGTTGAAACTGGCTGAAGGCGTATTGGGCGGGCTCGTACTGGCCCGCTTCGAAGGCCATGGACGCCGCCGACAGCAGCGCCAGGGGCGCCGCCTTGGTCGAAGAATACTGCGTGGCAATTTGCTGCAGCTCTTCCGCGTTGCGCGCGCTGAAGAGCATCTCGGACGCTTTTTGCTCGTTCGACTGCTTGTAATTCCGGTAGACCGCAAAGCCCAGAAACGCCACGACCGCCACGGTCAGACCGATCAAAACCGGTTGCCCGTACTCGCGGAGAAGATCCTGAAATTGTTGTACGTTTTGTTCTTCTCCGGCTTTGTTCGTTTCCGGGGCATTGCTTGCAGGTTGTTGCTCATCCATGGTTTCATTCCTTATTTATTGAAAAATCAGATCGCATTTATCGCTTCGCGGCTGCAAAAACTCAAGCTTTCAATGGAGTTTCTTCTTGTGAGCGCGGTTGGGAGGCGGCTAGGCTGCGTTTAACAAGGCGGTCATGAACGATTTTTCACATCCCAAATCGGGGTTTCTGCAACGGTCCGAATGGGTGGCGGCAGGGCTGACGGCGTTGGCGGCCGGCCTCGTCTACTGGCTGACGCTCTCCCCCTCGATCCCGCCCGCTTACTGCTCCGGACAATTGCTCGTCGCCGCCGATTATTTCGGCGTGGGGCGTCCGCCCGGCTATCCGGTTTGGACGCTGCTGGCCGGCCTGGCCACGAAAATCTTTCCTTTCCATTATCATGGTTATCCCAATCCGGCGTATGCCGTGAATCTGCTTTCGGCCTTCTTCGGGGCGTTGACCGCGGGAGAAATCGCGCTGCTCGTTGGTCGCGGCGGACGGCTCTTGTTCTCGTCTGAAACCCGCGGGGCGTCTTTGAATGGCGCCGTTGCCGGCTTTGCTGCCGGCCTTTGCTTTGCGCTGGGCCGTATCGTTTGGTCGCAGGCGGTAATCGCCGAAACGCACACGTTGACGTCCTTCCTGATCGTCCTGGTTCTGCTATTCGGTCTGAGGTGGGTGGAAGGTTGGAGCCCGGGCCGGTGGGTTCTCGCTTTTCTTTTCGGATTCGGCGTGGCCGCTACGCCTTTCTTTGTAGTGATGGGGCCGGTGCTTCTGGCTGTCGCGGCTTGGGTGAGCAAACGAGAATTTCGCGCGTGGATCGCAGCGACTCTTATGTGGGCGATATGGTTTTGCTGGGGGCGCTATCTGCTTCGGTTCGGGATGAGTCCAACCTTGTGGGGTCTGCTGGCGGTAGCGGTTCTGTTCGGATCGACCGCGATTTTCTCCCGTTCCAGCCGCCCGGCCGCCGCGATCTTTGGCTTGGTCTTGCTGGGGATGCTGCCCATTCTTTATTTGCCGCTGGCCGCTTCGTTCAATCCTCCCATGAACTCCGGCGATGCGCGCACCTGGGAGGGCTTTCTCCACGTCATCTCGCGCGGCCAATATGAGCGATTGGTTTTTGTGGATGTGTTTTCGTTGCGCTATCTCCAGCAACTCGGGGGCTATCTCAACTTGCTGGCTGTTCAATTCACATGGCCGATCGCGTCCATAGGCTTGGTCCCCTGCTTGTTTTTTCCTCGGTTTTCCCCGCGCGGCCGTCGATGGTTTGGGGTGATGGGGCTGGGCTTTATCGTCGCCTCGGCTGGCGTCATGACCGGCGTGAATCCGTCGCTGGATCTTCAAACCATGCTGGTCGCACAAGTCTTCTTCATCGCCTCGTTCGTCTACTACGCCGTTTTCATCGGCTGGGGCCTGCTCCTTCTCCTCCATAATCTTAAACATCGTCTTTGAGAGGTCGCGGCCAAAAGAAAGCGACAAAGAGTTTTAACGCAAAGCTCGCAAAGCCAAGCCGCGCAAAGGCCGCAAAGAAGTCCAGCCGCAGATGGATGCGATAAAGAATTTGGAAGCCATAAAAGTCACCTAAACCACAAAAAAGAAGAGCCCCTTCCTCTCCTTTGCGACCTCTGCGCAGCTTGGCTTTGCGAGCTTTGCGTTGAAATTCTTCGTTGTGTTCTTTGGTTCTGGAATTTGTGTATAAAGACTTCAGGTCCGCTTCGAAACGGTTGCATGACCCTTAAGTCTCAGACTTGACGATCCGTAGGACCGCCTTGCCATCCGTGGGGCCAATCTTTAAGGTTACGACTCGATGGCCTTCTCTCGGAACAACTCCAAGATGCGCTCCGCCACTTCTTCCGGCGACAGCGTCGAGGTGTCCACCCGGTGGGGAATCGCCTCGTATAAAGCCCGTCGCGATTCGAGCAGGCGGACGATGCGTTCGTTTTTTTCGCCCTGTTCCAGCAGCGGGCGATGGGTTTCCTGGGCGACGCGGCGCAAGATGACGTCGGGCGGCGCCGTCAGGCAGACGATCAACCCGTTCCGGCTGAAATCCGCGATGTTCTCCGGATTGAGCACGACGCCCCCGCCGGTGGCGATCACCCGATTCGTTTGGGCGGACAACTCCTGCACCAGCGCCCGCTCCAGACGGCGGAAGACGGGCTCCCCGTCCTGGGCGAAGATGTCCGAAATTTTGCGGCCGGCTCGCTGCTCGATGAGCGCGTCCATGTCGAGAAAGTCGCGCTGTAGTTTTGCGGCCAGGCACCGGCCTACCGTGCTCTTGCCCGTGCCCATGAAGCCGGTCAAAACGATGTTGGCCTGGGAATTCATGCGTTAAAAAGAGAAAAGGGGCGCCTGATCGCCGATCGACAGGACCCCTTTTGCTTCAGCTCTTGAATTAATTACTGACGGCGGCCTCGGCGACGCGAATGACGTCTTTCGCACGAGCGCCCTTGGTGTCTTCGAAAATTTCGAATTGAACCTTATCCCCTTCGCTCAATGTTTTGAACCCTTCGGATTGAATGGAGGAGTAATGAACAAATACGTCCTTATTCTCGCCGTCGGGAACAATGAAACCATAACCCTTTTTATCGTTAAACCACTTTACGGTACCACTCGCCATAGCAACTACCTCCCTTGTACTTATGGAGCGATATTTTTGCAGGCGTTGGATGGATTACAAGATAATAAAACCTGTTCGAAAACTTTTTTGTCGTTGGACTGCCGGAGCTTGAGAGAACCGACAGGGGATTATCGTCCGGCCAGAAATCGCGTGAAGCGTTCGCCCAGCATCGACTCGATGGCCGGTTCGATTTGCCAATATCGCTTTAAATCCAGATATTCTTTCACTGCGCCGTCGTCGCCCGGCGGCAAACCCCGCTCCGCGCGGATCATCAAATTTTTCGGAGTTGCGTCGGGCGCGACAAATTCCATCGCCTGAACGCGGTAGCCCATGATCCGCAAGACCAGCGTGCGCAAGGTATCGGTCAGGAGGTCGGCCAGCCTTTCGCGGAGGATGCCGTGCCGCAGCAGCGGCGCAAACAGCGGGGCCGAGAGCTGCCGATGCAATTCGTGCTGGCAACAGGGCGCCGCAACGATGCCGCGGCTGTTCCATAGAATGCCGCGGGCGATCGCCTCGTCGGTGGCCGTGTCGCAGGCGTGCAGGCTGAGCACCAGGTCCGGCTCCGCGCGCGGCTGGTAGTCGGCAATGGCCGCCGCTTCGAACGCGAGATCGCTCCACCCCAGCCGGTCGCGCAATGCCTGGCACTTGGCGATGACATCCGATTTAAGATCGACGCCCTCCACCCGCGCGGGCAGGCCGCGCAGGTGATGCAGATAGTGATACAACGAAAACGTCAGCCACGCGCTGCCGCAGCCGCAATCGACCAGGAACAGGCTCCGATCGGTTTGATCGGCAAACAACGGCGCCAGCAACTCGATGAAGCCGTTCACCTGCCGGAATTTATTCCGCATGGAGGGCAGGACCTGGCCTTTTTCGTTCTGGATGCCGATGGCCTGGAGAAAAACATTGGGCCGGCCTTCTTCCAGCGCGTAGCGCCGGACCCGGTCGTGCGTCATGGCCGCCGGCTCGGTCCCCGGGCGCGACGGCGCCGAACGGCTCATCAGAACTTTGCCTTTCCGGGTGATGCGAATGTGCACATCCCCGGTTTGCTGCTGCAAGTGGAGGCGGGAAAAGGGCAGCGCCAGCGTTTTCTGCAGGCAGGCGCGCAGCTCCCGGGCCTCCAGATTCGCGACGGCGTTTTGCGTGGGCTTTTCGTAAAGCGCCTGGATGCGCCGGTCGTTGCGGATCATGACGGGACGAAAGCTGATCTTGGTGCAGTCCGTCCTCGTTGTGTCCGTCGGACCGCTCAGCGTCAGCCGCAGAAACCCGGGATCTTTCTCGACCGCCTGGACGATCAGCTCCTTGTAATCTGCCGTGTCATTCCGATTCATGCCGCCACTTTACATAATCCAACGCGTAAACCTAATCTTATCTGAACGGAGGGCGGACATTCCTGTCCGCCATTCTTTGCCTTGATGCCCGACCATATGCCCCAAGAGACTGAAAAGATTGGCCCCACGGATGAAGAAAGAGACCGCTCCGGCCATGCGAAATTAAGCTCCCTTTACAAGTCGAAACCCCTTGCGAAGATCCTCATCCGTATGATCACACTTTGCAAAGTGTGATCATGGGAGTTTGGCGTTGGCGGTGGGGGAAAATAGGTCCAAATCCCGCGAATCGGTGGGACCGCTTTGCCATCCGTGGGCCATTCCTCTTTCAAGATGGCTCGCAAACGATCTCCATTTCTTCGAGCTTGTCTTAAGATTCTTGATTGCCTAATCTTCCGGCCATTAAATAAAGGAATACACTATGAATTGGACAAAATGGGCTGTTGTGGGTTGCTTGATGGGCGTGCTGTCTTTTCTTCAGGTCGGGTGTGCCACCAATCGGGGCATTATCGATGTTCGAGTCGTTCAGCCTCAGAATCCCGCCAATTCACAAGCGGTAAAAATCGTCACGGTCCGCGATTTAAGAGTTTTTGAGCTCAAGCCTGCGAGCGCATCCATTCCTTCGTTGAAAAACGGCGAGATTAACGATGCAAGCATTACCCATAGAGCCATTGCACGAAAACGCAATGGTTATGGCAAGGCCATGGGCGACATCCTGCTGCCGGAAGGGCAGACGGTCGAAGGCTTGACGCGCGACGCATTGGCGCGGGCTTTTAAGGAAAAAGGCTATACGGTGCTCGACGCTCAGGACGCCGGCTATGACCAGGCCGAAGCCGTCGAAGCGGATATCGAACAATTCTGGGCTTGGGTCACGCCGGGCTTCTGGGCGGCCTCCCTTGAATTTGAAGCCCTCGTGAAGGTTAAAAATCCGACGATTTTTCTTACGCCCGAAGAAGCCGTTCGAGGTTCAGTCTTGCTGCACACGCAAGCGGCCGGAACCAGCGCCTGGATGAATATCCTCAACAAAGGGCTCGAAGACTTCATTCAAAAAGCGCAGGAAAAGATGAAAGAACCGAAGACCCTTTCTTCCGCCCAATGAGGGATGGCTCTTCTCAAATGGCCGGCACGATAGTTGTATGCATATTCGTACAGAAATAAAACAGCATATGCGTTCGTTGGATCGTGCCGGCGGTTCTCCTTCGGCCGATTTTGTGTTTCCCGGCGCTTTTACGGGTTTCTCGGGGCATTTTCCCGGCCAGCCGGTTTTGCCGGGGGTGTGTTTTATCGAGGCGGCGGTCGCGCTGTTGGAGGCCTGGCACGGGCGCGAGGCGACGGTGCGGCAGGTCTCCAACGCCAAGTTCAGCCGCATGGTTTTGCCGGATCAGCCGGTCGCGCTCCGTTGCGTGAAATTCACGAACGACGATCACGGGGGCCGCGCGGCGATCGTGTGCGAACACGATGGCGCCAAGGCGGCGGAATTTGTCCTGGATTACGATCTCGTTCGAGATGTGAAATCATGACGCTATCCCGAAAGAAATTTATTTTTGTTTCGTCGCCGTCGGACCCGCCCCCGATCGTCTGCGAGATTCGCCGCCGCATCTTGTTCCACGAAGTGGATGTCATGGCGGTCGTCTGGTTCGGCAACTACTGCAAGCTGATCGACGAGGCGGCCTCGCGCCTGAGCCATGTCACGGGCTTGACCTTCGACGAGTTCAAACGCGCCGGCATTATGGCGCCGGTGAAGCACATGAACATCGATTACAAGCTCCCCCTGACGATGGGCGAGGAGGTCAGGGTCCGCGCCGCCA
The DNA here is from genome assembly GCA_001804865.1 of Lentisphaerae bacterium GWF2_57_35. Taxonomy (GTDB): domain Bacteria; phylum Verrucomicrobiota; class Kiritimatiellia; order CAIQIC01; family GWF2-57-35; genus GWF2-57-35. Next base: position 17,849 of record MHBK01000061.1, read on the forward strand.
TGATCTGGAGCGATGCGCTGCGAATCAACATCGAGTTTACGATGATCAAGGAGGACGGGCGTACGGCCGCCGTCGCCCACATGATCCAACTGTTGATGGATGCGCATTCGCAGTTGCCCATTTTTGTCGAGCCGCCGTTGTTCGAGGCGTTTCGCGGGCGCTGGCGACGGGGAGAAATTGAGTCGCTTTCATGAACGTCGTAGTGGCCGATTACGACATCTTCACAGCGTACGGACACGGCGTCGAATGCTGCTGGAAGGGGTTGATCTCCGGGAAAACGGCGGTCTCCGAAACGGAGCGCCTGAAGAATCGAAAACCCGGATCTTGGTTTGCGGCGACGAGCGACGAATTGTCGTACGCACACGACGCCTCCCTGGCGGCGCAGATGCTGGAACGCTTGCTGCCGCCGCTGCACGGACGCCTCCCGCCCGATACGCTCGTGCTGCTGGCCACGACCGCCGGCGAGATCGATCTTCTGGAAAAAAGTTTGCTTAAAGAAAAGCCGTCCAGGCCTCAGGCGCCCGCGAGTCTTCTGGACGCCGTTACCCGCTGGGTTGGGCTCGAACGCCCGGGACACCTGATCTCGTGCGCCTGCGCCTCGTCGTCCATGGCGATGACCCTGGCCGCCCATTTAATCTCCCTCGGCCGTGAATCCAGCGTTTTGGTGGCGGCCTGCGACGCGGTGACGGAATTTGTGATGGCCGGCTTTGGAACCATGTCGGCCCTTGCGCCTTCGCCGGCGAGACCCTTTCATAAGGACCGCGACGGTTTGAATCTGGGCGATGGCGCCGGCTGGTTATGGCTGCTTCGCGAGGATTTCGCTCAAGAACATGCGATCAAGGCAAAAGCCTATCTGACCGGATGGAGCGCGCAGGGCGATTATTACCACATGACGGCGCCGGACCCCGAGGGGTGCGGACTCAGCCGTGCAATGGATCTCTCTTTGGACATGGCGGGATTGCGTCCGACCCAGGTGGATGCGATTTGCGCGCATGGCACGGGAACGCGATATAACGACGACATGGAAATGCACGCCTTCGAACGCGTGCTGGGCCGGCATGCGTGCCCGGTATTTTCGGTCAAAGGCGGCATCGGACACACGCTGGGCGCCGCGGGTCTCGTCGAAGCCGCCCTGGCCATCGAGTCGTTGCGTCGCCAACAGGTTCCGCCCAGCATCGGAGCCGATGAGGTGGAGCCTTTGGGCGGAGGACGGATTTCCAGCAAGGGCCATGATTTATCCAACCCGCGCATCGCCCTGTCCACCAATTCCGGATTTGGAGGAGTCAATACCTCTCTGGTGGTCGAGCTGCAACGCCCCCAAGAAGTCTCGCCGACCAAAGAGGCCCAGGCCCATTTGATCGCCATGAGCTGGGCCGACGACGAGCAGTGCGGGTTCGTTCGTCCGGGCTGCGAACCGATGGCGATCTCTCGCGCGCAGGAAAAAGACGGCTCGTTGCTGGCCCGGCCATATAAGAATTGGGGGCGGCTCAGTCCTCTGTCGAAAAAAATGGTCCACGCCCTGGCGCTGGCCCTGAAAGAAATGGACACGCCTTACAAAATGGGCGGGCCGATTCCGTGGGGGATCGTTAGCGTCAATACCTCGGGATGCCAGGCTGACAACGAACGGTATTTCAAGGATTACGCGGAGGCCGGTCGCACCCTAGCCCGCGGGTCGTTGTTTGTCTATACGCTGCCCACCAGCCCGATTGCCGAGGCGGCCCTGCATTTTCGCCTGGCCGGTCCGTTGTTTCATGTCGTGCAAGCGCAAGAGGATTACTCGCTCATCCTGAATTGGGCGGAGAGTTTCTTTGCGGGCGGCGACGCAGAAGGTATGATCGTGGTTTCGACGGAGCAGCCCCGCGTGGTCTGCGGTTTTTTGACGCGAGAAGGGGACGGGAGGGGCCGCGGTCTCGCGGACCTTGTTCATGGGCCTTTCGCCGCGCGAGAGGCGCCCTTGAATTCCGGAAACGATCGGTTGGAAGCATACTTAAAGCAGTCTTTATAAAGAGATTCATTTGTGAAAATTAAACTCGTCTATCCGCGGTGGCCCAAATTGCCCAATCAACCGGAATTTCATCTGCCGCCGCACGGCCCCGTAGTTTTTGCCGCGGCGATTCCGCGCGAGCATGAGATTTCGTTTTGCGACGAGCATGTGCAAACGCTGGACTTTGCAGAGTCGGCGGATTTGATTTGCATCTCCTGCATGCTGACCTGTCAGACGGCCCGGGCCTGGGAGATTGCGGACGCGTATCGGGCGCTGGGGAAGAAGGTGGTCCTTGGCGGCATCGCCACGATGCTCCACGCGGAGGAAAGCGCGCAGCACGCCGATGCGGTCTTCATCGGCGAAGCGGAGGGTCACTTCGAAAAAGTGTTGGCCGATTTCGAACGGGGCGAGTTGAAAAAGACCTATAATTTCTTTGGCCAGTGGCCGGACCTGCGCGATGTAGGCCCGGCGCGGCGGGACATTTTAAACCGCGAGGCCTACAACTACCGCGGCGTGCAAATGGTGGATCTGGTCCATTGCTCCCGCGGCTGCCGCTTCGATTGCTTTCCCTGCTGCGTGGCGTATCTCGGCGGGCAGAAGTTTCGGCCGCGGCCGTTCGAGCGCGTCATCGAGGAGTTGGAGTCGATCCCGAACAACCGCTTGTTCATTGTAGACAATTCGCTCGCGCAGGACGACGACTGGGAGCGGGAACTTTTCCGGGCGATCGCGCCGCTGAAGAAAAAATGGGTGTCGCATCCCATCCGCGACAAGGACGATATCCTCGATCTGGCGGCCGAGGCGGGCTGCTGGTATGTGTATCAGTCCGTCATCGACACCAGCGACTTCATGCGTACGCGCATCAAGAGATATCACGATCGGGGCATCGGCGTGGAGGGCACCATCATTCTCGGCTTGGACGATCACGACGAAGACTACATCAAGCGCCTGGTCGATTTCCTGCTGGAGTGCCGGCTCGACCTGGCCGAGTTCACGGTCGTGACGCCGTTTCCGCACACGCCCATTCGCGCCAAGATGGAGCGGGAAGGCCGCATCTTGCACAACGACTGGAAGCGTTATACAGCCGGCGAAACCGTCTTTAAACCCGCAAAGATGAGCGTCGACAAGTTGAACGAAATGTACCAGTACGCGTGGGATACTTTTTATCGCGACGAGCCCAAGGAAATCAAGATGGGCAAGCTGTACCGCCGCGTGCTGGAAAAGGAAATGGCGGACGGCACGTTCCGGTCCCATCGGGCCACGGGTGGCAAATGGGGCCATTGACCGTCATGCGGCGGAGCAGGACATGAAGATCGTCCTGATTTCAGCCAATCAAACGACGTCGCCCTATCCCGTGTTTCCTCTGGGCGCCTCGGTCGTATCCGCCGCCCTGAAAGCGGCCGGACACGAGGTGCTCTTCCTCGATGGACTGGCCGATGGAGTCTCGCAGGAAGCGGGTCTGGCGCGCCTGCGCGGACACGATCCCCGGCTGGTTTGCCTTTCGCTTCGCAACATCGACAACACCAGCAGCGCCCATGAGGAATGCTATCTGGATGCCGTCGCCGCGCTGGTGGCCGGCGTGCGGACGGTCACACAAGCGCCGATCCTGGTGGGCGGCGCCGGCTTCTCGTTGATGCCTGAGGCCATCCTGAAACGCCTGGGCGCGGACTACGGCATCGCCGGCGAGGGGGAACGGGCGGTTCTGGAGTTTGTCGCGCGCCTGGAACGGGGGGAATTTCCGCCTACTTCGATCGTCAGGCCTGCGGCGTTTCTGGCCGAACCGGATATCGGCGCCGCCGATTACGGATTGCCCTGCGTCGATTATTACGTGGAGCAGGGCGGGGGCATGGTAGGCGTGCAAACCAAGCGCGGTTGTCCGCACGCTTGCGGCTATTGTTCGTATCCGGTCCTTGAAGGCCGCGCCTTGCGCGCGCGCGATCCCAAAGCCGTGGTGCAGGACATCGAACGTCTGATCGGCGAGCGGGGCATGAAATATTTGTATTTTGTCGATGCCGTCTTCAACGACTCGCAGGGCCTCTATCGGCAGGTCGTCGAGGAAATGCTGGCCCGCCGCATTCGCATTCCCTGGGTTGCCTTTTTCAAACCGACGCCCATCCCCGACGATGTCCTGGCCATGATGAAGGCCACCGGCTGGGCGGCCGCGGAAGTCGGTTCGGACGGTACGACCGATGAAACCCTGCGCGGGTTGCACAAGCCCTTTGCCTGGGCAGACGTGGAGGCCTTTCAAGCGGCCTTGAATCGGCATCGGGTGCCCGTCGCGCATTATTTCATCTTCGGCGGCCCCGGCGAGACGCGGGCGACCGTGCAGGCCGGCATCGACCATGTCCTGCGCTTGTCCTCCGCCGTACGGTTCGTCTATACCGGCATCCGCGTGCTGCCGGAAACGGATATCGAACAAATCGCCCGGCGGGAGGGCTTGCTCGCGCCGGGGCAGTCGCTCTTGGAGCCGGTCTATTATTTCTCGCCGCAGATCGAGCGGGGTTGGCTGGAAAATCTCCTTCGCGAAAAGCTATCGCCCGATCCGCTGTGCTTTTATCCGCCCGAAAACTTTGCCCTCCGGATTGCCGAGTTTCATCGAAAAGGTTTTATGGGGCCGTTGTGGGAAATGGCGCTGGGGCATCGACCGCCTCGGAGGATTCGATCCCGTGGATAACAGTCTTCTAAAAAAACGCGGAAACAATCTGGGCTTCTGGTTTTTCAAGGCCGCCCTCGATCTCTTTGGGCTGCGCGGCGCTTATGTCCTGCTGGGTTTTGTGGCGGGATACTACTGGCTGTTCGACCGCACCGCGCGACGGAGCGCGCGCGCCTATTTGCAGCGGCGCTTCCGCGGCCGGTCGGGCTGGGCCGCCCAGCGCGACATCTACCGCCTGTTCTACAGCCAGGGCGTTTCGCTCATTGACCGTTACGTCATGGCCATGAAGCCCTCCCTGTTTTCCCTCGGCATTGTGAATTACGAAGCAATCCGCCCGCTCGTGGAAGATCCCCGCCAGGGCTTCATCCTGCTGACCTCGCACGTGGGCAACTGGCAGGCCGTGATGCTGGCCCTGGGACGCATGAACCGGCGCGTAAATTTATTGATGCGCACCGAGGAAAACGAGGCGGTGAATCAATACTTGCGCATTCAGGAAGCCGGCGGGCTCATCGATATCGTCTCGCCGGATTTGCCCTTGGGCGGAGTGCTGGAGTTGACCCAGCGCATCCAGCGCGCCGAAATCGTCGCCATCATGGGCGACCGGGCTTATACCTCCGACACCGCCGAAATCGTTTTCCTGGGCGACCAAGCCGGCTTTCCGCGCGGCGCTTTTCATCTGGCCTCGGCCTGGGACTGCCCGGTCGTGGTGATGTTTACCGCCAAAACAGGCCCCTCCGCCTACGACGTCGAAATTGCCGGCGTCATCCATCCCGGTCAAACTCCCGGCACCGTCAAGCGCGAGCGCATTTCCCATATGGCGCAGCAGTACGCCGACCTGCTTTCCGCCTATGCCGAGCGACATCCGTATCAGTTCTATCTTTTTCACGACGTCTGGACTCGCCCGGGCGGATAGTTTTGCAGCTTTGAGAGAGAGGGGGGGGGGAGCTCCAACGCAAGTCCCGCTTGGCCCTTCGACAAGCGCAGGCCAGGCGCATGGGGCAAAACGGGGGCGCGCCATCTTGGTTCATTGGCGGCGTTGGCGCAGGCCGGGCGGACAAAAGTCCTGCCCGGCCTGCGCCGCCTTGCCACTGAACCAAGCTGACGCGCCCCCGTTTTGGGGCCGATCGGAATCGGCCCGGCCCCATGCGCCTGGCCTGGCTTGTCGAAGGGCCAAGCGACAGCCACCCCATGCCAGTAAACTGGACATGGGGTTCCATTGCGGTAGTTGTTTTCTGTGGAGCCGGGGCGACTCGCCCCGGTCTTTTCTGTCGGAACCTTTTTCTTTCGTAGCCGCCGGCGTAAGCCGGTGGCCTTTCATTAGCCTTGCGCTGACAAGACGTTGCCCAGCAGGCGGCGGTATTCCTGCACCCATTTTCCGGCCAACACCTTCTTGCCAATCAGATAAAAAGCGTTTCCCAATTCATCCGAGCTTTCCAGCAAAGCCCGCGAATCGTTCAGGGCCAACCCTTGGGCGTATTGAGTCTGTTTGGCGTCAATGAAGTCGTCGATGTTCACGATGTCTTGCAAGGTCATAGGTACAGCCTTTGTTGGGTTTCACGCCCGCGGAGGCGCACTGCGCTTCTCTGGCTGTTCCCAAGCAGGGTAGGCGCCAGTCCTCGTACCTCCAAGGAACCGACGAAAGACGCTTCATCAAGAAAGGTATTGCCTGCTGCAAAGAAACCTAGTATGCATCTAGCATAAATTTCAAAAAATGAAAAATCAGGAAGTGTTGAACGCATGAAAAGGAGGATGGGTTTGATGAAATGGTGCACTAGAGTTGTGATGGGCCTCCTATTTCTGGCGGCGGGAACCCGGCTGGTCGCGGATATTCATTATGTATCGCCGTCCGGGGACAACATTTCGCCGTATACGAGTTGGGCGACGGCCGCCCGGCTGGTGTCCAATGCCGTCTCCGTTGCCGGCGCGGGCGACACGGTGTTGGTCAGCAATGGGCTCTATTTCGTCTCCTCCGAAATCCTGCTGAAACAAGACGTTACTTTGCAGAGCGTCCAGGGTCCCGCCGCCACGATCCTGGATGGCAGCAACAAATGCCGGGTGGTTCGCATGGCGGCGTCCAACGCCGTTTTGGATGGGTTTACCATTCAGCATGGGTTCGTCAATAACGGCGGGGGGGGCGGAGTTTGTCTCGAAGGAACCGGGGTGGTTCAAAACTGCGTCATTCGCGAAAACAAGGCTTCATCGGGTTATTATGCCGTAGGCGGGGGCGGGGTCTACTGCAACCGGGGCGGTACGGTCCGTTACTGCGAGATCCGGGATAACGAGGGCGCCTCCAGCGGCGGAGGGGTTCACTGCTACCTGGGCGGTCTGGTGCAGAATTGCGCGATAATTGGCAACGCCACGACGCTTTACGGTTCCGACGGCGGCGGCATCTATTTTGCACAAGGGGGCCGCGCGGAGAATTGCACGATCGGGGGAAACACGGCCTATGGCAGCGGAGATGGCATCTACTGTTATGTGCAGGGCACGCTGGAAAACTGCATTATTTATCACAATGGCGACGAGAACTGGACGCCGGGGTGGAGCAACCGCATGACCTACTGCTGTACGACGCCCGCGGTGGGCGGCGCCGGCAATTTTACGAACGACCCGCGATGTCTGGCGCCGGTAGACGGTAATTTCCGGTTGTGCATGGACTCGCCGTGCCGGGATGCCGGCCTCCAGCGGCCGGAGTATCTCACGGCCCTGGATCTGGACGGCCGGCCCCGCGTGGCGGGGGCGGGCGTGGATCTGGGCGCCTACGAGGCCGGCCCGCTCCAGGCCGATTTTTCGGCCACTCGGCGGGTGGGGTTGGTTCCCTTGGATGTCGTCTATATGGCGGCGGTCTCGGCCACGAACGTGGACGGCCTCTGGTATGCCTGGGATCTCGACGGCGACTCGACCGTGGATATGGTCGGCTATGGTCTGGCCTGTGTGACCACGACCTATGAAACCATCGGCTGGCATTCGGCCGCGCTGACGGTCGCCAATGCCGCCGGGGAAACCTCCCGCAGCGTAAAGCCGGCGTACTACGTGCAGGCCGGACCGACGGATGTTTACGTGGCGACGAATGGCGGTGCGGCGTGGCCCTACGCCGACTGGAGCATGGCGGCGCGTTCGCTCCAGGCGGCGGTGGATGCCGGTGTAACCGGCACGCGGGTTTGGGTGTCGAATGGGCTGTACGTGCTGAACCAGCCTCTGACCCTTGCTCATGGCATTTATGTGAGCAGCATGAATGGCTTGGAAAGCACAACCCTCACGGGAACGGGCGGGGTGCGTTGCCTGTACTTGAATCATCCGCAGGCGGCGGTCGATGGGTTCACCATCACGAACGGCTATTCCGCTATGGGCTCGGGCGCCTATTTCGCGGAAGGCGGAGGCTCCGTGCGCCGTTGCCGGTTGGCCGGAAATCGCTCCTATGGATACGACGGCGGCGGGGCGGTCTATTTTGCGGCCGCCGGGCTGGTCGAAGATTGCGAGATCGTGGGCAATCGAGCGGAGTACCGGGGCGGGGGCGTAGCCTTCGTTAACGGCGGGATGGTCGATCGGTGCGTGATTTATGGAAATCGAAGCTCCCAAGGCGGCGGCATCTATCTTTCCCAAGGAGGCTTGCTGCGAAATTCGCTGGTCTATGGCAATGCGGCTTCCTATGGAGGCGGAGCGTCCTCTTACAGCGGCGGTTTGATCGAGAATTCAACTCTTTGCCGCAATAGCGCCTCCGTGGTCGGAGGTGGGATTCAGGGGAACTGGGGCGGGATGCTGAGAAACTCCATCGTATATTACAACGCGGCGCCGGAAGACGCCAATTGGTCGACGGAGGACAGTGGCCTGAGCTTCACCAATTGCTGCACCTTTCCGACCGCGGACGGAGACGGCAACCAAGCCGGACCGCCGGGATTCCTCGATGAAGAGGAGTTCAATTTTGCCCTGATGCCGGACTCGCCTTGCCGCAACGCCGGCCGATACGAAACTTGGATGGAGGGGGCGACGGATGTGCGCGGTCAGGCGCGAGCGACAGAGAGTGCGGTGGATATGGGCGCCATGGAAACCGGCCCTTTGCAGGTGGATATACGCGGCATGAACCTCACGGGACCCGCACCGCTGGCCGCCTGCTTCCAAACGGTTTGCTCGGGGACGAATACGACCATTGTGCGCTACGATTGGGACCTGGACGGCGACGGCGTCATGGACTGGAGCGGGGCGGACGGTTCTGTGACGACAAATATTTTTACGACGGCCGGGCATTACGGGGTCATTTGCCAGGCGGTCAACTCCGCCGGCGAGACCGCGCGAGTCGCGAAGGCTTCCGGTTATGTGAAGGTGGGACCGGCTGCCGCCTACGTGGCCGCGTCGGGGGCGCACGAATATCCCTACGACACCTGGGCCAAGGCGGCCACCAACATTCAGGCGGCCATTGGTGTCGGAACCTATGGAACGGTCGTCTGGGTCGCCAATGGAACCTATGTTTCCGGCGCGCGTCTGGCCGTTACCAATCACGTGACGCTGAAAAGCGTGAATGGGGCGGGTTGCACGATCGTTCAAGGCGAGGGCATGGACTCCTGCGTCTACATGGACCAGGCGGAGGCTACGGTAGAGGGCTTCACGATCCAGGGCGGGTCTGGCAACGGCGGCGGCGTGCATATCCAGAGCGGCGGCCGTGTGCGGTACTGCCGGGTGACCGGCAACGAGGCCTACTACGGCGCGGGGATCTACTGTGTGGCGTCCGCGGTGGTGGAGCGTTGTGAGGTTGACGGCAACAAGGCTGCGCAGGATGGCGGGGGCATCTATACCGAGTGGGGCCATAACCAAATACTGGATTGCGTGATCCGGAACAACGAGGCCGGCTCCTGCGGCGGCGGAGTGTATGCGGACGAGGGAACCCTTCTGCGCAATTGCGTGCTCGCTCGAAATCGCGGCGGTTATGGCGGCGGCGGATACGTGAAGGATGACGTGCAGGTGGATTCCTGCACCGTGACGGACAATCAAGGTTCCTACAAAGGCGGCGGCCTTTATTGGGATTCCAAGGTGGAGATTCAGAACTCCATTCTCTATTTCAACCGGTGCGATTCCTCGAACGGCGGCTCCAACTATTTTTGCAATAGCTGCCAGTGGGACGGATTGGAATATATTCATATCGCCAACACCTGCCTGGCGCCGGCCCTGGCCGGCGACGGGAACACCGATGCGGATCCTTTGTTTCTGGATGTGGAAAACGAGGCGTATTCCTTGCAGCCGGGATCTCCTTGCGTCAATGCGGGCGTCCATGAGGCCTGGATGGTCGGGGGCTATGACATCGAGGGCTACGATCGCGTGATTCAAGGCGCGGTGGACATGGGCGCTTATGAATTTGGTCCTCTGCGCTGCTCGTTTCGGGCTGACCTCCGCGAGGGGACGGCGCCGATGGCGGTCGTCTTCACGTCCTTCGTTGCCGGAACCAACCTGGCCGGCCTGTACTACAAGTGGGATTTCAATGGCGATGGCGTGGCGGACCAGGAAGGCTATGGGCTGCAAGAAGTCACCAACCGTTACAACGACTTCGGCACGTTTGCGCCGAGACTCGTCGTGGCGGGCGCGGACGCCGAGACCCAGTCCTGCGAACTGCCCGGGGCCGGCATTCGTGTCGCTCCGGCCGCTTTGTATGTCGATCCCTCCGGCGCGGCCATTTATCCCTACACCAACTGGAGCATGGCGGCGCGCGATATCCAGACGGCGGTGGATCAGAGCGCGCGGGGTTCGTGCGTGTGGGTCTCGAATGGGGTGTATACGCTGTCGGCGAGCGTGACGATCCCTCGCGCCATGACGGTTCGCAGCCTGAACGGCGCCGAGGCCGCGACGATTCATGGCAACGACGCCGTCCAGTGCGTTTCCCTGCTCGCCACCGGGGCCACGATCAGCGGATTTACCCTCACGGGTGGGCGGGGCCATTTGGGCGGCGGCGTTTACTGCGGGCGCGGCGCCGTGGTGGATCGGTGCCGGGCGATGAGCAACCGCGCCTATCATGCGAGCTCCACGCTCGTATGGGGCGGCGGCGTGTATTGCGAAGGCGGCACGGTGCGCTATTCCGCCATCGAAGACAACCGTACGGCCGAGGAAGGGTATGGCGGGGGCGGTTACATAACGAGCAGCGGTTTGGTGGAGCACTGCACGATCCTGCGCAATGAGGGCGGTTATGGCGGCGGCCTGTATGTAACCGAAGGGTCGGTGGTCCGAAATTCGATCGTGGCCGGAAATCTGGCGCTTAACTCCGACTACAACGAATCGGGCGGGGGCGGCGTCTATTGTTCGACGGAAAGCGCGATCGAGAATTGCACCATTGTAAATAACCGGGCGAATCGCTCCGGCGCAGGCGTCCTGCTCTACTACAATGGATACGTTCATAACAGCATCATCTGGTCCAATCAGGGTGCTAATGTCTACATCTTCGGCGGCATGGGATATGTGGACCATACTTGTAGCACCCCGCTGCCGGCAGGGAATGGAAATATCGCCGCGGACCCGCTGTTCGCCGATCTGGAAACCCTCGATGTCCGACTGCAACCCGGTTCGCCGTGCATCAACGTGGGAACCAACCAGGCCTGGATGGCGAAGGATACGGATTATCAGGGCTACGACCGGATCATCAACGGGCGCGTAGATCTGGGCGTCTACGAATTCTCGCCGGCCAACACCGTGCGCGTGTCTGGTCACACGCCGGCCGGCAACGCGTTGCCGCCGTTGGGCTCGTTGCTGATTCATTTTCAATACGAAATGGACCCCGCCTCGTTTTCGATCGCGGAGGACATCCTCCGGTTCGAGGGTCCCTCCGGCGCTATCTCGGCAACCCAGGCCGCGTGGCTGTCGAGCCGTACCCTGCAGTTGACGTTTCCGACCCAGACGGAATTGGGAAGCTACGAGCTGGTCCTGGGATCGCAAATGTCCGACCGCGAGGGCCGGGGTTTGGATCAGGACGGCGACGGCGTGCCCGGAGAAAGCCCGGACGACGAATACCTGGCCGCTTTCCGTTTCCCTGCTTTCTGGGTTATGAGCCATGAACCGAATGGCGAACGCACGGAAGCGGTGGACTCCCTGCGCATCCGTTTCAGTCAACCGGTTCAGCCGGGCGACTGCACCGCCGCCGATGTGACGCTGAACGGTCCGCTGGGATCCATTCCCATCGCCAACGACCCCCTCCGCGTGAGCAACGATCTTTATGAAGTTGCCTTTCCCCGGCAGGTCGCGGGCGGAACGTATGCGCTGACGGTCGGCCCGGAGATTTGGAGCGCCGACGGCGAATTGCTGGATCAGGATGGGGACGGCATGCCGGGTGAACCGGAACACGACCGGTACGAAGGATGCTTTACCATCGTGGACAATGCAGGTCCGCGGATTGTCAGCGTCCTGCCGGCGTATGCCCGTGCCGCCGTCAGCAACCTGGTGATTCGATTCAGCGAGCCCATGTCGCCGGAACACTTCACCACAGAGGACCTGACCCTGTCCGGTCCGGATGACTACATCGTCCTGGAGCAGATAACGGCGATCGCGCCGGACGAATTCCAGGTTTCGTTCCCCGCCGCAACGGACGCCGGAACCTATTCGTTTTCCATCGGCCCGGATGTGCGCGATGTGGCGGGCAATATGATGGATCAGGACCAGGATGGACAAAAAGGCGAAGACTACGACGATGTTTATTATGGCGAGTGGGTCCTGGATCGAACCTGTCCGAGGGTGACCTGGGCAAATCCGTCGGCAGGGGAGTTGTTTGACGCGCTTACACGCGTGGACGTTCAATTCTCCGAGGAGATGGACTTTTTGCAGATGACGCCCAACCTTGCAACGTGCATCGGCCCATATGGCGTAGTGCAGGCCACGAATATCGTGGCCGTCTCGACGGATTCCGCGCGGTTCTATTTCCCTGCAACTGAAGCGAGTGGGGAACTTGTTTTCCGATTGGCGGAAAGTGCGTGCGATCTGGCGGGAAATCCGTTGGACCAGAATCAAAACGGAGTGGGCGGGGAGCCCGGGGACGCTTTCAGCCGGACGTACGAACAGAGCCTGCCGGATCTCGTGATCGGCGGCTTGTCCGGTCCGACGGAAGCCTGGCCGGAGCAAGCGGTGGACGTGACCTGGATGGCGACCAATGCCGGGCCGGGCTGGGCGGCCGGCCCCTGGCATGACGTGGTTCGCATCTCCCCCACCGCCCAGCCGGGGCCCAACGACCTCGTACTGGCGTCGCTGGAGTTTGACGGGGAATTGGAGCCGGACGGATCGTATACGCGCGTCTGGTCCGGACGCTTGCCGGCCTTGGCGGAAGGCCGCTGGTGGCTTCACGCGACCCTCGATGCCTCCAATCGTCTGGCGGAGGGCGGAGGTTCGTTCAACAATAGACTGACGACAACCCATCCCCTCTGGATCACCTCGCGGCCCGGCCCGGATCTGCGCGTGGACGAGCTGGAAGCCGCCGAAGCCATGATCGGCGGCTGGAAGTACCGGGTGACGTGGCGTGTCGCGAATCATGGAACGGCGGGCACGAGCGCGGCCGGCTGGCAGGATCGCGTTTATCTGTCGCCGCAGCCGGTTTTCGATTCGTCGCAAGCCGTGGCCGTCAGCCCGCCCATCCGCAATCCGGATTTCCTGGCCTCGGGAGAGTCGTATGAACAGGAGGCCGAGATCGTCATTCCGTTCGATACGGGATACGGCGACTGGTATTTAATGGTAAGGGCCGACGACCAGAATCAGGTTGAGGAGTTCGGGGCCGAAACCAATAATGCCAAAGGCTTGGCGGTGTCGATTACGGGACCCAACGTCAGCGACGAACCCTATCTCTCGGTGGTCTCGATCGAGGCCCCGGCGGTTCTTCGGGCCGGGCAAAGACCCGACATTACGTGGACCATCCGCAACACGGGCGGGCAGACCATCCTCAACGGTTGGGCCAGCGGCACGGGTTGGGATGACGGCCTGGCTATATCTCCCGATCCGATTTATGACGCGAGCGATTACTGGCTCGGTTCGCATAATTACTGGAACGGCTGTCCGCTGGCCCCAGGGGAATCGTATACGACGACCGGCAAGCCGGAGCATCCCATTCCCGCCTGGGCCGGCTCTTATTACTTGATTGTCGTACCGGACACCCATTTTGGCGCCAATGCCGCATTTGGCGCGAGCATGGTCGATCGAAGCTTCGGCGTATTCCCCGTTACGATTGAGGCGGGGGGCGGATACTTGGATTTGGTGGTGACGAATATTATTACGCCTCCGTTCTTAAGCCCCGGGCAAACGACGCGGATCGGCTGGCAGGTACGGAATATCGCCGTGGGCAGCTTGGCCGGCAAGTCGTGGTGCGATCGGATTTTCCTGTCGGACGACGGGTCGTTGAACGGCGCTTTGTTGCTGGCGGAAAAACAGGGACCCTCCTCCTCCATAGAGGGATATGATGCGTCCGCCGGCATTCAAGTGCCGGCCGATATGGAACCCGGCGCTTACTATCTTGTGGCGGCGGCCGATGTACGGAACGAGCTGACGGAAACAGACGAGAACAACAATGTGGGCATTTCCACCCAGACGGTTCACGTCGTCCGCCGCGAGGTGGACCTGACGATTTCCACCGCCGCCGCGCCTTCCGCGGCGACGTCCGGCGGTCTTCTGAACGTTCAATGGACGACGCTCAATCGCGGCCGGGATGAGCTGGCCGACGACGTATGGCAGGATGCCTGGTATCTCTCGACCCATCCCGAATTCCATCCGGTTCAGGCCCGATGCCTGGGACGTTTTAAGCATGAGCAAACGCTGGCGGCGGGCGGGGAAATGACGAACGCCGCATCCGTTGCCGTTCCTTTCGATGTCGAGGGCGCGTATTACGTCCATGTCGTGTGCGACAGCGCCGGCGCGGTCTTCGAATATCAGGGCGAGACCAACAACGTGTACCGGCTGCCCGGCTTGCTGACCGTGAATGGGGATGCGGCGGACTTGACCGTGCTGAATATCCAATGCCCGACCCAAGCAGCAGCAGGTCAAAGCATGAGTATCCTTTGGGGGATCACGAATGCCGGGAATCTCGCGGCGGAAGCGCCTTGGATGGACGCGGTTTATCTGTCCACCAACGAAGTTTGGAGCCGCCAGAACGCGCGGTTGGTCTGGTGCGGCACGCAGACCAACCGGCTGGCGGCCGGCGGCATGAAGGAGCAAGCGGGCGTGCTCGTTTCCTTGGCGGACGGCATCTCGGGCCTGTATTACGTTTATGTGGAGACGGACTCCCGCCAGGAGGTCTACGAGCGCGGCGCCGAGCCGAACAACATCGTGCGTTCCCTTCAGCCTGTGACGGTGGTCGATTATTTGCCCGACCTGGAAATCGTGTCTTCTTTCGTGACCGGCGAGCCGGCGGCGGGGGAGCTGGTGAGCGTAAGTTGGACGATAGCCAACCGGGGCGAAGATTATGTGACCGCGCCTTGGGATGAGGCGATCTATCTTTCAACCGATGCGGTTTGGAGTGTGGAGGAGGACTTGCTGCTGGCGCGTTACACCCACGGCGACGAAGTGGCGGCCGGCGCGACCTCGGCGTGTCCGGTGGAGGCGACGTCGGTTCGTCTGCCCGCCCGGATCGGCGGCGTGCGATATCTGCTGATCGTAACAGATCCCGATGGGGCGCGGGCGGAGCTGTGCGAAACCAATAACGTGGCCGTTGTCTCGACGCTTCAACTCGTTGAAAAATCGCCCAATTTGACGGTGGCCGCTGTGACGGCTCCGCCGGAGGCGCTGGCCGGGAGCGTTATTCCGTTTCAGTGGACGGTCGATAACCGGGGCGATCGCGCTGTTGAGTCCGTGGGCTGGCGAGATGCCGTCTATCTTTCCCGTGACGACGTGTTCGAACCGCAAACGGATATCGAAGTGGGTTCCGTGGAGCGGACGGGTCCTCTGGGAACCGGCGCCGCGTATTCGTCCTCGTGTTCGTTGCCGTTGCGCCAGGATCTGGAAGGGTCGTACCAGGTGTTTGTGGCGACGGACTCCCGCGGGGAAATCTACGAAGCGGGGCATGAGGCGGACAACGTGTCCACCTCGTTCGTCACGCTGGTCGTCCAAGGATCGCGCGTGGATCTTTGCCCCGCGGCCTTCGCAGGCCCGGCGGAGGCGTATGCCGGACAAGAGGCCGCGATCGTCTGGGAGGTGCGGAACCAGGGGCGCGACGCGACGCCGGCTGTGCGCTGGGAGGATGCGCTCTACCTATCGGAGGACAACCGGTGGGATGCGCAAGATCAACGCCTGGCCAGTGTCGGCTATAACGGCCCGTTGGCGGCCCGCAGCCAATACCGGCGCGAACATTCGGCGATGCTGCCCGAAAATGCGGCCGGCGACTTTTTCCTGATCCTGAAAACCGATGCGGGTTCTTTCAACGACGTTTTCGAATACCAGGCGGAAACCAACAACACGAGGGTTCAACCGATCCACATCGCTCTGCCGCCGCCGGCCGACCTTCAGCCGGTCGGCATCGCGAATGTCGGCGCGCTCTGGTCGGGCCAGTCGGCTCAGATTGAATGGACCGTCCGCAACAGCGGCCTCGCCGCCGCGGCCGGCCGGGCAGGTTCGTGGTATGACGGCGTGTATCTGTCGCGCGATCCGTTCCTCGATCGCGACCAGGACATCCGGCTTGGAAGCAGCGAACGGGTTGGCGCGCTGGCGCCGGAGGGGAGTTATGCCGCGTCCGGCACGTTCCGGTTGCCTCGCGGCATCAGTGGACCCTACTACTTGCTGGTGGCGGTGGACGAGACCGGCGAAGTGCCTGAGCGCGGGGGCGAGGGGAATAATCTGGGCGTCTCGGCGGCGCCCATTTCCATTTTGATGTTGCCGCCCTCGGATCTGGAGGTCCTCACGCTGGCGTGGAGCACGAATGCGATCGGGTATGACGACTCGCTGACGCTGACCGGTCTGGCGGCTAACACGTGGAGCGGCGGCGATTCGGCCTTGGGCGTCTGGTGGGACACGCTCTATCTGTCGAGCGACCGCACTTGGGACTTGGACGATCCCCGCATCGCCCGCCTGCGGCACGAAGGCGAGGTGGCTGCCGGCGAAACCTATTCGCTGGAGCTGGCGACCAACCTGCCGTCCGTCCTGCTGGGCGATTATTTCGTGATCGCCCGCGCGGACATCTTGAACGACGTGCGCGAACGCAGCGAAACCAACAACCTTTACGTGTCGACCGGCGTCGTGACGGTGGTGGGCCGCGAGCTGGTTCTGAATCAGCCGCGTACCAACCGCATCGCGGCCGGACCGGCTCAGATGCATCACCTTGCGGCGTATAGCAACGATGAGCGTTGGGTGACCTTGACGCCGGCGGGGGAGGGACGGTTTGAGTTGTACGCGGCTTACGGACGCCTGCCCGGGCGCAGCGATTACGATGAGCAGGCAACTTCCGAGAATGGCGAAGTCGTCAACCTGCGCATCCCCGCAACCGCCTCGGGAGCGTATTATGTCGCGGTCTATGGGTCCGCTACGGGCGCCCCGGCGATGTATTACCTCGAAGCCAGGGAGGCCGGATACGCGATTGCGAATTTGAACTTGTCGATGGCAGGCGCTGGAGGACAGGCGACGCTGACGGTCAAGGGCAGCGGCTTCAAAGCCGGAATGACGGCCCGCCTGGAAAATGCCTCGGGGGTTATCGTTGCCGAGGGACGGCTCCAGTTCCTGAACGCCGGGGAAGCGGCCGTGACCTTCGATCTTACAACGGCCGCGCCGGGGACGTATGTCCTGATCTTCGAAAATCCGGACGGCACGACCGTGCAGCAGAACTTCACGGTCGTTCCTCCTTCGTCCGAGGGCCTGTATGTGAATTTGAACCCTCCCGCGTTCGTGCGCGCCAATCGTTCTTACGCGCTCCGTCTGGTCTATGGCAATCGCGGGAACCGGGACATTCCTGCGCCGATAGTGAAAATAACCGCGGGCGGCGGCGGCCTGATAAGCCTGCGATCGGGCGACCCATTGGAATTTAAATCGTCGGTGCTGCTGTTGGCCGCGGCGCCGCAGGGGATGGCGGGCATCCTGCCGCCGCATTCGGAGTACACGATGGAATTGCCGCTGTTGGTAAATGGCGACGAGTATGTTCCCTTCAACATGAATGTCATCGCCTCCACAAATGTCGAAGTCCTGGATTGGCAGAAATATGAAAACACCCTGCGTCCCTCCGAGATGAGCGACCAGGAGTGGCAGCCCATGTTCGACCGCTTTAAAGCCCGGATGGGTGCAACGTGGGGCTCCTACGATACGCGTCTGGCGCTCGACGCCACGCGTCTGGCCCCGCGCGGGATCGATGTGGCGGATGTGGATGAATTGCTGGGATACGAAAAGAGTCTGGCCTTGGGCATGGGGCCGGCCGCCGTGGTGGGCACGGTGATAGACGCCGCGTCCGGCCTGGTCCTGACCGGGATGGTGGTCCAGGCCCTGCAAGATGGCGAATACAGGGGCGACGCGATCAGCGCGTCCAACGGTCTGTTTGTGATTTCGGCCCTGGAGGCCGGTTCGTATGTCCTGCAAGTGAAAGACGCCCTGCCGGCCGAAGAGGTTCGTGTGGACGTGAGCGCTGCGCAAGATGCCCTGGGCGTCGTTGTGCGCGCTTCCCGCGGTTACACTCTGACCGGTTCGGTGAGCGACGAACGCGGATGGCCGGTAACGAATGCGCTGGTGTTGTTGTCGGAGCAATCCCGTGGTTCGGTTGCGGCCGCTCCGGCTTGGCAACCGGACGGAACGTTTGCCATGAAGGCGCTGGCTCAAGGCTGCTACCGGGTGCAGGCGGCCGCCGGCGGTTATCTGCCGGCAGTGCAAGAGTCGATCCCGCTCGACGACCAGCACCCCGCGTCCAATCTGGTCTTCCGGCTGGAACGGGGCGCGAGTTTGACGGGCGTGGTGCGCGATGGATCAACGCTTGCGCCGGTGTCCGGGGCGTTGGTGTGCGCGTTGACGCGCAGCGGAGGCCGGCAATTCGGCCGCACGGATGCCGCCGGCGCTTATACGCTCAGGGGTTTGTCGGCCGATGGCTGGGAGATCCTGGCGATGGCCGAAGGCTATCTGAAATCGGAAGCGATCGCCGTGGAATTCGAGGCGCACGAAACAAAGAACCAGGATTTGACCTTGATGCCGGGGGCGGTCCTCGTAGGACGGTTGGTCGGGCTGTCCGGCGCTCCTGTCACGGGGGTGACGGTCAAGGCCACGACGGAGACTTCTTCCGGCAGCGCGGCGACCGACGATCAGGGTTGGTATCGTATCGTTGGGTTGGGCGCCGGCATTCATCAACTGACGGCGGGAGGCACGGGCGGTCTGGCGCCGGCCCGAGCGGAGACGCCTTGTTTGGTTCCCGGCGCCGAAACTCGGTTGCCTGACGTCCGGCTCGTAGAGGGGGGCGTCATCAGCGGCCGGATTGTAGCCGCCCAGGATTCTTTGCCGATTGCTGGCGCCAGCCTGGCCATCGCAGGTCGGGACGACGGTCCTCAAAGCGTCATCGTTGGCGCCGACGGCAGGTTTTCCGCTGAAGGCTATCCGGCCGGCAGCTACCTCTTGTCCGCTTCGGCTCCTGACCATGCCGATGTTCAGCGCCTTGTGACGATGCCCTCCAATCTGGTTTGTGCGGCGACGGAATTGGCGTTGTCCTCTCCCGGCGTTGTGACAGGAACGGTTTGCCATGCGGCGGGCCTGCCGTTGTCGTCCGGCGTGGTGGTCCGCCTTTACAGTCCGCAAGGCCTCCGGTTGGGCGAAGTGCCGGTGGATGTGCGCGGCGGATTCCGCTACGCGCCGGTCGTGCCGGGCGCCTATGTGGCGCTGCCGGCCTCGGACCAGTGGGCCTTTACCGGTCGTACGATCCAGGTGGCGGCCGGTTCCGTCTGTGGCGTTCGGTTCGTCGCCGAGTCGTCCGGATTAACCGGAACGGTCGTCGATGCGGCGACCGGCGATCCCATCGCCGGCGCTCAGTTGGTCTATCGATCGGAAAGGGAGCCGGCGCAGCTCTGGGACGCTCAAACTTCCGCAAATGGCGAATACGAATTTTCCAGCCTGGCGCCCGGGCCGGGCCATCTGACCGTGTCCGCTCCTGGCAAAGGACGTGTCCGGCAAGCGGTGACCCTGCCGGCGCAGGGGCGAGCCCATTACGCGGCCGCCTTGTCGGCCGGCTACACGATCGACGGCCGCGTAACGGATGCGGCGACCGGCAAGCCGATCCCGGAGGCCTTGATTCAGGTCGTGGAGCAAAATGCCGGTCTCTGGGGCTGGCGGGTATATGCGGGCGTGGATACGAACGGTTCTTATGAAGTGGCGGATCTGCCTTCCGGCGAAATGCTGCTGCGCGTCTGCGCGACCGGTTATCCGCTCGTGGAACGGGTCGTGACGCTGAGCAGCGATATCCGGGAAGACGTGGGGCTGGCGACCAATGGGTATCGGTTGCGGCTCGTGGTGCAAGAGACTCCGGCCCATGCGCCGGTGAGCGGCGTTATGGGCCAATTGTGCCGGGACGGATCGCCTGTCGCGTCTTTCAAAACCGATGTCTCGGGGACGGCGACGATTGAACCCCTGGCCGCGGCGGTCTACGACATTCGTTGGATTTATCCGGTGGCGGATTTGGATTCCGGCCTGTCGGTCACGGGCAACTGCGAGGTAGCGTACAACCTGGACCCGGTGACGGCCGCCCTGTCCCAAGCGGATGCCATGCACTACCGGCATGTTCTGGATGAGCTGCCGGAACCCGAGCACTGGTGGCAATATTTGCAGAATGACTACATCCTGGCGATGTCGGAGGAGACGGCCGTCAGCTTGGCTTGCCGATTCATAGGGACCGTTACCTTCTGGATGCCCGTCAGTTGTAAGCACATGCGCCAGTTCCTGAATCAGTACAGGGAAACGATCTATCATACGCGCGACTTTGCGGCTATGCACGTGCAGGCGGATGGGCGTTTTATCAACTTCGGCAAGGAAGTTTCGAAAGAGCTGCTTACGAAATTTCCTCACAACGCCGGTCCCGGCGCCATGATTCTGGGGCAACCGCTCAATACGCCGATAGACTATGTCGTGCCGTATACCCAGTATCGTCAGACGCATGTTCCCATCTTTTATCAGAATTCCTTCGACAGCCCGGTGTATACCGGTTTCGGCGGTATCTATTATGACGACCTGAGACTGGCTTATGGAAATGTTGACGAGGTGTTCTACTCCGGCCTCCTGAGGTACAAAAAAACGGTCGATCTGAACCTGGGACATGAGGTGATGAACGTGACGTACGATTCCTTGCTGGAGTTCACTCTGTGGGACGAATGGAACTTTGAGAAGGGATTCGGGTTCCCCGAGAATGTATTTGCCCGACTGCAATCGGAATATGGTTACCAGTCGGATTATACCTTGACGCGAACTCCGCTTCAGGTGAAGGGCACGCTCGTCTTCCCGATGTACTTAGTGCGAGTCTTTACCTCGCCGGACGAAGGCGGAACGGCCAGCGCGGAAATGATTCCGGACACCGGGGAGAAAGTCGGCGAATACTATACCCTATATTCCCAGATAACGCTAACCGCTCAACCCAAGCCCGGTTATCGTTTCAAGGAGTGGGCCAGCCTTTACCAGTACAAGCCCAAGGGCAATCCAGCCGTCATCGGCTTGTTCAAGCCCGCCTTGATGATGGCTATTTTCGAGAAAATCAACGAAACGAACAAACCGGACCCGGACCCGGATAACGGCCCGCCCGCCGGCGGAAGCACGCCCATGCAATCCCATGATCCAAACGACAAGCTGGTGGATGTGGGCGTGGGCGACGAGCGCTTCATCACGGAGGGGCAGTCGTTGCGGTATACGATTCGCTTCGAGAATCAATCCAACGCCACGGCCTCGGCCCAGTTGGTGACCATTACCGATCCGCTGGATGAACGGCTGGATTGGAGCACGCTGGAACTGGATGCGATCCAATTCGGCGATCGGGTGGTGGAGGTCCCCTCCGGCCTGCAAGCCTATGACCGCCGGGTGGACTTGCGGCCGTTCGGCAATGACCTTTTAGTGGATGTCAAAGCGCGGTTCGATCGCGAAACCGGGCGCCTTTCCTGGCTGCTGGAAGCGATCGATCCGGCGACCGGCGAATTCACGGAAGATCCCTTTGCCGGGTTTCTCCCGCCGAACGACGCCCTGCACAGCGGCGAAGGCAGCGTCTCGTTCCGGATCAAGCCTCGCGCCGGGCTGGCCTCCGGCACGGCCATTCCCAACATCGCGAGCATTGTCTTCGATTGGAACGAACCGATTCGCACGCCGCTGGTCAACGTCACCATCGATAGCGGCCTGCCGTCCAGCCAAGTTGAGGCCCTGCCGACGGAATCGCCCTTGCGATTCATGGTGTCCTGGACCGGCCAGGACGATGTCGGCGGCAGCGGATTGGCCGGCTATGACGTTTATGTGTCGACCGATGGCGACCCCTATGCCAAGTGGCTGATCCGGACCGAACAAGCGCGTGCCTGGTTCGAGGGGATCGAAGGCTCGGAATATCGGTTCGTCGCCTTGGCCTACGATCGGGTCGGCCACGTTGAACCCTGGCCCTCCTCCGCTCCGGATGCCTGGACGCGCGCCCTGGCGATCGCCGGTTCGCCCGGCGACGAAGATGGCGACGGCATTCCCGACGACTGGGAGCGGGCGGTATTCGGTTCGCCGCTGGCTGCCCAGGCGGTTTCCGATCACGACCGCGATGGCGTGACCGATCGGGAAGAGTACCTGGCCGGGACCGATGCGCTGAGCGCAGACTCTTCGTTCGTGCTGCATTCGCCGCAACTGGAGCATGCGTTCTCCCCGTCCTTCGTCTTGAGGTGGGCCAGCGCTACGAATCGGACGTATACGATCGTCAAATTCACCAACGGATTTTCGCAGGGCGTCATCATGACCCAGGGCATGGCCGGCCTCCCGCCGATCAATGTCTATACCGATGGGCAAGTGAACGGCAGCGCCATCTACGGCATCATGACCGGCCCGCCTTGAGGGGCTGCGGTTCTCTTTTCAGGAGCCGCTCCGAAGCGGCTCCGTCGATTCGGGGTGCATCTCGACACGGCCGCAGATTGTATGGGGAAAAGAAAGCGCTCAGCGGAGTGAGCGCCCTACCAACGGCAAGAAAAGGTAGGGACGGCGCTCCGCCGCCGTCCGCTGTTGCGGCCGTGTCAGGATGCACCCGCCGATTCGCCCCTCATCACTTCGGAATCGACATGCGAACTGGCATGGGACAATATCCCCGCTCCGATCAGGAGGGGGCCGGTTGCATCGATCGTCGAATCGTGAGCGCCAGAGTTAAGCGTGAGGAATCCAACATGCTGGGAAAGCGTTTTGAATATAATGGCCGGTCTTGGCTGCCGTTGAATCAACTGCAGTCGGAGTTGCGCGCGCAGATTGAAGGCAAACTCAAGGACGGGATTTACCGCTTCGAGGATGTCCCCTGTTGCATCTGCGATGGGCGGGATTTCGAAGCCTTGTCGACGCGCGATCGGTACGGGCTGTATATGCCCGTAGTCATCTGCCGACAATGCGGCTTGATTCAAACCAACCCGCGAATGACGCAGGAATCGTACAGCGAATTCTACAATGCCGAATATCTTCAGTTGTACATGGGGGAGGAAATTCCCCGCCCATACTTCTTCGCAAGCCAGCTCGAAAAGGGCCGCCGGATCTTTGCGTATCTCTCGACCCAGCCTCTTTCCAAGCCCCTGGCGACGATGTCGGTCCTGGAGGTGGGCTGCGGCGCCGGCGGCATTTTGCATTACTTCAAGCAGCAGGGCTGTTCTGTGCAAGGGATCGATCTGGGAGCGGAAAATGTGGCTTTCGGACGGGAACGATACGGCCTGAATCTGTCCCGCGGGACCATCGCGGACGTTCGATGGGATGTCCCCCCCGATCTCATCATCTACTCTCATGTGCTTGAACATGTTCTTCAGCCTAACAATGAGTTGCAGCAGGTGCGTAGAATCCTGCCGGATGACGGCGTGTTGTACGTTGAACTGCCGGGCGTGAAAGACGTCCGCAAGAGCTGCGACCGGGAGTTTCTCCGCTATCTGCAGAACGCCCACACGTATCATTTTACGTTGACGAGTTTGAAGAATCTGCTGCAACGAAACGGATTCGAGCTCATCGCCGGTTCCGAGAGCATTAATAGCGTGTTCCGAAAACGGAAGGGGGAAGCCTCCCCCGCCATCGTCAATGACTGCCCTGATGCGATGTCGTATCTGCGTTCCAACGAATTCCGTCGCAAGCTCCGCCCCCCGTCAGCCTCCGAACTCAATCGATGGAGCCGTTCGGCGGTTCTGGCCGCATTGAAAACGATCGGTCTCGATCGTGCCGCAAAAGCCCGATACGAGGCGTGGAAACGGCGTTAAGCGCGAAGAACGATTCGGTTTGCTTGGCGGCTATTTTCGCATCTTTATCGCCCGGAAGATCGGAATCGACCCCCAACAGTACGATCAGCAATGCTCCCGCATGTTCCCCAAGTGCGGAACAAAACAGCAGCAGAAGCAACGGAAGCGTTATTCGGTGTATCCATCTTCCCTCAGAACAAGCCGGCCTTGTTCTACAATCCGCACTAAAACGCCGGTTCACAGCAGCCATTGTAATTATGAACCCAAAAGGTGGCCCGGCTTCTCCCTGCCCGCATCGCTACGCGAAGCGTTGCGGGCAGGGAGAACGCGGTCCACAGGGACTTCAACGCCTTTCCCCAAGCGATGACGGGGTCGATCATGGCGTTTCGCGGATAATGACCTTAGCGAGCTGTCTTCGTCCTGATCCTCCAAACGCACCAGGTCGCGAGCAGGATAACCGTGAGCACGTAAGCCGGGATGTACGGCATTATAAGCGAAACCCATTCGCCCTGCGCATGACCGTGCAACGCTCGTTCTGTGGTGACGATGATTCCGACCACGAGGCCACTGGGCACGCCCACCGAACCCAGAAAGGTGTCTTCAAGATGTTTGCCAGAATTCTGCATGTTCGCCTCGTCTTTGCTCTATCGGCGTCCTCCGTGTCCGCTTGAGGTCGCAATTTGCGACCAAGAAATTCGCCAGGCGCGAAGGTCTGGCCTACAAATTCGTCAAGGGATTGCCGCTCGACTCGTCGGACCCCGACGGCTCTTCGAACTGTCGCTTCAGGCTGTGCAGCCGCGTGCGTAGGAGCGGCTGAAGCGCTCGCAGCAAAACCATCCGAATCGGCACCATGACGACGATGAGGGGGATGAACAACGCAAGGAACAGGCCGAGAACGATCCGTCTTCGCCAGGAGCCCGCCGGGCCGGCATGGGCGAGGGCGCGTCCGAAGAAACGCAGGAAAGCATGGCCGATTTTTTCGCTGGCGATCAAGCGGGGGTCCACCTTTACGGCGCCCAAGCCTCGCAGGTAGGGCCGTTGGCTGGGCCAGGTGGGTTGGCGGAGCGCAGTCAAAAGTGCGTCTCCAAATCGGGAGCACCGCTGGATTTCATCGGGATGAATGCCGGCGGGCGGGAACAGCCCGAGCCAGGCGCCTTTGTTTCCGGTCAGCATCCAGCGAACGGTCGTGACGATTGAGGCGACGGCATTGCCTTGATCCACCACGGCTACGTGGTCCGTTAAAACCCCTTGCGCTTTTTCGAGGCCGCGCTTGATTTGTTCCTGGGCCATGATCCACATGCCCCGGCAGGCGGCCACGGTGACGACCGGTTTGCCGCGAAAGAGTTTTTGGGCGGGCTCCGAGGCGAGAAAGGCCTGGATGGGCGGAGCGGGCCGCAAGAACCACGCTGGGTAGCCTAAAATAATCAGATCCCACGAGACGGCCGTATCCGCTTTGAGCGGCATGACTTTTTGAACGGTTGAATCGATGCAATCGGGCAAGGCGTCGAAAAACGAACTCAGGGTCCAGGGAAACGGATACGGGCGCTCCGGAACGAGTTCTTCAAAAACAACGTCCACATCAGGGGCCTTCAGGAGGGGTTGCACAAGATGGCCAAGAACATTTCTTAGTTGGCCGGTTTGAGAATAGTAAACGACGAGTACCTTGGTTTTTTCCTTTGAGCCCATGCGATTGACATTCATTTACCGCTCACTAAAATGCAAGCAGGATTTGCCTCTGACGAAATCCGGGAAAACAAGGCGCTCAGCGGAGTGAGCGCCCTACCCACGGCAAAGAACGGTAGGGACGGCGCTCCGTCGCCGTCCGATGTTCAATTTGTCGCGGGAGAGGGGATAGGAACGCAGATATTACGAATGAAGACTGTTTATATTAATGAAGTGGCTTCCTTTCTCCCCAATGACGCCGTAGCCAACGACGATATGGATCGGTTGCTGGGCAACGAAACCGCCGCCAAAAAGCGAATCCGCCATATCATTCTTAGTCGTAATGGGATACAGTCGAGGCATTACGCGATCGATCCGGCTACGGGCGCGTTCAATTATACCAATGCGGCCCTGACGGCCGAGGCCGTTCGCCGGTTGCCTCAGGCGGCCGGGCAGCCGCTCGAATGTTTGTGCTGCGGCACATCCTCTCCGGATCAATCGTTGCCGGGCCATGCGCTCATGGTGCAGGGGGAGTTGAAAATGGGCCCGTGCGAGACGGCGAGCTTTTCGGGGATTTGCGGCTCGGGGATGTCGGCGCTCAAGTACGCGTTTCTGAATGTGGCCTCTTCCCAGTCGGCTACGGCGGTGGCGACCGGGTCCGAGTTGTCGTCCATCATGTTTCGATTTGCCGATCAATGGTCCGAGGAGGCAAATCCGGACGAACTGGAGCGCCAGCCCGGCTCGCAGTTTCATTCCCAATTCCTGCGCTGGATGTTATCCGATGGAGCCGGAGCGGTCTGGATGTCCGGCGCACCCAATAAGAATGGACTTTCCCTGCGCGTGGATTGGGTCGATCAGGTTTCCTATGCCCATGAGCTGGAGCCTTGCATGTATATGGATGCAGCCAAGGATGACGCCGGCCAATTGACGGGCTGGCGCCGGATGGTCTGCGACGATAAATCCGACCCGCGAGGCCCGGCCTGTTTGCGGCTGCAGCAGGATGTGAAGCTGTTGAACCGGTTTATTGTCGAGTATGCCGTGGACCGAGCGCTTAGAACCATGGCCGCGAGACGCGAGTTGGACGTGAGCCGGATCGATTGGTTCCTTCCGCATTACTCGTCGGAATATTTCCGCAAGCCTCTGTTCGAACGCCTAAAGCAGGCCGGCTATGAAATTCCCGAGAACAAATGGTTCACCAATCTTTCCGAGAAGGGGAACACGGGCGCGGCCTCGATGTATATCATGCTGGAAGAACTCTTCCATTCGGGGCGATTGAAGCCGGGACAGAAGCTTCTTTGCTTTGTACCGGAAAGCGGGCGGTTTGCTTTCTTCTATATGATGTTGACGGTGGTTTGAATTCAAGGGGCTCTGTGAAAGACAAAGATGTAGCGCAGGAACAAGGCCTATATGGCGGCGAACGCGTCGTTAGATACGCGGTGGATGAAACCGGGCGTTACGTGAAAGTCTTGAGCAAGGGCTGGGCGCCGGCAAATGTGGCCAACGAGATGGCGATCGCTTCCTATGAAGACGAAGCCGAAAAGCAGCGGCGCCTGGTCTTGCAGGGGCAGGCCAGTCCCCTGGCCTTTCGCATGGCGCAAGCCAAGATGGATGAAGCGCTGCTGTCCGAATACGCGGGATTTTCCCGGCGAAAAGTCCGCCGCCATCTGACGCCGGAAGGCTTTCGGGCGCTTTCGGCAGAAGAGCTGGATCGGTATGCGCGGGCGTTGGGTCTCGCCCGCGAACAACTGATGAGCGCTCCCGAGGGCAAAACGACCGTATGACGACCGAAATTCCATTTCCGCACGTTCAAGCGGCGCACTGCGAGAGCGGCGTCATATCTTCTCTCTTGCGCCATCGCGGCATCCCGATCGACGAACCCATGGCCTTTGGGATCGGCGCGGGCTTGTTTTTCGGCCATTTCCCGTTCGTCAAAATCGACCGGTGCCCCCTGACGACTTTTCGAATGCCTCCCGGCTTCATCATCGGCCAGTTATGCCGGGCCTTGCGGGTGAAGATCAAAAGCGAACGCTTTCAGGATCAGGCCACGGCGATGGCCGCGCTGGACAAAGCTTTAGGCGAAGGCATTCCCGTGGGCTTGCAGGTGGGCGTGTTCTGGCTGCCGTTCATGCCTCCGCCGATGAGATTTCATTTCAATGCCCATAATCTCGTGGTCTATGGCCGCAACGGAAACGATTACCTGATCAGCGATCCTTGTTTCGAACATCCGGTGCTCTGCGAGGCCGCCGCCCTGGCCAAGGCCCGTTTTGCCAAAGGGCCGCTCGCGCCTCGCGGCCGCATGTATTATCTGCCTCCGGGGGCCGCGCCTTCGACGCCTGTGGGACCCGCGATGATCCGCGGCGCCCGACGGACCAGTTTCCTAATGATCCGGCAACCTATTCCGTTTGTGGGTTGTCCCGGCATCGGATTTTTGGCGCGCCGCATGGAACAGTGGCCGCGCCGCGTGGGCTCCATGACGGCGGCCCGGTACATGGCCCAAGTCATCCGGATGCTGGAAGAGATCGGCACGGGAGGCTCCGGTTTCCGATTCCTGTTCGCGGCGTATTTGCGGACCATGGCCGGCTGCGTCGAGCCGGCGAAGGAATTGAAAATCCTATCGGACGAACTGACGGACATCGGCGACCGATGGATGGAGTTTGCCGTGGTCGGCGCCCGCATCTGCAAGGATCGCCTTCAGGACGAGGCGGCCTACGCCCAGGCGGCGGAAATCCTGAGGGACTGCGCCGTGCGGGAAAAAACCGCTTTCCGGCGTTTGGCAAAACTACCCCTTAAGGCGATTCGCTCGTGAGCCTTCCTTCCTCAACGGCCTTGGCCATCGAACTCCAGAACGTGCGGAAGAGCTATCGAAATAGCGATTCGCCGGCGTTGGATTTGGCTTCGTTGAATATCGCGCGGAACGAATTTTTTGGCCTGCTGGGGCCCAACGGAGCCGGGAAAACGACGTTGATCTCCATTCTCTACGGCATTCTCCGGGCGGACGAGGGCTCGGTCAAGGTGCTGGGCGCTTCTCCCGACAACCGATCCATTCGCAGCCTGATGGGCTACGTTCCTCAAAACCTTGCGATCTACGAGGGGCTCACCGGCCGGGAGAATCTGCATTTCTTCGGACGGTTGTACGGCCTGAAAAAAGACGTCTTGCAGGAGAAAACAGAGCGGTTGCTGTCGCGTTTGGGCTTGGTCGATTGCGCCGATCGGCGGGTCAGCGCGTATTCCGGGGGAATGAAGCGGTTGATTAATCTGGGCGCGGGCATTCTGCATGAGCCGCCGTTGATCGTTCTCGACGAGCCGACCGTCGGCATCGATACCCATACAAGGCGATTTATTCTGGAGCTGCTCAAAGAACTCCACGCCGCCGGGGCGACCTTGTTTTTCACGACCCATTACATCGACGAAGCCGAGCTGGGTTGTTCGCGGATTGCCATTATCGAGCACGGGAAAATCCTCGCGGAGGGAGCGTCGGGCGATCTATGCCGAAAAGCCCACTGCGAGACCCTGGAACAATTCTTTCTTTCCATAACCAAGAAAACCGCGGAAGGCTCTCCATGAACAGATGGCTGGCCCTTTTCAGCAAAGATTTAAAGCTCCTCCTTCGAGACCGGGCCGGGCTCGCGGTGCTGTTCCTCATGCCGCTGGCCTTGGTGATCGTCATCTCGATCGTGCATGACGCCGCCTTGAAGTCGCTCGAATTCAAGGCGCTTCGGGTGGCGGTGGCCATCGACCCCGCGGACCCTTTGAGCGGGCCCATTAAAAAAGCGCTGACCGAAGCGCCTGCTCTGGATGTGGAGGAGGGGGCTGTGGACATGGAAGCCGCCATTCGGAGCGGGCGATTCAAGGCGGGCATTATCTTTCCGAAGAATTTTTCGGAAGGGATGAAGAGCTATTTGGCCGGCGCGCAGCCGGCGCCGGTCATTCAGGTGTTGTACGATCCGGCCCTGCCGGCCTCCTTCCGTCAGCTCGTGTCGCTGTCGGTGGAAAAGACGATGACGGCGATAGAGGCGAATGTGCTCAAGGCCGCGCTGATGGGAGAGCAGCTTGAGAGCAACGACGAGCGGCTGGCCGAGCCATCCGGCGTCGCGGTCATAACCCGGCCGGACAGCGAGAAACAAGTTTACCCGACCTCCACTCAGCAGAACGTCCCGGCCTGGACCCTGTTCGCCTTGTTCTTTATCGCGCTGCCGTTGTCGGGCGCCCTTCTCGCGGAACGCCACAGCGGAATTCTAACGCGCCTGATGGTTTCGCCGGCGGCCTTCGGCGAATATTTAGGCGCCAAAGTGGCGGTCTACTGTCTCGTAGGGCTCATTCAGTTTGCGTTTATGCTGTGGGTCGGAATATGGATTCTCCCCCTGCTGGGCTTGCCGGCCTTGCAGCTGGGGACGGGATTTTTCAGGCTGTTTCTCATCGCGTTGTCTTCCTCCTTGGCCGCCGTGGGCTATGGGGTGGCCGTGGGAACCATTGCCGGCAGCCACCAGCAGGCCTCCATGTTTGGGGCCACGAGTATTGTCATCGCGGCTGCTCTGGGCGGGGTGATGGTGCCCGTCTTTGCCATGCCTCCGGGGCTTCGGCTGTTGAGCGACTTCTCGCCGCTGACTTGGGGGCTTAATGCCTATGTGGACGTTTTTTTGCGGGACAGCTCCCTCTTGGAAATTTTGCCCAATGTGGGACGGCTGCTTTGTTTTTCCTTGGTATCCACGGCCGTGGCGATCGGCTGTCATAAATACAAAAGGCTATTGCAGCATGATGCTTGAAGACCAACTTAAACAATTTCTCTGGCAGCAACTGAACATTACCACGACGCCGCCGGACCTCTGGCCGAACGAAGCGCCTCTCTTTGACGGCGCCCTGGGCTTGGATTCCCTGGATGCCGTGGAGGTCGTCCTGGTCCTGAAAAAACACTACGGCATCCGGCTCCAAAACAGAAATCAGGCGCGCGATATTTTTTATTCCATCCAGACGCTGGCCGAGTTTGTCCGTCAGAAGCAGGCGTCCGGCGAGGCGATGGTTGTTGGGTAGGGACGGCGCTCCGTCGCCGTCCGCGGCCCGCTACGGAGAGCGGGCCCTACCTTGAAGAGAATGAAGAAGAAAACATCGAACATCCAACATCGAACGCTGAACATCGAATTGCGGTCGGCCCTCTCGCCCTTCAGCGCTTCATCGTTCCAATAGCATGGCCGGGATGGCCGACGATTTGTCCACGCACAACACCTTCTGCACCTCTGGCGTTAGCTTCAAGGCGGCGCAGGCCAGACTGAATATATAGCCGGTGGGCATTTTGCCCCAAAGATGACTGTAGGATGCTCCGGTTGCGACGGCTTGGGTTTGATGGGGCGTAGGAAGCGGGATGATGCTGCTGTCGTCGACCAGGCATAAATCGGCTTCCACGCCGCTACGCATGGGTTGGATGGAAGCTAAGCGAGACGAGGCCGGGCCGGACCGGCTCAAGAGCAAGAACGCCGAACCCTCTCCGGGAATGCGATCGGTCTTGTCGATCAATTGGCCTTCATGGAAAATGTAGAGCATCAGCTCGCCGATTTCGTCCACCGCGCCGAGCAAGACGTAATCGACCCGGCCGGAATCCAACCATGCTTTCGCCACTTGCAGGGCCTGTCCTACCGCGGACTGAAAATGAGTGATCGTCGTGGCGGGGCCGTGCGTCTTGAGCATGTTGGATACGTAGGCGGCCGCCGAGTTGTGAACCGAATGGGAAAAGTGCGTGGGCGAGCCCTGATCCAGGCCGTACTGAATCAACCCTCCGCTGAACTCCATGTTGGAGGCATGCGGGCCCAAGCCGGTAGCCAGGACGATGCCCACCCGATCCAAAGGAGGCGGCAAGCTGCTTTCAAGGCAATCGGCTGCGGCCAGCATCGCCATTTTCCCAAAACGATTTGCCCGGCGGGCCGCCCGGATGGCGGGAATGTCGAATAGATCGTCCGGTATCGAGTAGACCGGCGTCGAGATTTCCTGGCGATGGGGCAAGCGATAGGTCGAAGGTGGAGCCACGCCGTTGCTCAGGGCGTCCTTCAACGCGCCCATTCCCTTGCCAAAGTGTGCGACCAAACCTATGCCTAAAATATCCATAAGCCCGTTTATATTTTTCCCAGGATCAGGGCCGCATTGCTGCCGCCGAAGGCCAGGGAGGTCGACAGGGCAAACTTTCCGTCGACCGTTGTGGTTTGCCGGGGCGGTGTAATTGGAATATCGGGGTCCTGTTCTTCAAATCCCACATTGGCGGGAATCCATCCTTCTTCCAGGCCGATGGCCGTAAATACGGCCTCCATCCCGCCGACGCCTCCCAACGCGTGGCCGGTATATCCCTTGGTGGAAACCACCGGCGTCGACGCGCCAAAAATGCGGGCCAGCGTGCAGCCTTCGATGCGGTCGTTGTCCGGCGTGGCGGTTCCGTGGGCATTGATGAAGCCCATGTCCCGTTCTTCGAGTTGTGCGCCAGCAAGGGCGGTGCGAATGGCCCGTTCCAATCCCAAGCCATCGGGATGGGGCGCCGTCATGTGATGGGCATCGCTGGCCGAGCCGTAGCCTGCGACAAATAACCGCGGCGAAATGCCGCGGGCTCTGGCGGCGGGTTCGCGCTCCAGCACCAGCACGCCCGACCCTTCTCCCAAGTTCAACCCTTGTCGGTTCTTGTCGAAGGGACGGCAGGGCTCGGGACTCAACACGCCCAAGGAGTGGAACCCGCCATAGGAAACCAGGCTGAGTTCATCCGCTCCGCCGGCCAGGGCGATATCGCACAGGCCGCTGCGCAAGTAATCCAGCGCCAGGCCCATGGCATCCGTTCCGGAGGCGCAGGCATTGGTCACGGTGACGCGCGGGCCCGCTGCGACGCCCAGCCGACGCCCCATGCGGTCCGCCAGATTGCCGGCAAAAAAACGCGTTGGAGAGACCGGAGAGAACGGCCCTCCGGTATAAAATCCCCGCTGAAATTCAAGATCGTTCAATTGGCAGGCGGTGGTCGTGCCGAGAAAAATGCCCAGGACCGATCGGGTAGGCAGCGTCTCCAGTCCGGCCTGGCTCAAGGCCTCCGATACGGCCTTCCACGCCAGCTTGAAAACCCGCATTTCATCGGCGGAGGCGGCATAGGCCGGATTGGAAACCTCATAGACAGGTCCCTCGAACGGAGCGGTAAACCACGAAGGTTTTTGGCAGGCGCGTTGGCCGGCCCTCAAGGAATCACGGTGTTGAGGCAGATCGTTTCCAGCCGCAGACAGGCAGCCCATTCCCGTTATGACAATACGCTCAGACATCTGCGTTCTCGGGCTAATGGGGCCGCCTGTCTACTTTGTCCGGTTGACTTTAATGTAATCCGCCAAGGTGTCGATCGACTGAAAAACCTGGCGCCCCATGGCGGCGTCTTGCAGCGTGATGCCGTAATGCCGCTGCAACAGCACCACGATTTCCACCGCATCCAAAGAATCGAGGCCCAGTCCTTCGCCAAACAAAGGCGCAGCGTCCACGATGTCTTCGGGGCGAACGTCGACCAGCGACAACTGCGCCACCAACAATTCCTTCAACTGAGTCTTCAACGCGCTTACATCTTGTTCGGACATATTACCTCGAATGATTCGTTATGCGAGATGACCTAGATCTCTTTGAGAATGGCGTCTTTTCGCGTCTTGTATTCGTTTTCGTCGATCAAGCCCTTCTCAAAGAGCTCCTGCAACTTTTGGAGTCGTTCTTCCACGGTTTGCTGAGCGGGAGTTTCGGCGGCGGGAGCAGCAGCGGGGGCGGTTGCGGCGGGCTGCACGGATGAATCGACGGTGCTGCCAGCAATGCCTCCGGCTTTCTTGGCTAAAATTTTCTTGTCGATATGAGCCCGTAGATTCTGCACCCAACGGTGGTAACTCGCATGAATCTGAGTTCCATCATACTCCAAATTCTCGCTGTCCTTGTACGAGATGGTATATTTTTTTGTGTCGTATTTGATGTCGACGACGACTTTGAATTGTCGAACCAGAAGCGTGCCGACCATATGGCCCGGCTCCTTTTTCTCCATGCCCCAGCCCGTGATGGCGGCGGCGCCCCCTATAATGCACGCTTCTACATCCGCCAGGGTGGGTAAATCTGTTGGAGACGAGAATTCCTGAATCGGCGCCAAGCGACCAGCTTGAACATTCAACGCAACCAAAGTCATTAGGGCAAACGCAGATATCCAACGCATTTTCATTTTATAACCCTTTCTTGAAACCACCATTTTCTTGTTATTCCATGTACCGGTTCGACCCCGTCGTACGCCGCCGAATCGATGTGGCCTTATAGCATGACGGTAAGCCGGAAGTCCATTCCCGGATGAACGATTTTCCTGCTGGAGACGGGACCGCCTGGCCTGTCTTTTATACACATTTCATTTGAGCAACTTCTTGCGTCTCGTCAGTTGCCGGGCGTGAAGGGTTTGGCGGCCAGGTTGAGCTTCGGACGCGTTGGGGGTTCCACCGGGCCCGTCAGGGTGGGATCTCTCTGGGATTCGCGCAGCGCCCACAAGATCGTATCCTTGACTTCATCGTCGGTACGGGCCAGCCGTTGGGCCAGCTCGCGGGCCATGCCGCGATACACTTTGAGCCCCAGCATGGGTTCGTCCTGCACCAATCGGTCAAACGCATCGCGTTCGAATTCGACCAGAACGGCCTGCGACAAGGCCACCACGCTCGCCGACCGAAAAATGACGCCCAAAAAGCCGACTTCCCCCAGCAAATCGCAGGCGCCCAACTCGACCAGCTTGCGATGTTTGCCGTCGCCGAGATTCTTGCGTACCTCGACCCTCCCGGAGATGACCAGAAAAAACGAGGAGCCCGTCTGCCCCTCGTGGATGATGAAGTCGCCCCGCTGGTATTTGCGCACTTTGCCAATACTTTCCACACGGCTGATTTCCGTCGGCGTCAGATCGTCGAAAAACATATCGTCTCCATGTTTCAGGCGCATAGTATAACGCAAAGAGAAGTCCGGCGGCAACTCTAAGGAATTGGGAAGGATCTTTGAGCGTTTGCTGCACCAGGTCGGACTGATGCGGCGGCAGGGTCAGAGCGAAATTCGACCGTGCCTTGCCATGCCGGGCGTGAGCCTGCGCTTCGATCTGCATAGCCAGAATGTTCCGGCTCCAGCCGTTGGCGAGAGTCTTTTCCATGTACCAGCGGCGGGCAGCAAGGTCTTTAACCTTCTCCATTAGGACGACATGGTGAAACCATGGAATAGCCCACAGAAGTGAATTGGACATTTGTGCCGCAGCTTGCGGCACTTTTACGAGGGGCTGCAATTGTGCCGCAGGTTGCGGCATCATTGAGCGTTCCGTTAATTTCGCCGCCGCTTGTGGCAAAACTGCGGTTGGATCAGGGTATTCCCGATAAAAAGCCAACATACGCTTGATATTCCGCTCGGAAAAACCCTTCAATTCCGGCATTTCGTTCCTCAGTTCGGTCGCCAACCTGGGAATGACGCCCGCGCCCCAACCTTCACGTTTCTGGCGTATATCGATCGTCTGGCCAATGTCCCAATAAAGACGAACCAGCTCCGAATTGACGGCCAAAACCGCGCGGGTCTGGGCGATCTGAATACGTTGCTTCACGTCGATCAGCAGCGCGGTAAATTCTTTTCTATCGACGCTCCCTTTATTTGCCATGGTCGATATCCTCCAAGTTGGCCCAGATGAGTTAGTCGAGTTTGACGGCTTGTTTGGTTTGTTCGAACAGATCGTCGAAAAACATATAGTCTCCCTTTCCGGACGCCTATCATAGCGCAACGCGTCCCTGTTCGCAACTCCGACGCTCATCGCAAAATCGCTCTTGGAGACCCTGCGGTTTGCTGATATAGACAAAGGCATTCAAGGAGGTAGATTATGAATTGTCCAGCTTGCAAAAAAGGTCCTTTGGAATCCAGCGAGCATGTCGAGCTTCCCAAAACGTTGCTATGCCCCTATTGCCAGGGCCAATGGATACAGGCGTCCAGATATTGGAGCTGGGTTGAACAGCATGGCGCCAATCTGCCCGAGAAGCCGGCGCCCGAACAAGTCTGGCAGCCCATCGACAGCCATCGCATTCTTCTGTGCCCGGAATGCGGCGCCTTGATGATGCGGTTCAAAGTGGGTCATGGCGTCGGGTTTTCCATCGATCATTGCAGCGCCTGCGGCGGCATCTGGTTCGATCGGAACGAGCTGGAGGCTTTGAAGGATCGCAACCTGCACGACGACATCCATTTCATCTTCAGCCAGGCTTGGCAACACCAAGTACAATCGCAGCAAAACAACGCACTCTACCAGAAGCGAATGGAGCAGTTGTTGGGCGCGGAAGACTTCCTGGAAGCCAAGCGGATCAAGGGCTGGTTGTCCCAACATCCGAAGCGCTCGATCATCCAGGCGTATTTAACGAACAAATAAGGAGTCCAGTCCCCATGAAACATTCGATTCTCGCCTGTCTCTCGTTATGCCTGGGTACGGCGTATGCTGGTACGGCGCCGTTGGTGATTGACCATACCTGCACGGACATCTCGCAGATTCCCGCCGCCTGGATTGCGGCGGTCAAATCCAATGTGGTCTGGCACTACGCGCATACCTCCCATGGCAGTCAGCTCAACAGCGGCTTGGCGGTGCTGAACAATCAGGATGCGCGGTTCGGTTTCGCGCGCGGCTACTGTTCGCTGCCCTCCACGCCCAATGCCTTGCGCATGTACGACGGACAGATCGACAACGACTATATTTCTCCCGATCTTTACTGGGAGGGCTCCTCCGGGATCGCGCTTACCCAGCAGGTCCTGAGCAACAATCCCTCGCTGAATGTCTCCATGTGGGCTTGGTGTGGGCAGGCCGGCTATTACAACTCCACGCAAATATCGAATTATCTCCACCAGATGTCCGCGTTCGAGACGCAGTTCCCCAACGTGACCTTCGTCTATATGACCGGTCATCTGGACGGCAGCGGCGTGAATGGAACCCTGAACCGGCAAAACAACATGATCCGCGAGTACTGCCGCAAGAACAACAAGGTCCTTTTCGATTTTGCCGACATCGAAAGTTACGATCCGAGCGGAAACGAATTTATGAGTCGCGACGCTACAGACGAATGCGATTATTCGGGCGGCAACTGGGCGGTCGAATGGTGCGCCGCCCATCCGGGCAGTCCCTTGTGCGATTACTGCGATTGCGCGCACTCTCAGCCGGTGAACTGCAACCAAAAAGGCCGTGCGGCGTGGTGGATGTTTGCCCGGCTGGCCGGCTGGCCGGGAGCTCCTTCCGGAGCTTCCTCCCAACTCCAGCCTGGAGGCGGCCTGGAGTTGGGCTGGGATAATCTCTGCTCCGGCACGGTGTATCAAGTAAGTCAGACCACCGGCTTGACGAACCAGGCGTGGGTAGCCGAAACCATTTTCACGAATCGAGGCTTCCAGCAAATCTGGACCAACTCCAATCCGACTCATCCGGCGGCTTTTTACCGACTCGAGCGCAGGTAGCAACTCCTCATGATAATGGTTGCTGTTGAACTATACAGAGAACTTGTTTGACGCATATGTTAAAGAGAAAAAATCTCTCAAAAGTATTGTAATTTTTGGAAAGATAGTAAATAATTGATTTCTAAAGAGAAAAGGTCTCCTAAAATGTTGATTAACTTTCGGTTTGGAAATTATCTTTCATTTCGGGACGAGGTTGAGTTCACATGTTTAGCATCACGTGAGAAACAGCATGCTGAACGAGTGTTTCGTTCTCCGAGGCTTAAATTTCGGATACTTCCCTTAGCGACGATTTGGGGTGCAAACGGATCTGGGAAATCTAATTTTTACTATGCTATTCAATTTGCTCGCCGGTTTATAGTGCGAGGAAAATCACGACCTGAAGATAGGATCGATGTTGAACCGTTTAAGCTAGATCCTGCGTATTTGGCGTTGCCGACATCGTTTGGCTTTGATCTTCTGATTAACGATCATATTTATAGCTATCAATTTTCTGTAACTCGAGAGCGTGTAGTCAGTGAGTCATTGGATGAAGTAAAAGGTGAAAAAAGGACACGTATATACTCAAGAGGCTGGACTGACTCTGGAACTCCTGTTTGGGACATTGAATACTTCCGCAAACTGGATATGTCCGAAGATGATAAGCAATTCATTGAATTTAAGACGCGAGATACTCTTCCCAACCAACTCTTTTTAAGTGAATTGAGAGGAAAAAAAATTCCGATTCTTGACAATGTGGGCGAATGGTTTCGACGTAACCTCGTGTTGCTAGATCCGAACGCTGTTTTTAAACCTATTGAGCTTAGTCTTCAGCAAGTCGAAGAATTCCGTAGATATGCAGCCGATCTGCTGCAAAAAGCAGGAACTGGGATTTATTCATTGGAAAATGAGATGGTTGCCATTGAGTCTCTTCCTTTATCTGAGCCGCAGAAGGCAGAAATTACGAAAATGCTATCCGCGTCTGGAGACAAGGCCATGTTCCAAGTTGAAGGACCAGAACGTCGTCGTTTTCTCGTCTTTCGTGAAGGAAACGAAACTAAAGCCATGAAGCTCGTAGCAAATCACAACGACTGCAATGCCAGGCGTGTAGCGTTTGAAATGACAGATGAATCTGAAGGAACTCAAAGATTGATCGATCTTTTATCTGCATTCTATGAACTCAGTAATCCAACTACTGAGAAAGTATTTGTCATCGATGAATTGGATCGCAGTCTGCACACATTGCTCACTCGTTCGTTAGTAGAGAGTTTTCTGTCCGTACGACAGTCCTCATCGCGAGGACAATTGATTTTCACAACGCATGATGGGCTACTTCTGGATCAGAATCTTATGCGGAGAGATGAAGTTTGGTTCATTGATAAGAATGCACAGGGCGCATCAGCGCTGTCATCACTGAGTGATTTTGATGTGAGGTATGATAAGGACATCAGAAAGAGTTACCTGCAAGGACGCTTCGGCGGTATTCCAAATATATGGGGATTGCCAAAACAAGCCTTAAATGCGAAGAAAGAAGACTAATCATGTCTCCTCGTTGTGATGGATTCCGTCGGCAAATAGGCTATAGAAAGCCCAAGAAGCACTTTCATATAGCGACGGAAGGAAATGAAACAGAGCCTCGCTATTTCGAACTGTTTAAAACAACGCGTGAGGATGAGATTCAGCTTAAAATTATTCCTAGCAAACACAAATCTAGACCGTTACAGGTTTTGGAGCATCTAAAACTGCATGTTGCAAAGAATGGACGTAAAGGAGATGAAGCTTGGTTGGTCATTGATCGCGATGCTTGGGATGAAGCCGAATTGAACGATGTATTCAGAGAGGCTCAATCTTATGGATATGAGGTGGCTCTTAGCAATCCGTGCTTTGAATTATGGCTGTATCTTCACATGAGAGACAATCGGTTGTTTGCAAATAGACATCAATGCCAAGATATGCTCCAGGATGTTTTAGATGGATATGATCCTAATAAGAAATCTACATATAAAACTGAGTGTCTCTTGCCAAATGTAGATATGGCTATTCAGCGCGCACAAGGATTAGACCTGCATCCCAATGATTTGTGGCCTCGAAACCAAGCAACTCGGGTATACAAACTAATTCATCGCATACGAAGAAATCTTTAGCAGGGAGAGTGACTGAAGGATGGAATGCTGCTAATCCTTAATTCTGTTGTAAAGACTTGCTTTTATCTGGCGGTGTTCCCCACCGCCTATTGCTGAAGGCGAAGGAGAGAAAGGCTTTCAGATTCTTCAGGAAGCGGAGCCAACTGTCGGGGGATTGCCAGAGCATGGCGACATAGCCGAGCAGGATGCGGGTGCGGGTGAAGTGGCGTTTGTAAAACTCCTGGAACAACGCTTGCAGGCGGTCGAGCCGGATGCCTTCCGGAACGAACAGAAAATGCATGCAGTCCATTTTTTCCCAGTTCTCGTCGAAGCGTCCGCGCTCATGGATGCCGGCGTACAACGGCGTGCCGGGGAAGGGGGTGAACTTGGCGATGTTGAGGTCGTTCAAGGGCAGGGATAAAACGTAGTCCATGCTTTTTCGGATGGAGGTTTCCGTTTCGCCGGGCAGACCGAGCATGACGAGCCCTTTGACGCGAAGGCCGGCGCGTTTGATCTCGCGGATCTTGTCCCGCAGCATGCTTAAGTCGCTTTGCTTTCGGTGCTGCGACAGAAGTTCCGGGTCGCCGGTTTCGATGCCGAGGCTGATCATCCAGGCGCCCGCCTGCTTCATCAGGGCCAGCAAGGCCGGGTCGAGCTTTTCGGCGCGGGCGGCGCAGTTGAAGGTCATGCCCAGGGGACGGTCGATCAGCTTTTTCATGAGTTCTTCCACCCGCCCCCGATGCAGGGTGAATTGGTCGTCGTAAAAGTTCAGGTGGCGGATGCCAAATCGCCGGCGCAGGTAGGACATGTGTTCATAAACGTAGCCGGGCGAATTGAAGCGGAAGGTTCGCCCGAAGACCGAGCGGTCGCAATAACTGCATTCGTAAGGACAGCCCCGGCTGGATATGCAACTGGCGTTGGGCGTTCTGGGATAGCTGAAAATCGGCAGCGTGTAGCGGTCCGGATACCCCGGCAGTTTTTCGTACGCTGGGAAAGGCAGGTCGTCGAGCGGAAGCTGCTCGGTACGGAAGCCGTTGAAACGGACCTGGCCGTCCTGTCGATAGGCAAGGCCTTTCACGGAGGCCCAGGCGTCGGCGTCCCCTTCGGTTTTCATGAGTTCGGCCATAACCGCTTCGCCTTCTCCGATGACGGAGGCCTCCATGTCGGTAAACTTTTCCAGGAGCGCCGGGCCCAGCGCCGATACGTGCGGGCCGCCGAAAACGGTGCGCGTTTCCGGCTGCAAAGTTTTGATGTTGGCGGCCAGCCTTATGCCGTCCAGGAAGGAGGCCGTGGTGCAACTGAAACCGACCAGGGAAGGGCGATGCTCTCGGAGATACTCCGGCAGGAGCCGGGCGGCGTCCGGATCGGCATTGAAGTCGAGGAGATCGGCTTTGAATCCCTCGCGTTCGAGATACGCCGCGATGCAGGCCAGCCCCAGCGGCGGCATGAGGTTCGCTTTGCGCGCGATGTCGCTCGCCGCCATGCCCGCCCCGGCGCCGAGCGGATGAACCAGTAATATTCGTTTGTAATCCAATGACGGCATGCGTCTATTTCCTAATCGGCCTGCAAGCGCGATCTTCGCAACTTCGGTTTAAGAAACAACCGATAACCCGAACTGAAATTTTCAATGACGATGGGCGTCGCTTCGTCGGAAAACCGGATACGGCTGACTCGCCGGGCGTTTTCGAAAAATTCTTTTTGCAGGAGGGCGCCGGTGAAGGCGTCGAATTCATAGCGAATCCGTACACCGCAAAGCTCTTGCTCCACGCTCCATCGGCCGCGCCGGCTGATCCAGCCGTCGGGGATGGTCGAGGCGGGCGGCTCCCGTAGAAACTTCAAGTCCTTCCAGGCCGCGGCGGAAAAGGTCTCCAGGCGTTCTCGGGACTGCGGAATATAAACGGCTTTGTGAACAAGATTCGATCCGCCGCGGGCCTCGAAGATTTTGATGCCTGCCGGGCTTAAGGCGGCGATGGCCAAGGCCTGTTCTGTTTGCTCAACGTATAAGATCAGGGCGATGGACCGGAACCAGATTTTTACGCGGGTGCTGTAAACGGCGCTGAGGTTGGCGGGTTGCTGCACGTAATGGCTCCAAACTTCGGCCGGCGTCATGAGCGGTTTGTCCGGGAGCGTGGAGCAACTGCATTCAAGCAGCAGCCATAAAAGCGGTATGAAGCGTTTAAGCATGGGCTTTCTCCTTCCCCAGTCCGAGCGCGCGGGCCGCGGGTTCCAGGACCCAGAGCGCTATGAAAAAACCGCAAGCGAGGCCGCCCGACAAGGTCAACCCAAAGGAAAAAAGGGCGGGATGATGAGCCGCCAATAGGGGCAGGGCGCCCGCCATGGTGGTCAGCCACGAGAGCAGGATGCCTTGCTCCAAAAACGGCTGCCGGCCGAGCAGGGCTTCGATTTTAAACACCGCATAGTCGAGGGTGAGTCCGATCACGAGCACCAGGGCCATCATGCCCGAGGCATTCAGCCGCTGGCCCGTGAGGGCGAGCAGGGCCAGGGCGCCCGCGATGGCCCCCGCGGCGGTTATCGCCAGCAGCAAAAGCGCCCTCAGGTTTCTCAGAATGGCCCCTGCCGCCAAGGCAATGCCGAGAAGCCCCAGGAAGGCCAGTCGGCGAATTTCCCGGGTCATGCCGGAGGCAAACAGTTCGCGCAGTTTGCTTCGGGACACAACCGCCGATGAAGCCGGCAGCTCCGGCATGTTTTGCAGGGCTGCCTGCACCGGCGGCGTCTCCGGAAAATACGAGAGCGCCATGTGCCCATATTCGTTGCTTCGAACATACGGCGCGGCCAGTTGATCGAAGAACCGCCGGCCCTGCGGGGCGGGGCCGGCCTCGGCGCCTTCAAAAATGGAATTCATGAAAGGATCGAAAGCCGTTTCGGAAAACCCCTGGGCGGCGCCCAGGCGCCGAAAGGCGTCGCGCAATGGTTCCTGACGCGCGCTCCAAAACTCGGTCCAACGTTTTGCATTATTTTTCCGAATCGCCTGCGAGGGCCAAACGGCCGACCAGCTTTGCCATGCATTGGAAAGGCCCCGGTCGGTCATATGCGCATAGGCCAGGTCGTTGGCGGCCAGCGCATCTTCCAGTTGGGGCGCCCAGACGGCAAAAATACCCATATCTTTCATGCCGGCGCCCCATTGGCGGAAGAAGTCGTCTTCATATTGTTTAATGGCGGGGGCCGTGCCGTCCAGGCGGCTGAAATCGGATTCGACCGTCACGCGGGAGGCCAGGAGCAGGGCAGCGAGAAAAAACACTGTAAAAATCACGAGAACGAGCGGCCCCTTTTTTGCGGTCCAGCCGAATACGTTGGGCGCGAGGGCTGCCGTCTTGATGCGCCGTTCGCCCAACAGGAGCGGCAGGAGCCAGAGCGAAAGGGCGAGGGCCAAAATCAGCGTCGCGGCGGCCAGCAGGCCGAGTTGCCGATAACCCGGCGCGCTTGAAAACATAAAAGCTAAAAAGGCGGCGATGGTGGTGGCCGCGCTGGTCAGCAGGGGCGCACGAATCCGCCGGATAGCCGCCATCGGCGCTTCACGCTCTAGCCGGTGGGCGACGGCAAGAAAGGCATGGATGCCGTAATCGACCGCGATGCCGGCGATCAAACCGGTCAGCCCGATCACGATCAACGCAGGGGTAAAACCGAGCAGTGTAACGAACGCAAGGGCCGGCAGAATGCACGCCGGCGGAATGGCAAAGATGAGCGCCGCCCGCAAATCGCGGAACAGCAGGAAAAACAGAACGAGCAGCGCGCCCGCGCTCATGAACCCCGCCACGCCGATATCCCGTTTGATGACCGCCTGGTTGCTCAAGGTATGCAGATGGCCGCAGATGACGCCGGCTTTCATGCCCGAAGGCAGCGCGCGCATACGCTCGTTCAAAAAGTCCAGCAGCGCCTGCGAGCGCGCATGGTCCATGATGGCCGCCGGGGTTTCCAAGACGATCATGGCGGAAGAGCCGTCTTCGGAAGTAAAATGCCCGCCCTGGATCGCAATCTGGTAGCCCAGCGCTTCGCCCAGCCGCTCCAGAGGCTTCAGGGCCATCGCCCGTACGCCGAGGGGGTCGCGTCGAAAAATTTCGGCCGAGACCAAGCTCTGTGGCGAGAGCATTTCGCGGCGAATATTTTTCAATGCATTGGAGATGCTTTCATCCGTCAGCTTGCGTTCGACGATTTCGTAATCGGCCGGCCGCAGCAATTGGGGCGCCGAGGTCATGAAGAAACCCAAGTCCTCCTTGGAGGGAAACATGTTCTGCGCCGTAATGACCCGTGAAATCAGCGGCGACGACAGCGATTGGGCGAAGTTATCCAACGATTGGAAAAACACATCGTCCGGCGTCTGCCGCGGATCGCGTTGCACCCAGACGATGACCTTGCCGGAGATTTGGGCGGCGTTTAAGAGGCGCAGGGAGGATCGCAAGGCTCCGCCCTCGGGAATCATCGATTCGAGAGAGTCGTCGAAGGCAACCCGGGACACGGTCCAGCCGGCGGCCAGCAGCAGTACGCCCAGCAGCGCGATCAAGCCCCAGCGGAGGGGGAATGGAGCGGGACCTTTCATGGGCGGACACGAGTCCAAAAAGCAGGATCGATAACAGGATTGAGTTGCGTGTCGAGGAAGGAAATGGAGGTTTCGTCGCCCGAGGCATCGACGATTTCGATGCGGGAGAGATATTGCGCGTCGTCGCGGAGCCGGAGGACGATGGTGTGGATGTACGAGCGCATGGCCGACGATTCGAGCGGCGAGAACTCAATGGCGATGGGGTTCGAACCGAGCAGCCGGGCGTTGTAGGTATTCGTCAGGGTCGTAAACGAACCGGACAGCCAGGCGGACATCTGCTCGTAGATGGCGCCGACGACGGGATTTTTGCCGCGGGACAAGACCTGCACGCGGTCGGTCTCTTCGTCCCATTGGCTGATCTGGTCGCCGTTGACGAGCAATTTGTAGCGCATCGGGCTGAAGACTTCCCAGGCAAAATGACCGGCATGATCGGCGGTCATTCGGCCTTCCATGCGCAACGTGTCCCGGAAGAGGGCCATCTTTTTTTCCTGCACGAACCGGCTGGAGACCGACGTGACCTGGCGCAGGTTTTCCTGCCACGCGGCCAGCGCGCGCGAAAGATCGGTGTTGTCGCTTGCGCCATCGGAAAAGGAGGGAACGCTCAATCCGGTAAAAATGAGCAGGACCATCAGTCGCCGAGAAATTAGCCAGAACGCCGCGTCCTTACGGACGCGGCTATGTAGCCGCCGGCGTAAGCCGGTGGATTCTGGCGGTGCGGCAGGATCTATGAGCGATTGGCTCATGTTTCTTCCGGGGGCAAAAACGCATCGAGGCTGTCGAGCAGCGGGCTGGAAAAAAGTTGCCGGCGCAGGGCCGTCAAATCGTCGTGAAACACGCGTTGATTGTCGTAGACGCTAAACCCGGGGGCCAGCTC
This sequence comes from Lentisphaerae bacterium GWF2_57_35, assembly GCA_001804865.1. Taxonomy (GTDB): domain Bacteria; phylum Verrucomicrobiota; class Kiritimatiellia; order CAIQIC01; family GWF2-57-35; genus GWF2-57-35. The sequence goes on from MHBK01000061.1 coordinate 62,440, forward strand.
CGCATGAAAGCGTCCGGTGCCGAAACCCAGGCCGGTCGTTTTTTTCAGAGCCAGCGCCTGCAAGTCGGCCAGGGTTTCCAGGGTCAAAACATGCTTGGCATTGCGCACGAGGCGGAAGGTTTTGCGGGCGGCGATGGTGCCCATGCTGACGACATCCTGGTTGGAGGCGTTGCAGGAGATGGAGTGAATGCTCATGGGATTGGCCAGGTGGCGCGTTTCCGCTGTCGAAGAGGTGGCCAGGTATTGCGCGCCCATGAAGCCCATGACCAGGCCGGCCGGCCCGGCAATGAGATGCTCCGGCAGGCCTTCGTTCAGGTGTTTATCCAGCAGCTTGTTGATCCGGCGTTCGGAGAGATTGCTCAATGTGCAGATCGCAATGCCCAGCATATCCATAGCAAACGACAGGCTCTGTCCGTGGAAGTTGCCGCCGTGCAGGATCAAGCCCTCGTCCGGGACAATGACGGGGTTGTCGTTGACGCCGTTTGCCTCGATCTCGACGGTCTTGATCGCGGCCGCGATAGTCTCGACGACCGGTGCGAGAATCTGGGCGGTGCAGCGGATGGAATAGACATCCTGCACGTTGATATTGGTTTGATAGACCATCTGCTCGTTGTCGCGGGCCGAATTGATCCGTTCGTGAATCCGGCTGCGCGGGGTAATGTTCGCCGAGCCTTGGTACAGCCGTCGGATGATCGCTGCGGCTTCGACCTGGCCGGGGTGAGGCTTCAGCGCGTGCAAATGGGGATCGAAGGCGTCGTCGATGCCGCCGAAAATTTCCATGACGAAGGCCGCATTGAGGTAGGCCAGCCGCAGCAGTTTTTCCGCGCCGAAGAGCGCGAACGCCGCCAGGGCGGTCATGGCGGAGGTGCCGTTCATCAGCGCGAGGCCTTCCTTGTAGCTCAGGGCAATCGGGTGGAGTCCGGCTTGCGCCAGGGCCGCCCGGGCGGAAACCAGTTGGCCGCGCCGGTACACCTGGCCTTCGCCGATGATCGCCAACGCCGCGTGCGCGAGATGCACGAGATCCCCCGAAGCGCCCACGCTGCCGCTTTCGGGAATGTAGGGGGCGATGCCCGCGTTGATCATGTCGCGCATGAGTTCCAGCAATTCGATGCGCACGCCGGAGTAGCCTTTCACCAGGGCATTCAGGCGAAGCGTCAGCGTGGCCAGGGCGATGTAGGGCGGCAGCGGATCGCCCAGTCCGGCCGCGTGACTGCGAATCAGGTTGGCTTGCAGCGTTTCGATGTCCGCGTCGCGGATGATCTTGTTGCACATCGGGCCGAAGGAGGTGTTGACCCCGTAGATGATTTTGCCGGTCTTGAGTTCCTGTTCCAGGAAATTCCGGGAGGCGCGGCAGCGGTCGAGGCTTTGCGGAGAAAGAGCTACGCGCTTGTCGCCGACCCCGATGGCCACGATGTCTTCTATCGTTAAATGCTCGCCGGTCAGGACGACTTCCGGCTTTTCCGATGCTTCGTTTGTATTTTTCATCGTATTACTCGTGCCAAAATTTCAGTTCCGCTTCGGCGAGGCATTCTTCGCCCCGGAGAATCCGGCCTTCCATGATTGCAAAATTCCCGAAATCGGCGGTGCGAATCGCGTGAATGGCCAAGACGTCGCCGACGCGCGCGCGGCCTTTCACGGTATATTTTCTCACCCCGACCAACAAGCCCTTCACCGGCCCGCTGCCGGGATGCGGACGGGTCAGCCGTTCGTGGGCGGCCGCGGCCTGGGCCATCATTTCGATGCCCGATATGGGATCCCAGCTTCCATCGGCCCGGACAAACCAGGCCTCCGCCGGAACGGTCAGGCGGACGGCGCCGGAGGTTGGGCTGTACGCCAGCACCTCTTCGATGGCCAGCATGGGTTTTTCATGCGGTATAAAAGCGGCTGCCGGAAAAGGGCAGGCCATATCATGTGTGCAATCTGTCATGTCTTCGATCCATCCAGCGTACGGGTTTCCGGCTGTCCGGGGGATAAACCAGCGCCCGCATGGTTTCCGGCGTTTCCTCGATCACCTCGGGGGCGGCGCGCAGCCGCGACCGGAGCCGGTCGCGAATCGCATCCAGCCCGCTTGCGCCGCCTTTAAATGATGTATGAATCACCAGGGCATCGCAACCCTTTTCGACCGTGCGCACTTCCACGCAGTATTCCTGGATGTCTTCGATTTCGTCCAACGCGGCAAAAACGGCGGGCGGATAAAGCGTGGTGCCCTTGAACTTCAGCATTTGCGATTTGCGCCCGAGAATGGGGCCAAGCCGCACAGAGGTGCGTCCGCAGGCGCACGGTTCGTCGGCCAGGAAGCCGATGTCGCCGGTTTTGAAGCGCAGCAGCGGCATGGCCTCGACGCCCAGCGGGGTCAGGGTGACTTCGCCCACGGCGCCTGCGGGCAGGGGGCGGTCGTGTTCGTCCAGTATTTCCACAAGGGCCAATTCCGGCAGCAGATGCCCTCCGCATTGCGCTTCGCATTCGCAAAACGAGGTGACGGTTTCGCTGGAGGCGTAGGTGGAATACACGCGCGTCGCCCATGTCTGCTCGATACGGACGGCGGCCGGCAGGGGCTTCCAGGTCTTGTCGCGCAGGGGTTCGCCGATGGCCGCCATCAGGCGTACGCCGGCGGTGAAGGGGGGAATGCCCATTTGCTCCAGCGCGCCGCCGAGTTTGTTCAGGAAGGACGGCACGCCGACAATCACGGAGGGCTGCCAGCGTTGTATGATGTCGGCCAGGCCGCCCAGCGGCGAGTGCCCGGCGCGGATCACGGCGGCGCCGATTTTGCGGAGGCCCAGGTAGTAGGCCAGCCCGGCGACAAAGCAACGATCCATCGTGCAGGTCAGCAAGACCACATCGCTGCGGCGGATGCCGCAACCGGAGAGCGCGAGTTGCTCGTTGACGGCCAGCCGGTCGAGATCCGCCGCCGTATAAGCCACGCGGGTGGGCGTGCCGGTCGTACCCGAGGATTGGACGATGTCCGCGAGTTGAGCCGGCGGGACCGCGAGAAAGTCGTCGTTGTGCAGGGCGAATTCGCTTTTGGTCGTGACGGGCAGGTCGGTCAGGGCCAGGCCGCCGGCCTTTCGCCCGATATGCCGTTCGGTTCCCATCAGCTTCCGGTAATACGGCGAGTGAAGGAGGCAGTGCCGGACGTGCTTATGCAGCAGGCGTTGCTGGACTTTTTCCTGGTCCTGGCGGCCGGCGAACGAGAGCCCTTTTTTCAGCATGATTCCAGCTCCTTATCCATGACGGCCAATTCCGCCGACATCGCATCCCGGATTCTGTTTTTCAGCGCAAAAGCCGACCAGCCGTTGTACTGCTCCGGCGTCCATTCCTTCAACTTGTGCAAGAGAATCACGCCGGGCTCCATCCAGAGGGAGCCCCGCCGGGGGATGCGTTCGGTGCCCGCGATGCACAGGGGCACAATTGGCGTCTGGGCCTGCATGGCCAGGCGAAAAGCCGCGCTGTAGAAAACGTTCATCTGCCGGTCGCCGGAGCGGGTTCCTTCCGGGAAGAACACGATGGCCTGGCCCTTCCGCAGCACGGACAGGGCCTGCTCCATCAGGTCCTCGGGCGAAAGGTCGGTTACGCACAGATATCCCGCCCGCTGGGCCATAAAGCCCAGCAAGGGAATCCGCAGCACCCAGCGCTTGAAGACCTGGATGCCGTCAAAAGACAGCCGCGCCATCAGGAAGGCGTCCGAAGAAGACCGGTGATTGCAGACGAACACGCAGGCCCCCTTGGCGTAGGCGGGGAAGCGATCCCGGTATTTGATCCGGATGAACGGATAGGGCAGGGCCAGAATAAGGCGGCCGAAAACCTTCACGGCCCTTCTGGTCAGATCGGCGTACCGGGCTTTCGGGATTAGCGGCGAACACGCCGCCAAAAGACACGACCCGGGAAGGATCAGAAAAAGAAAAGCCAGACTCGTAATGAGCAAAAGCCATGCATTGAACAGCAAATGCATCATGGGGCAGTGGGGGTGTTCATCTCCTGTTGAACGGCGGCAATGAACGAGTAGATGCTCTGAAGAGTGCCCAGTTGCCGAATCCGCTCGTCATCCCGAATCGTCACGTCGAATTCCTTTTGCAGCGCGACGATCAAATCCACGGTATCCAGGCTGTCGAGTCCGAAATCCTGGAAGATATGCGCGGTGGGAACGAGGCGTTCCTGTTCGATCTCAAAGTATTCGACAAGCACTTTGTTGGTTCGTTGAACGATTTCTGCCTCGGTAAACATAGAACTAATCCCTTTTTTATTATGTCCGGTCGTTAAAACGATAAAGGAGTGTGGCATTGATGCCGCCAAAAGCAAAGCCGTTCTTTAAAAGAGTGCGCGTTCGGGCCTCGCGCGTTTCGACGACGTGATCGATGCCCGCGCAATCCGGATCGAGATTTTTCAAGTTGTGCGTGGGGAACAGCCGGTTGCGCCGCGCCATCTCCACGCAAACAATGCTTTCCAAAGCGCCGGCGGCTCCGAGCGTGTGCCCGAGATGCCCCTTGAAACTGCTGACCGGGGTGCGGCTTCCAAAGATTGTTCGGATGGCCTCGGCCTCGGCGCAGTCGCCCTGCGGCGTGGCGGTGGCATGCGCGTTGACGTAATCCACTTCGGACGCCTTTACGCCCGCCTTGTTCAGGGCGGTCGTCATGCATTGAATCATCGCCGCGCTGTTCGACTGGCTGATCTGATCGCCCGTGCTGCACGTGTGGTAGCCGATGACTTCGCCGAAGATGGGGGCGTTGCGCTTTTGCGCGTGCTCCAGCTCCTCGAGCAGCAAAATGCCGGCGCCTTCGCCGCAGACCAGGCCGTCGCGGTCCCGGTCGAAAGGCCGGGGCGTTTGCTGCGGGCGGTCGTTGAAGCCCTTGGAGGCGGCGTACAGCACGTCGAACGAGCCCGTCACCATGGGATGAAGCTCTTCCGCGCCGCCGCAGAGGACCCTATCCTGTTCGCCCCAGCGGATCAAATCGTAGCCCATGCCGATGGATTGCATGCTCGAAGCGCAGGCGGCGGAAGGGCTATAGACCATGCCGCGGATTGTAAGATGGTTCGCCACATTCAGCGCCGCCGTGTGCGAGATGCACTGGAAAAACTCCATCGTGGTGACTTTCGAGATGTCGTAATCGGGGAGCAGTTTTTCGATGGACGAGGCCAGGGTGTTGGTGCTGCCGATGGTGGAGCTGATCACGCAGCCGGTTCGCTCGCTCTGCACTTGCGCATCCGACAACCCGGCGGCCGCGATGGCCTGTTTGGCCGCCAGCGCGGAATAGATGCTCATCTTGCTCATCGACCGGCGGTCCTGCCGGGGAATGATTTTTTCGTCCACGCCCAGGACCGGCGCGGCCACCTTGCTGCGGAGCATCGGATATTTCTGCCATTCCTCGATAATACGCGTCGCGCATTGGCCTGCGGCCACCGCATCGACCATGGAGCCCACCTCGTTGCCCAAAGGGGAGATGGCGCCCATGCCGGTAATGACTACTCGTCGGAATTCCATCTCGTCCTCGCTGTTGTTCCGCCACGACAAATTTCCATCGCTCCGCCGTTCCCTTTCTTACGACATGGCCAGTCCGCCGTTGACGCTGAACACCTGGCCTTGGATGTACGACGCTTCGTCGGAGCAAAGATAGTTGACCAGCGACGCCACCTCGTCCGCCGTGCCCACCCGTTGCAGCGGGATGTGCGGAACGATGTCCTTCACCGGCAGATGCCCGATCATCTCGGTTTCGATGAGGCCGGGCGATACGGCATTGACCAGAATGTTCTTCTTTCCAACCTCCCGGGCCAACGCTTTCACGGTGCCGATCAGCCCCGCCTTGGACGCGGCATAATTGACCTGTCCCGCCTGCCCGACTTCGCCGGAAACGGACGTGATGGCAACGATCCGTCCGCGCTTTTCCCTCAACATGGGAAAGAGCACCGCCTTGACGACATTAAAAAAGCCGTTGAGATTGACGTTGATGACGTCGTTCCATTCGCCGGGCGTCATCCAGACCATCAAATTGTCCTTGGCGATGCCGGCATTGTAAACCACGGCATGGGGAGGAGTGGCGTCCGCCTTCTGGCTCAGGGCGTCGTGCGTGGCTTGGTAGTCGGCCACGTCGAAAGCGAACAGCTCGCAGTCCCGGCCCAGTGCATGAATCTCGCCTTGAAGGCTTTGGGCCTCCTCGTGGCGGCTTTTGTACGTCAGCCAGATATCGAAGCCGCTACGGGCCAACCGTAGCGCTATGGCTCTTCCAATGCCCCTGCTTCCCCCCGCGACCAGTGCAATACGTCGTAAGTCGTTCATCCAAAACAGTTGATTGCCAAAGTTTTATTAAAGCTGAGCACGAAAATTTCGTGCGGTTATATGGACGAGATATAGTTGAATAATCCGACCGCAAGCAAGCTCAAAGTCGGAAGAGCGCCGATTTCAGGCGAATCCTGCTGCGGTGGGCTCCTTTTGGAGCTGGGCTGCCCTCAAGCGCCCTTGCTCACAAGCAGTTCTTGCAGGTAGGATATCTGCATGAGGGAGGGAATGCCCAATCGGCAGAGCATCCGGAAGGAGGGGTGGGATTACACCGCGCCGGGCTGGTATTTCGTGACGTGCAATACGCAGGAAAACCGACCCTTGTTCGGGGCTGTCGTGAATGGGCGGATCGTCTTGAGCGAGGCGGGAAGGGTGGCCGAGGAATGTTGGAGGGAGATCCCGGCGCATTTTTCTGGTACGCACATTGACGAATTCGTGATCATGCCCGACCACCTGCATGGCCTGTTCCGGGCGAAGCGATTCTCTCCGGTTTTCTTTCGCCCATGGAGCGGGCCGTTTTTAAGGCGAGTTTGGAACACAAACGGCCCACGATTTGGGTGAAGCCGTGGGGACTGACGGAGGGCGTGGCCGCGCCCCCCATTCGCCGGGCCCTTGCAGAAGGCCGCTTGCTTCTTCTCTCGCCTTTCGATGACCGGACCGATGTTCCCAGCGTCCGCCGCGCGGTTTGGTGCAATCAATATGTGCTGGCGCGCTGCGACCGCGCCGTGGTCGGGCGACTCGCTCCCGGCGGAATGCTGGCCTGTATTTTATCCGAAGCGGACCCTGAGATGGAGATCGCGTATTTGTGATCGTGGCCTCGCGGCCCAGAGCCATAATGCGAATTGCTGGTTGAATTTCGGGTGGTATATAGTTGAGGGGTGATTGCACAATAGCCTGGATGAATTTTTCGAAGCGGCCAACAGGAAAGTGAAGCCATGAAGAAGATATGGATTGGGATCATCGCGCTCGTGTTGCTGGGATCGATCGGCTGGCGCGTCTGGCAGAAGGTCGAAGAAGCCCGCGGCCGGGAGCGGCGGGGCGGGGCGCGGCCCGTGCCGGTCGTGGTCGAGCCGGTGCGCCGGGAAGCCATCCGGGACGTGAGCGAATTCACAGGAACGCTATTGCCGCGCGCCCAGTTTATGGCGGCGCCGAAAATTCCGGGACGGTTGGAACGGCTGCTGGTTCATATCGGCGATGTCGTGACGAATGGAACGTTGATTGCGGTTCTGGACAGCGAGGAATACGAGCAGCAGGTGCTGCAGGCTCGCGCCGAACTCGATGTCGGCCGCGCAATGCTGGCGGAGGCGCGCAGCGCGCTGAACATTGCCGGCCGCGAACTTCAACGCGTCAAGGAGTTGCGAGTCCAACAGGTAGCCTCGGAAGCCGAACTCGACGAGGCCGATTCCCGCCATCGGGCCGCCCAGGCCAAGGTGCAGGTGGCCGAGGCGCAGATCGAGCAGCGGGCCGCGGCTTTGCGAACTGCCGAGGTGCGCCTTTCGTACAGCCGCATTCATGTCTCCTGGGAAAACGGGGACGGACGACGGCTGATTTCTGAGCGGTTTGTCGACGAGGGCGCCTTGCTGAAGGCGAACGATGCGATTGTGTCGGTGGTGGACGTGGACGTTGTGCTGGCGGTCATTTATGTTATCGAACAGGATTTTCCTGAAATTCGTCTGGGGCAGGAGGCGGAGATTTTTACCGATGCCTATCCTGGCCGCGCGTTTTCCGGCCGCGTGGTGCGCCGCGCCCCCGTGCTGCGGGAGGAAACGCGCCAGGCGCGGGTGGAGATCGAATTGCCCAATGAAGAGCGGCTGTTGGCGCCCGGCATGTTCGTCCGGGCGCGCATTCAGTTCGCACAGAGCGAACAGGCGCAAGTCATTCCCATCACGGCGCTGGTCCGGCGCAACGAGCAGCAGGGCGTTTTCGCGGCGGACCTCGAAACGAAAAAAGCCCGCTTTGTGCCTGTCCGGCTGGGGATCGTCAGCGCCGATTCCGCAGAAGTGCTGGAACCGGCCCTGGACGGCCTGGTCGTGACCATCGGCCAGCATTTGCTGAGCGACGGCGCGGCGATTGCGCTGCCGGCTCCGGCCGGCAGCCAGGGGAAGCAGCCATGAGCATCGCCCGGTTTTCGGTTCATCGCCCCGTATTTGTCACGATGGCGGCGCTGATCGTCATTATCCTTGGGGCGATTTCGCTCCTTCGCATACCGGTCGATCTCATGCCGGATATCACCGATCCGACCATCAGCATCTCCACGACCTACGAGAATGCCAGCCCGGAAGAGATTGAGGAACTGGTCACGCGTCCCATCGAGGAAGCCATGAGCGCCGTGCCGGGAGTCCAGGAGGTGGCGTCCTCCTCCTCCGAGGGGCGCAGCGTCGTGCGAGTCACCTTCGCCTGGGGTACGGATCTCGACGCGGGCGTCAACGATATCCGCGACCGCCTGGATCGGGTCATTCCCGTCCTGCCGGAAGAGGCCGACCGGCCGGCCCTGCGCAAGTTCGATCTGGCGAGCTTTCCCATTCTTATCCTTGGCGCCGTCAGCGACCTCGATCCCGTCCGGATGCGTTTTCTGATCGACCACGACATCAAGAACCGGATCGAGCGCGTACCGGGCGTGGCCGCCATGGATGTCCGGGGCGGAGTGGAACGGGAGATTCAGGTCAATCTTCATGCCGACAAGCTTAACGCCATCGGCATTCCCATCGACCAGTTGGTGGCGCGCATTCGGACCGCGAACGTTACGTTGCCGGCGGGTTCCATCGAGGCGGGCAACTACGAACTCATCCTGCGCACGCCGGGAGATTATACCAACCTCGAGCAAATCCGGGACACCGCGATTGCGATTCGTAACGGCGTGCCCGTGCGTCTGGGCGACGTGGCCGACATCGAGGACAAGTGGCAGCGCATCACGCGTTTTGTCCGGGTGAACGACCGGCCCGGCGTCCGGCTGGCGGTCAACAAGCAGTCCGGCGCGAACACCGTCGAGGTGGCGGAGCAGGTGCTGGCCGAAATCGAGCGGATCAACGAGGACTTCCAACAGATTCGGATTGTCCCGATCATCGATACGTCGGATTACATCCGCCGCTCGATCGGGAATGTGGGGTCCTCTATTATGCGGGGCGGTGCTTTTGCCGTGCTGGTGCTGCTTCTGTTCCTTCGGAATATCCGGAGCACGGCGGTCATCTCCCTGTCCATTCCCATTTCCATCGTCGCCACCTTCAGCCTGATCTATTTCGGCGGCTTTACCCTCAATCTTATGACGCTGGGCGGCCTGGCGTTAGGCGTTGGAATGCTGGTGGACAATGCCGTGGTGGTTCTTGAAAACATTTACCGGTTGCGCGAAGAGGGGCAGGCCGCCGAAGAAGCCGCCGTGCGGGGGACCGGCGAGGTTACGGCCGCCATCGTCGCCAGCACGATCACCACGCTGGTCGTTTTTCTGCCGATGATTTTCGTGCGGGGCATGGCAGGCGTCATGTTCCGGCAGCTCGCTTATGTGGTCAGCTTCTCGCTCATTTGCGCGCTGTTCGTCTCCTTGACGCTCATCCCGATGCTGGCCTCGCGGTACATCCGCCCCACGGCGTTCGATCCCAACGAAAAAGAATCCTGGCTGCACAAGCTGTACCGCCTCAGCGGCGCCGGCCTGACGCGGCTGGACGATAACTATAAGCGCCTGCTGCATTACGCCCTCTCGCATCGGGCACTGGTGCTGATGGCGGTGGCCTTGCTCTTCGGCGCCAGCCTCCTGCTCGCGCCTCTCATCGGCAGCGAGCTGATGCCGCAAAGCGACGAAGGCGAAGTGCGCGTCAATCTGGAGATGGAAGTGGGCTCCCGGGTGTCCGTGACCGAGCAGGCGATGGCGCAGGTGGAGCGGATTGTTGCCCGGGAAGTGCCGGAAATTGTCAGCGTCGTAACCACCGTCGGCGGCTCCGGGTTCCAGGGCGGGGGCACGCACGAAGGCGAGATGCGTCTTGCCCTTGGGCCCCGGTCGCAGCGACAGCGTTCGAGCGAGGACGTGGCGGCGGCGCTCCGGAAGAAGCTTGCCGCCATCCCCGGCGCGACAATCCGCACGCGCGCCGGTCAGGGCTTGTTCATCCTGCGGCGGGTCAGCGGGGGCGCCGAAGCGGTGGAAATAGAAATTCGGGGCTTCGATTTGGAGTCCGGAGACGCCCTGTCCCGGCAGGTCAAGGCCCTGGTGGAGGACATCCCGGGCGTGACCGATGCGCAAATCAGCCGCCAGCTCGGATCGCCCGAACGCATCGTCGCCATCGATCGCGCCAAGGCCGAAGCCTTGAAGCTTAGTGTTCGGCAGGTGGCGGAGGTCCTCCAGACGCTGGTCGCCGGCGCCCAGGCCGGCAACTACCGGGAGAGCGGCGACGAATACACGATTCGCGTCCGGCTCAAGGACGCCGAGTCGATGTCGCTGCGTGAAATCCTGGATTTGACCCTGACCAATGCGGACGGCCAGCCCGTCGTGCTGAGGAATATCGTTTCCCTCGCGCCCCGTTCCGGCCCGGCCGCCATCGAGCGTAAACGGCAGGAGCGGCTGGTCACGGTGCGGGCCAACATCCAGGGCCGCGATTTGGGTTCGGTGATCGCCGACGCGCGGGAGCGGCTGCGGTCGCTTCCCGTGCCGGCGGGTTTTTCCATCGGCTTTGGCGGCAATTACGAGGATCAGCAAAAGTCGTTTCGGGAATTGGGCCTCGGCCTGGCGCTCGCGCTGCTGCTGGTCTACATGGTCATGGCTTGCCTGTACGAATCGTTGCGCGATCCCCTGGTCGTGATGTTTTCCGTGCCGCTGGCCGTCATCGGCGTGATCCTGACGCTCTTCCTGACCAACACCACGTTCAACATGCAGTCCTACATCGGCTGCATCATGCTGGGGGGCATTGTGGTCAATAACGCCATCCTGCTTGTGGACACCGCCAACCGGCTGCGCCGCGCGGAAGGGTTGGGCTTGCGGGAAGCCGTCGAGGAGGCCGGCCGGCGGCGCTTGCGGCCGATTCTCATGACCTCGTTGACCACCATCCTCGGCTTGATGCCCATGGCGTTGGGGTTGGGCGAAGGCGGCGAGGCCCAGGCGCCTTTGGCCCGCGCCGTGGTCGGAGGGCTGGCCAGCTCCACGCTGATCACGTTGCTGGTGGCGCCCGTGGTGTACACCCTTTTCGAAAACGGCTTCCGACGACTCGGCGATTCAACCAACCCAGCGACAGGTCCAGCATGATGCGAAAACAACACCTCATCCTAAACGCGGTTGCCGCCTTGCTTGGGGCGTGCGTTGGAACGTACGCGCAAGAGACGCCGGCGCCCACCCAGTCGATCCATCGCGTGGAACTCTCCATCGAGGAGGCCGTTCTCCGCGCGCTGGAAAACAACCGGGCTCTTCATGTGGAACGGCTGAATCCGCAGATCCAGCGTACGTTCGAAGCGCAGGCGCGCGCCGCCTTCGACCCGGTCCTCTCGGCCGGCGCCGCCGTCAGCCGCGAAGAGGCCATCGGCGGAACCAACGGCAACAATAACCTGACCGTCACGGAAGGTTCGGTCGGGCTTTCGCAGGCGCTGCCCACCGGAACGGAACTGGGGCTGGAACTGGCGACCGACCAGGCCCGGGGCGCCGCGAGTTCGGAAGATTATGCAACCCGGGCCGGGTTGACCGTCCAGCAATCCTTATTGCAAGGCTTCGGGACGGGCGCTTCGCTCGCCACCCTGCGGCAGGCCCGGCTCGACACGCAGTTCTCGGAGTACGAGCTGCGCGGCTTTGCGGAGGCCCTGGTCGCGCAGATTGAAGCCATTTACTGGGATTACGTGCGCGGACTCCGCCTCGCGGCCATTTACGAGAAATCGTTAAATCTCGCCGAGCAGCAGGCGCAGGAAACCCGCGAGCGCATCCGGGTCGGGGATCTTGCGGAGACCGAGCTGGCCGCCGCCCAAGCGGAGGTCGCGCGCCGCCAGGAGGCCCTGATCAATCTTCGCAGCGAGGTCTCCACCCAGCAGATTCGTCTGTGGCGGCTGGTGCAACCCGGCGCTCTTTCCTCGACACAGCGGGAATGGGTTCCCGTGAGCCGCCCGGCCACGCCGGACATCCGCCTGAGCCCGGTCGAAGAGCATGTCGCCGTCGCTTTGCAGAAGCGGCCCGATATGAATCAGGCGCGCCTGCTCATCGAACGAGGCGACGTGGAATTAATCCGGACCCGTAATGGCCTGCTTCCCCGCATGGATCTTTTTTTACGCCTGGGAAAAACCGGCTATGCCGACTCCTTCGGCGATTCGGTGCAGAATCTCGACGGAGACGCCTACGACCTTTCCGGGGGCGTGAACTTCGAATTTCCCATTATTAATCGCGATGCCCGCGCCCGGCATCGCCGGGCCGCGCTGGTCAAAGCCCAGGCGGAAGAAAGCTTGTTGAACATCGAGGATCTGATCCGGGAGGATGTCGAAACCGCCTACATCGAAGTCGAACGCACCCGGCAGCAAATCGACGCCACCGCTACCACCCGTCGCTTCGAAGAGGAAAAAGTGCGCGCCGAAATGGCCAAATTCCGCGTCGGCAAATCCACCGCCCTCCTGGTCGCCCAAGCCCAGAGGGATCTCGTCCTGAGCGAAGTCGCCGAAGTCCAGGCTGTCATCGGTTGCCTCAAAGCCCTTGCCAACTTGTACCGCCTCGACGGCACGCTCCTGGAACGCCGCGGCATCGCTTCGCCGGGGTAGGGCCGCGCTTTTGCTTTGCCTTTTGAAGCCGGGACGCCCTCGTCCAGGTCTTCTCCTATCTTCCTCATAATCGTAATCTTAATCGTAATCTTAATCCCTCCCCTGCTTGATGAAAGAGAGATTATGATTACGATTAAGATTAAGATTATGAATTGGAATTAGAACGGCATCCTGCCGAAATAGATTTTAATAACATGCTGTTTGCTGTTACCGCGGGGCTTGTTGCATAAAGCTCAGCAACTGGTAAAGCATTTCCATGCGCGGCAGCGTGAGGCCATGTTCTTGGGCGGCGCGCAAAGGGTGGCCGTAGATGTGTTCGATTTCCAGGGGGCGGCCTTGGTCGAAATCGGTTTTCATGCTGGGAAGATAGGGCTTCATGCGTTCGGTGTCGGCGATCATCTTGTCGGCGAACGCGGGATCGATCGGATGCCCGGCGGCGTCGGCGCCCGCCACGACTTCGTCCATCAGGGCCCGGCAAAGCTTGCGCGTCGCCGGGTTTTGAAGCAATCGGTCGGTAGAGGCGTTCAGCACGACGCTCAGGCCGTTGAAGGGGACGTTCCAGACTAGCTTCTTCCAGCGTGCGGCCAGGAGGTCCTCTTCCAGAATTATGTTCACGCCGGCGCGCTGAAAGTCCTCGGCGATTTCCTTCATTAAGGGCGTGAGGCCGGACGGCTGGGCGTCGGCGCGATATTGTCCAAGCCGCACGCTGCCGTAATCCGTTTGCCGGATGTGGCCCGGTCCGGCTTTGCCGGAGCAGATGAAGCACAATCCTCCCAGGATGTGGGCCTGGGGTACGGCGCGATGGACTTCGTCTTCCGATCCCAATCCGTTTTGCAGGACCAGAACGGTTCCTCCCTCTTTAACCAGCGTCGGCAATAAGTGGGGCAGGAGCTGGTTCGCCGTGGTTTTAAGCGCGACGACCACGACATCGCAACGGGGCATGTCCCGAACGTCTTGGTAAATATGCAGATTCGAATATCGTTCGGTGAACTGCGGGGTTTCCAGCAACAAGCCCTGAGTGCGGACGTGTTCAAAATCGTTGTGCAGAAGGAAATGGACTTCCTGTCCGGCCCGATGGAGCATCCCTCCGTAGTAGCCGCCTACCGCACCGACTCCCACCATGGCATATGACCGCGGCATTTTTCTTACCCCCAGAAGGCATGGATGAAAAGGGCCGTCGCGATGCCGAGGACCATGCCAAAAAGCACCTCGATCCGGGTATGGCCCAGGAACTCGACAAGTTTCTCCTGCGAAAAGCGGTGGGTCTTGAACATCTCGTCGACAATCTGATTCAACAGTCGGGCTTGCTGGCCGGCGGCGCGGCGCACGCTCTGCGCGTCGATCATCACCAGCATCGCCAAGCCAAAGGCGACCGCAAAAATGGGGCTGCCGAATCCGCACAGCAATCCGATGGACGTGGCGGCTGCGCACACCGAAGCGGAATGCGAACTGGGCATGCCGCCCAAGCGGAACAAAAAGGCCGGGTCAAAGCTCCGGTTCCTGATCGCAAAAAACAACAGCTTAAGAAACTGCGCCAGGAACCAGGCCGCCATGCCGGTCCAAATCGTAATGTTGTGAAACACATTATTATCCAAGGTCGTCATATAAGTAACTCTACTTAAGGATTGGCCTCCAGGGAAGCAAGGATAAACCGGAAAATGAGGTTAGAAATAGATCGGGTTTCCGGGTTGTCTTTTATACACAAATCTTATGGACCTATCTTTCGCCAAAAAGGATCTCAACGATTTTGGAGGGTTCCGCTCTGTCGGGACCTTCTTCTTCCGGTCGCGACAGAGCGCGCCCCTCCAAAATACAAACCCTCTTAATGCTTTTACCTACGGCCTCAGCAAGAAGCGCCGCTCATCTCTTCTCGTACAAGAAGAACCGGCCGGACTTGTCCGGTGCGCCGCTGGCCCAGACGTCGTCGTCATAGACTCCGTTGGAGGTCAGTCCGCTGACGGCCCACATTCGTCCACTGTGAATCATGGACACGAACCCGGCGCGCGCCATCCAGTCGGCGTTGCCGGCCGACGTCCAGTTGCTGCCGTTTTCCGAATACCAGGCATCGCTGGTTTGGGTGATGGAGCCGGTATAGCCGCCCATCACCCATAGTTTGTTGTCATAGGTCAGAGCGCCATGTTCGCTGCGCGCGGCCCATTCGGCTTGCGGAGTGGCGCAGACCCAGTTGCTGCCGTCCGCCGAGGACCAGACATCGTTGGTTCGAGAAACTCCGACGCCATAGCCGCCCATCACCCATATCCGGTCTTTAAAGATGCAGGCTCCGAAACCTTCCCGGCGGGACCAGGGCGCCGTCGTTACCCGGGTCCAATTGGAACCGTTGGTGGTATTCCAGACATCGTTCGAAAAGTTGTTTCCCGAACCGCCCAATAACCACAACTTGCCGTCGAACGCCAGGAGCTGGTGCAGAGCACGTCCGCCCCAGGGCGCGTTCAGGGTGGCCGCGGTCCAGCCAAAACCGTTTTCCGTCCACCAGACGTCATTGGTCTTGTTTCCCGAGACGGTCAACGAACCGCCGGCAATCCACATCCGATTGCTGAACACGGCGGCGGCGGCCCGATACCTCGCGCCCCATTGTGCGAACGGCGCCTGAAACCAGGTCGCGCCGTCATCCGAAAACCACACGGTATTGGTTGTTCCGCCGTTTCCCTGACCTCCAAAGAAAAACAACTTTCCGAGAAAGGACAGGCCGCACGCGTTTCTGCGGCCCAGGAAAGCGGCGTCGTTGGTTATCTGGGTCCACGAGTCGCGGTCTTGGGTCTCGAATACCAAGTTGAAGCCATTCGTTTCCAGCACGTCGTTTGGGCTTGTTCTCGACAGCACGATCGCGCTGGGCGGCAGTTGGTTTTCGTTCGCAATGGTGAGGGTCTGACTCTGGCTGCTGACGGTGATGCCGCCCGCTCCTTGCAGAGTCACTTGGTCCGTCAGCGCATTGATCGATCGCACGGCGGTTCCGTCTTGCAGATGGGCGCCTCCCACCGCCGAGGGCATCAGTTGGGTGCTGCCCACCGAGGCAACGGCGAGTTGCTGGGTGGTGATGGAGCCGTTGGCGATCGCGCTGCCGCTGACGTTGGTCAGCGAAGCGCCGTTGCCGATGAAGGCTTTGGCCTTCACGTTGCCGTTGACCGTCAGGGCTTCGGGCGTGGCGTTTGTATTGATGCCCACGCCTTGGGAAGCCCGAATCAAAAACTGATTGCTGCTGGTGCTGAGGAAGGGGAAGTCGCTGGTTTCGTCGGCCCAGACAAACGAGCCGTTGTGGAACGCATAGGCGGCATGCCCGGCGGCAAAGCTGTTATCGCCGCCCGCCACATTGAGGTTGCCGCCGGGGACCGTGGATGATTTCCCGCCCGCGAAGTTGTTGTCGCCGCCGCTGACGGTGGCGTTCTCGCCGGTCGCGACGTTCTGCCAGCCGCCGCCCACGACGGAATCGAAACCGACGGCCCGGCACTGGTAGCCGCCCGCGACCGTCGCATACCCCTGTCCAAGGCTGCCGGCCACATTCTGGGCGCCGCCGCCGACAACGCAAAGCATATTGCTCGTGACGTTGTCCTCCCCTCCGGCGATCGTGGACCCGATGCCCATCGCGACATTCCTTTTGCCGCCGCCGATCGTGCCGTAGGCGTTGAACGCCGCATTGCTCAGACCGCCGCCCACGGTAGCCCATGCGCTCCACTCCGCGTTATATTGACCCTTCAGCCCGGGATAGATCGCATACGGCGCCGAGGCGAGCCGTTCGCGGGGTTCCAACGGCGTTCCATTGACGACCACCTGCAGCCAGATGTCTCCCTGGCTCAAGGTCAGCGCGAGGTGGCCGACCAACACGTTTTCTCCGATCCTGGCGGCATACAAGCCATCCGCCACGGCCACGGATTGCGTGCTTTCGAAGACGATCGTCGTGTCGGTTTCGTTCGTATAGAGCCTGAACCTCATGCTGACCGTTCCATTGTACAAATTGGTCCCGGACAACAAGCGCCCCTGATAATTCAAATGGCCCGGAACCTGGGCGGAGGCAGGAAAGGAAAGAAGCAGAGACAACAACATCAGCGCGCAAACGGAACGAAAGGTCATGATAATCTCCCTGGTATATTATGGACCAAGGGCTAATGCTTACCCCGCCCACGGAAAAACATCAAAAAACTTTTATTTTAGTAATTATGCAGTATGATGACTCCCACGTATGGGAACTTCCTCCTTGGCGCTGTATTATCGGCTGAAAGAAGTCGTGGAGCCGCAAAAAGGCTATTTCACGGCCAAGCAGGCTGTTGCGTGGGGCTATCAGGACGAAGTGCATCGCTATCACGTCCAAAATGGCGACTGGATCAAGGCTTATCGCGGCATTTACCGGCTTGCCGAGGTGCCGGAAGACCCTTGGGCCGACTTAATCGTGTGGTCCTTGTGGTCCAGAGACCGAAAAGGCCTTCCGCAAGGCGTTTTTTGTCGTGAAACGGCCTTGGCTGTGCACGGAAAAGCCCTTTTTCGCCCAAATTTAATCCAAATGACCGTTCCCCCTCGCTTTCGCAAGAATTGCGCCCTTCCAGACCCTCTAAAACTCTTCAAAGAGCCCCTTTTTGACCACGAAATCGAAAAAATGCCCGGTTTTTCAGTCACAACGTTAGAAAAAACGCGATTTGACCTCGAAAATGACATAAATCCTAAAAAACACGCGCCGATTTCGGAGAATTGGGCGAGAAACGATGCGTTTGAACGCGTTTTGAGTCAGGGCATGGACTGAGAGAGGAATTGCCGATTGCCGAATGATCCGCGAGGCCGCGGACCCTCCCGCGGGCATCCAAAATCATCGGGAGGGACGGCGGCCTCGCCGTCCTCTTGGCACGGTCTTTTTATGTGCACTGTAAACTTGTTGGATAGCAAAACGGGTTCGCCACGCCTTCGAGCAATCCAAGTACATGATTCCTGGAGGGTTCCGCTCTGTCGGAACCTTCTTCTCCCGGTTGCGACGGAGCGCGACCCTTCAAAATGTGGATCTACCGGCAAATCGGTAAGTTATCGTTTATAGGCCGTGCTGCGTTTGTTGCCTAATGTGCTGTCTTGCCAATACGGCGCAGGGCGCTGTTCCATCCGCCCAAGATTCGCGAACCCATGACGAGGAGAGCCGCTTCTTCTTCGGAGCCGGTTTTCAGCTCGTCTCTGACAAGGGATAAGCCTGTTTCCTGTCGTCGCTTGATTTCCCTGAGGATAAGCCGCTCCAAGGTCGGTTTCATGTCCAGGTATTCTTCCAACGGGGATTGCAAAGCGGCGATGGCCAGCGCATAGA